>NZ_GG697129.1:232005-383732 GCF_000160575.1 Weissella paramesenteroides ATCC 33313
TGAGGCATTCCACCTCAGCCGCTTTTTGCTAAAAATGTATTTATCGCAATCCTGTAATCTTATAATTTTGATAGCGCAAATCACGTTACACACCGGCTTCAAAACAACTTTTGTCTCGCTCTTTTTGTTTTATCGCCACCACTGATCAAATACGGTCACTGGTTGACGACGCTTATGTTCTGTTGATGTGTATAGCCGTTCAATTTGCAATGCATCTGCTTCAGAAACTTCCTTACCTTCCAAGTAATCATCAATTGCATCATAAGTCACACCTAAAGCAACTTCATCTGGTTGTCCTGGACGATCTTCTTCCAAATCAGCCGTAGGTACTTTCTCATAGAAAGTAGCTGGTGCACCAAGATATGCCAATAATTGGCGACCCTGTCGTTTATTCAATCGATACAATGGCGTGATATCAGCCGCACCGTCCCCGAACTTTGTGTAAAAACCAGCTAAGGCCTCAGCTGCATGGTCAGTCCCGATGACAACACCTTTATAAGCAGCAGCCACACCATATTGCGCAATCATTCGTTCGCGAGCTTTAATATTTCCTTTATTGAAATCAGTTACAGGCACACCTGCAGCTTCTAACTCATGAACAACGCCAAGAACAGATTCTTCAATATTCACAGTCACTGTTTTATCAGCTTCTTGCCATTTGATTGCTGCCAACGCATCTGATTCATCAGCTTGTTCATTGTATGGTAAACGCATAGCAATAAATTGATACTCGCCATCCCCAGTCTCTTCACGCAACTGTTCAACCGCAAATTGCGCCAGTTTACCTGCTAATGTCGAATCTTGTCCGCCCGAAATACCTAAAACAAGTGTCTTTAACCCTGTCTGCTTAAGATAGTCTTTTAACAGTGTGATTGACCGTTTGATTTCAGTCGCCGGATCAATTGTTGGTTGAACACCTAATGTTTCAATAATTTCTGCTTGTAATGGTCGCATGACAGATTCCTCCTATAACTTGATAGCTTATTTCTATTCTTCCGTTTGATCAATGTGATCAACATACTCTCGAGTTGCTTTGATCAAATTAACCTTATGATCCCAAGCCGCTTGTGATAAGTCAACTGGATATTCTTGTGGATTCAAATCACGACGGTATTCTGAATATAATGAATCGATATGTCGTTTTGCATATTCACGCACATCATCTAGCGCTGGCAAATCATAAACTAATTCACCATTAACAAACACATCCTGTAAAACAGGTCGTGCAGTATAATCAACCACCGTCTTATTCAGATATGTGTAGCTGGGGTGGAACATATATAATCCGTTAGGCAAATTCTGAGGATTCTCATCCCACAAAGCCACGTAATCACCTTGTGACTTACCATCAGAATTACGTGTAATGCGCCACACTTGCTTTTGACCTGGTGTTGAAATTTTCTCAGCCGTACCGGAAATTTTGATTGTATCAGTCATGTTACCATTTTCATCTTCAATGGAAACAACCTTGTAAACACCACCCAAAGCTGCTTGGTCATATGCCGTAATTAATTTCGTACCAATACCCCAAGTATCAATCTTTGCATCTTGGAATTTCAAACTTTTGATTGTTGATTCGTCTAAATCATTTGATGCCACAATCGAAGCATCCTTGAATCCTGCCTCGTCAAGCATCTTACGCACACCCTTTGAGACATAAGCCAAATCACCTGAATCAATGCGGACACCAATAAAGTTGATTTTATCACCCATCTCCTTAGCAACCCGAATCGCTGCAGGAACACCTGAACGCAACGTATCATACGTATCAACTAAGAACACAACATCATGATGTGTTTCAGCATATGCTTTAAATGCATCATAATCATTCCGATAGACTTGTACTAAGCTATGTGCATGAGTCCCAGAGATTGGAATGCCAAATAACTTACCCGCACGCACATTTGAAGTTGCGTTGAAACCACCAATGTAGGCAGCACGAGTTCCCCAGATAGCCGCATCCATTTCCTGCGCACGACGTGAACCAAACTCCATTAAGGTTTGATTGCCAACCACTGAACGAATTCGTGATGCTTTCGTTGCAATCAAAGTTTGATAATTAACAATATTTAATAGCGGCGTTTCAATTAATTGGGCATCAAATACAGTTGCTTCAACTTGAACAATCGGTTCATTATTAAAAACAATATCCCCTTCATGCGGCATACGTACCGTGCCCTTAAACCGCCAATCTTTCAAATAATCTAAAAACTCTTCGTTAAATTCACCTGTTGAACGTAAATATGCGAGGTCACTTTCAGAAAAATGTAGATCACTTAAGAAGTTGACCAATCTTTCCAAACCTGCAAAAACAGCGTAACCATTTTTGAAAGGCATTTTACGGAAATACATCTCGTAAACTGCTTTACGCTCATGAATACCCTTCATAAAATATGTTTGCATCATTGATAATTGGTATGCATCAGTGTGTAGTGCCAAGCTATCATCTGGATATGCTAAAGACATAACAAATAACTCCTTGTTTTATTTATTAACTAGTATTTTACCACAAAAACAAGGGTGTAAAGTCAGTCCTGTTTATCTCGCTAGTGGTATACTAGTGAGATGTTTTCATCAAAAAATATGGAAGGAACTCAGATCATGACCAATCAGCAGTACCCCGTTAAAGAATCACGACGCACCGGTATGTTGCTAGCGGCAACGGCCGGATTTATTGATTCCTATACTTTTTCAGCTCACGACATGCGTTTTGCTAGTTTTCAGAGTGGTAATTTACTACAGGTTGGTTTAAACATTGCTGGTGGCAAGTGGCTACATGCAACAATTTATTTCTGGCCAATTTTTGCCTTCCTACTGGGCTCAGCATTTAATCAAGTTTTAAAAGCTTATACCAATAAATCACTGCGGTCTCATACATTATCTGCATTAATTGTTGAATTTTTTGGTCTCTTATTAGTCGCTAGTTTAGAACTACAATCCGTTTCAGCCAACATTATTCTGCCATTATTAGCATTTTTTATGGCCATTCAAGCAGATACATTCAATAAAATTCACGGTATGGCCTATATGACCATTCTGAGTACTGGTAACTTACGGACATTTAGTAGTGGTTTAACGAATTGGCTGATTTATCATGATGAAATGGCCTTTCGCCGTGCAATTCGTGTCGGACCAGTCATCCTAGCATTTTTCTTTTCAGCGATTTTGGCTTACTTTGCCATTCATTTCTTACACCAAGCAGCACTTTTTGTTGCCCCACTATTTTTACTTGGTGTAATTATTTTGGTCAATCATGAAGAAAAATTTCAAAAAGGTATTGACACATCAAATAACATCCACTAAAATACGGTTTAGTATTTCAGAAAAATAAACAAGTTGATCAGGAAAGTAAATTAACTGTGATTCGCCTAGAGAGACAACATTTGGTGGAAGTTGTTCGAAGACACATTAATTGAAAATGGCCTGTGATTGGCATTAATGAGTAGCAAGTCTATAAATTAATGACGGAATGGTCTACGTTAACAGACACACGAATCGGCAAAGCATCATTTCGCTCACTGCCCGCTCGTTGCTAAGGTCTTAATCAGTAATGATTAAGGTGAAGTAGAATGGTAACACGAGACTCGTTTCTATTAGATTATGTCAATAATCGAGATAGGGACGAGTCTTTTTTTATTCCTATTTTTCTGAAATACAATCAAATCAGGTATTAGTAATTAATAAGGAGAATTAGGACTATGAATAAAGGGTTAAAGATTGGTGCCGTATTAGCAGTTAGTGCATTTGCAGCTGGAACGATTGCCCCAGTTACTGCAAACGCTGCTTCAAAGAAGACTGTGACTGTTGGTATTGTTGGTACAAGTGATAAGAAACTTTGGGATCAAATCAACAAAACAACACAGAAGAAATACAATTTAACAGTGAAGACAAAGGTTTTCACCGACTACAACCAACCAAACAAGGCAGTAGCTGATGGTTCACTTGATTTGAATGCTTTCCAGCACGTTGACTTCTTAAGCAACTGGAACAAGTCAAACGGTCACAAGGTTAAGGCTATTGGTAAGACATTTATCACCCCTATTCGTCTTTACTCAGAGAAGCATAAAGATGTCAAAGACTTCAAGAAGGGTGACACAATTGCTGTTCCTAACGATGCCACTAATGAAGGTCGTGCATTGACTTTGCTACAATCAGCTGGTTTGATTAAATTGAAGAGTGGTGTGTCTGCACCAACGCTTAAGGACATTAAGACCAACAAGCTCAACTTGAACTTTAAAGAAGTTGCTGCTGACCAAGGTCCATCAGCATTGAAGTCTACTGATGGTGCTGTTATTAATACTAACTATGCACAAGAAGCTAACCTTAAGTTGAGTTCAGCAATTTATGTTGAACCTGTTAACAAGGATTCAAAGCAATGGATCAACGTCATTGCTGCTCGCAAGAGTGATGCCAACAAGAAGGCCTACAAGGAAGTTGTTAAAGCTTACCAAAGCAAGCAAACAAAGCAATACTTGAAGGACACTTGGGGTAAGGCTGAGATTCCAGCATGGGATATCAAATTAAAGTAATTTAAATATAGCCATCCAGGCTGAGGTGCAAAATGTCTCAGCCTGATACATATCAAGAGTAGGAGAAGAATATGGCTGTCATTTCATTAAAAAATATCAATGTCACTTTTAAACAAAAAAAGCGTGAAATCGTTGCGGTTCAAAACGAAACGATTGAAATTGAGAAAGGTGATATTTACGGTATTGTTGGGTACTCAGGTGCTGGTAAATCAACATTAGTGCGGACAATCAATTTATTGCAACGCCCCACAAGTGGTTCAGTAACTGTTAATGGTACCGACATGTTGCAATTATCACCTAAGGAATTGCGTGACCAACGTAAAAAAATCGGTATGATTTTTCAACACTTCAATCTAATGAGCGAGTTAACCATCTTTGGTAACGTTGCACAACCCTTAAAGCATTCCAACTTATCAAAGTCTGAGAAAAAAGCAAAGGTCAATAAGCTACTTGGTTTAGTTGGCCTTGCAGATCGTGCAGAAAACTTTCCCAGTCAATTATCTGGTGGACAAAAGCAACGTGTTGCCATTGCCCGTGCCCTGGCGAATGATCCTGAAATTTTAATTTCTGACGAAGCAACGTCTGCCCTAGATCCAAGAACAACTAATCAAATCTTGAGCTTATTAAAAAAATTAAATCAAGAATTGGGTCTAACCATTGTCTTAATTACGCATGAAATGCAAGCCATCAAAGAGATTGCCCATAAGGTTGCGGTTATGGAAGATGGTAAAATTATCGAACGCGGATCATTGCTGGAGATTTTTACAAATCCACAACAACAATTAACTAAAGACTTTATCAATACTGCAACTAACTTGGATGAAGCAATCGTTAAAGTTAATGAGTTACTAGAGACACAACCATTGACCGCTGATGAGGAACTTATTCAGATTAGCTATGTTGGTGCTGATACTGCCCAACCACTACTATCAACTATATTTGCTGATTTTGGTGTCACAACAAACATTCTTTACTCAAATATGGAAATATTGACACAAACCCCAGTCGGCATTGCTATCGCTATTTTTAAGGGAACTGAGTCACAACGTGCAACTGCCAAAGCAAGTTTTACAGATCATGGAGTTGCAATTACTGAATTACAAGGAGGTGCCCACTAATGATTGAATGGATCAAAGAATACATGCCAAATGCCTATGGACTAGGTTGGTCAGGTGACTATGGCTGGGGCATTGCAATTTGGCAAACCATATACATGACGGCTGGTGCTGCTATAATCGGTGGTATCATTGGTCTCTTATTTGGTATCGGCCTTGTATTAACAGCTGATGATGGCATTGCTCCTAATCGAACGACCTTCCAAATTCTAGACAAGGTTGTCTCAGTTGGTCGTGCTATTCCATTTATCATCATGGTGGTAGCATTTTCACCATTAACCCAGTTGATTGTTGGAACGACTATCGGAACAACGGCTGCCCTTGTTCCCTTATCACTCGGTGTTTTTCCCTTCTTTGCTCGTCAGGTACAAGTTGCCTTACTTGGTGTCGATAGTGGAAAAGTTGAAGCCGCTCGTTCTTTCGGTGCAACAAACTGGGACATTATTTCAGACGTCTATCTACGAGAAGGTCGTGCTGAATTGATTCGTGTTTCAACGGTTACCCTCATTAGTTTGGTAGGCTTAACTGCCATGGCTGGTGCCATCGGTGCTGGTGGACTTGGTACAACAGCTATTGTTACTGGTTACCAACGTTTCCAGAATGATGTGATGTGGTTAGCAACAGTTATTATCTTGCTATTTATCGTTCTTATCCAATTTGTGGGTGATTTGTTAGCTAAACACGCTCGTCATAATTAATGTATTTTAAAAAAAGTTGGGACAATTTCTTTTGTCCCAACTTTTTTTTCTAAAAATACATTAATTATCAGCTTGAAATTTTAATAGCATAAACGCGTTCCAAAAGTCTGAAGCCTCAATGTAACACAATTTACGCCATTCCTGTCCTTCGCTTTGCTTCGGCCAAAAATGACGCAAACTACGTTACATACCGGCTTCAAAACGACTTTTGTCTCGCTCTCTTTTTTATATTTTAAAAATCAAATCGCATAATAATTTTTTCCAGGTTTACGTGTTTTCTCGACGATGACAAAGTTACCAACTTGTTGTCGGATACGCACTGTATCACCTAAATTTAAATCAATACCCCGATACTGGAAATGACGACCGTTAATAAAAAGTCGATCCAACGTGAAGTTACTTGGTGTTAGATGTATCGTCATGCCAGTTGTATTCACGTTACGTTTTTGTTGCATTTTTCGTCCCCCCGAACTGATCTTTCTCTTAGTATATACTAGCATCGTCAGCTCGTAAATCATTTATCATCTACCTTGTTCATTTTTGCACAAATTACATCATTCTGCAAACTTATCATTAACCTTAACCCCATTTTGGAATTATAATAAACGTGAAAGCGTATACCATCTATTAATTTTGTTCAGTTATTTTTACTAAGAAGGTGAAAGATATGCAGACGGATTTTAATTTAGATGAAATTCTGAAAAGTAATGCTGATCAAGTTTTAGGTCTCTTACTCGCCAGCACCAATGGCTTAAATACTGATGATGTCAAACAACGTCAGGAACAGTATGGTCCAAACGTTCTTGAAAAAGCACATCAAACGCCACTAATTATGTCATTTTTACAAAACTTCATAAGTATGATGGCAATCTTACTTTGGATTGCTGGAGGCATTGCCTTTATCGCTGGATTAACAGAATTAGGAATTGCCATTTGGCTTGTTAATCTAATCAACGGTGTTTTCAGTTTTTGGCAAGAATTTCAAGCTGGTAAAGCAACTGCCGCATTAAATAAATTAATGACCACAGAAACTTTAGTCCTACGAAACGGCCAACAAAAAATGATACCAACCGATCAGCTGGTACCCGGCGATATCGTTATTTTAAATGAAGGTGATCGTGTGCCGGCTGATATTCGCCTACTAGATGCATCGGGTATGCGTGTTGATCAATCCACCCTAACTGGGGAAGTTAATCCTGTTTCAAAAAATACTGCAATTGCAACAGAGATTTCGAACCATGCTGCTGTGCACAACATGGTTTACATGGGGACTTCGCTCATGCAAGGTCATGGTCGTGGTGTTGTCGTGACAACTGGTATGAATACAGAGTTTGGCAAGATTGCTCGCTTAACACAAACTGTGCATGAGAAACTTAGCCCATTACAAAAAGAATTAAATATTTTAACAAAGCAACTCTCACTACTAGCAGTTGGTATTGGTATCATCTTTTTCTTCTGCGCTGTCTTTTTCGTTCACTATCCAGTCGTAGCTTCATTTATTTTTGCTTTAGGTATGATTGTCGCCTTCATTCCAGAAGGACTGCTTCCTACGGTAACCTTATCCTTAGCAGGTGCTGTTTCAAACATGGCTCGTGAACATGCATTAATTAAAAAGCTAGCCAGCGTCGAAACCCTTGGTTCTGCAACGGTCATCTGTTCTGATAAAACCGGAACACTCACGCAAAATGCGATGACTGTTGCTCACCTCTGGACTAGTGTAGACTCATACCATGTTACCGGTGAAGGTTATCAACCAAATGGTACCATTTTCAAAGGTGAGACCGCTTTAAAAGGTAGTGACGAACCTGTTTTGAGAGAACTCTTGCTTGGTGGCTTGTTAACTGATAATGCGATGATTAAAGAAAATGCTGATCACACATTTCAAATTATTGGTGACCCGACTGAAGCTTGCTTAGAGGTCGTTGCCCAAAAAGGTGGTTTAAATGTTAAAGCGCTCCGTCAAAGCCACCAAAAAGTTGATGAACTACCCTTTAATTCTAACCGTAAGATGATGACCGTTAAAGTACAAGCTAATCAATCAGAAGCATTTAATGTTTACAGTAAAGGCGCCCCCAACAAGGTTTTAGACCACTGTACAACTTATCTCACGACAGATAAGCAGATCAAGCCCTTAACTGACAATATCCGTCGAAAAATAATGGCAGCTAATGATGGCTATGCTGCCCAAGCTCTTCGTGTATTAGCCGTTGCTGGTCGACAACTCGACGATACCGATGATTTTAAAACTGCCGAGCAAAACATGACTTTTATTGGTTTATCTGCCATGTTTGATCCACCAAGAAATCAAGTCATCGAAGCGATTGCTGATTGTCATCGTGCCCACATTAAGATCATTATGATTACTGGTGATAATGGCATCACTGCTGAATCAATTGCTCGTAAAATTGGGATTGTGTCGCATAATGACCAGATGCGCGTTGTGACAGGTGGTGAGTTAACTAACCTATCCGATGAAGCATTGAAAGATGCCTTAAAAGGGGATGTCCTATTTGCTCGCATGGCTTCGGAACAAAAATATCGTATCATTGCTTGTTTACAAGATATGGGGCATGTTGTTGCTGTAACTGGTGATGGCGTCAATGATGCACCTGCACTAAAACGTGCTGATATTGGTATCGCGATGGGCAGATCTGGAACAGATGTTGCAAAAGAAGCTGCTGACGTCATTCTAACAGATGATAATTTTGCTTCAATCGTTGCTGCAATTAAAGCTGGGCGTGGTGTATATAGTAATATTCGCAAGTTTTTACTGTATATCTTAAGCTCAAATGTACCAGAAGCATTTCCATCGATTCTATTTCTATTAAGTGGTGGTAAAATTCCACTTGCATTAACCGTGATGCAAATTTTGTTAATTGATTTGGGAACTGATATGATTCCCGCGTTAGGCTTGGGTCGTGAACCAACAGAACCAACAGTTATGTCACAACCACCAAGAAAAAAGGCTGAGCATCTAATTACCAAAAATACAATTCTAAAAGCTTTTGCTTGGTACGGTGCTTTAAGTTCAATTCTGTCCGCTAGTGCATTCTTTTTCAGTAATTACTTAAATGGGCATAGTTTAAATGCTTTAGTCGCTACTGGTTTCGACTATCGCCAAGCAACGACCTTAACATTAGGAACTATTATCTTCTGTCAGATGGCGGTCGTACTAAATTGTCGTTATGACTTAAACTCGCTATTTTATCCGCATCATAACTTCTGGTCAAATGGATTAGTCTATGCGGGTATAGTCTTTGAGGCATTACTATTTATTGCTGTATGCTATGTACCGCTGCTACAATCCGTTTTTGGAACCACACCACTAATCCTACGTGATTGGCTCTATTTGATTCTATTACCTATGCCATTAATCTTATTAAATGAGTTACGGAAGTATTTCCTACGTAAAAAGCAGGTTGCTTAAAACAAAAGATCGTATTCAATTTAAAAATCATCAATCTACCAATTTTAACTAGTAGATTGATGGTTTTTTAACATATTCTGCATATTATTCTATAACCAATCTTGATGCAAATTAAAATAGCTGCCTCGGATTGTCCCCGCAAGCTTTGAACGTTGATGAGCAAATTTAAACTTACCTTGCAGCTCATCAGGAACTGCCATACCTTCGCACAATTTAATACCTACAGCTCGCTTTGGTTTCTCAACACTCTTCTCGTACAAAACATTAATAATCATACCATTATCAAAAATAAAATCCGGCCAATAAAGCTTGTCATCTTCATAGATAGCTACTTCAATAACTTTAGCTTGAAAGACGATTTCTCGTTCATCCAGTAAAATTTTATTAAGCCAAGCAATTTCTTTTTGCATTTCAGAAGCTGGATAAGTTGTATAGATAAACTTGTATTTATTCCAAAAATAACGAGCCTCATTTGCGCGTAAACCGGCCAATTCCTTGGCGAGAGGCAGACCCTCTAAACCAACCGTCTCGACATTTTTAAAGTCAACCTCATAACCCATGATATGTGTCCTCTTTTCACTTTAATCATCCATGTATCATGCATTACATTATATGCTGTATCCAAATAGCTGTATATAAAAAAATACACAAAAAAACCTCACACGTTACAGGTGCGACATAAATGCCTTTCAACCTAGACTTGGCCATTGCCATCATCTTAACAGTTTATACCTTATAACATGAGAGATCTCATTGTGTTTATTAATTAACCAATGAAATTAGTCAACCAATTCCAAGATAACCATTGGAGCAGCGTCTCCACGACGTTGAGTAGTCTTCAAAATGCGAGTGTAACCACCGGCACGACCCTCAAAGCGAGGTGCAACATCGTTAAATAAGTGTTGCAAAGCTGTTTCAACTTGAACTTTGTTATCATCAGTTGTTTTTACGTCTGCAATGACGTTACGCAAGAAAGCAGCTGCCTTACGGCGTGATGATAAATCACCATGCTTACCCAACGTAATCATCTTGTCAGCAGTACGACGAACTTCCTTAGCACGAGCTTCAGTCGTTGTGATACGACCATTGATCAATAGATCAGTAGTCAAATCACGCAACAAAGCCTTACGTTGTGCACTGGTACGTCCCAACTTACGGTATCCCATGAGTGTGTCCTCCTTTTCTTGGTATTCTATCGTTTAATCTAATCTTCCTTGCGGAACCCTAAACCGAGCAGTTTAAGCTTGTCCTGGATTTCGTCAAGTGATTTCCGACCGAGGTTACGAACAGACATCATTTGCGTCTCCGTACGCTCAGTTAACTCTTGTACAGAGTTAATCCCGGCCCTTTTGAGACAATTATAAGAACGAACAGACAAATCCAATTCTTCAATTGGTGTATCTGCATGTTTCGTTGTTGGTTCTTCTTCCTTGTCTGCCATCACTTGTGCAGTAATTGCACGTTCAGACATATCAATAAAAGCGTTCAAATGATCAGACATAATACGAGCAGCCAATGAAACAGCTTCAGTAGCTGTTAATGAGCCGTCAGTCCAAACATCCAAAGTCAACTTATCAAAGTCATCACGTTGACCAACACGAGTGTTTTCAACTTGATAGTTTACGCGTTCGATTGGGGTAAAGATTGAATCAATTGCTAGAACGCCAATAGGCATTTCATCATGCAATTCCTTATTCTGGTCCCCTGAAACATAACCACGACCACGAACTGCAGTCAAAGTCATGTGCAAGGTAGCCCCAGCCGCAACAGTAGCAATGTGAAGATCTCCATTTAAGATCTCGACATCACTATCACCAGCTATGTCACCGGCCGTCACATCAGCGGGACCGGTTACGTTAACTTCGAGTGTTTTTTCATCATCACTGTCGATGCGCATTGAAACCTTTTTAAGGTTTAAAATGATTTGCGTAACGTCTTCAACGACACCTTCGACCGTTGAAAACTCATGCAAAACGCCATCAATCTGTACTGAATTGATTGCCGCACCAGGCAATGAAGACAACAATACACGGCGTAGTGAGTTACCCAAAGTAGTTCCGTAACCACGTTCAAGCGGCTCAACCACAAACTTACCGTAATTGCTATCCTCTTCAACCAGCATAATCTTAGGATTTTCGAATTCAAGCATACTGTTTGTTACCCCTTTCAAAGCATGTTGTGCACTATTTGCAACCGGCAATTAGACACGACGACGCTTTGGTGGACGTGAACCGTTGTGAGGTACTGGAGTAACATCCTTAATTGATGAAACATCCAAACCTGCAGCGGCTAACGAACGGATAGCAGCCTCACGACCTGAACCAGGTCCCTTAACAGTTACCTCAACAGTCTTCATGCCATTTTCCATTGCACTCTTAGCAGCAGCTTCAGCAGCCATTTGAGCAGCAAATGGTGTTGACTTACGGCTACCCTTGAAACCAAGTGCTCCAGCTGATGACCAAGCAACAGCGTTACCTTGAACGTCGGTGATCATTACGATCGTGTTGTTAAATGTTGCGTGGATGTGTGCTACACCAGACTCAATATTCTTACGAACACGACGCTTACGATTATTACGACCTGCCATAATCAAGTTATCTCCTTTCCAATTAGTTTAAAATTACTTCTTCTTACCAGCAATTGAAACAGCTGGGCCCTTACGCGTACGAGCATTGTTTTTCGTGTGTTGTCCACGAACTGGCAATCCCTTACGGTGACGGATACCACGGTATGAGTTAATTTCTTGCAAAGCCTTAATGCTCATTGAAACTTCACGACGCAAGTCACCTTCTACCTTAATACCATCAACGACGGCACGGATAGCGTCTTCTTGGTCTGGAGTTAAGTCACGAACACGGACATCTTCAGAAACCTTTGCTTCTGCCAAAACTTTTTGTGCAGTAGAATTACCGATTCCATATACATATGTTAATGCGATCACGATACGCTTATCGCGAGGCAAATCAACACCAGCAATACGAGCCATTACGATTACCTCCTTTTTCTATATAATAAATAAATTTTTTAAACGTCAGTAAGAATTACTTACCTTGACGTTGCTTGTGCTTTGGGTTTGCAGAGCAAATCACCATTACACGACCATTACGCTTGACAACCTTGCAGCTGTCGCACATACGCTTAACTGATGGACGAACCTTCATGATATTTACCTCCTTGAATTTTTTGTACGATTTGCTTACTTGAACCGGTATGTAATACGGCCCTTCGTCAAATCATATGGCGACATCTCAACTGTTACACGATCACCAGGTAAAATACGAATGAAATTCTTCCGAATCTTACCAGAAACGTGTGCTAAGATGTCTGCGCCGTTTTCCAGTTCAACGGTAAACATGGCATTGGGCAAAGTTTCCTTTACCACACCAGAAATTTCAATAACATCACTGGCCACGTTGCTGCCTCCTTAGTTGTGACATTGGAGAACGTAACAAGTTATTATAACACAATAGATTTACCTTGAACAGTAAAATCTGCGCTATAATTAGCCGTTCTTCAAACTATCAAGTAACTTCTTTACATCTGCGAACACGACATCCAGCTCACGTGCACCATCAATCTTGTGTAAAATACCTTTTTCAGCATAATACTCAGCAATTGGTTCAGTAAGCTTTCCATTAACGTCTAAGCGATTCTTAATCACTTCAGGCGTGTCATCTGCACGTCCACGGGCCATCATACGATCAACTAGCACTTCAGTATCAGCAGTAAAGTAAACAACAGCGTCCAATGAACGATCTTCCTTACTTAACATATCTTCCAATGCATGTGCTTGCTCCAAGTTACGAGGGAATCCATCTAAGATAAATCCTGGCTTCGTATCTTCTTCAGCTAAGCGTTCTGCAACGATACCATTAGTAACTTCGTCAGGGACCAAGTTACCAGCATCCATGAAAGACTTTGCCTTCAAACCAAGTTCAGTTTCGTTGGCCATTGCCGCACGGAACATATCACCCGTACTGATGTGTGGCAAGTTGTACTTCTCTACGATTTTTGCAGCCTGGGTACCTTTACCAACACCTGGCAAACCCAACAACATGATGTTCAAACTCATTTTGCTACGACTCCTTCTCGAATAAATCCAACATACTGCCGCTTCATCATCAATCCTTCAAGTTGGCGAATCAGGTCAATTGCCACACCAATGACAATCAAGATTGACGTTCCTGACATAGCAAGGTTACTATCCAACCCAAAGACATGTGTCGCTAGGATTGGTGCTAAAGCGACAAATCCTAGGAACAGAGCGCCGACTACTGACAAACGCATCAGCAGACCTGACATCCACTTTTCAGTTGATGGACCAGGCCAGACACCCACAATATAACTACCTTGCTTCTGTAAGTTTTCCTGGACCTTTTCAGGATTAACCTGAACAAAGGCGTAGAAGAACGTAAACAAGACAATCAATAGTGTGTATACAATACCACCTTGCATCGTTTGAATTGAAAGGTATTGCATAACTGTATTATACCAACCTGCGTCCGCAAACTTGCTGGCAAAAGCCTGCAAAATTGTTTGTGGTGTCACCAATAGCGATGACGCAAAGATAACTGGAATCACACCTGCAATATTAATACGCAATGGTAGGTAAGAAGAACTTCCTGATCCTACTGAACGACGTGTATATTGCATTGGAACCTTTCGAATTGCTTGGTTAAACCAAGTAACGAAAGCAATGACCACCACAAAGATAATCATGATACCTACGAAGAATGCCCACCCACGCGCTGGGTCGTCACCTTGTAGAATGTGTTCCTTGAATAATTGGTAAATACCTGCTGGCAAACGCGCAATTATACCAGCAAAAATCAACATTGAAACACCTTGTCCAAGACCACGTTCAGTAATCATTTCACCTAACCAGACTGATAACATTGTACCAGCCGTTAAGATAAATCCGATTAATAAGTAAGTCTCAGTATTTGGTGTTTTCACCAAATTAACTTGGCTTAGTTGATTAAATCCAGCCGTTATACCAATTGATTGGACAAACGCTAGGACAATGGTCAACCACCGGGTCACTTGGTTCAACTTACGTCGTCCAACTTCCCCTTGTTTCGACCATTCAACAAATCGTGGCACAATATCCATTTGTAGGAGCTGTACCACGATTTGTGCAGTAACGTATGGTGAAACTCCCATTGCAAATAATGAGTAATTTGTCAGTCCACCACCGCTAAACATATTCAAAATGCTGCCGAGCCCAGAATTTGCTACCTCTGTCAGTGCTGCCGTGTTAATACCCGGCACAGTAATGTAGGCACCTAATCGGTAGACAATTAGAATCCATAAAGTGAAAAATAATTTCTTGCGAATATCTTTTTCTTTTAATGAATTGAGCACGGTTTTCAGCATTAGATCACCTCAGCTTTACCACCAGCAGCTTCGATCGCTGCGGTTGCTGCTGCTGAGAACTTGTTAGCCTTAACAGTCAATGACTTTTCTAGTTGACCATTAGCCAAGATCTTAACGCCGTTCAACTCGTTCTTAACAATACCAGCTTCAACCAACAAGGCTGGTGAAACTTCAGTACCGTTATCGAAGCGGTTCAACACATCAAGGTTGACGACAGCATACTCCTTACGGTTAATGTTCGTGAAACCACGCTTTGGCATACGACGGAACAATGGCATTTGTCCACCTTCGAATCCTAGACGTGTCTTACCACGAGCCTTTTGACCTTTTTGACCACGACCTGCAGTCTTACCATTACCTGATGACTCACCACGTCCAACACGGTTGCGGACGTTACGTGAACCTTCAGCTACTTGGAGTTCATTTAGCTTCATTAGGGTTTTACCTCCTTCAATGCAATCTAATTATTAAGCTCTTACTTAACTACTTCAACAGTAACCAAGTGAGCAATCTTGAACACTGCACCACGCGTTGCTGCGTTGTCAGGCAATACAACTGATGATTGCACCTTGTTTAATCCAAGGGCCTTCACAATTGCACGTTGCTTTGGCAAACGGTGGGCAGCACTCTTTACAAGAGTAATTTTAACTTGTTCAGCCATGTTCTGCCTCCTTAATCTGCCAAGTGCTCTAATGAGACCTGACGCAATTCAGCAACTTCTTCAGCGTTCTTCAATGAGTTGATTGCATCGAAAGTTGCGCGTACAACGTTAATTGGCGTAGCTGATCCCAATGACTTTGCAGTCACGTCGGCAACTCCCGCCAATTCCAAAACGGCACGAGCAGCACCACCAGCTGCTACTCCAGATCCTTCAACGGCGGGCTTCAATAAGATGCGACCACCTGCGTAGACACCCAATGTAGAGTGAGGAAGGGTTGTACCAACAGTAGGTACACTAATAATGTTACGCTTTGCATCTTCAGCAGCCTTACGGATTGCCTCAGGAACTTCTTGCGCCTTACCAGTACCAAAACCAACATGTCCGTCACGGTCACCAACTACTACCAAAGCAGCGAAACGCAAACGGCGTCCACCTTTAACAACCTTGGTAACACGGTTGATGGCTACAACGTTTTCTTCAAGCTCACCGAGCTTATTTGCATCGATAAATGCCATGTTTTCTTTCCTCCTTCCCTTAGAACTTCAAGCCAGCTTCGCGAGCTGCTTCAGCCAAAGCTTGTACACGACCATGGTACAAGTAACCACCACGGTCAAATACTACAACTTCAACATTAGCTGCTTTCGCGCGCTCTGCGATCAAAGCACCAACTTTAGCTGCCTGTTCTGTCTTTGGAGCAGTCTCAATTGACTTATCCAATGTTGAGGCACTAGCAAGCGTCACACCCGCTACGTCATCAATTAATTGCGCGTAGATGTTCTTGTTAGAACGGTAAACGTTCAAGCGTGGGCGCTCAGCAGTACCAGAAATCTTGCCACGAACGCGAGTGTGTCGGTGTTGACGCACTTTGTTCTTGTCTGACTTCGTAATCATGTTCGTAACCTCTTTTTTTATTATTCGAAAGATATACTCATAAGTAAATCGTAACGTTGCTTACGATTTTAAGCACAAAGCTTAAGCTTACTTACCAGTCTTACCTTCCTTACGTGCAACGTATTCACCTTCGTAACGGATACCCTTACCCTTGTATGGTTCAGGTGCGCGTACGGCACGGATTTCAGCGGCGAAATCACCAACAAATTGCTTGCTGATTCCTTCAACTGTAATCGTTGTTGAGTCAGGAACTTCAACAGTTAATCCTTCACGAGCTTCAAATTCTACTGGGTGTGAGTAACCAACATTCAAAACAAGCTTATCGCCTTGCTTTGAAGCACGGTATCCAACACCGACTAGCTTCAAGGTCTTCTTGAAACCATTTGAAACACCCTCGACCATGTTATTAACAATGGCACGAGTAGTTCCGTGAAGTGCCTTCATGCGTCCATCATCTGATGGGCGAGTGAATGAAACCTCAGTTCCATCAACAGTCAAATTGATTTCGTGAGCAACCGAACGTGATAACTCACCTTTAGGTCCCTTAACAGTAACAACATCACCTTCGCGTGCTACTTCAACACCAGCAGGCAATGTTATGGCCTTATTACCAATACGACTCATTGGTTGACACCTCCTTGTTTAAATTTTATTTTTACCAGACGTAAGCCAATACCTCGCCACCAATTTTCTTGGCGCGAGCTTCTTTATCGGTGATAACACCTTCAGAAGTTGAGATGATTGCAATTCCCAAACCGTTCAATACCTTAGGTACATCATCTGACTTAACGTATGTACGTAAACCAGGCTTTGAAATACGCTTCAAACCTGTAATTACGCGAGTCTTGTCAGCAGAGTACTTAAGGAAAACACGGATGACACCTTGCTTGTCATCTTCAATGTATTCAACGTCACGAACAAAGCCTTCACTCTTTAAGATCTCGGCGATGTCCTTCTTGATCTTTGATGCAGGTACTTCAACTGAGTCGTGGCGAACCATGTTCGCATTACGAATGCGAGTCAAGAAATCTGCAATTGGGTCAGTCATTGACATTGATATTTGCCTCCTATTATTAATTACTGTAAATCAGTATTGATTACTTTGAGAAAGGCATACCCATTTGAGTAAGCAATTCACGAGCTTCTTCGTCAGTGTTTGCAGTCGTTACAAGAACGATATCCAAACCACGAACGCGATTAACCTTATCATAATCGATTTCTGGGAAAATAAGTTGTTCACGTACTCCCAATGTGTAGTTTCCACGGCCATCAAAAGCCTTTGGTGAAACTCCACGGAAGTCACGAACACGTGGCAATGACACGTTGATCAACTTATCTAAGAAGTCGTACATACGCTCACCACGCAAAGTAACCTTTGTACCGATTGCCATACCCTCACGCAAACGGAAGCCAGCGATTGACTTCTTTGCACGAGTGATAACTGGCTTTTGACCAGCAATCAATTCCAATTCAGCAACAGCTTCATCCAAGTTCTTTGAGTTTGAAACAGCGTCACCAACACCCATGTTAAGCACGATCTTTTCGATCTTAGGTGCTTGCATGATTGATGAGTACTCAAACTTCTCAACCAATGAAGGTGTAACTTCATTGACGTACTTTTCTTTTAAGCGATTTGCCATGATAATGATTTCCTCCTTTCACCTAGAAAATTATGCCAAAGTCTTTCCAGACTTCTTAGCGAAACGTACCTTCTTACCATCTTCAACTTTGTAACCAACTTTTGTTGGTTCGTTAGTAGAAGGGTCAAGCAATTGTACGTTTGAAACGTGGATTGGAGCTTCAAGCTCAACAATTCCACCTTGTGGGTATTGGTTATTAGGCTTTTGGTGCTTCTTAACCATATTGACACCTTCAACAACGACACGGTCTTGTGATGAAATAGTTTTTACAACTACGCCTTCCTTACCCTTGTCCTTGCCGGCGATAACCTTAACCTTGTCACCAGTCTTCACAAACATGCGAGGCTTCCTCCTTGATTTAATGATGGTAATTACAATACTTCAGGTGCCAATGACACAATACGCATGTAATCATTGTCACGCAATTCACGCGCAACAGGTCCGAAGATACGAGTACCTACAGGACTCTTGTCATCCTTAACGATGACAGCAGCGTTTTCATCGAAACTGATGTATGAACCATCAGCACGGTGAGTACTAGCAGCAGTACGAACGATAACGGCTTTAACAACGTCACCCTTCTTAACATTTCCACCAGGAATAGCTTGCTTAACAGTTGCAACGATCATGTCACCGATTCCAGCGAACTTACGACCAGATCCACCCAATACCTTGATAGTCAAGATTTCGCGTGCACCTGAGTTATCAGCAACCTTTAAACGACTTTCTTGTTGAATCACGATTTTGTCCTCCTTCCGTTATTGGTAAGATTCGAGATTAAACGATTAGATAATAACGGCCTTCTCGACGATTTCTACCAAACGGAAGCGCTTTGTAGCTGATGTTGGACGTGTCTCCATGATACGTACCAAATCACCAGTCTTAGCTTCGTTGTTCTCATCGTGAGCCTTAAACTTCTTCGTGTACTTAACACGCTTACCATAAACTGGGTGATTCTTGTAAGTGTTAATGGCAACGGTAATTGTCTTATCCATCTTATCTGAAACCACGCGGCCTTGGTAAACCTTACGTGTGTTACGAGCTTCAGTCATAACGAACGGTCTCCTCTCTTAGTCTACTTGTTCAATTCTTGTTGACGAATGACCGTCTTGATACGGGCAATTTGCTTGCGTACTTCTGACAATCGAGCCGTGTTCTCAAGTTGACCTGTAGCTAATTGGAAACGCAAGTTGAATAACTCTTCCTTGTAGCTCTTTTCCTTGGCAACCAGCTCAGCTTGGCTGAGACCCTTGATTTCGTTTTGTTGATCCTTGATCTTCATTATTCACCCTCCACTTGACGAGCCAAGATCTTAGTCTTGACTGGCAACTTGTTAGATGCAAGACGCAAGGCTTCGCGGGCAACCTCTTCAGGAACACCGGCAACTTCAAATAATACCTTGCCGCGCTTTACAGGTGCTACCCAGCCTTCTGGGGTACCTTTTCCGTTACCCATACGAACACCAACACCCTTTGAAGTGTATGACAAGTGTGGAAAAATCTTAATCCATACTTTACCACCACGCTTCATGTAACGCGTCATAGCAATACGAGCAGCCTCGATTTGACGGTTTGTAATCCAGTGTGATTCAGTAGCTTGTAAACCGAAATCTCCGAAAGCTACTGTTTTACCACCTTTAGCCTCACCACGCATCTTACCGCGGTGTGGTCGACGGTACTTTACACGCTTTGGAACTAGCATGTTACTCGCCTCCTTGCTTCTTTACTGACTTTTTCTCTGGCAAGATATCACCACGGTAAATCCAAGTCTTAACTCCGATTTGACCGTAAGTAGTAGTTGCCTCATCCCATGAGTAGTCAATGTCTGCACGCAATGTGTGCAAAGGCACTGTACCCTCAGTATATTGCTCAACACGAGCCATATCTGCACCGTTCAAACGTCCAGAAACTTGCGTCTTGATACCTTTAGCACCAGCACGCATTGCACGTTGGATAGCACTACGCATTGCACGACGGAAAGCCACACGGCGAACCAAATCTGCTGCAATTTGTGAGCCTACCAAGTGGGCGTCCAAATCAGGCTTCTTGATCTCAATGATGTTGATGTGAACACGTTCACCCTTGGCAACAAGCTTTGCAAGCTCGTTACGCAATGCATCAACTTCAGATCCACCTTTACCAATAACCATACCTGGCTTAGCAGTGTGGATTGAGATATTTACACGGTTAGCAGTACGTTCAATTTCAACACGTGAAACTGATGCTTCAGCCAACTTAGCTTCGATGTACTCACGCAACTTTAAATCTTCGTGCAAAGTTGTTGCGAAGTCCTTCTTGTTTGCGTACCATTTTGCATCCCAGTCGCGGATGATGCCGACACGCATACCAGTTGGGTTAATTTTGTGACCCATGACTCAATCCTCCTTACTTTTCTTTTACCACAATAGTAATGTGGCTTGTACGCTTGTTGATTGGTGAAGCTGATCCTTTAGCACGTGGACGGAAACGCTTTAGCGTTGGTCCTTCGTTTGCAAAGGCTTCAGCAACTACCAAATCTTCGCGATCTAATGAGAAGTTGTTCTCAGCATTTGCTACTGCTGAGTTCAACACTTTATATACATCTTCTGAGCTGTGGTTTGGCAAGAATTGCAAAATTGCAAATGCCTCTGCCACAGACTTACCACGAACTTGGTCAAGCACTAGGCGGACCTTACGTGGAGCGACACGAACGATCTTGGCCGTGGCGCGTGCTGACGTGATTTGTTCAGCCATTGTATTGTCCTCCTAATTACTTACGCTTAGTTGCTTTGTCGTCTGCTGCGTGTCCGCGGAACGTACGCGTAGGAACGAACTCTCCAAGCTTGTGACCAACCATGTCTTCTTGTACCAAAACTGGCATGTGCTTACGACCATCGTAAACTGCAAAAGTCAATCCAATGAAGCTTGGGAAAATCGTTGAGCGACGTGACCATGTTTTGATGACGGTATGCTTGTCTGAAGCATTAGCTTCTTCGACCTTCTTCAACAAAGAAGCATCAGCAAATGGCCCCTTCTTTAGGCTACGACCCATTTTGAGGTCCTCCTCTCGTTTTTTAAAAACTTATAATAGCTGGATGCTATGTTTTACTTGTTCTTACGACCACGAACGATAAACTTCGTTGAACGAGCCTTAGCGTTACGTGTCTTCTTACCAGCTGTCTTCTTACCCCATGGTGACAATGGTGATGGACGTCCGATAGGAGCCTTTCCTTCACCACCTCCGTGAGGGTGATCGTTAGGGTTCATTACAGATCCACGAACGTGTGGACGTTGACCCTTCCAACGACGGCGACCAGCCTTACCCCAGTTGATCAATGAGTGTTGTTCGTTTCCAACAACTCCAACTGTGGCACGGTTAACTGCCAAGATCATACGAACTTCACCAGATTGTAGGCGAACTAGAACGTACTTTCCTTCTTTACCTAGCACTTGAGCTGAGGCTCCGGCTGAACGGACAAGTTGTCCACCATGACCAGGCTTTAGCTCAATGTTATGAATTTGAGTTCCATCAGGAATCTTTGCTAATGGTAGGGCGTTACCTACCTTAATATCAGCATCTACTCCAGATTGAACTGTCATACCAACTTCCAAGCCCTTAGGTGCCAAGATATATGCCTTAGTACCATCAGTGTATTGTAGCAAAGCGATGTTTGCAGTACGGTTAGGATCGTATTCGATCGCAACAACCTTAGCTGGTACATCATCCTTGGTACGCTTGAAGTCGATAATACGGTATTGGCGCTTGTGTCCACCACCACGATGGCGTACAGTCATGTGACCGTATGAATTACGAGCACCAGTGTTTGACTTTGATTCCAACAAGCTCTTTTCAGGCGTCGTCTTAGTGATTTCAGAAAAATCTGAAGACGTCATGTTACGACGACCGTTAGAGGTTGGCTTGTACTTCTTGATAGCCACGCTAATTTCCTCCTAATTAGTTTTCGTTGAACAATTGAATGTCCTTTGAAGCTTCTGACAACGTAACCGTTGCCTTCTTACGCTTCTTAGTGTAACCAGCAAAGCGTCCTTGACGCTTTAACTTACCACGTACGTTAGCTGTGTTGATCTTTTCAACCTTAACGTCAAAAATTTCTTCAACAGCACGCTTAATTTGTGGCTTAGTGGCGCGAACATCAACTTCAAACGTGTAACGCTTTTCATCCAAAACGCTCATCGTTTGTTCAGTGATGACCGGGCGCAAAATGATATCGCGTGCGTCCATTATGCCAAAACCTCCTCAACTTGTGCCAAAGCTGATTGAACTACAATCAACTTATCGTTGTTGATTACGTCAAGCACGTTAACACCCTTAGCAGTCATAACAGTCACGTTTTCTAAGTTACGTGCTGCTAATGCTGCATTAGCATTATCATCGTCCAAGACAACCAACGTCTTTTCATTTACGTTTAAGTTGTTCAAAACTGCCTTGAATTCCTTAGTCTTTGGTGCGTCGAATGACAATGCATCAACAACAACCAATGAAGAATCCAAAACCTTTTGTGACAACACTGACTTCAATGCCAAACGGTAAGCCTTCTTAGGCATCTTGTAGGCATATGAACGTGGTGTAGGTCCGAAGACAATTCCACCGCCACGCCATTGTGGTGAACGGATTGAACCTTGACGGGCACGACCCGTACCCTTTTGACGCCAAGGCTTCTTTCCACCACCAGAAACCGCTGAACGGTTCTTTACAGCATGTGTTCCTTGACGCATTGAAGCGCGTTGCATCAATACGGCATCCGTAATGACATTGTTGTTTGGCTCTACACCGAATACTGAATCATTCAATTCAATATCACCGGCATTTGAACCGTCTTGCTTAAACAAAGCAACCTTAGTCATGTTAATTTCCTCCCTTCGTCCTTATTACTTAGCTTTTTTTGAGTACTTAACAGTAACAAGTGACTTGTTGGCACCAGGAACATTACCCTTAACCAAGATCACGTTATTTTCTACATCAACGCGAACAACTTGCAAGTTTTGTACAGTACGCTTATGGTTACCCATGCGTCCAGGCAACTTCTTACCCTTGAAGACGCGGTTAATAATGGCACCCAATGAACCAGGACGACGGTGGTAACGAGAACCGTGAGCCATAGGTCCACGAGCTTGGCCATCCTTCTTGATGTTACCTTGGTAACCATGACCCTTCGTAATTCCAGTTACGTCAACAGCTTCACCAGCGGCGAAGATATCAACCTTAACTTCATCCCCAACATTGAATTCTCCCTCAGCATCGCGGATTTCACGAATGTAGCGCTTAGGGGTCGTGTTTGCTTTGGCAACGTGACCTTGCTCAGGTTTGTTGCTCAAAACTTGGCGCTTATCTTGGTAACCCAATTGAAGTGCGCTATAACCATCATTTTCCAAAGTCTTAACTTGAAGAACAACGTTTGGCGTAGCTTCAATAACTGTTACAGGGATAAGTTCACCAGTCTCAGTGAATACCTGAGTCATGCCGACTTTGCGGCCTAAGATACCCTTAGTAGTCATGACTATCTCCTTTTCAAATAGTAAATCTAATTTTTAGTTAGTTAAATGCATAACCAGGCAAGTTAATCATCTATATTTTAAGCTATAAGAATTACAACTTAATTTCGATATCAACACCACTTGGCAATTCCAACTTTGACAATGCATCGACTGTCTTAGCAGTTGGCTTCATGATGTCAATCAAACGCTTGTGAGTACGCAATTCGAATTGCTCACGTGCATCCTTGTGCTTGTGAGGTGAGCTCAAAACTGTGTAAATCGTACGTTCTGTTGGCAATGGAATAGGACCTGAAATTTCAGCACCTGTACGCTTTGCCGTTTCAACGATCTTTTCAGCTGATGAATCCAAGATCTTGTGCTCGTAAGCCTTTAAGCGGATACGAATCTTCTTATTTGCCATGATATAAATTCTCCCTTCGTCCATATTGGAATATGAAACTAACTCCGTGGAAACTACCGACACGCCCCACAAGGCTCCATGGCAATGGGCCTCGTGGCAATGCTGCCGGGTGTGTCGCAACCTCCCACATCATTGCTCGTCAATGGCACACTAATATGAGGACACATTTATGTTGTCCTTCATTTAGCGTACTTGATTATGATACAGCAGCCTTGCTTGATAATCAAGCATTTTATTTGTTTTTATCAAATAAATTTTCAAGCGCATTTTTTCGCATCACAACGTCATTCATCATACACAATTTAAAAACAAAATACCAATATAAACTCTTGAGTTTGTTAATTATTTTTTACAGATTAAAATTCGTCTGTCGCTTCTCTTTTTTTCATATATAATAGAGATTAGTTTAAAAGACGTTATGTCAATTGATGTTATACAATATAGTAGATTTAAGGAATTCCAAATTAATGAAACAATCACTTACGCAAATCCACGCGATGTGGGAAAAATTTCCAACAGTGCAGCAGGAACTTCAAGATGTGCTATTCATTATCCAAAATTCATTACAGGCAAATGATAAAGAAGTTGAGCAAGCATTATTAGATATGTTCCGTGCTGGTGGCAAAATGTTACGCCCAGCATTCGCAATTATCATCGGGCAATTTTATCCGGGCAATACTTCAAATCTAAAACACATTGCTGCTGCGGTTGAAATGTTACATACCGCCACGCTCATTCACGATGATATTATCGACGATTCACCAGAGCGACGTCATGCACCAAGTATTCAATCAAAGTTCGGTAAGGACATTGCCGCATATGCTGGTGACTACCTTTTTGCTGCTACCTTCAAAACATTGGCTTACCACACCGACGATATGACGCTAGTTCGTCAGGCAACAAAGTTATTAGAAGATATTTTAACTGGCGAACTTACACAACGTACCAATCATTATGATCGTCACATGACGTTAGCCGACTATAAGGAACAAATCGCTGGCAAGACAGCTGCTTTGTTTGTCCTCTCTGCCCAGTTAGGTGCCGCAAATGGTGACGCTCCAGACGAATTTGTCGATTTGGTTACTGAATTTGCTTTCAACGTGGGAATGGCTTTTCAGATACTAGATGATATCTTGGATTATCAATCAACAAAAACAGATTTAGGTAAGCCAACGTTACAAGATGTTCGTGAGGGGGTTTATTCTGCCCCATTAATCATTGCCATGCAGGACAAAGCAGAAATCCAAAATCTTTTGGCAAAGAAAGATCGTATTAGCAACGATGAATCAATCCAGCTGCGTGACTTAGTTATTGCCTCAGGCGCTGTTGATGAAGCAACTAGCTTAGCTAGTGAGTATACTGAAAAGGCATTAGATTACCTGGCACAGTTACCAGATGGTGAAGCAAAGGATACTTTGATTACCATCAGCGAAGCATTATTAGAACGTGCAAATTAAAACGACTACTACAATAGTAGAAATTCATTATTTATAAAAACCGACATTCAGTCAATTGGCTGAGCGTCGGTTTTTATATTTATTCATCTTCGTATTCAAATTCAAGCGCCGGATCGGCATTCAATGCCCAATCACCACGCATGCCATGCCGATATGCGATATCAACGGCTGCCCCAATCATCGCTGCATTATCACCAGCTAATTTAATAGGTACCGGAATAAAAGCGATATCTGGTCGTGCTGCCATCATCTTTGTCAATGCATCACGTAACCCCTTGTTGGCAGCTACACCACCAGCAACAATAAATGATTTTACTGGATAATTATCTAATGCCTGTGCTGTTTTACTTACCAAAACTTCAATAACGGCTTGTTGGAAGGAAGCAGCTAAATCATTATGATCAACCGTTTCACC
Organism: Weissella paramesenteroides ATCC 33313; assembly: GCF_000160575.1. GTDB lineage: Bacteria > Bacillota > Bacilli > Lactobacillales > Lactobacillaceae > Weissella > Weissella paramesenteroides. Next base: position 258,110 of record NZ_GG697129.1, read on the forward strand.
ACGTTGATCAGCATTATGCATCAAGTTAATAACCGCACTCTTTAATCCGGAGAAAGAAAAATCATAAGCACCATCATCAATCAGAGCCCGTGGTAACTTATAATTTGGCTGACCAAGATGAGCCATATCGTCTAAGGTTTTACCAGCGGGATACTTTAGTCCCATTGTCCGGCCAACTTTGTCATAGCTCTCACCTGCCGCATCATCACGCGTATCACCAATCACCACGTAATCATACTCTTCGCGCATCAAGACTAATTCTGTATGACCACCGGATACCATTAACGCTAGTGCTGGATACTGAATAGGTGAAACAAAATTAGCGGCACTGATGTGACCAGCCAGATGTAATACTGGGACTAGCGGTAATTGATGTGCCCAAGCAATCGTCTTTGCAGCAGTAACGCCAATTAATAAAGCACCAACCAATCCAGGGCCTTGGGTAACACCAATTGCTGTTAAATCACTGTAAGTCAAGTGTGCATCTTCAAGCGCAGCATCAGCTAGGATCGTGACTTGTTCAATATGGTGGCGACTAGCGACTTCTGGCACGATACCACCAAATCTTTGGTGACTCTTGATTTGAGTCGCTGTCTCCAAACTCACAATTTCATCACCATTTTTTACTATTGCCACACTAGTTTCATCAGCACTTGATTCAAATGCCATGATATAACGTGTTTCTGTCATGCTTTACTCCTTTACCTGTATTGGTAACTCTAACATCATTAAATCAGCATCCTCAACAGGACGACTATAATACGCTTTACGCTTACGATAGGTTTTAAACCCTAAGCGTTGATACAAATGCTGAGCTGCCTGATTACTTGCCCGAACCTCTAATAATACTTTTGTCCCATCACTAAATTCATCAAACCAAGCACGTAATAAAATTTCTCCAAGATGTTTACCTTGTTGCGTTTTCAAAATAGCGACATTACTAACATCTAAAGTGTCATCTAAATAGATGCCCCCAGCAAAACCAACTAACTGATTATGGTCAACGATTCCCACATAATGTGAGTATTCATTTGCCAGGTCTTGTTGAAAAGTTTTTAATTGCCATGGCGAACCATTTGCATAGGCATCATCAGCAATGCGATACAATTGTGCTGCAGTCATATCATGTTTATATAAGAAGTTCATTATCAATTTGATTTCCTAATATTTGTGCCATATCAAATGCATCCTCACCATTTTCACCATAGTAATGGGCTTTTCGGCGTATAATTTGAAAACCCAATCGTGCATATAGTTGTTGCGCGCGTTTATTAGACACACGTACTTCTAATGAGATACGATGAAAATTAATTTGCTGTGCAATCGTCATCATATACATGACCAAGAAGGTGCCAACACCACGACTTTGCCAATGAGGTGCGACCATAATATTGGTAATATGAACTTCATGAATGCCTGGTCGAAAAGCTGCCCCAATTAATGCGACCATCGATCCTGTTTCAGGTTGACGGACTATCACATATAATCGGTCTCGCGTGCGTCGCAACTCCTCAGCAAAAGCTTCCATTGGCCACAAAACTTCTCCATCATATGCTGCCTTTTCAAGCGCAATAATATCTTCTAAATCTGAACGTTTGGCAGGCATCAAATCAAATTCAAAATCTTTGATGACAATTGTTTGGTGAAATTCACGCATTTCATCTGATACCGGTTTTTCCCACCAATGAGTCAATTGATTAAACTTTTTCCACATAGGCGTGACCACCTTGATCTTCTGGATGCGCCTTGGCCCAATCAGCCTCTGCTTGTGATAAACGATGATAATTGGGAACAAATTGATGAATATCATTCATATCAGTCAATCTCGTACTATCTGCTGTCAGGTTCATCATATTAGCTGCATGTGGTAAATTATCTTGCGCAAAATTTGCTGTTGGAAACAGCTCACGAAGTTGTTCTTCAAAACGTTGCCACTCACCAACAAAAATAATTGGTTGACTAAGTGTATCTAACGCAAGATGCAATTTATCAATATTCATATGCTGATCAGATTGACGGACAACAAGGTGCCCTGATTTCCACTGATATTGTGCAGCATAAATATTTTGATTGCGGGCATCCATAATTGGCACGATAATTGCATCGGTATCTGTCACATTCATGGCTAACAATGCCAAACTTGAAACACCCGTCAACGAAATGCCCAGCGTAAAAGCAAGCGTCTTTGCTGTCGTTACAGCAATTCGTAAACCAGTATATGAACCTGGACCCTGACTAACGATGACGCTATCCAAATCTTGTGGTGTCCAATTTGCTTGCTTAATCAACTCATCAATGAATGGTAATAGTTGTGTCGAGTGATTACGACGAACATTGGTTTCACGTTGATCAATCAAGTGATTATTTTCAAATAGTGCAACGCTCAAAGGTTGATTGCTTGTATCAAAAGCAATGGTTTTCATATCACTAGCTCCTTTATTTGTGAAATACTAATACTTATTTTACCGCAATTTTAACAGAACAAAAATGTTTTAAATACGATTATCGAACTAATTATGTACTTTACCCCGGCGCTGTGAAACATATAACCAGATTCCTAATATAATCATTAAACAAATTAAACCAAAATCAAGCATCTGTCTAATCCAGATTAAACTGATGCATTGAATTATGATAATTACTGGTAACAAATAGATGGCATAGTTAGGAACTTGCCATGATGATGAATCAAACACGTACGCTAGTAATCTGTCATGATATAAAGGGTCAGATGAATGTTCTTGCTTATACACTTTATATCTTCGATATATTGATCGTCCAATAAATGACAAATCAATTATAATCATCAATGGCAAAAAGCAAATAAAAATCAAGAAAAATCCAATATTGAGGCTTTTCTCTGCCTGACTAAGCGCAAGCAAATACACAAAACTGACACAGAGTGTATAGATATATATTAATCTTGTCCGTTGTGTTGTTAAATATTCTAGCATACCCCTCCCTTTCTTAAATAAAAAAGACCAATGCTGTCTTCGTCCTTGATTAACCATTCAAGGTACTTAACACATTGATCTAATTTTCTACTACTTACCGATCACCATAGCCATTAGGATGCTTTTGGTGCCAGTTCCAAGCTGTACTAATAATTTCCTTCACATCGTCATACTTTGGTGTCCAACCAAGGATTTCACGTGCTTTGTCTGATGAGGCAACCAATGAATCAGGATCACCTGCACGACGAGGACCTATTTCAGCAGGAATAGGTTGGCCGGTTGCTTCACGCGCAGCTTCAACCATTTGCTTAACTGAGAAGCCATTAGCAGATCCCAAATTAAACTGATTTGATTCATTACCCTTAGCTAGGTAATCCAAAGCTAATACATGAGCATCTGCCAAATCCATTACATGGACATAATCGCGAACGTTAAATCCATCTGGTGTATTATAATCATCCCCAAACATCATGATCTTCTCACGTTGACCCAAAGCAGTTTGCAAGATAATTGGTACCAAGTGAGTTTCAGTTGGATGGTCTTCACCGATTGAGCCATCCGCCTTTGCACCCGCCACATTAAAGTAACGTAATGCGACCCACTTTAGTCCGTATGCTTGGTCAGCCCACTTCATGATGTGTTCCATTTGTAGCTTTGATTCACCATATGGGTTAATTGGATTTTGTGGTGTCGTTTCCTTGATAGGATTTTCTTTAGCCACCCCATACGTTGCTGCCGTTGATGAAAAGACGATTTGCTTCACATCAAAGTCTAACATCACTTCTAGCAAATTAATCATACCGTAAACGTTGTTATCAAAGTACTTCAATGGCTTTTCAACAGATTCAGGTACGATTGAAGATGCCGCAAAGTGGACAACTTGCTCAATATTTTCCTTTTCAAACACTTCTGACAATGCTGCCTTATCCCGAATATCAACTTCGTAGAATGGTACCCCCTCAGGTACTGAAGCACGGTGTCCCGTTAACAAATTATCAACAACCACAACATCACGATGATCAGCTAGTAATGTCGCAACCATATGAGAACCAATGTAGCCAGCTCCCCCTAATACTAATACAGACATATCAACTCTCCTTATTGTCTTAGTTACCTTTAGTTTAGCTTAATTACTTGCTGTCGTCCACTCAATTGTGGCTTCAGCAGAAAGCACATCGCCAAACCAAATGCGGTGTTTTGTGACATTATCAACAAGTTGGACTTCTGACTTAATTTTATTGCCATACAAAACTTCATGCTCATATTTAATGTTCATTGCTGTTGGTTCATGACTTGTCAAAAATTCAACAGGTAGCACATCGCTCATCCATTCAGCATACTTAGAATTATTCACGTGATGGTTAGAATCAATATCCAAATAACGGACAAAATAATCCTGTACAAAATCAGCCTCACGGGTTTCATCAAATGGGGTCACTTCAGGAGCACGTGGTATTTTACGAACATGCTCTGGTTGATAAGCTTCAGCCATGTCTTTAGGAATTCGAGCTAACTTGCGCTTATTCATATCAATCATTGAGAATAGCCCATCCATAATAACCAGATCATTACCTGCTGCATCGATTAATCGATACTCACGCTTGGCGAAAAATGGATTAAATTGCTTGGCCTTTGTGGCTAAAGTAATGGTTTCACCGTCTTTTGGTCGGCGATTAATCGTTACAAGTTGTTGTAATACAACCCATCCCAACCCTTTTGCATGGGTATATTCCGGACCAATATTTAAGTCAATTGCTTGTTGTGTTGAACTTAAAATCGCCAAATTATAAATCATTGGTAGACTCAATTTACCGGTGACATCTGCTTCATAGTAGACCACATCATGTGGCATACGAAATTCTACAGCCATTATTTATTTTCTCCTTGATATTTTAAATAAAGTGTTTGGCGATCAAGTGACCGTTGTTTAGCGATTTGCTTAATAGCCGCCGTTGGTTTTAAACCATTCTCTACTAATTCTTTTACTGCATCAACGGCAGATAACTCTGCTAACGGATCTGCATCAGAGGTTGCAATGACTTGGTCATTTCCTGAAACAATCACTACAAATTCACCTCGCACCTCATTGCTAGTTGCCCAAACAACAAGTTCGGCAATGGTACCACGCAAAAATTCTTCATAACGTTTTGTCAATTCACGAGCCAATACCACCTGACGTTCAGCACTAAATACCTTTTGAATCGATTGCAAAGTCTTTGCTAATCGGTGTGGTGCCTCATAAAAAATCATCGTTTCCTGATGCGTTTTAAGCAGATCAAGTTCATGCAGTTGTTCTTTAGGTTTACGCGGCAAAAAACCATAAAACATAAACGGCTGTGGTGCCAAACCAGACGCAATCAAAGCTGTAATACCGGCACTAGCCCCGGGAATTGGCACAACTGGCACATCAGCTAAAATAGCTGCTTTAACCAATTCATGACCAGGATCTGAAATTGATGGCATACCTGCATCAGAAACCTGGGCAATACTATCGCCTGCTTTAAGTCGCGCAACTAATTCCGGAATACGAGTTTCCTTATTATGTTCGTGAAAAGAAATCTGCTTTGTTGTAATTTCAAACTGATTCAATAATTGTTGTGTGTGCCTGGTATCTTCGGCAGCAATCACATCAACTTCTTGCATGACTTGAATTGAACGGTTTGTCATATCACCAAGATTTCCAATTGGTGTTGGCACTAAATATAGGGTGCCAGTAGTGTGTGTGCCAAAACTTTTCTGTTGTTTCATGATAAACCTGCTAACTTAAATTGACTTTCTAGTATGGTTGCTTCCAATGTTGTTTGAAAATTAATATTTTTTTCTAGTTGCTGTGGTGCCGATAATACAATATTAATTACAGCTAACAATGTTTTTGTGTCAAAACGTTGCACTTCACGCGACCAGTCATTTGCAAAATGACTGTTTTGCACGCCAGTTTTTAACAGTAAAATATCTCGCCAAGCCTGCGCTAACATCATTAACAATGTTTTTCCATGCGCAATATCTAGTGCTAAGGGAACATATAACGTTTGAACTAATGTAAAGGCTTGATCAGAATTCTTCAAGATAGCCGACACTAACGAACTGGTTGCCTGTGTTGCTTGCCTAAACCAATCATCGATCAACCATTCTTCAGCAACAACTTTGCTGTCTGTTAATGACTGTACCAATGATACTTCATCAGCATGATATCCTAACGATAATAATTCTTCCTCAAATTGTTCATTTCCCACTGCCGCAAAAGCAATGACTTGTGTTCGTGAAATAATTGTCGGCAAAATTTGGGCGCGATTTTCAGCAATTAAAATTGCTGTTTGTCCTGGTGCTGGTTCTTCAATAAATTTCAACAATCCATTGGCAGCACTGGTCGTCATCGTATCAGCACCAGCGACAATGAAGATTTTTTGTTGTCCTTCGACGGCAGTTTTTGTAAATTCTTCTTTCAAAAAACGTACTTGATCGACTTTAATACTTTTACCATCTGGATGCACTTCAATGACATCAGGGTGTTCGTGTTGCACGATTCGTTGGCATTGATCACAAGTACCATCAGGCTGTCCATCTGCTGTGACATGTTGACACATCAGACGCATAGCTAACCAATCCGCAACTAGTTCTTGACCACGCCCAGCTGGTCCGGTAAACAAAAAAGCGTGAGCAAGTTGTTGACTTGCTAACGCCTTTTGTAGTTGCGCAATCAATTGAGGCTGTAGCGCCATGACGCGTGCAATTAGTTCTTTGGCGTTCATGAGCACCTCTTAGAAACGATGGAATTGTTCAACATCTTGAACGAATACAGTTGCACCACCAACTTGCACTTCCATTGGCGTGGCAGCTGTTGATTCCATTGATACATCAAGACTAACCGCTGGTGTCATAAATTGCTTACGCGTATGTGATGTATCATGAATCAAATCCAATACCTCTTGTACACGATCATCTTCAATACCGATCATAAAAGTTGTGTTTCCAGAACGAAGGAAGCCACCAGATGTTGCTAACCGAGTTGCTCGAACATTCGCCTTAACAAACTTACCACCTAATTTATTAGCATCCTTATCTTGTACAATTGCGATAATCATTTTCATAATGTGGAAACCTCCTAGTCGTGTATACCAAGTATTGGCATCAATGCTGTCCATGTATCTGTTATAACATCAGCCAAGTCCTGCTCGGCATTAATAATTAGAAAACGTTCTGGATATTGCGTTGCAAGTTGGTGATAGGCATCAGTCACTCGTTGATGAAATGATAGCTTTTCAACATCCAAACGATTAATTTCGTCTTGTCGATTTTCCTGAATCCGCTGTAGCCCAACCTCAGGACGAATATCTAAGTAAATCGTTGCTGTTGGCATAATGCCCTTTGTTGCAAACTGATTAATCTCTGTTACTGCCTCAATACCTAAGCGACGACCACCACCTTGATAAGCGATAGAGCTATCTACATATCGATCACTCACAACAACCTTATCAGCCGCCAATGCTGGCAACACAGTATCGACTAAATGTTGACGCCGTGATGCCGCATATAGCAAAGCTTCAGTCCAAGCATCCATACTGGGTAAATTAGGATCTAAAACCACGTCACGAATTGCTTCAGCAACTTGGCTATCTTTGCCTCCTGGTTCTCTTGTTAATACCAACTTGTCACCTAGTAACGGGGCTAGTCGTTCAACGATTGCTCGTAAGACAGATGTCTTTCCCGCGCCATCAGGACCCTCGAATGTGATAAATGTCCCTGACATGTATTCACCGCTTTCTAATCATTCTATATTTTTTATTATACCAAAAAGAAGCCGATACAAAATAGTTTCGACCTCTTATTTAATAAATTACCAATAAAATGATAATTTTATATAACTTTTACTATCATTCATATTACTCTGGATGAACAAATGCAGTTGACCAATGTCCCCGCATCCCCCGTTGTCGTGCAGCTCGTAGTAAAAAGAAGTATTTTTGCTTTGCTCTGGCTGTCTCGGCCTTGATCATCCGTGGCGCAATATCGCTTTCAAACATAGCTGTCTCAGATTTACGCGCTTTTTCGTAATCATATTTTGCACGTTCGATTGCTTTTGATAATTGCTCATCATATGCTTGTTTGTCAAACTTTGGACGTTTACTATGTAATTTAAATCTCACAGTTGCGTCCTCCCTTCGACTGCCTTAATTAACGTAATCTGATCAGCATAATCAATATCACTACCAACTGACAATCCAGTTGCTAATCTTGAAACCTTTAACCCTGCTGGCTTTAATAAACGTGACAAGTACATTGCTGTCGCCTCTCCCTCAGCATTTGCATTGGTGGCAACAATAACTTCTTGAATCGTTTCATCCTTTTGCAGACGATTGACCAATGACTCAATATTAATATCATCAGGGCCCTTACCCTCTAGTGGTGAGAGCACACCATGTAAGACATGATACAAGCCACGATATTCACCTGTATTCTCAATGGCCATCAAGTCCTTCACTTCAGCAACAACCAGCACTTGGCTCTGATCACGATTCTTATCTGAACAAATCACACAAGGATCAGTTTCCGTTAAATTACCACATATTGAACAAAACTGGAGATCACGCTTTGCCGAAATTAATGATTGTGCAAAACTAGTAACCTCTTCTTCAGGCATATCGATGGTGTAGAACGCTAACCGCGTTGCAGTCTTTATGCCAATACCTGGTAATTTTGTATAACTATCAATTAATTTTGCAATTGGCTCTGGATACTGCATGCATCTGCCTTCTTTCTACAACATTTTTTAGAACATACCCTTTGGTGCAAACTGTCCTAAGCGCTTTTGTTGATCCTGCTCAATTTGCTTTAACGCATCATTGACAGCGACAATAACCATATCTGATAGACCTTCAACATCTTCTGGATCAACAATTTCTTCATTAATTTGTAAATCTTTCAATTCACGATCACCATTGAAGGTTGCCAATACAACATCAGATGGTGCGTGACCAATATAATCCGTCTTTGCAATTGCAGCCTGTTCATCTGCCATTTGCTGTTGCATCTTCTTTGCTTGCTTCATCATTTGTTGCATATTTTGTCCACCGAACATTTATCATTTCCTCATTTCATATTTTTAATCATCAATTTCTTCAACAAGTGCTGCATCAAAAATTGTTTTTGCTTCTGTTACTAAATTATCTTCCACCGGTTCGTCAGTTTCTTCAACATCAGGATTTACCGGTGGGGTTTGCTGTTTGTGTTTTGGCAATTGCGCCACAAATTTTGCACGTAATTGTGGCCAACTCTCTGTTGTAATAAAGATTAATTGACGTTCATTTTGTGCTTGTGTTAATTCACGAATTTGTGTCACCATCGTCTGTAACAAATCCGCCTTGTGCATGGCATTAACACGAATCACATCAAAATCGAATGCGACAACTAATCCATTGCTTGATGCTGCAATTGGCCGTGAGACATTCAACATCGCCTGCTCAGGCACTGGCAACATATTGATCATGTCACCCCATATCGATGTAATGCGGTCTAAATCACCACGGGTTGCTTCCGATAGCACCCCAAATACAGCTGCTTGGTCATCACTAACATGTGGCGCAACACGCGATCTTTGACCATTCATCGCAGTTGGTTCTGGTGATGGCTTTGGTTGATCTTCGACAGTAGTTTTTAACTGCTCTGGTGCTGACGACGACTTGACAGTAACAGGTTGCACAGATGGCTGAACCGGTTGGGACACTGGTGTTACGTGTACAACTTCCGCTGAAGACACAGACGGCGAACCACCTTGACTCGTAGGTTGACTAAGTTTAACGGTCAACACTTCAAGGTAAATAGCTGGGCGATTCGTGAAACGTAATTGTTGCTGCGTTTCATTCAATGTATCAATCATGTTATACCAGACATTTGCTGATTGATCCTTTGCTAATTGTGTAAATGTCTCATCAGGGACCAGCGTCACCAACTCTGGTGCTTCGGTATACAATAATAAGTCACGTGCGTAGCTGATTAAGTCTTCAACAAAGCGATTGGCATCTTTTCCTTCGTCCAAAACTTCAGATAATTTTGCCAATCCCTGCTTCGTATCCTGATTAACAACTGCTTCAACATAGTTGCCCAGCAATGTTTGCGTCACAGAACCTGTCACTAACAACGCATTATCCAACGTCACATGTCCATCACCAAATGATAATGCCTGATCTAGAATGCTTAATGCATCACGCATTCCCCCATCGGCTGCATTAGCAATAACCTTCAATGCCGCCTCATCATACGTATTACCACGTTGATTCAATATATAGACCATGCGTTCATATGCTGATTGCGCATTGATGCGCTTAAAATCAAAACGTTGCGTACGTGAAATGATCGTTGCTGGGATTTTTTGTGGCTCAGTGGTTGCCAAAATAAAGATAACATTTGCTGGTGGTTCTTCTAAGGTTTTGAGTAACGCATTAAAGGCCCCCGTCGATAACATATGAACCTCGTCAATAATATACACTTTATATTTTGCACGAGTTGGCGCATAAGTCACATCTTCACGAATTTCACGAATTTCATCGACCCCATTATTCGATGCCGCATCCAGCTCGATAATGTCACCGAGTGTGCCATTATCAGCTGCTTGACAAATCTCACAAGTACCATCCGGTTCACCATCAACTGGATGGAGACAGTTAATGGCTTTCGCAAAAATTTTAGCAGCGGACGTCTTTCCGGTTCCCCTGGGTCCATTAAACAAATATGCGTGCGTTATTTGCCCAGTTATAATGGCATTCTTTAAAGTCTTGGTCACGATTTCTTGACCAATCATATCGCTAAATTTTTGTGGACGCCACGTCCGATATAACGCCTGATATGCCATGACTTGTGACCCCTTTCTCATCAGTTACTTTTCGCCGATTTATTTGTAACTATCACTATCAATAATATCAGAAAAAACGTGTTGATAACAGCTTACTTCAATGTTTTAAATCTAGTTGTCACGTTGTTGTGCTACTTCATTATACAAAATAAGTAACAGAGACAGTGATATGAAAAAGAAGTTGAAACAAAAAAATTGTTCCAACTTTTTTTGCTAAAAATATATTCATTATCAGCATAAAATTTTTATAGCATAAACGCGTTCCAAAAGTTTGAAGCCTCAATGTAACGCAATTTACGCAATCCCTGTCCTTCGCTTTGCTACGGCCAAAAATTGCGCAAACCACGTTACACACCGGCTTCAAAACGACTTTTGTCTCGCTCTCATGAAAAAGAGGCTAGAACGAAATGTTCTAACCTCTGCTTAATTACTAAAAGAAGTGAAGCACAATGCACGGTCTCCTTAGTGCTGCTGCCTTCCGACCCTGACACGATTCGAAGTGCACACTTGCCCCACGAACTATATTATAGCAAGAATTTTTATTTTTGACCAGTGTTTTCCGCAGCCAATCGTCGCTGACGTTTTTCTGCTTTTTTCCGTTGTCTAACTGCTTTAAAAAATTGTTTTAACAACGAACTCGCCTCATCTGCTCGAACCCCTGCATGTACGTTTACTTGATGGTTTAATCGTTCATCTGTCAATAATTCATACATGGACGTCACACCACCAGCCTTGGGATCATCTGCACCATAATAAACATCTGTCAATCTGGTTTGCTGAATCAATCCGGCACACATAATGCAAGGTTCTAACGTGACAAATAATTGTGCATCTGGCAAACGCCAAGAATGCAATTGCCTGTTTGCTTCTATAATAGCCTGATATTCAGCATGCTGACTGCCATCTTGCATATGTTCTCGTAAATTAAATGCTCGACTGACGACCTGACCATCCTGTACAACGACTGCACCAATAGGGACCTCGCCAATCATGGCTGCTTTACGTGCTTCAGCTAAAGCAAGACCCATAAAGTAATCAACTTGGTTAGTTGTTAATGGTGCTGCCATAACGACTCTCCAAAATATAATACCCCTTATCTTTAGCAATCGTTTGCACGTTACCAAATAAGTCAGCCATTAATTTTTTAGCAGAAGGTGCACCCTGTTTCTTTTGCAAAACAACAGTCAATGTACCACCATTGACCAAGCGGTCAGCTGCTCCGGTAATCATATCCGTCACAATTTGCTTACCAGCTCGAACGGGTGGATTAGTTAGAATAGCCGCGAATTTCCCTGATACATGCTCATATCGATCAGATTGTATTACTGAGATTTGCTGCGCCACATGATTTTGTTCAGCATTACGTGCGACTAATTCCACGGCACGCGCATTAATTTCAGCGGCTACGAATGCTCGTTCTGGCATAACTTTCGCCAAACTAATGGCTACCGGTCCGTACCCCGCACCCAGATCTAAAATTTTGCCTGCGGGGATGTCTTGATTAAATGCCATCAACATTGTCCGTGTGCCATAATCAACCGTGCCTTTTGAAAAAACACCTGCATCAGTTGTAAACGTTAGCTGGTTATCAAATAACGTAAACGTCCAAGTATGTTCATCGTGAGCTGTGGTTGGGTTTGCGGTGTAATAGTGTTCAGCCATAATATTCCTTTCTTCAATCATTTGTTCTATTTAAAATACTGATTCAAAAAATGTCGCACTTTTGCTTCATACTTGGCAGGGTCTGTGCGGTATGATTCCACATGAGCGGCACCTGGTACCAAATACTTTTCTTTTGGTCCATTACTTGCCTCATAAACCGGCTTCATAAACCTAGTTGGCACAAACTTATCATTATCACCATGAATGAACAACATTGGCCGCTTATTCTTTGCCAATAGCTTTTCTGCATCGGCTTCGTGGTAGCTATAGCCAGCTAATACTTTTGAATAACCTGAAACAACTGGAATGATTAGATTTGCTAACCAGTCCGGCAGTCCATACATATTACCTGCTTCATAATGCAATTCATCAGTAACTGATGTATACCCAGAATCTTCAATGTATGCTTCGACCTGCTTTGGCGGATTCATCCCCGATAACATCATTGTCGTCGCACCACCCATGGATGCACCCATTACCGTGATACGACTTTGCTTGCCATTCTTAGCAAGCAATTCTTTTATCCAACCTTGATAATCTTTCGCATCTAGGTAACCAAAACCGATATACTTACCACCAGACTTACCAGCTGCACGATTATCAGGCATCAAAACGTTATACCCCATGCGATGGAACATTTCACCATATGGCGCCATTGACTTATGATCAACGCCAAACCCATGAATTACGATGACTGTTTTATTCGTTGGCTGCGTCGCCGGTAAATATGAGCCAACTAATTTGGTACCATCTTTTGCTCGTAAATGCCATGTTTCTGTATCGGCCGCTAACCACTTTTGTTGTTGTGGATATAGTGGGTTCTTCTTGCTAACTAAACCACTGCCAACAAAATCTTTTTTGGTCCGTACCTCAGCAACATGAAAAAAATACCCACCAGCGCCAAGAACAGCTGCCCCCATCACTACGACCAAAGTAGCTGCTACTGACCATATTTTTCTTTTGCGAGACCATCTTTTATGTTGTTTTGTCATCTTTAAATCCTTATCTTTTACCTACGAAACTTACTCAAAGTATTATATCATAAGGATTCGACTACTTTATTTTTCCGATTGTTCAGAATGGAGTTTGATTACTTGTGTCGCAACGTGCTTTAGAAAAGTTTCATCATGTTCAACAAGCAACATGGTCGGTTGTACTAATTTGATAACTTGTTCCAACTGTTCATGATTAAACACGTCAAGATAATTCAATGGTTCATCCCAAATAAATAACTCTGCTGGTGTCGCTAATGATTTGGCTAATTCAACCCGTTTCCGTTGGCCCATACTCATATCTTCAATCCGGTTTTCAAATACTCGTCGTTCCAGTCCCAGTTTGTGTAAGTTATTAAGTAAGTCTTCATAACTTAAATGATGTTCCTCAGCAAACTCAGACAAAGTGCCATGATTATCCTCATAATTCTGCCGAACATAGCTAATTTGCATATTGTTCGCTAAATCAGCCTGACCTGTTGCCTGTCCATCAAATTGTCCAAATAAATATTGAATAATTGAAGATTTACCAGAACCATTAGGACCTTGCAGTGCAATACGTTGGCCCTGTTCTAACTGAAATGAAAGTGGTTGAAACAGTGCTTGATTATCATAACTTAATTGCAAGTCTTCAACGGTTAATAATTGTTTTCGGTAACTAGGCTCATAGCTCATCGTCAGTGGCTCGACCGTTTCGATCTCCTTTAGTAATTGCTGTTTTTCTTCAATACGCTGTGTCATATGATTAACCAACGTCTTGGAACGTTTCATCGTCCGCGCAGCCCGCGCACCAATAAAACCAGTATCAAAAATTGCACCACTACCCTTAACATTTGGCTTACCATATTTATCTTTTTCTCGTCCGCGTGACCATTCTGCTTTTTCAGCCGCTGTTTGCTTTAACCGACTAATTTCTGATTGCAATTTTTTGTTTTGTTCTTGTTCATAGCTATCACGTGCCGCTTTTTGTTCTTCATACACAGAAAAGTTTCCTTGATATAACACAAGTTGCTGCTTTTCAATGGCAACGACATGATCAACAACTTCATCAACAAATGAACGATCATGGCTAACTAATATAAAACCCTGTTTTTTAGCTTTTAAATACTTAGCTACTTGCCGTCTAGCTTGTTGATCTAAATGATTGGTCGGCTCATCAATTAATGGAAAATGTTGATCATCACTGAAAAGTAGCGCTAATAAAGCCTTGGTTTGTTCACCACCTGAAAGACTATCAAATGGTCGCCATAAAATACTTGGATCCGTTTGTAGCAAGCTTAATTCTTTTTCTATTCGCCAACTCTCAATATCATTTTTATCAGTTAGTACAAAGTAAGTTAGTTGGGTTCGGTCTTTGATTGGCTGTGGAAAATAATTAAAAGCCTCTTGATGAATAATCGTCCCTTGATAAGGGTATTCACCCATGATCAATTTCAGCAAAGTTGTTTTACCACGCCCATTACGACCAATTAATCCTAGTTTCCAACTTGTGTCGATAATTAAATTTGTTTGGTTAAACAATAACTGTGTTTGATTACCAAAACCAAACGTTAGTTTTTTTAATTCAATCGTGCTCATATTGTGACCCCCTGTAAATAAATCAGGCAGTAAAAACAACATAAAGCGCACAAAAAAACCGCCATATGAAGTCATCATACCACCTGAAAATGCCGAAACTACACCATAAAAATATGGCAATAGTTATTGTTGCAATTTCAATATGGTATTAATTCTTCAATGGACGGTCCTCACTTTTTTTATTTATTTACAAGCTATAAATTATCATAAATAATGTCAGAAGTCTATATAAAGCTATCGTAATTAGGTATCCTTCTTTAGAGAATCATCTAAAGAGGAACAGATGCCCCCATTAATAAATTAATTAAGCTTAAATGGCCACTCATGTACGGTTTTTGCTATTTATGCTAAAATAATTAGAACAATATGAGATTAACGGAGATATAAAATGACATATTCATTAAATTGGGATCTAGATCCTATCTATCCAGGTGGGATTGAATCCCCTGAATTCGCAGATAAACTATTATTACTTGCACAACAAATCACTGATCTAAAAAACAATGTTGCTGAATACGAAAAGCAGACGGATCATGCTTTTACAGTTTTTGCCAAATTGGTCAATGATAACCAAGTCATTTTTTCAGGTCTACGAACAGCTGCCTTGTTTGTTAATGCCCTATCAGCTGCCGATTATACAAATCCAGCTTATCGTCCTTATCAAACGAAAGTGTCTGAATTAGGCGTGGCCTATCAAGCATCATTGAATGCCTTCGCAAAATTATTAACGACATTCTCAGATACAGAATTTAAGCAAGCTTTGGCAGAAGAAACGGTTGCCCCAGTGGCTTTTTATCTTAATGAACTTCGTACGCAAGCTGATCGTTTATTAGATGATCAAACCGAAGAACTGCTAAACACCTTAGCCCTAGATGGACTGAAAGCTTGGTCAGAACATTATGATACAATTAGTGCCGGGTTGACGATGACTTACACGGATGAAAATGGTAAACAACAATCATTATCAGCCGGTCAAGCCTTAAACCGAATTGATGATTATCCAGACAATGATACTCGTGCCGAAATTATGCACCAATACGAAAAAATGTGGGGTAGTGCCGAGAATTTAGCAGCTGATACCTTAAATCATTTAGCTGGTGCCCGTTTGACTGAGCAAAAGGCCCATGGTTACAATGATTTCCTTGAAGAACCACTTGAATTAAACCGTATGTCTCGCGCAACACTGGATACGATGTGGCAAGTTGTAGATGATAATAAGGATATGTTCAAACCTTATTTTGAACGTAAAGCACAACTACTTGGTCTTGAAAAAATTGGTTGGCAGGATCAGTCTGCACCAATCACAAAATTAGGAGACTATGAACCAACAACCAACACTTATGATGAGGCAGCTGCCTTTATCATTAAAAACTTTGGCAAGTACTCCCCTAAGATGGCTGCTTTTGCGCAACATGCATTTGAGAATCAATGGATTGAAGCTGAAAATCGGCAAGGTAAAACGCCAGGTGCTTGGATGGAAAGTGTGCCAGATATTCATGAATCGCGTATCATTACAACCTTTACGGGTTCTGTCAATGACTCTGCGACCATTGCGCATGAAGTTGGTCATGGTTTCCACACCTCTGTCTTAACAGATTTACCTGTGTGGCGAGATTCTTATGCGATGAATGTTGCCGAAACAGCATCAACTTTTGCTGAAATGTTGATTGCTGATGCCAATGTACAGACGGCTAAATCAGATGCGGAAAAAGTTGTCTTGCTAGATGCAAAAATGACCAATCCAATTGCGATGTTCTTGAACATCCATGCCCGTTTCTTATTTGAAAAGAGTTTCTATGAAGAACGTGAAAATGGCTTCGTCCCTGCTTCACGCTTAAATGAATTAATGGACCATGCACAAAAAGCCGCCTTTGGTGGTATTTTGGATGAACGCCACCCACACTTCTGGGCTTCTAAGTTGCACTTCTATATTGATGATGTGCCATTCTATAACTTCCCATACACCTTTGGTTACCTATTTAGTCAAGGTATTTATGCTTGGGCACAAACACAAGATGATTTTGAAGCTGCCTATATTTCACTGCTACGTGATACCGCAAATATGACAACCGAAGAATTAGCTAAAAAGCACCTCGGCGTTGATTTAACTGAACCAGACTTCTGGCAAGCTGGTGCTGATTTGGTTAAAAAGGATATCGATGAATTCTTGCGCTTATCAGAGCAATTCATTTAAAAGTAAATTAAATCTAAGTATTACTTAGGCTGAGCCGTAATTTCGTGCTCAGCTTTTTTTCTAAAAATATATTCATTATCAGCATGAAAAACAGCACGAAATTTTCATAGCATAAACGCTTTCATGCTGTGCTATAAGCATTTTAATTTTCGCTTAAGTTTCGTGTTATTACACTATATACATAAGACTATTTCACTTGGACAAGTATTGTTAATACTTCATAACGTCCATTAATGCAATTTTTATTAAAAATTTTGGAAGGAAGTGTTTCATTTTTGCATAAAGAAAAGTCTGGTCCGAAAAAGAATAATCCGTTTCTAAGCTATACATCCTATGTCATTGCGTTAGGTGGCTTCTTATTTGGTTACGATACTGGGGTGATTAATGGTGCCTTAACTTTTATTAGTCGTCCAGATCAACTTGGGGCTTTGCCCACTGTTCAAGGGTTGATTTCTAGTGCCCTTGTGCTGGGTTGCATGTTTGGTGCATTAGCCAATACAACCCTCGCTGATAAGCTTGGGCGCAAACGACTATTACAATGGGTAGCTGCTATCTTTACGATTGCCACAGTGGCCTGTGCATTATCACTTAATGCTTGGATGTTGATCAGTTCACGCTTTATTCTTGGTTTATCTGTTGGCTGTGCATCCAGTTTGTCACCGTTATATCTCAACGAAGTGTCTCCAGATATATTGCAAACTCAAAATGTTAACAAAAATGCGATCGCCATCGTCCTTGGACAATTAACCGCATTTACGGTCAATGCCATTCTTGGTTCACTTTGGCCTGATTGGCACCCAATTTGGCGAATCATGATGCTAGCCGCTGCAATTCCCGCAATTTTACTGTGGATAACCTCAACAAAGATTCCCAACAGTCCATTTTGGTATCTCTTGCAACGTCAACGTGAGCATGCTGGTCGTATTTTTAAGGAACTTGGTTTCTCAAAAACTGATATACACGAGAATGTTGTTGATGCCAAAGAGTCAATCAGTCAAGGAGATAAAACCAACTGGCATATGCTTTTCTCATCTAAGCCAGCAATTTATCTATTGGGTGCTGGTATCACTGTTGGTTTTATTCAACAAGCATCTGGAATCAACACGGTCATGTATTATGGCTCTGTTATTCTTGAAAAGGTCGGTTTAGGATCTGGTGGTTCTTTGTATGGTAACGTTTTAATCGGTCTTGTCTCATCCTTGGCTATTTTAGGTGGTAAAAGAGTCGTTGAACGGCTGTCATCTTATCGGCTACTCACAATTGGCCTAACAGCCAACGTTGTGAGTTTAGGATTATTAAGTTGGGTCATGAAAACCACCCCATTAGCACCAGCAGCAAATAATGTTCTCGTGCTAATCATTTTGGCATTTTTCTTGGCAACGCAACAAGGTCTAGTTAGTCCAACAACTTGGATGTTACTATCCGAAATGTTTCCACAACAATTACGAACAACCTTTAATGCAATGAGTACCGCAATGATTTGGTTAACAAACTTTGTTATTAGTCTAATCTTCCCAATTCTAATTGCTCATCAAGGGACAGCAGGTGTCTTTATTATATTCACATTTGCCAATCTTGGCTGCATCTTTCTGGCTGCTATATTCGCAAATTCACGCCTGGTCAAGCGTGCTGCGGCAAAGTTCTAAAACAATCTATAAAATCATAGCGTATACGTTTAAGAGGTTGGAACAAAAAAATGTTCCAACCTTTTTTGGCTAAAACACATCTTTTACAGCAACACTATTTTCTTGGTAATCTGCAATCTTCATGTACATCTCATGCTTCGACTGACTAGTTGTTTTTTCAGCCAAATCTTGCAGTTGATGCTTAATAACATGCGCATCTGTGATTGCACCACATATATCTTGAATCTTCTTAGCAAGTTTTACTCGCTTATGTTCTTTCTTAGGCACATAATCTGCAAAATAAGTCGCTGAATAACGTAGCGTTTTGGCACGTTTACGTACATGATGGACACGCTCATAGTTTTGAAAATCCAGATTATGATATTGCTTCATTAATTTTCGATCTCGGCGTTTAAACTCTTTGGCCATCATGTTACCTTGATCGATTTCCCCTGCAAACTTTAAGTCTTTTAAAGTGGTGTTTACCTTATCAAGATATTTCTCGATGATTACTCGTGATTCTTCGGTAAGAGTCTGCGCCATTTTTTCGACTCGGCGGTGTTGCAATTGCTTAAAAAGTTCTGGATAAATGGTACCATCCTCCGGGTATTGATAAGCATACTCACCAACTTTTGCAATTAAAACATCCAAATCTCGTAAATCACTAAAATGTTGTGCAAATTCACCTAAATCTGTATTCAATTGGTTATAAATTGATGTTACCAACGCTGGTTTCAAAAATTTAATCAAACCACGTAACGTTCGAATTGATACACGTAAATCGTGGACTCGCTCAACTTCATAAGGATTATTTTGATATCGTAACCACTCAGCTTGAATTTGTTGATACTGTTGTTGCATAACTTCTTTAACTGACATACGAGCCACCTCCTCTGGCTATTAATCATCATTCTCACGATGTCAGGTGAAACATCCATCTTTTGTTTAAAAATAGCACGTTTCGTTAATAAAGTAGACCAATAAGTATCAGGTTTTTATCGCATATTTCTGATGTAATGCTAGTCAAGCGCATAGAATTTATATTTTAAAGCATCAATATTATTATATAAGAGTACATGCAACCTATTTCTTTCACTTACCTGTATAATAAAGACAAACTAACTAGGGGGAACTACAAATGAATTTATATCGTTCAAAAAATCATCGCATCATTGCTGGTGTCCTTGGCGGAATAGCTGAACGCTTTGGATGGAATGTCACCTTACTTCGTTTTATCTGGATTCTCTTAACCATCACACCATTGCCTGGTTTGATTATTTATCTAGTTCTGTGGCTAATTTTGCCTGAAAAAGATGATTAACCAAAAAATATCTATACCAAAAAAGCGACCGATATGTGGTCGCTTTTTTATATAAATTATTTTAGTATCAATTTAGATGATGCACTAGCTAAAACCACAGTTAGTCCTAGTGGTAACAGTGCTGAATAGTCTAAGTGACACACCTCAAATAACATAAACAATGCCATCAATGGTGCTTGTTGAGATGCTGCTAAAAAGCCCACAGCCCCAATAACACCAGCTTGGACAAGGGAAGCTCCTGGTACAATCAATACATATCCAAAGCCAAGCAAGACACCTAATGCACCACCAATGGCAATCGATGGTGTCAACGTACCACCGGCCGCACCTCCTTTAATTGTCATAATTGTAACAGCTGCTTTTAGCAATGCGCCAATAAGTAAGAAGATTGCTAAATGATAGTCCGTATTTACAAAAGCAAATTCAGCTAATCCACGACCATTCCCCATAATTTGTGGCATAAACATGGCAACTAGACCGGTTATCAACGCTGCTGTTGGTAATTGCCACAAAATTTGTGAGTGCATTGCACTATATTTACCAGCCCACTGAAAGCCACGTCGGAACCAGGCCCCCAACACACCCATTAGGACTCCAATAACCAAAACAAATGGCAACATATCCAAGGCAAAACTCTTTTGCGCGATTAAGTAGTATGGTACAAAGCCCTTCGAAATTGAACCAACTAACATCGCAATTACTGACATCCCCAGGCTAACCGAAATGGTTTTCATATCAACCTTTTTTAATAAAATTTCTACTGCAAATAGCATCCCCGTGATTGGTGCAATGTAAATCCCCGCAAATCCAGCACCAGCAGCAGCAGCAATTAATAATCGTTGATCATCTGTTGATAACTTGGCCAAACCAAAACGAATCATCAATATTTGCCACTGTTGCGCCAACAATGCACCAGCTTCTCGCGGGGCTAGCTCACGGCCAACTGATCCACCTGTTCCAACATAAACTATTTGCGTCATGACATGAATAGCAGTCGACCAAAATGGCATTTTTTTGCCCTTCAATGCCCCATTAATACTAACTGTTGGTTGTGAATATCGTTTTAAAAAATACCAAATTAGTGCCACAATAACACCACCAACGGTTACTGAAACCAAGCGATTAACGGCCGTTGCTTGTGTTGGTACAGGTATTTTTGCATTTTCTTCAAAATGTAAAAATAATCGCTCCACAACATCTAATAGTTCACCAAGCAACAATGAACTAAATCCAACCACTAATCCAAGTACAATGGTTGAAATGATTAGGGTAATTGTCTGTTGCTTCGTCTCTTTCACCATGATTTACATCCTTTATTTACTCTACCTCAAAAACTTGCTCATTAATCAAATCAAACGATTGATGATGAGTATTCAATAATGGCTTTAATTTAGCCTCTGACCAAAAGGCTTTAGAATTCGTCGCACCGTTTTCTTCACCAATAACAAGAAACTTTTTATTACGATATTGTGTTCGAATAGCTTGAAGGACTTCCCAATCATCTTCTGAAGTATCTGGTGCCCAGCTCATCAAAATAACAGCAACACTATCACCATAATTCGCTAACGCTGATAACGCACTCATCTTTTTTACTTTGGTTACCGGCTGACACAGAGTAACTTCAGGTTGATGACGCCATGATTTATTATCCGTTGCAATGATTGTTTGTTTTGGTTGACAGGCACGTAAGCCCGCAGAAAGATACCCATGACCAGCCATTAATTCCAATACTGGATACCCAGCAGTATAGTAAGATAAATCCTGAACAAATGGTGTCGAGACAAAGCCATACATACTAAAATACTCAATGAGTGCATCTCTCAGATGGCGCACTAAAAAATCAATGTTTTCTAATGATTCGACCATTTGTCCCCATAAGACATTACCTTTATTTGGCTGATTTGGAAATTTATTTAAAACATTTTGTTGCACGTCTGCAATCATTACATCTGTTACTGCTAATTGTGGTAATTGGTCTGGCAAATATCCTGAATTAATCGCTTGGATTACTTGCTGAACTTGATGAATGAGTGCCGAAACTGAATGAATTTCTTTAAATAATGATTGATACGACAACAGCTCACTAAGATAATCAATCTCAGCGAGCTGTCTGCCGGTACCAAAACGAATAAGTTCTTCTTGGTTCATATGGGATCCTTTTAAAATAAACTTTCTTGGTGATTACTACGTTCATCATCCTCAGCAGTATAAGATACTGGATTTAAGTATGAATTGACATATTGGAAGATATCAAACCGCTGTTGATCTGTCAACGGTTTTCCATTAAAATCAATTTCCTTACCTGACAAGAATAATAGTGATAAATCAGTCTTCTCAGACATTGCGCGCCCAACTAAAAAGTCCATTGATACATTAAAAAAGTCAGCTAATTTGCGTACTTCAATGTAAGATGGTGAACGGTCTCCTCGCTCCCAGTTTCCAATTTGAGCAGCTGTATTGGGCTTCTGACCTGGCTCAAGATGTTTATTCATTTCTTCAGCAAGATTTTCCAATGTGATATTACGACCTTTGCGTAATTCACGTAAGCGATCTGGAAACATACGCGCAAGACTCCATTCATTAAATATCGTTGATGGGCTCTCACCCTAGTATGTCCATTTTACCGAACTTTCATCGTTTTTTCCACAATTATTTGTGGAAAAGCTGTTATTTTATCCACATTATACACAATTAGTTTTGAACTGTCATAATAACAACGTTCACAGTGACCTTAGTTAAGGGCGTTGCTTCTGCCATTGCCTGTGTTTCTGGTCGTGCACCCCAATGTAATGGCGTCATATGTAATAAATCAACATATAAGTCTGCCGGAATTACCCAATCATATGAAATTTCATGTTGTGTTGCTGTCGGATAGTTTTCCATAAAACGTTGCACAACTTTATCATTTTGATAGGTATGCTTGGGAGAATCCATTGGATATAACATCTCACGTAACTGGTGCAAATAACCAGAGGCAGGCACAACCTTTACCAAAGTCCCACCTGGCTTTAGCACTCTTTTGAATTCTTCATAAGCGCTTGGTGAAAAGAATTCAACAATACTATCAAAACTTTCATTTGTAAAAGGTAAGTTTGCTAAATCCGCGACTGCAAAAAAGGCATCAGTATCTAATTGCGTTGCTAAATTTACCCCAGCTTTTGAAATATCAAAACCAATTGCCGTATCACTTTGATTACGCAAGGCTAACAAACGTTGCAATGGTGTCCCTTCACCCGTTCCAACATCTAAAATACGTTGTGCTGTCGTTGGTAACTCTGCATTCACTGCTTGTACAATACCATCAAAAAGTCCTGCTGTTAGCACTTTTCGCCGTGACGCTAACATACTATCATCGTATTCTGTATTGACTGCTTTATTTAAAAAATTGATTGATCCTTTTTTATTCAAATCCAGTTGGTGCCCTTGTGGACATACTAAACTATGCCCACTCACATGGTCATAGGGCTCATTATCTACTAAACATCGAAACATCGATAAATTTTGCGTAATAAAAGCAATCCCTTTGTCTATTTTCTTCATTTTAAATTACAATCTTTCCATTTGTTTTCAATTGATAGCATATCACAAATCGAAACTGATAGTATATGGACAAAAAGAAAGAGAGCGAGACAAAAGTTGTTTTGAAGCCGGTGTGTAACGTGATTTACGCAATTTTTTTCCGTAGCAACGCGAAGGACAGGAATGGCGTAAATTTCGTTACATTGAGGCTTCAGACTTTTGGAACGCGTTTATGCTATAAAGCTTTCATACTTATAATGAATACATTTTTAGCAAAAAAAGATTGGAACCTTTTCCTGTCCCAATCTCTTACAAACTACTCAATATGCTTGTAATTTTTATTCAAAGCCTTCAACTGTTGATGATGCTTGATACAAAGCAACAATGTCATCTACCGTCAAGTTTACGTAACCGCCACCTTGATCCAAATGACCGATGCGAACGGCTTCTTGCGCCATTTCAACAAATTTTTCATCCGTATTAATGTCAACGCCACCAAGAGTCATTGGAATATCAAGTGACTTTATCCAATCATAGGTGGCTTGAATCGCCTTTTCGGCAATCTCATGATCATTGTCGCCTGTCAAGTGCCAGACTTCACGACCAAATCGCACAAACTTTCCCTCAGTTTCAGCTGAAAGTGCCCGCTTCATCCACCGTGGTGTTAAGATTCCTAAGCCAACCCCATGAGTAATATCATAATAAGCTGATAACTCGTGTTCAATTGGATGGACTGTCCAGCCATTAGCATTTCCTGAACGAGCAATGCCATTCAGCGCCATTGTAGCACCCCACATCAAGTTAGCCCGTGCATCATAATTATCCGGTTCCTTAATGGCAATCGGTGCCCATTTGATAACTGATCGCATCATCCCTTCAATAATTCCTGCGGTCACATCATTTGCTGTTGAACGATCAAAATATTGCTCTGTCAAATGTGAGAAAATATCAAATGAACCAGCTGCAGTTTGCCATTTCGACACTGAATAAGTTAATTGTGGGTCTAAGAATGAAACGGCAGGTGTCTTTGGTCCATAAGTCCCCAACTTAACGTTTAATTCTGGATTTGAAATGACTGATCCGGCATTCATTTCTGATCCCGTCGCTGACAAAGTTAAGATATCTACAACGGGAAGTTGATCAATATTCGCACGAGACTGCGATCCACGATCCGCAACTAGGTCCCATGCATCGCCATCATAAAACTTAGCTGATGCAATTACCTTTGATGCATCAAGAACTGAACCACCACCAACTGATAGCACAACATCAATATCATGATCCTTGGCTAACTTTTGTCCTTCACGAATCGAGTCAATTTTAGGATTTGGTGCAATGCCTGATAATTCAACAACATGTAATCCCGCCAAAGCCTTCATCACACGATCATAAAGACCTGACTTTTTAATTGAGCCACCACCATAAGTTAGTAAGACATTTTGACCAAATTGTGCAACGGCATCATGTAATTCTTCATCAATATGATGCTTACCAAAGCGAATATCTGTGCTATTTTGAAAACGAAAATCTTCCATTTGAACCTCCTGTCAATTACCGACGGTTGTTACTATTTATTTATTTTATTATTGACTACACTCTTATATTAACAAAAAAGTCTCGTAGACAACAACCGAATGTCGTCTACGAGACCTTTAATCAACTAAAGAACTTGGTGAGATAAACTCACTCAGTGCGCTCTTTGTTTTTTTATTTTGCTAAATGCATGGCATTTTCAATATCAGCAATTGATGTTGGTGTATCATCCTCATTGACGATTGGTTCAGCAACAACTTTATCTTCAATTTCTTGATATTGCTTCATTCCAGTACCAGCTGGAATCAACTTACCAATAATAACATTTTCTTTCAAACCAACAAGTGGATCATTCTTACCGCGAATAGCAGCGTCAGTCAAGACACGTGTTGTCTCTTGGAATGATGCGGCAGACAAGAATGAGTTGGTCTCCAATGATGCTTTGGTAATACCAAGCAAAACAGGACGACCAGTTGCAGGTAATCCACCCTTTAGCAATGTATCTTCGTTAGCATCACGGAATTGGGCGATGTCCATCAAAGTACCTGGCAAAAGATCTGTTTCACCTGGATCCATGACACGAACTTTACGTAGCATTTGACGTGCCATAACCTCAATGTGCTTATCAGAAATCTCAACACCTTGCATACGGTAAACCTTTTGAACTTCATGCACAATATAATTTTCCGTTGCAAGTGTATCACGAACTTGAATAATTTCCTTAGGATCAGCTGAACCTTCATTCAACGTCTCACCACGGTGAATACGATCGCCCTCACCAACACGCATACGTGCAGTCATTGGCAATGTATAAGTACGTGTATCTGTCTCACCTTGAATAGTTACTTCCTTGGTACGATCAGCAGGGTTTTCCTCGATTGAAGTCACTTCACCAGTTACTTCAGTAATCATCGCACGACCCTTAGGGTTACGTGCTTCAAAGATTTCTTGCACACGAGGAAGTCCTTGTGTGATATCGTTTCCAGCAACACCACCAGTGTGGAAAGTACGCATCGTCAATTGTGTACCTGGCTCACCGATTGATTGTGCGGCAACAGTACCAACAGCTTCACCAACTTCAACAACATCACCAGTAGCCATGTTACGACCATAGCAACGCACACAAACTCCGTGTTCAGTGTTGCAAGTAAATGCTGAACGAATAGTTACAGTTGTGATACCCGCTTCAATAATGCGCTTAGCAATATCTTCAGTAATCATCTCGTTATGGTTAACCAACGTCTCACCAGTCTCTGGATCAAAGACAGACTTTTGCGCATAACGACCTAGAATACGCTCATATAGTGGTTCGATAACTTCGTTACCATTCATAATTGCTGTAACATCTAAGCCACGATCACTATGACAATCTAGTTCACGAATAATAACATCTTGCGCAACATCAACCAAACGACGTGTCATATATCCTGAATCGGCAGTCTTCAAGGCCGTATCAGTCATTCCCTTACGAGCACCGTGAGTAGAGAAGAACATCTCCAAAACAGATAGTCCCTCACGGAAGTTAGCGATAATAGGTAGCTCCATGATGCGACCATTAGGTGCAGCCATCAATCCACGCATACCAGCTAGTTGCGTAAAGTTAGAAATATTACCACGGGCTCCAGAATCTGACATCATGAAGATGTTGTTATCTGGTTCGAAGTGCTCAATCAGCTTTTCAGTGATATCATCCTTAGCCTTATTCCAAATAGCAATAACACGCTCATATCGTTCTGAATCAGTAATCAATCCACGACGGAATTGCTTTGTTACCGTTGCAACCTGCTTGTGGGCATCTGCGATAATTTCTGGCTTTTCCTTCAAATCGGTAACGTCAGAAACTCCAACAGTCAAACCAGACTTCGTCGACTCATCGTAACCCAAGTCCTTCATGCGGTCCAACAACAATGATGTTTCGGTAACTTTGTAAATCTTGTAGACTTCAGCAATGATATCTGACAAGTAGCCCTTCTTAAATGGTGGCAAGATTGGTGTCTCAGCATAATGTGCTTTGATATCCTCACCTGGCTCCAAGAAGAAACGATTATCAATTTCATGCAAGTTAGCTTCTGTGGGCTCGTTCAAGAATGGGAAGTCTTCTGGCAAGATATCGTTAAAGAATAACTTTCCAACAGAAGTCAACATAATACGTGAACGCTGCTCAGCAGTAAATGGCTTGGCAGCTGGTAATGAACTTGTCTGAATACCAATACGTGTATGCAAGTGTACATACTTGTTTTGGTAAGCAGTACGAACCTCATTAACATCCTTAAAGATCATGCCTTCACCTTCACGACCAGCTTCTTCAGTCGTTAGGTAGTAGTTACCGATAACCATGTCTTGTGATGGCGCAACGATAGGCTTTCCATCCTTAGGTGCCAAGATGTGTCCGGCAGCCAACATAAGCAAACGTGCTTCGGCTTGTGCTTCATCTGATAGAGGCACGTGGATAGCCATTTGGTCACCGTCGAAATCGGCGTTGTAAGCTTCGGTTACCAATGGGTGCAAACGCATCGCCTTACCAGAAACTAGCACTGGTTCGAATGCTTGGATACCCAAACGGTGCAACGTTGGTGCACGATTCAAAAGCACTGGGTGCTCTTTGATAACGTCTTCCAAAACGTCCATAACATCATCATCACGACGATCGATCTTACGCTTTGCGGCACGAATATTACCAGCCAAGTCACGCTTGACCAATTCCTTCATGATAAATGGACGGAATAGCTCCATAGCCATTTGGCGAGGTAGTCCCATTTGATTCATCTTCAAGAAAGGACCAACATCGATAACTGAACGTCCAGAGTAATCAACACGCTTACCAAGCAAGTTTTGACGGAAACGTCCTTGCTTACCTTTAAGCATGTGTGACAATGACTTCAATGGACGGTTACCTGGACCTGTAACTGGACGACCACGACGACCATTATCAACCAAGGCATCAGCTGCTTCTTGCAACATACGCTTTTCGTTTTGCACGATGATACCAGGAGCATTTAACTCTAACAAACGCTTCAAACGGTTATTACGGTTAATTACACGACGATACAAATCGTTCAAATCTGAAGTGGCAAAACGACCACCTTCAAGTTGAACCATTGGACGCAAGTCAGGTGGAATAATTGGAATAACATCCATGACCATCCACTCTGGCTTATTACCAGACTTTACAAACGCCTCAATGATGTCCAAACGACGAACAGCACGAACACGCTTTTGTCCAGTTGCCTCACGTAATTCAGCCTTTAATTCGGTAACTTCTTCTTCCAAGTCAACATTAGCTAACAAGGTCTGAACAGCTTCTGCACCCATACCGGCTTCAAAAGCATTACCATATTCAGCCTTTAATTCACGATACTCACGTTCTGATAGTAATTGCTTTTCGGTTAATGGTGTATCACCACCCTTAGTAACTACGTATGAAGCAAAGTAGATAATTTCTTCAAGTGAACGTGGTGACATATCCAAAACTAATCCCATACGTGATGGGATACCCTTAAAGTACCAAATATGTGATACTGGCGCAGCCAACTCAATGTGACCCATGCGCTCACGACGAACCTTAGCTGACGTTACTTCAACACCACAGCGGTCACAGACGATTCCCTTATAACGGATTCGCTTATATTTACCACAGGCACATTCGTAATCTTTTGTAGGTCCAAAGATACGCTCATCAAAAAGACCATCTTTTTCGGGTTTAAGTGTTCGGTAGTTGATTGTCTCAGGCTTTTTTACTTCACCATAAGACCAGCTGCGAATCTTATCTGGACTGGCCAGACCGATTTGCATGCTTTCAAACTTATTGACATCGATCAATGGTTCGACCCCTTTCATAGGTTCTTTATACAATTCCGACCCAAAGCTCCGCTAAATTTGTGCTTAGTATTATTGTCATGAAGGACCTTAACACTAAGCACAAACCTAGCAAAAGCTAGGTCGGCTAACACTTTATTTAATTAATGAATTAATTAGCACTATCATTAGTGTTTGCAACACTATCTGAATTTGCTGTGTTACCAGCACCTTCAGCATTAAATTCTTGTGCTAATTTGTCAGTTTTCTTATCTGCTGAAGCGATATTAAGGACTGAATCATCTTCATCCATATCACGCAGTTCAATTTCGCGTTCATCAGCATCTAAGACCTTCATGTCCAACCCAAGTGCTTGCAATTCCTTAACTAGCACGCGGAATGATTCAGGTACACCTGGCTTAGGAATTTGCTCACCCTTGACAATGGCTTCATAAGTCTTAACACGTCCGACAACGTCATCAGACTTGTATGTCAAAATTTCTTGCAACGTGTGCGCAGCACCATAAGCTTCAAGGGCCCAAACTTCCATTTCACCGAAACGTTGACCACCGAATTGTGCTTTACCACCAAGCGGTTGTTGCGTAACCAATGAGTAAGGTCCGATTGAACGGGCGTGAATCTTATCGTCAACCATGTGAGCTAGTTTCATATAATGCATGATACCAACAGATACACGCTTATCGAATGCCTCACCAGTACGACCATCATAAAGAATTGACTTTCCATCGGCTGGCAAACCAGCTTCTTGAATGGCATCCCAAATATCCGTGTCACGAGCCCCATCAAAGACAGGTGATGCAACGTGAATACCTAGTTCACGGGCAGCCATACCTAAGTGCAACTCAAGTACTTGACCAATATTCATACGTGAAGGCACACCCATTGGTGACAACATAATATCAATTGGCGTACCATCTGGCATAAATGGCATATCTTCAGAAGGTACAATAACTGATACCGTTCCCTTGTTACCATGACGCCCGGCCATCTTATCACCAACTTGAATCTTACGACGTTGGGCAATGTAGACACGAACCATCATGTTAACACCTGGTGACAATTCATCCCCATTTTCACGAGTGAAGATACGAACATCTTGGACAACTCCACCACCACCGTGAGGAACCTTCAATGAAGTATCACGTACTTCACGAGCCTTCTCACCAAAGATAGCATGTAGCAAACGCTCCTCAGCTGATAGTTCAGTCACACCCTTAGGCGTTACCTTACCAACCAAAATATCACCGTCTTCAACTTCAGCACCGATGCGAATAATTCCGCGCTCATCCAAGTTCTTCAACTGATCTTCACCAGTGTTTGGAATTTCACGTGTAAATTCTTCAGGGCCAAGCTTTGTATCACGCGCTTCTGACTCGTATTCCTCAATGTGGATTGATGTATAAACATCATCACGAATCAAACGCTCATTAATAATGATAGCGTCCTCGAAGTTATATCCTTGCCAAGTCATGAAGGCAATCAATGGGTTTTGACCCAATGCCAATTCACCTTGTTCCATTGATGGACCATCGGCCAATACTTCATCAGCATCAACCTTGTCACCAACCTTAACAATTGGACGTTGGTTATAGTTCTTACCAGCATTTGAACGACGGAACTTCATCAAAGCATACTTATCTAATGAACCATCTTCACGGCGAACGCGGATTTCGCGACCGTCAACGTACTCAACAACACCAGGATATTGTGAAATAATCGCAACACCAGCATCGTGAGCAGCCTTATATTCAATACCAGTACCAATCAATGGTGCATGTGGATCAATCAAAGGAACTGCTTGACGTTGCATGTTGGCACCCATCAAGGCACGGTTTGAGTCGTCATTTTCCAAGAAAGGAATGGCAGCAGTAGCGACCGCTACGATTTGCTTAGGAGAAACATCCATGTAATCGACTTGATCAATTGGCACTTCAACGTTTTCATCACTCTTACGAGCCAAAACAGTATCAGTAGCAAATGAACCATCTTCATTTAGGACAGAATTTCCTTGGGCAACCACGAAATTATCTTCTTCATCGGCTGTTAAGTAGTCAATTCGGTCAGTAACCTTGTGAGTTGTCCAATCAACACGACGATATGGTGTCTCAATGAAACCGTACTTATTAACACGTCCATACGTAGCTAATGAGTTGATCAATCCAATGTTAGGACCTTCGGGTGTTTCAATTGGGTCCATACGACCATAGTGTGTATAGTGAACGTCTCGAACTTCATATCCGGCACGGTCACGAGTCAAACCACCAGGTCCCAAGGCTGACAAACGACGCTTATTCGTTAATTCACCCAATGGATTTGTTTGATCCATGAATTGTGACAATTGTGATGAACCGAAGAACTCTTTAACAGCAGCAACAACTGGACGAATATTAATCAATTGTTGTGGTGTAACAGTGTCTGGGTCTTGAATTGACATACGTTCACGAACCACACGTTCCATACGGCTCAAACCAATACGGAATGTGTTTTGTAGCAATTCACCAACACGACGAATACGACGATTACCCAAGTGGTCAATATCATCAGTCGTACCAACGCCTAATGGCAAATTCAAGAAGTAGTTCATACCAGCGATGATATCGGCTGGCTTAACTGTACGAATAGCTGGATCAAATTGACCGTTACCAATGATTGGTAATGTCTTTTCTGGATCCTCTGGATTCTCAACCAAAATTGTTTGCAAAACCATTGGTTCCGTAACAACCGCATCGTCAGAAGGTGTGAACGTTGTCCGCTTGAAATCTTCACGATCCAAGTAAGGTGACAATGCTGACATAACCTTCTTGTCAATCAATGTACCCTTTTCGGCAATAATTTCACCAGTATCTGGGTCAGCCAAAGTTTCACCCAAAGTCAAGCCCATCA
Source organism: Weissella paramesenteroides ATCC 33313 (assembly GCF_000160575.1). Classification (GTDB taxonomy): domain Bacteria; phylum Bacillota; class Bacilli; order Lactobacillales; family Lactobacillaceae; genus Weissella; species Weissella paramesenteroides. The sequence continues at coordinate 290,033 of NZ_GG697129.1, forward strand.
AGCGTGACTTCAATGACAACTTCTTATTGATCTTGTAACGACCAACTGGTGCTAAATCATAACGCTTTGGGTCAAAGAAACGTGCAGTTAACAAGGCACGTGCTGAATCAGCTGTCTTAGGCTCTCCCGGACGTAAACGTTCGTAGATGTCTTTCAAGGCCTCTTCAACTCGTGAATCTTCGATGTCTTTGTGCACATCTTTGTCCAAAGTTAATGAGATAGAATCATATTGATCACCTAACATTTGTAGGATTTCTGAGTCTGAACCATAACCCAATGCACGTACCAACTCTGTGATTGGCAACTTACGCGTACGGTCAATACGAACATAGCTAAGACCCTTAGCATCTGTCTCAAATTCCAACCAAGCACCACGACTTGGAATGAATGTTGTACCGTAATTTGGGCGTCCGTTCTTGTCTAATTCTTCATTGTAGTACACACCAGGAGAACGTACTAATTGTGAAACAATAACACGCTCAGCACCATTAATAATAAAGGTACCTGATGGTGTCATTAATGGGAAATCACCAAAGAAAACATCTTGTGACTTAATTTCGCCAGTTTCTTGATTTGTTAAGCGCAACGTAACGTGCAATGGTGCTGAATAATTAGCATCATGGTTACGTGCTTCTTCTACTGTGTACTTTGGCTCCATGAGCTTATAGTCCACAAATTCTAGAGACAACTTACCTTGGAAGTCCTCGATTGGTAAAATGTCCATGAACATTTCACGTAATCCTTCATCCAAGAACCAGTTGTATGAGTCCGTTTGAATTTCGATCAAGTTAGGCAAATCAAGGACTTCCTTGATTCGTGCGTAACTACGACGAACACGGTGTTTACCATACTTTACAAGCGTTCCTACCAAGTTTTCCACCTCGCTTTGAATTGGCCAACTGTGCACCCAGTTATATTACAGTTTGTTTACATTTTCTGTTTTTTACCGGTTTTTAAGTGCAAAAAAGACAACAGCATCCCCATACCTGAAAACGCTCTTGTCGTTATTATGCAGGCTTTCAGGGACAATATTTCCTGTCAGCCGTTGTCTTATACACAATTAAACTAATGATAAGTATACAAGAAAAAGTAAGCTTTATCAAGAAAAACAATTCTTGTCAACGCTTACTTTTTAATTTTTTTATTCAGTTACTGTTTCGACATTATTTTTTGGTTGCTTAACGGTGATATTAATTTCACCACCCTTGGCACCAATCGTGACTTGATCGTTAACAGTGACTTTTCCAGTCAACAATTCTTCAGATAATGCATCTTCAATCTTTGACTGCAATGCTCGTCTAATTGGACGTGCACCATATTCTGGATCGAAACCAGCTTTGGCAATCACATCAATTGCTGCTGACGTAATTTTTACCTTAAATCCTTGCTCACCGATACGCTGCAAAACTGACTTTGACATCAACTTAACGATTTGGTGAAGTTCTTCCTTATTTAATGAGTGGAAGACAACAACTTCATCCAGACGATTAATAAACTCTGGCCGGAAAGTTTCTTTCACCGTTTGCATAATTGTATCACGCATCGCGTTGTAATCAGACATCTTATCAACGGCACCGAACCCAACTGATTTTTCATCACGAAGGCGTGTTGCACCAAGATTTGACGTCATGATAATAATCGTATTTCTAAAGTCAACTTTACGTCCCTTAGAATCTGTCAAAAAGCCATCATCAAAGACCTGTAACATTAAATTATAGATATCTGGATGTGCTTTTTCAGCTTCATCAAGCAAGACCACTGAATATGGTTGACGACGAACTTTTTCAGTTAACTGACCGCCTTCTTCATAACCAACATATCCAGGTGCTGATCCAACCAATCGACTGGCTGAATAAGCTTCACGATATTCTGACATATCGACGCGAATCATGTTATCTTCTGAACCAAACATTGCTTCAGCTAAAGCCTTCGCTAATTCAGTTTTACCAGTTCCAGTTGGCCCTAAGAACAAGAATGTTCCAATTGGGCGTTTTGGATCTTTCAATCCTGAACGTGCCCGACGAATCGAACGCGCAATTGCTGAAACAGCTTCATTTTGGCCGACAACTCGATTATGCAATACCTTCTCTAAGTTCATTAGGCGATCTTTTTCTGATTTTTCCATCTGCGTCACAGGAACACCCGTTTGCTCAGAAACCACCTCGGCAATATCATGCAATGATAAGACAAGATCATATTGACTTTCACTATCACCATCATTCTTGGCTTGCGCATCTAGCTGCTTGTCAATACGGCGTTTTTGACTCATTTCTTTTTTGCGCAATTCAGCAGCTAATTCAAAGTCCAACCGCTCAATCGCTGCATCTTTTTCCTGTCGCAATGCAGCCAATTTTTCCTGTTGCTTTGCGAGTGGGGTTTCATGACCCGTTCGGTCGATACGGACTTTAGCTGCTGCCTCATCCATAATATCGATTGCCTTATCTGGTAAGAAACGATCTGTGACATATCGTACTGAAAGTTTAACCGCTTCAACAATTGTCTCATCTGGAATTGCCACTTGATGATGTTGCTCATAGCGGTCTTTCAACCCTTTTAGAATAGCAATGGCATCTGCTTGCGTTGGCTCATTGACCGTAACCTGTGCAAAACGACGCTCAAGTGCAGCATCAGCTTCGATGTACTTTTGATATTCATCGAGAGTCGTTGCCCCGATAGTTTGCAATTCACCACGTGCTAAAGCAGGTTTCAAAATATTTGAGGCATCAATGGCACCTTCTGCACCACCAGCACCAATCAAAGTGTGTAACTCATCAATAAACAAGATAACTTGACCATCGTGTTGAATTTCATCAATCACCTTTTTTAGACGATCCTCAAATTCACCACGATACTTCGTTCCTGCAACTAATGATCCCATATCTAACATCATCAACCGTTTTTGAGTCATGTCTGACGGTACATCACCAGCAACGATTTTTTGTGCCAAGCCTTCAGCAATCGCTGTCTTTCCAACACCTGGTTCACCAATTAAAACTGGATTATTTTTTGTACGACGCGACAAGATTTGAATGACACGCTTAACCTCAGTTTCACGTCCCACAACTGGATCCATTTTTTTATCGCGTGCTAATTGCGTTAAATCACGTGCTAGCGCATCTAAAGTTGGTGTTCCTTCAGATGATTGGCCTTGAGCACCACGTTTACGTCGCGGATCACGACGCTTCGGTGCCTCACTAACGCCTAATTTACGCAAAATTGCGCGACGCATTTCTTGGGGATTCACACCTAAATTAATCAGAATACGTGATGAGAAGATAGTTTCATCTGATAGTAGGGCTAGCAAGAAATGTTCAGTACCCGTTCGCTCTTGATGCAATTTAGTTGCACTCTCATTTGCCAAGCGCAGAATTTCGGCTGCTTTTGGTGAATAAGGCAAATAAGATTCTTTTTCTGCGCGAGATAACGTACCATAGCCAGTAAATTGTTCAATTTGACTTTTAATATCGTCATCGACCACATTAAATTGTTGCATCACCTTGCTGGCAATACCTTCTTTTTCAATCGCTAATGCAAGTAGTAAGTGCTCAGTACCCACTGCTTGATGTTTAAAATATTTTGCTTGTTCTTGTGCAACGACTAGCACGTTCTTTGCACTCGGTGTATATTGATTATCCATATTAATCACGCTCACTTTCAAACCGTAAACGGTTCAATAATTGCTGTAATAACCTAGCCCGAATACGACCTTGAATAGTTGCATCGCCAACTGCTAACGCTTCTTTTGATAACATTGTTAATAGAAGCTCGCCTTCACGCCGTGTTAAAATCTGTTCTCGGTATAGGCTAGATATTACTGCTGTTGCTGTTCTAAAGCTAACAATTTCAGGGAGACTCTGTCTCATTTCTTCAATGAGATCAGGTTCTGTTCGTAGTGCCATTTTTACAATACGAATATAGCCACCACCACCACGCTTTGATTCTACCAAATAACCATTCTCTGCACCAAATCGTGTTTTGATTACATAGTTGATTTGTGATGGGACAACATTGAAGCGGCGGGCAATTTCAGCCCGACGAATTTCAATTTCATTCGCCTGCTGTAAAATTTGTTTCAAGTATGCCTCAATATTATCGGACATATTTGAATCAGCCATGTCCTTCACCCCCTTGACCAATATTGACATAATTATAAGGCGCATTGCAAGACAATGCCACTAAACAATCACATCTTTTTAAAAAACATCAATTGACACAAAAACCACCAAGATTTCTCTTGATGGTTTTTAATTGATGCACCTAGAAGGATTCGAACCTTCAACCTTCTGATTCGTAGTCAGACACTCTATCCAGTTGCGCTATAGGTGCATGTTCATTTAAAACTTCCCATTTGGAAGAAAGCGAACAACGGGATTCGAACCCGCGACCTCTACCATGGCAAGGTAGCGTTCTACCAGCTGAACTATATTCGCATGGGATGCCGACTACTGGATTCGAACCAGCGACCTCTTCATTACTAGTGAAGCGCTCTGCCAGCTGAGCTAAGTCGGCTTCTGTATCGATAATCGATATACGGATGACAGGAATCGAACCTGCACGCCCTAGGGGCACTGGAACCTAAATCCAGCGCGTCTGCCAGTTCCGCCACATCCGCAACAGACGTCAAACGAGTTTAACACTCGAGACAACTTTTATAGTATACCTAATCAATCAATAAGTGTCAATACTTATTTAGATTTTTATACCCGATGATAATTGTGTTATGCCTAACAACAACTTACCACTCGATATATATTACTAGGTTTTACCACTTTCTGCAACTGTTTTTTTGTTTTTCCAACAAAAAAGGCCAGGACAAAAGAAAATGTCCCAACCTCTGCTTGCTAAAATTGTATTAATTATAAGGAATCTTCTGGCACGATCTTATCTGCACCAAAGTATGGACGCAAAACTTCTGGAATTGTCACTGTGCCATCTTGGTTTTGGTAATTTTCCAAAATTGCAGCAACAGTACGACCAACTGCCAAGCCTGAACCATTCAACGTGTGCACAAATTGTAACTTACCGTTTTCATCACGATATTGAATTCGCGCACGACGGGCTTGGAAGGCTTCAGTATTTGATACTGAAGAAATCTCACGGTAAATATTTTGCTGTGGCATCCAAACTTCCACATCATAAGTTTTGGCTGCTGAGAATCCCATATCACCTGTTGATAGCGTGATGACATGATAAGGTAAGTTTAGCTTTTTAAGCAAATTTTCAGCATTAACCGTCATATCCTCTAATGCTTGGTATGAATCTTCTGGCTTAGTAAACTTAACCATCTCAACTTTATTAAATTGGTGCATACGAATCAATCCACGCGTATCACGTCCTGCTGAACCAGCTTCTTGACGGAATGCAGGTGATAGCGCAGTCACACTATATGGCAATTTGTCAGCATCAATCACTTCTTCACGGAAATAATTTGTTAATGGTACTTCAGCTGTTGGAATCAATGTCATTTCATCATTTGTACCAACCCGATAAGCATCATCCATGAATTTTGGATACTGACCAGTTCCGTACATCGCCTCGTCTTTAACAAGATAAGGTGTGATCATTTCCTTGTAACCTTCTTTTTGATGTTCATCAAGCATGAAATTATAAACAGCTCGTTCCAAGCGAGCACCTTGACCAACGTAATAAACAAAGCGGGCACCAGACACTTTGGCACCACGTTCAAAATCTAGAATACCTAATTCTTCACCGATTTCAAAATGAGCTTTAGGCGTAAAGTCAAAGGTAGGAATTTCACCCCATTGACGCTCTTCACGATTTGAATCTTCATCTGGTCCAACAGGAATTGTCTTGTTAGGCAAGTTTGGAAAATGGAGTGCCCGGTCTTGAATTTGCTTATCTAATGCCGTTACTTGCTCGTCTAGCTCCTTAATCGTCGCTGAAACCTTTTGCATTTCAGCTATCACTTCACTAGCATCCTCTTTTTGACGCTTCTTAAGACCGATTTGGTCTGACACCGTATTACGATGTGCCTTAAGCTCTTCAGTTTGAACCAATAATTCACGACGCTTGGCATCATCTGCTACCAAGGCATCAACTTCTTCAGGTGCAACACCACGTGTCGCTAATCGTTCTTTTACTTGTTCCGTTTCATGACGAATTAATTTCATATCTAACATAATAATTATTCTCCTAGTTACCCTTTAAACCTAGCTCCGTAATCTTATGATCAATCAATGCTAATACTTCTTTCGCTGCTGATTCATCAGCAACGAAGTCATACTGATCACCATCAATACTCAACTTTGGTGACCGGTCATAAGAATCAAACCAAGCAACATAGCGTTCATTCAAACTCTTATAGTAGTTGTATAGTGATGGATCATTTGCAATCTGTTCAAAATCACGACCACGCTTTTTAATACGTTCCAACATCGTTTCGAAACTAACATGAATATAAATCAGTAGATCCGGTGTCTTGACAATAGCATCATCAGAAAAATCTACTTGTTCCATGATGTTGTTTAATAAATCACCATAAATCTGCACTTCAGTTTGCGTTGCTCTATCTAAGTCTGCATTTAATTTAAATAATAATAAATCCTCAAAGATAGATCGATCAATCACATTTAATTGACTACCTTGTGCATCCTTGATATTATCCAAACGCTTATTTAAAAAATAATTTTGCAACAAAAATCCGTAACGCTTTGGGTCCTCATAAAACAATGGCAGAATAGGATTATCATCCACGGATTCGTATAAGGCTTCACTTCCTAAATGTTCTGCGAGCATCGTTGTTAAGCTGGTCTTTCCAGCACCAATAGTTCCCGATAGTACGATCATCCTGTTGTCCTACTTTCCTTAATCAATATTATGTCTATTTTATCAAATTTTACGCCGACTAACACGTCTAGTTTTATAAACTCTACATTGACACAAAAAAGTCATCAAACTACCAACTTGAAGCCAGTAGCTTGATGACTTTAATTTTGTTAATAAACGTTTATTCGTTTCATGAATTACTTTTTACCAGTAACCACATGAATACGATTAACCGCACGCATTAAGGCAGCTTGTGCACGTGCAACATCATCTGTATCGCTTGCAGCTATATGCTTCTCAGCACGTTCCTTAGCCTGTTCAGCACGCTCAACATCAATGTCCTTTGCACGCTCTGCACTGTCAGACACAATTGTTAATTGATTTTCAGAGAACTCTGCAAAACCACCACTAACCGCAATGATTTCTTCAAATCCTTCCTCTTCATCAACAATCTTCACCTCGCCAATGTGCAACGATGCAATAATTGGTGCATGGTTTGCCATGATTCCCTCATCACCATTAGTTGTGTCAAGCACAACCAATGATGCAGTTTCATGTCCAAACACCACACCATCTGGCGTTACCACCTTAACATGTAGGGTGTGTTCACTCATGGCGCCGCCCCCTTTGTTTAGTTAGCCATTTGAGCAGCTTTTTCGGCTACCATTTCAACGGCACCAACGTTACGGAAGGCATCTTCAGGATATTGGTCATACTTACCATCCAAAATTTCCTTGAAACTGCGTACAGTTTCAGTCAATGGTACGTATTGTCCAGGCAATCCCGTAAATGTCTCAGCAACAGAGAATGGTTGAGACAAGAAGAATTGGATACGACGAGCACGGTTAACAATCGTCTTCTCTTCGTCTGACAATTCATCCATTCCTAGGATAGAAATGATATCTTGTAACTCACGGTAACGTTGAAGTGTGTGTTGTACTTCAGTTGCAACATCATAATGCTCTTGACCAACAATTTCTGGTGCTAAGGCTGTTGACGTTGAAGCCAACGGATCCACAGCTGGGTAGATTCCTTGTTGCGTCAATGAACGTTCCAAGTTGGTCGTTGCGTCCAAGTGGGCGAACGTCGTTGCAGGAGCAGGATCAGTATAATCATCGGCAGGCACGTAAACGGCTTGGATTGATGTAACTGAGCCCTTCTTTGTTGAAGTGATTCGCTCTTGCAATTGACCCATTTCAGTAGCTAATGTTGGTTGGTACCCAACGGCTGATGGGATTCGTCCAAGCAAGGCAGAAACTTCTGATCCAGCTTGCGTGAAACGATAAATGTTATCGATGAATAATAGCACATCTTGACCATTAACATCACGGAAATGCTCAGCAATTGTCAAACCAGTTAAGGCAACACGCATACGTGCACCAGGTGGCTCATTCATTTGACCGTAGACCATGGCAGTTTGCTTCAAAACACCAGATCCTTGCATTTCATAGTACATGTCATTACCTTCACGGGTACGCTCACCCACACCAGTAAAGACAGAAATACCATTGTGACCTTGTGCGATGTTGTGAATCAATTCTTGAATCAACACCGTCTTACCAACACCGGCACCACCGAACAGACCAATTTTTCCACCACGAACATATGGTGCTAATAGATCAATAACTTTGATACCAGTTTCTAGAATTTCTGTTGATGTTGACAACTCATCGTATGCAGGTGCATCACGGTGAATTGGGTCACGTTGTACGTCGTCTCCTAGTGCTTCTCCACCATCAACTGGCTCTCCTAGCACATTAAACACACGTCCCAACGTTGCCTCACCAACAGGGACACTGATTGACTTTTCAGTGTCTGTTGCCGTCATTCCACGGCGCAATCCATCAGTTGAGTCCATGGCAATCGTACGTACGACACCATCACCCAATGACAAAGAAACTTCAACCGTCAATGTTTGATCATCACCTTTATCGATAATCAAAGCATTGTTAATATCTGGAATCTTTGAGTCTGATGGAAAGGCAATGTCAACAACGGGACCAATGACTTGAACAACTTGTCCGGTATTCATTGTCGTTTCCTTCCTTCATTCGTATAAATCTGATGCAAGATGCTTTAATCCAAAGCGGCCATTCCACCAGTAATTTCTGTAATTTCAGTCGTAATTGCACTCTGACGCGCACGGTTGAACTGAAGACCAAGTGAATCAATAATTTCCTTGGCATTATCAGTTGCTGAAGACATCGCATTTGCAGATGCCGCATGTTCAGCAGTTTTCGCATCAATGATGGCACCATATACTAAACTCTCAGCATATTGTGGTAACACAACACCCAAAATTTGTTCAGCTGACGGCTCCATCTCATAGTCGGCCGTATACTTACTGTCATCCTTAGATTCTTCCAAATCCTCTGTTGAAACTGGAAGCATCTTTTCGAGATGTACTTCGTTAGAAATACGACTGACAAAATGCTGATAACCCACAATTAATTCATCAAAGACTTCGTTATCATACATTGTCGTGACTGTCTTAACGATCTCCCGCACCTCTGTAAAGGTCGGTACATCAGATACGCCACGATATTCGTATGCAACATCAAAGCCACGCTTCTTAAAGAAGTCAGCACCATTACCACCAACTGCTAAAATAACAACTTGATCAGGTGTCAATTGGCGTTCCGTAATTCTAGCCATTAATTCTTTTAATAGTGTTGAATTATAGCCACCAACTAACCCACGATCAGATGATAGGACTAAGAATCCTACCTTTGATACATGCCGTTGTTCAAGCAACGTTCCTGACACATTATTAATATGTGCAGTTGCTAGGTGTGCTACAACGTCATGAAGGGCATCGGCATAAACCGTATATGAACCACCATGACGTTGAATTTGGCTTAATTTAGAAGTTGAGACCATTTGCATGGCACTCGTGATTTGACGCGTCTTTTTTGTTGAGGCAATTCGGCGTTGAATATCTTGTAAAGAAGCTGCCATTTATCGCCCCTCCTTTACTATTCTGCTGAGCTAGCAAATGTTGCTTTGAATTCCTTAATTGCTGCATCCATTGCATCAGTATCAGGCAAATTCTTTGTCTCGACGATTGTCTCGAACAAATCATTGTGTGATGCGTGAACGGCAGAAATTAATTCTGACTCAAAACGTAGAATGTCATCAACCGCAACATCATCCATAAATCCATGTGTCAAAGCATATAGTGATAGCACTTGCTCTTCAACAGGAAGTGGTTGGTGTAATGGTTGCTTTAATAGCTCAACGGTACGACGACCACGTGCTAGCTTAACTTGCGTTGCTTCATCCAAATCTGAACCGAATTGGGCGAATGACTCAAGCTCCTTGTATGAAGCCAAGTCCAAACGTAACGTACCAGCAACTTTCTTCATGGCTTTAATTTGTGCGTCACCACCAACACGAGAAACAGAAGTTCCGGCATCAATAGCAGGACGAACACCAGCGTAGAACTGATCAGAATCCAAGAAAATTTGACCGTCTGTGATTGAAATAACGTTAGTTGGGATGTATGCAGAAACATCACCAGCTTGTGTCTCAATAATTGGCAAAGCCGTCATTGACCCACCACCAAGTTCGTCTGACAACTTGGCAGCACGCTCTAACAAACGTGAATGCAAGTAGAAGACATCACCAGGGTAGGCTTCACGTCCAGGTGGACGACGAAGAATTAATGACAGCTCACGATATGCCGTTGCTTGCTTTGACAAGTCATCATAAATGATCAGCACATGCTTGCCGTTATACATAAATTCCTCACCCATTGCAGCACCAGCATAAGGCGCTAGGTAAAGCATTGGGGCTGGTTCTGAAGGACTAGCGGTAACAACAATTGTGTAGTCCATGGCACCCATACGACGCAAAGTTTCAACTTGTGTACGAACAGTTGATGCTTTTTGTCCAATAGCAACATAAACAACAATCATATCTTGATCTTTTTGGTTCAAGATTGTGTCAATAGCAACTGATGTCTTACCAGTCTTACGATCACCGATAATTAACTCACGTTGACCACGTCCAATTGGTACCAAAGAATCCACAGCCTTTAGACCAGTTTGTAGTGGTTCAAACACAGATTTACGCTCCATAACACCTGGAGCTTTAACTTCAACAGGACGTGTTTTGTCTGTTTCAACTGGGCCCATACCATCGACAGGTTGTCCCAAAGCGTTAACAACACGACCAATCAGTTGCTCACCAACAGGCACTTCCATGATACGACCAGTGCGCTTAACAGTATCGCCTTCACGAATGCTGTCATAGCTACCAAGAATAATGATACCAACATCATTTGATTCCAAGTTCTGCGTCATACCATAAACGCCGTTCTCAAATTCGACAAGCTCACCGGCAAGGGCGTTTTCCAACCCAGTTGCGCGAGCGATACCATCACCAATGTAGGTAACAGTTCCAGTTTCTTTTACTGTTAAGTCGTCTTGATAATTGGCTAATTGCTTTTTGATGAGTGAACTGATTTCTTCAGCTTTGATGCTCATTTCAGCAGTTCCTCTTTCTTTATAGTGTGTCTATTCATCACACACAACATCAATTTCAACTAGAATTTCGATTACTAGCGGATGATACTCTGACGAATAGCAGCTAACTTAGTTGCTAATGATCCATCCAAAATTTGGTCATTGGCTTTAACAATAACCCCACCAAGTAAGTCCTCATCAACGATTTGCGTCAAACGCACTTCGTTAGCCTGATAACGTTGAACAAGTTGCTCTTTCAAGCGTGAAACTTGCTCATCACTCAATGGCACCGCTGTTTGCACCTCTGCGTTCACAACACCAGCAGCTTTATTAACAAGTTCTTCATACTTAGTAATAATCGCTGGTAAGTTTTGGATACGACGGTAGTCATATGTCATCTGAATCAGATTAGCGACTACTTGACTCGTTCCTTCAGATAAAGTTGCTAACATATTACGCTTAGCAGCTTCATCAATTCGCAAAGATAGCAATGCTTTCGTAAATTCTGGATTTTGTACTAATATATCACGAATAGCTGTCAATTCAGCTAGCGTGTCAGCATCAGTACCTTGATCATGGGTTAATTCGAACAAAGCAACGGCATATCGCTTAGCAATCGTTGCTTTATCTAATGCCATTACTTGTTACCTAACCCTTCAATATAAGCGTCAATAAGCGCTTTTTGATCATCTAATTTTAGTTCTTTCTGGATAATCTTTTGTGCGATGGTTACTGAAAGTTCAGCAACTTCACTCTTAACGTCAGCCATTGCTTCAGAACGTTCTTGTGCAATTTGTGCACTTGCTTGTTCCTTTGTAGCTTGGGCATCTGCCTGAGCATCAGCAACGATTTGGTCACGTTGCTTTCCTGCTGCTGTCTTAGCATCAGAAACGATGCTGTTGGCTTCAGTACGTGCTGATTGCAACTGTTCAGAACGCTTAGCAGCCATTTCTTCGGCTTGCTGACGCGCTTCTTCAGCAGTATCCAAATCGTGGGCAACCTTCTCCGCACGCTTTTCCATCATTTTTACTACCGGACCCCAAGCATACTTCTTCAAAAGAAGCATCAATACTAGGAATGCCACTAGCACAAACAACATGTTACCCAAAGCCAACCCTTCGCTAGCACCCGCTAGAACAATTTGATTAAACATAATTAGTTGGCCTCCGCGTTTCGATTATCGTGCTAACAACATGAAGGCAATAGCGATAGCGATGATTGGAACGGCCTCAACCAAACCAACTCCGATGAACATGTTCGTACGTAACTTACCTTCTAATTCAGGTTGACGCGCCGTACCAGCGATCATACTTGAAATAACAATACCATTACCAATACCAGCACCAATAGCGGCACCAGCTGCGGCAACTCCAACACCAATGGTTGCAACATCCATTTTTACAATCCTCCGATTAATTTAAACAGTTACTGTAGTTACTCTGTCTTTTCTGAAACATAGACAGTTGTCAAAGTGACGAAGACAAACGCTTGAATTGCCCCAATAAATAATGAAAATCCTTGCCATATAATTGTGAGCAAGAATGCTGGTACAAATGAAATTGCACCGGCAGACTGAGCTAATTGCCACAATAGAGACAAAACCATTTCACCAGCAAAGATATTACCGAACAGACGTAGTCCCAATGTTAAGAAACTTGTAAACTGCTCAATAAGATTTAAGGGGAACAAGACACTAAACGGTGACAGATATACTGACTTGAAGTAATTCTTGAAACCTTGCTTTTCAACACCTAAAAAGTGGGCAATGGTAATAGCAATTAATGCTAATGTCATTGTCACTAATGGGTTAGCTGTTGGGGAGTTCAGGAATGTATTACCACCAACATCAACCGTAAAGGCGACACCTAATTGATTTCCAACGAAGATGAACAAAAACATGGAAAATATGAAAAACTTCAAACTGTTACCAGTCTTATTTGGTAGTGATCCATCAACAATATTGTTGGTAAAATCAATGACCCACTCTAGCATATTCTGTTTACTCTTTCCAGCCGGCTTCATCACCAACTTTCGAGAGGTCCAAAACGCTAATAGAAAAACTATTGTCATTGAAACTAATGTTGAAATTACCACACTCCAATCAAACGTCAACCCCGCAATGCTAAAGGTCGCGGTTTTCTCCAATGAAATTCACCTCTTTCCTTTCTTGAAGTATAATCAAGCGGCATGCATTTGAAACAGAACCGTTTAACTTTTACCACCTAATATTACCCCTTTTTGGACTTAATTCAATCATTAACAATCATAGGTACTTGTCCCATTTTTGCAACGCTTTTTTATAAAGCTTGTTATATCACACTTTCTACTATTCCAAAAAAGAATAATAAAACTTTTTTATCCAAAATAGAAATGCTTATTATATATAAATCTTAACTTAAAAAATAAAAGACAGCTTTTTTGCAAAAACTGTCTTTATTTTTTATTTTTCAGAAGCAGCCTTTTCAGGCAATATTAAATTCAACACAATGCCCAGAACTGTTGCAATAGCAACACCTGAGAACTGTACGATGTTATTTCCGTGGCCAGTTTGTAGGTAGGCATTTCCAATACCAATGACCAAAACTGATGAGGTAATCATCAAGTTACGCTTCAAATTAAAGTCAAGTTTATTTTCAACAATGATACGTAACCCTGAAGCAGCAATGACCCCAAACAACAAAAATGAAACACCACCAGTTACTGCACCTGGAATACTTTGAATAACTGCCGATAACTTACCAACGAAGGAGAATAGAATCGCAAATATGGCTGCACCAATCAAAACATAGACTGAATGAACCTTAGTAATAGCCATCACACCAATGTTCTCACCATATGAAGTAACTGATGGACCTCCTACTAACCCCGCAAATAGCGAAGCAGCGCCGTCCCCAGCTAAAGTTCGGTGTAAGCCAGGATTTTTGATATAATCACGCCCTGTTAAGTTATCCAAAACCATCAAATGACCTAAGTGTTCGGTGATTGTTACTAATGCGATCGGTGCCATCACTAGTACCGCACCCCAATGCATGATTGGTGTATAGTCAACAAAAGGTATGTCAAATTTTGGCAAGGCAAACCAAGCCGCATCAGCAACCGGCTTTAAATCAACTAATCCAACGACAATTGCTAGTAGATAGCCAGTAATTATACCTAATAGAATTGGAATCAACCCTAGAAAACCACGTAGATACATATTAAAGAAGATTGTGACACCTAGTGTTACCATAGCAACTAAAAATACACGAATATCATATTTACCATTCAATAATGTTGCCGACTGAGCTGCTGAACCAGACAATGATAGTCCAATCACCATAATAATCGGACCAACAACAATTGGTGGTAATAGTTTTTCAATCCATTCGGTACCAATAAAGCCTACAATTGCTGCGACAATCAAATAAACAATTCCGACAGAGATAACTCCAGTAGCAACACCCGGATAACCAGTTGTTTTCATTAAGGCAACCATCGGAATAATAAATGCAAAACTTGAACCCATGTAGGCAGGAATTTGACGTTTTGTAATCAAAATATGCAATAACGTTCCCACACCTGAACTAAACAACGCAATTCCTGGATTTAATCCAACTAATAGTGGCACTAAAACCGTTGATCCAAACATCGAAAACATATGCTGTAACGATAGCCCTATCCATTGCCAGAAACCTGGTTTCTCATTCACATCTAATACAACATCACGTTTCATTTCCATTGTGTTAATCCTTCCATATATAAACTTATAACCTGAAATAAAAAAGTTGCGGTATAAAAATACCCCAACTTGATAGATTTATCTAATATGATAGTTTCGCTCACCGCCAGATTTACACGACAGCACCAAAATAATCTTATTAGCCTCACAGGACCAAGTTAAAGTTATTTTTTAACGATTATAATTATATATCAGTTAACAAAATTAGTAAACAAAACTTCTACCGGTTAAACGTTTTAAATCAAACCAATTTTGCAATTTCAGTTTCAATGGTGTTTTCACCATCACTCATCGATAGCACTTTACCATAGGTATTCTTAGCATTTAAAATGCCGACTAATACATCAACAACATTTTCAATACTATTTTGTGCTGGCGAATCAGGATCAAATGCAATTTTCCCTGACCCAGGTGTTTCCGTTAAGGCACCTGGTTGCAAAATCGTATAATTGCGGGTTGTATGATCGATCAACCAGTTATCAGCAAAGAACTTGGCAATATTATAATCTCTTAGCTCTTCGCCCCAAGCCTTAGGGTTTGTTGCTTGCCAACTACTTAACATAATAAATCGGTCAATACCAGCTTTTTCAGCCGCATTTTCTAACTTCACGGCACCAAATGCATCAACTTGTAACAAATTCTTTCCTTTTGAACCTGCAACAAAATAAACTGCATCTAATTTTAAGTCAAGTAATTCATTTACTAATTGCTCTTCATCAATCAATACATCTAGTTTAGCCAAAACAACTCGTTTACTAGTAAACGTCTCATCTAAGTGACGGGTACCTGCAATCACTTCATGGCCTTCAGCTGCTAACTTTTCAACTAATAAATGACCAACACGACCACTTGCACCAACTACCAAAATTCTCATAAATACCCCTCTCTAAAAATAAAAAAGGTCAGGACATATTCTTTTGTCCCAACCTCTCCACAACATTTCTATCGATAATAATGAAATTTTATTCGCTTAATGAGTTCCAAACAAGCGATCACCCGCATCACCAAGACCCGGAATAATATAACCATGTTCGTTAAGCTTCTCATCTAAGCCAGCTGTATAAATATCTACATCTGGATGTGCCTTCTGAACTGTTTCGACACCAACTGGCGCTGAAACTAACGTGATTAACTTAATTTTTGTTGCGCCACGCTTCTTTAATGCATCAATTGCCATGACGGCTGATCCACCAGTTGCTAACATTGGATCAACCACCAAAACCTCACGTTGATCAATATCCTCAGGCAACTTAACAAAGTACTCAACTGGTTCAAGTGATTCTTCATCACGATACATACCAATGTGACCAATTCGAGCAGCAGGGATCAACTTCATAATGCCATCAACCATTCCCAAACCAGCACGCAAAATTGGCACAATCGCAAGTTTCTTACCAGCAAGTGTTTTTTGTGTTGTTGTTGCAACTGGTGTTTCAACAACAACATCTTCAACTGGTAAATCACGAGTTACTTCATAAGCCATTAATGATGCAATTTCATCAACAATCTCACGAAATTCTTTTGTACCAACATTTTTATTACGAATAATCGTTAATTTGTGTTGAATTAATGGGTGATCAAAAACCGTTAGCTTACTCATTTCAAAGCTCCATTTCATTTTTCTTTATTATAACGCTTTTTTAATTAGCGTGTTCAATTCCTGATAAGGGGAATCGACTTGTTAAGCCCAATACAGATTGTTCCACTGATGCAAGTGTTGCTTCATCTTCAGGATTAGCAAGTACCTTCAAAATTAATTCGGCCACTTCTACTGCTTCTGCCTCTTTGAAACCACGAGTCGTAATTGCTGGTGTCCCAATTCGAATACCTGATGTCACAAATGGGCTGCGTGGTTCATTTGGAATCGCCTCTTTATTTGTTGTAATATGCACACTGTCCAAGACATTTTGCGCTTTTTTACCAGAGATACCCGTTTTGGTTAGATCTAAATTAAATAGGTGATTATCCGTACCACCTGAAACGACACGAACAAGATCTGATTTTGCAAAGACATCAGCCATTGCCTTTGCATTAGCAATAACTTGTTGACCATATGTTTTAAAACTAGGTTGCATAGCCTCATAAAAGGCAACTGCTTTACCTGCAATAACATGCTCTAATGGTCCACCTTGCGTACCTGGGAAAATTGCTGAATTCAACGCCTTACCCAATTCTTCTTTAGCTAAAATCAATCCGCCACGTGGTCCACGCAATGTTTTATGCGTTGTTGATGTCACAACATCAGCGATTCCTACTGGTGATGGATGAACCCCAGCTGCGACCAAACCAGCAATGTGCGCCATATCAACCATTAAGTATGCCCCAACAGAATCCGCAATTTCACGGAATCGATCGAAATCAATAAAGCGTGAATATGCTGATGCCCCGGTAACAATTAATTTTGGTTGATACTCAGCAGCTAATGCGGCAACCTGATCATAATCAATTCGTTCATTATCATCCAATCCATAAGCGTGAAATTGGTATGTTTTCCCCGAAAAGTTAACTGCAGATCCATGTGTCAAATGACCTCCAGCATTAAGATCAAGCCCCAAGACATGATCACCCGGTTCCAATAATGCTGCATAAACAGCTGCATTTGATTGTGAGCCAGAATGCGGCTGTACGTTTGCATACTCTGCCCCGAAAAGTTCTTTCACACGATCAATCGCTAATTGCTCGACTTGATCAATATATTCTGTTCCACCGTAGTATCGCTTATTAGGATAACCTTCAGCATACTTATTAGTTAGAATACTTCCTTGAGCAGCACGTACACCTGCAGATGCAATATTTTCTGAAGCAATCAGTTCAATATTATGTTCTTGACGATCAGCTTCACGATCGATTGCAGCCCACAATTCAGGATCAAAATCACGGTAATTTGTCATTGGGTTTGACCTCCTTTAAGTCAAGCAGCTTAAATATGTAACAACTCAGTAATCCAGTGTCCACCTGATGCTTTACCTAAACGGTTATTATAAGCACCATTCACATCAACTTGCGGCATTGCAGCGACAAGAATAGTTTGTACATCCTTCTTATCGTCAAAATAACGTAACCCTGCAAATAATTTTGCAGCAGCTGTGTCATTATTATCTCCTAATGACCAAATAAAATCCATACCTGCTAGCTGATGTTTTTTAATTAAATCATTCGTTAACATTAGTCCAACTGGTTCAACTTGAGATTGCATCCAAATAATTGCCTGTGTCCAGTCCTCTGGTGCAACCATGTAAACTGCCTTATCAGGAGCATAATGGCGATATTTCATACCTGGTGCCTTAGGTGTTTCATTATCAGCCACACGATGAATTTCAGAATCAACTGGTACACCAATTACTGATTCTATTTGTGCTGGTGTAATTTTCCCAGGACGTAAAACCGCTGGCATGTCAGTTGATAGATCCAATACCGTTGATTCAACCCCAATTTTAGTGGGACCATCATCCAAAATACCAGCAATTTTACCATGTAGATCATGGTAAACATGTTTTGCTAATGTTGGTGAAGGCTTGCCCGATGTATTAGCTGAAGGACCAACAAGTGGTTTACCACTTTCACGAATTAACTGACGAGTGGCAGCATTGTCAGGCAAACGAACCGCTACCGTGTCCAAACCACCAGTGACTGTCATTGATAATACATCTGGTTTAACGGGCAAAATCATCGTTAGTGGTCCTGGCCAATAAGCAGCCATAAGTTTTTGCGCGCGTTCATTGACAATAGCAAAATCTGCCACTTGTTCTGGATCAGCAACATGTACGATCAAAGGGTTATCTGAAGGACGCCCCTTCGCTGCATACACTTTACCAACAGCCTTTTCATTATATGCATCTGCACCAAGTCCATAAACAGTTTCAGTCGGAAAGGCAACTAATGAACCACGTTTAATTGCACGAGCTGCCGCATCCATTTCATCTACTGTCCATATTTTTGTTTCTGTCATTTCTAAATCTCCCGTAATACTTTAATCATTCGATCATGACCACTCAGATCTTGACGCAACGTTACGATGACATGAGGTAATGTGCTGAATAAATCAACAAGCTTTTCTCCTTGTTGATACCCAATTTCAAAGTATGCGGCCCCACCGGGTTTTAGAAAGGTCAGTAAGTCCGTAGCCATTTTCTTATATAGTGCTAAACCATCATCATCTGCATAAAGCGCAATATCTGGTTCAAACATGACAACTGATTCATCCATCAGTGATTGTTCATTACGACTAATATAAGGTGGATTGGCGACAATAATATCAAAACTACCTGTGACACCTGTAAATAAATCACTCTGAAGTAATTGTACTGACGGTGCGTATAGTTGCGCATTTTCTTTTGCAACAGCCAACGCCTCTTCAGAAATATCAGCACCAACCACTGCCCAACTGGTACGCTCTGCGCTCAAAGAAACAGCAATCGCACCTGAGCCAGTACCCATGTCTAATACATGTTGTTCCGTATTTGTCGGATGATCCGCTAACACCCATTCCACAAGCTCTTCAGTTTCCTGTCGCGGAATCAAGACACGGCGATCTACCTGAAATTCACGGCCATAAAACGCAGCATGTCCAAGGGCATATTGCACTGGTTGTCCACCCTTAATTGCCCGCACAGCCACCATAAATCGCAGACGCTTTTCATCCTCTAAAACTGTGTTTAAGTTATTTGCCAATTGCGCATAGTTCCAATCCATCATACCAGTTAATAAATAATCGATTTGTGCCATACGCTCGTCTATATCATGAATGTAAGGCTCTAATTGCCAATCTCCCCATTCACGAACAGCTTGAATAGTCCATTGTTCATCAAACATACGTTTATATTACCCTTGTTTTAAGGCTTCAAGCTTTGCTGTTTGGTCAGCAATCAACAAAGCATCAATCACATCTGATAACTCACCGTTCATAATACGGTCTAATTTATTCAATGACAGACCAATTCGATGATCAGTCACACGATTCTGTGGATAATTATATGTGCGAATTCGTTCAGAACGGTCACCAGTTCCGACTGCTGTCTTGCGTTGTTCAGCGTACTCCGCTTCATTCTGTGAAGCGTAATAATCATACACACGAGCCTTTAAGATTTCCATTGCCTTGGCACGATTCTGTTGTTGTGAACGTTGATCTTGCATCGCAACAACGATACCAGTTGGCAAATGCGTCATACGTACCGCTGAAGAGGTCTTATTAATGTGCTGACCACCGGCACCAGATGAACGATACACATCGACACGCAAATCTTTATCGGCAATTTCGATATCAACGTCTTCATATTCTGGCATCACACCAACTGTCGCTGTGGAAGTATGAACACGACCTGCGGATTCGGTTTCTGGCACTCGTTGCACACGATGCGCACCATTTTCAAACTTTAACTTTGAATAAACATTATTACCAGTGATCATTAAGACAATTTCCTTGTAACCGCCAATTTCTGTCTTATTTTCATCAATGATTTCAACTTGCCAACCTTGTTTTTCAGCATAACGAACATACATATCATAAAGATCAGCTGCAAATAATGCACCTTCATCCCCACCGGCTGCTCCGTGGATTTCCATGATGATATTCTTATCATCATTAGGATCCTTAGGTAGTAATAAAATCTTAATTTGATCTTCTAATGCTTCTTTTTCCACACGAAGATCCTTTAATTCTTCTTTAGCTAGTTCTTCTAACTCTGAATCATTGGCTTCTTCACGTAAAATTTCTTCATTTTCTTCGATACCTACAACCACTTGTTTGTAGTGCTTAAAGGTCTCGACTGTCTCACGTAAACTACCTTCTTCTTTAGACAATGCTAAAAAGCGTTTTGTGTCTGCAATAACTTCTGGATCAGAAATCATTTCACTGACTTCTTCATAGCGATCTACAACAGACTGCACCTTTTCAAAAATTTCATCCATATCTTTTCAATCCCTTAACTATTTTATTTATTGTTTAATCCTGTCCGACGGGCTAATGCTTGTAAATCAGGATGATTATAATGTTTCCGACAAACCGGCATATAGGCCTCATCCCCACCAATTTGAACTTGTTCACCTTCATATACAGGTTGACCGTTCGAAATGCGTAAATTCATAATCGCTTTCCGACCACAAAATGAGCAGAGGGTTTTCATCTCTTCAATCTTATCAGCATAAATCAACAATGCCTCTGAACCCGGAAATAGTTGATTAAATGCATCATTTTTTAGGCCAAAAGTCAGTACTGGAATATTTAATTCGTCCACAACTCTGGTTAATTGCAAAACCTGTGCTTTAGTCATAAATTGTGCTTCATCAATTAACACAGCTGCGACCGACTTATTTTGTGATATCAATTCAAACAGGTCATCGGTCGTTTGAATTGCTTGCGCCGCCCGTTGCATCCCAATTCTTGATGCAATTTCGCCAACTCCTGATCGATTATCAAGCGCACTGGTTAAGAGCAGCACACGTCTTTGCTGCACCTCATAGTTATGTGCAACTTTTAAAATCTCAATACTTTTACCACTGGCCATTGCACCATAACGAAAGAATAATTGCGCCATCTTTTTCTGCCTTTCTCCTGTATAAGTCCAGTTTACACTCCAGTCTAGTATACCAAAAATGTGAATAAAAAAAAGAGAATGGCGTTAACACTCATCCTCTTCATCAGGTAGTTAGAAAAACTCAGGTGTAATCGTTGCAATTTTTTCTTGCCAATCAACATCTGGATATTTCCGTTCTAAAGCAAGTTGTAAAATATGTAGCGCCAAATTTCCATTACGAGTCAAAATAGGGCCATGAAAGTATGTGCCATAAACGTTACGGTACACTAACCCCTCGCCACCATCTTCACCATTGTTACCATTACCTTTAATCACTTTACCCAGTGGACGCTCATCATCACCTAGGAAAGTTCGTCCTTGATGATTTTCAAAACCATGATACTCTAAATCATTAACCTCATCATGGATCGTTACATTACCAATAAAACGATTATCAGGCTGGTTTAATGTGTAATGGCTCAATGCACCAATCCCATCAACTCTCGTACCATCAGCCAACAAAAAATACTGACCCAATAGTTGGAAACCACCACAAACTCCTAATAATGGCCCATTTGTTTCAATATATTGTTTCAAAGCTGGTGCTTTATCTGGCAAATCATCAGCGACTATCATTTGTTCATAATCCTGGCCACCACCAAATAACACGAAATCATAAGCCGTTGGATTAAATTCATCGCCTAATGAAACAATTGTCTCATCAACAGCAACCCCAATTTGTTGCGCATAATATCTGAGGGCAACAATATTACCAAAATCACCGTACGTATTCATTAAATCACCATACAAGTGTGCTGTATGTAACTTATAATCAGCCATTGGCTTATTCCCCCATTCCTGTATGAATATAATTTTGTTGTTTCAATTCTGCACGTAATTGTAGCATTGCTGTGTAGGTTGCTAAGATATAAACCCGTTTGGTTGGCATCGACTTGATTGCCGTTACAATTTGCTTCAAATCTTGATAAACTGGGTGATCACCAAAACCAGCCATCTTTAATCGAACATAGAGGTCTTTGTAACGTTCACCACCCGTTGCCACTGCTTGAATCCCAGTATCATGTAATGATTCAAAATTGGCATCCCATATCCAACTAGTATCAATACCATCCGCATAGTTAGCATTTAACAGGGCAATTATTGAGAATGGTTGATCATCAGTTTTCATCATATCAATCACTTGATTAGCACCTACTGGATTTTTGATCAAGACGATGGTCACCTCTTTATCATCGACTTTGACCGCTTCTTGGCGTCCAAATATTTGCGCATTAGATGAAAAGGCTCGTTGAATTTGCGCCACTGACACACCCATATAACGACCAACTGCATAAGCTGCTAGTGCGTTATAAATATTGTACATACCCCCAATTTCAATCTGAAAAGTCTTACCATCAATATCAAAATTCGATGAAATTGGCGTTAATTTATTCAATTTTGTTACTGCGTAATTCAAGGCAGGACGTTTAAAATCATCAGTCACAGAAAAATAATCTCCCTGATTACCAAATGTCATAAAATGATAATGCAAGATAGAATTATCTGTTGGTGATAACACACCATCAGTATTATGTGGCGCCTTCATATCTCCGGTAGCTGGCACATGTTCAAATCCATAATAAACTTTTGGATTAGGCAAATCGCCACGCATAAAAATTGGCGAATCAGCGTTAGCAATCACAGTTGCTTCAGGAAAGAGACGAATACCTTTTAAAATTTTCTCATAAGTTGTGTAAATTTCGCCATATCGATCCATTTGATCACGGAAAATATTTGTTAACACAAATGCTTTAGGTTTCAATTGTTTAGCTACGGCAGCCACATTGGCTTCATCAACTTCAAGTAAAGCAACTGGACGTTGTTTTTTATCAGTCACTTTGGCTGTCAGCATGGTACCAGTAATTCCCTGCATCATATTTGATCCAGACGGATTGGTGATGACATCAGCATATTTTTCGCGTAATACCCGCGTCGTCAACGTTGTAGTCAACGTCTTACCGTTTGTTCCAGTAATCAGGATAACATCATACTTTTCAGCATAGCTTTGCATCACATTAGGGTCAATTTTTGTCGCTAATTTCCCGGGCAATGAGGTACCACCACGGTGTAATACATCATGTAATACAGCATAAGTACCCTTCCCAACCAAAGTTGCTAATCCACTCTTAAGGCTCATGTTATCCTCCTGCTTGTGCTTACTAATCACACACGTTTTTATCTTCAACTTTATTTGTAATAATCATCTATCAAATTTTACCATTTTGAAATAAATAAAGACACCACTGTTCATATAACAGTTGGCGCCTTTAACATAAATGTTATGGTTACATTTTATAGTGATTTTGGTCCAGGTGTTGATGTAATCAAGGTTGCATGTCCATTAATTGTCCATGATTCAACATCATTAGGTAAAATAAAACTAGCCCCTTTAGCCAAGGTATAAGTAACCCCAAAGACCGTCAATTCAATATCACCATCAACAACCGTTGCCAATGTGTAAGGTGCCGTTGCATCGACCGTTGCCCGTCCTGCAATGTCCCATTTAACAACATTGAAATATGGTGCAGTGACCAATTCCGTGAGCGTTAAATCCTCAATATGTGAAACCTTTTGTTCTGGCTTAGTAGGGACAAACGGAACTGTTGTCACATTCTTAGCATCAGCTAAATGCAAATCGCGCTTTTCACCTGTCTTTGCATCGACACGATCAAAATCATATACACGATACGTCACATCTGAAGACTGTTGCGTTTCCAATGTTAATACACCTTCGCCTAGTGCATGCAATGTACCAGAAGGAACATAAAAGAAATCACCTGCTTTGACCGGAACTTTTTGTAATAATTTATCCCAATCTGCATTATCGACCTCTTGATCGAATGTTTGCTTATCTTTGGCTGTATGCCCATAATAAATGGTTGCCCCTGGTTCAGCAGATAAAATATACCAAGACTCTGTTTTACCTAATTCACCTGCATGCTCACCTGCATATTTATCATCAGGATGTACTTGAACAGATAAATCACGATGAGCATCTAAGATTTTTACTAATAATGGAAATGGTCGATCAACATCTTTGTTCGCAAACAATGTTGGTTCATCATGCCATAATTCTGCAACTGTTTTACCCGCATATTTACCATTAGTAACCGTAACTGGCCCATTAGGATGCCCCGAAATCACCCATGCTTCACCGGTTTTTTCTGATGGGATGTCAAAATCGTAAACGTCACGTAAAGCTGTACCGCCCCAAATTTTTTCGTGTAATGCTGGCTTTAATATCAATGGTTCTGTCATCATGTTCCCCCGACTAATTATATATTTAATTTAACGACAAATAAATATTTGATAACCATCCTTGTTGAGCAACGTGATACCACGTCACCCCTGAAGGATCTACTACCTGCTCTGTAATATCTACAGCAACACCATGCTGGATACGCCCAATTTCATGACCATATGGTTGTGAATAAACAGCAACATCAGCACCCGGAATATAATCAACTTTCCCATGCGCACTATATGGCGTTGGTTGCCAGACAGTTGGTCGTTTCCACTCGGCCACCGGTTGTTGATGTTGACCATCATTATCCGTTAGCTTCATAGTTTGCATATCATACTTGAGCCACCGTGAATCTGCTAATTGATACCAAAAATCACCAGTCCGTGTTGCCATTCGTTGTGCAACCTTCACGACAGACCCTGCCCACAATTTCTGACCAGTTTCAGTTGCATCTTCTACCCCAACTACGGGCTGTATATTAGCAAAAATATGCAAATATTTGTGCGTTAATTTTTCTGTTTCAGCAACATCTTCACGCTGATAGTAAAATGTTGTCGTATACATTTTTTGCTCATCAAAAGTACCAGTTAGTGTGCCTTCCGAAGACACAAAACGATAGCCTGGTATTGACTCAGGATCAATTGAAAATGTTTCACCAACATAACCGTCAATTAACCGTGCCCGTGTCAGCGCACTTTTTGTATCAACATCTTTTGCATAAACCCATACGGGCATCCCTCTTAGTTGAAAGTCAGCCATCTGCGCTGCCTCCTAATCGTCATTTATTAGTTCTATCATACCAATTAAATGAAATTTTTTCTTCTTTTATTGACATCCTTTTACTTTTTATTTAGGATTCATTTCTTTATAAAAAGCAACGATTAGATTTTTTTCATTTATCTGGTTGACTTTTAATTTTCAAACATGTATATTAAATATATTCGCTGGTTAATTATTGCTCTGTAGTTCAGTGGTAGAATAACTCACTGTTAATGAGGAGGTCGCTGGTTCGAACCCAGCCAGAGCAGTTATATAAAAGGAATATTTTGATCACTTCAAGACATCTCTTTTATATATCAGATAAATTAAAAAACTTTCATTTATCTGGTTGACTTTTAATTATAAGCATTGTATATTAATTACATTGCTTGATGCGATTATTGCTCTGTAGTTCAGTGGTAGAATAACTCACTGTTAATGAGGAGGTCGCTGGTTCGAACCCAGCCAGAGCAGTTATATAGTAAAAAGATGTTGTACTTCATTTGAAGCGCAACATCTTTTTTATTGTTATGAATTTGTATTAACTAAATTGCTGTATAACCACCATCAACTAACAACGTCGTGCCATTAACAAATGATGCATCTTCACTAGCTAGGAAAGCGACTACCTTGCCAACTTCTTCTGGCTTGCCTAGACGACCTGCTGGATGCAATGCAATGAGATCCTCCTTATTAGCACCAGCAATCAATGGTGTATCAATATAACCTGGCGCAACTGCATTTACCCGAATATCTTCTGATGCATAAGTTGCTCCTAATGTTTGAGTCAGCAACTTAACACCACCTTTGGCAGCAGCATAAGCAGTGACACCACGCTTACCAACAAAACTATGAATTGATCCGGTATTAACAATAACGCCTTTGCCCTGCTTACGCATTTGTTCAATTGCATATTTATCAGACAAGAAAACACCACTCAAATTAATATCAATCGTTGTTGACCACTGATCATAAGTCATATCAGTAATATCACCATCACGTGCAATTCCTGCATTGGCCACCATGATATCTAACGAACCAAATTGCGCAACAGTTTGTTGCACCAAATTCTTAACATCGTCTTCAACCATGACATTTGTTTTAACAAACGAAACAATACTTGCATCCCCCAATGATGCAGCAACTTCTGAACCTTTTTCTGATAAATCCGCAATAACAACCTTAGCCCCCTCTGCTAAAAATTGTTTAACGATAGCTAGTCCGATTCCTGAAGCACCACCAGTGACAACAGCAACCTTATCTGTAAATTTTCCCATGATATTTCCCCTTTAATAAGATTTCTTACAAAGCCATTTTACGTCAGCTATCCGATAAATGCAACCGCTTACATTTTTTTGTACGAAAAAAAGGACTGAAACTTCTTCTTGAAATTTCAACCCTTTTGTATCGTCTAGTCAAAAACCATTTGATTCTTATATAATTCAGCATAGAAACCATTTTGTGCAAGCAAAGCTTCGTGATTACCTTGTTCAATGATCCGACCGTTCTTCAAAACAACAATCTTATCAGCATTCAAAATCGTCTTCAAACGATGGGCAATGACAAAACTTGTTCGACCAGCAATGACATTATCCATAGCACGCTGAATTTTCTCTTCTGTTACTGTATCCACATTTGATGTCGCTTCATCTAAAATCAGCAAATCTGGTTGTGTCAAAATTGTACGGGCAATCGATAACAATTGCTTTTGACCAGTAGAGAAAACTGAATTTTCATCAGAAACCTCAGTGTCGTACCCATGTTCCAGCGTCATAATGAAATCATGAATATTAGCTTGCTTGGCAGCGTCAATAACCTCATCATCTGTCGCATCAGTCTTTCCAAAAGTAATATTATCGCGGACTGATCCGGTGAACAGCACAGACTCTTGTAGCACAATCCCAACATTATCTCGTAATGCCGTTAGATCCATATCACGAACATCGACATCATCAAACAAAACTGCACCAGATGTGACATCATAAAAACGGTTCAGCAGGTTCATAATCGTTGTTTTACCAGACCCAGTCGGTCCAACTAAGGCAACCATTTCTCCCTTTGCAACATCAATATCGACGCCATGGATGATCTCACGTTCCTCGTTATAACCAAAATGAACGTCTTGCAACTTAATATCATGTTGCACACCTGCAAACTGCACACCATTCTTTGGATTAACTTCTTCATCCTGGTTAAAGATATCATTCAAACGGTGCACACCAGTCATGGCTTGCTGCATCATATTGTAAAGCGATGTAATTTGTGAAATTGGTTGGAAATATTGTTGTGAGAATGAAACGAAAGTAACGATCAATCCCAATCCAGTTGCACGTGAGGCAACATCACCAGTTAAGGCAAGTTTCGCACCGAAGAAGATAATAATCGCCAAATTAAATAATCCTAACCCTTGCATGATCGGATTAAGGACCCCTGACCAGGCTTGTGAACGAACCATCGCTTGGCGAACCTTTTCATTGTGTTCGACGAAACCTTCAATAGAGTCTTTTTGCAAACCGTTAGTGATAATTACCTTTTCACCATTTATTTGCTCATTAATGTACCCATTCAAATGGCCAACTTCAGCTTGTTGAATATCAACATACTTTTTTGCTTGAATCATAATCACAATACCAACGATGACAACAAGCGGTGTCGTTGCCATCGTTGCTACAGCCATTTTAGGACTCTCGTTAAACATCATCCATATAACCCCAATAAACATGACAACTTGTTGCAAAATTTGGAATAATGCATTATTCATGGCATTGAAAATGTTATCTAAATCAGATGTAAAGCGTGACAAAATTTCACCGTCTTGATGATTATCAAAATAACGTACGGTCATTCGTTGCAATTTAGCAAATAACCCAGTACGCATATCATTCACTGCTTTTGGGGCCACAATTGCTTGTAATAGGCCATTGATAAACAAAGCAACTAGAATCATTAAGGTAAATAACCCAAACAATAATAATGCTTGATGAAAATCAGCGAGACTAGCTTGGCTTTTCGTCATCGGATTAAGATAAGTCATCAAATATTTTGATAATTCAGTGATTGAACGACCCATATAAACTGGTGCTTTAACCTGCAGCCAAGTGGCTAAAATTGTAAATACCAAAATAAAAAACAAAGCCACCTTGAAACGTTTCAAGTAGTGGGCAAAGAACTTGGCTGATTCATTTAAATTATTCTTCATTATTCATTGCCTCCTTTGCTTTTTGGGTTGCATAAATCTCCTGATAAACTGGTGATGTTTGCATCAATTCTGAATGCGGTCCATACGCCACCATTTCACCATTATCCAAAACCAAAATATTGTCTGCATTGATGACTGAAGAAATTTTTTCAGCAATGATAAATGTTGTCGTATCACCCAACTCTTCATCCAATGCTTGTTTTACTAATTTTTCAGAACGTGCATCCAAAGCTGATGTCGAATCATCTAAAATCAAGATTTTTGGCTGACCAATCACACCACGAGCAATTGATAAACGCTGCTTTTGACCACCAGAGAAATTGGCTGATCGCTCCTCAACCACATGTTCATAATTGTCATCATATTGCTCAATGAATTCCGCTGCTTGCGCAATGTTTGCAGCGCGTTTCATATCTGATAATTGTGCAGTTGCCATTCCTTGACGTAAATTATCAGCAATCGTACCCGAGAACAATGTTGCCTTTTGTAGAACAAAAGATACCGTCTGACGTAATGAATGTTCATTGACATGTTTCAAATCAACGCCACCAACTTTAACCGTTCCTGCACTAGGGTCATAAATACGTGGAATCAATTGTGCCAAAGTTGATTTACCAGATCCTGTGGCACCAACAATACCAATCATTTCGCCAGGCAAAGTTTTAAATGACACATGCTTTAGCGTTGGATGATCATCATCTTGGTAGGTAAATGACACATCATCAAATTCAACACTACCGTCCAAATTTTGGCTTTCATTATTTTCATAAGTAAATTCTGGCTCAGTGTTCATAACTTCTTGGATACGTCCCATTGAGACGAACGCACGTGTTGCAAATGACATCATCATTCCACCAATAATAATGGCGTTCATAATAATCATAATATAGTTAGTAAAACCAGTAATTTGAGCTAATAATTCAGGCTGTGCATCGATCATGTTTCCGACTGAATAGATGGCAACGACCATTAATCCCTGCCCAACGAACATAAAAGCTGGCATAATCAACGCAAAAATGTAACCGATTTGGATATTAACATCACGCAACTCATTTGAGACATCAGTAAAACGTGCTTCTTCATTTGCTTCTTGGTTAAATGACTTAACCACACGCACACCTTGCAAATTTTCTTTAGCTTTCGCATTAACTTTGTCCATCAACCATTGGATCTTTCCAAAGCGCTTCCCCAAATTTTTAACAACAATGTAAGAAATAAATCCCACAAGGACAATCATTAAAATGACGATCCACCACAATTTAGGAATTGAGCGCATGGCTAAAATAAAACCACCAACAAATAAAATTGGCATACGCATCAATGGTTGCAACACAAGCATCAACACGTTTTGAATTTGCGTGATATCATTCGTTAATCGAACAACCAAGTTCCCAACTGAAATTTTTTCAATATTCGCAAATGAAAATGTTTGAATCTTGCGATAAGTCGCTTCACGTACATCAGCAGAAATTCCTTGAGATGCCCGTGCGGCAAAAATAGTATTCAAAATACCAGCAATCAAACCAATAACGGCTAACACCAATAATTGAATTCCAATTTTATTAACCTTGTCCATATTGTCATCCGTAATCGCCTGCACAATATCACTGAGCAATGTTGGCTGTAGCAACATCGCCACTGATGAGATGGCAACCATCAAAATGGCAATGGTCAAATTAAGTTTATAACGCCCAATAAAAGGCTTAAGCAACTTCATTTGGTTTCCTCCCATAACACTTATTTTTTATCCATGTAATATGCTATTGTATCACTATTTCATGCACGCATGTCAACCTACTTTACAAAAACCAGAGATAAAAAAACCAACAACACTTTCATGTTCTTGGATTCTCTATCAATTTCACTTATTTAGTCATTTCGTACTGTGCAAAACGAGCAGCTTGAATCGGCGTCAACGTAACTTTCAAAATGGTTCCTGATTCATCATAGTCTAATTCATGAACCGTTGCCTGCTCGTTTAATTCATTAACAACTTGGCCATCACTAAATGGCACATGTAGCGTTGTTGTAACGTAGTCAGGAAAAATATGTTCCTTAATCACCTCAACCAATAAATCTTGAGATGCTTCATCAATCGCAGATAATATCAAAGTATCTCCGGCCCGATCCGGATATACTTGCTCTGGTATTTTATCAGCCTTATTATATACCGTTACCATCGGCACATTCCCAACACCAATTTCTTTCAGTGTCTCAGCAGTTGTTGTCATCATTTCTTGATAGTGTGGATCAGAATAATCAACGACTTGAATGAGTAAATCAGCGTCTGCTGCTTCTGCTAGAGTTGCACGGAAGGCTGCCACCAGTCCGTGCGGTAGCTTAGAAACAAAACCCACAGTATCAGACAGTAAAAAGTTTTGTTTATCTGGTAACTGGATTTTACGCACTGAAGTTTCTAAGGTAGCAAACAACATATCTGCTTGGAAAACTGTTTTCTCTGGATTATCACCGAAACGTTTGACCAAACCATTCATAATCGTTGATTTACCTGCATTGGTATAACCAACCAAAGCGACATTACGAATACTCTGCTTTGCTCGATAAGCCCGCCGCGTTTCATCATCTGCCTCGATATTAGCCAATTCAGTTTGTAATAACGATATTTGATGCTGAATATGACGCCGATTCGTTTCCAGTTTGGTTTCCCCAGCACCACGACTCGTAAAGCTACCGCCACCACCAGTTTGTTGATCGAGACGAATATTCATTGATGTGCGTAAGCGAGGTAATTGATACTTTAATTGGGCAATTGCCACTTGTAACTTAGCAACTTTTGTCTTGGCACGAGAGGCAAAAATGTCCAGAATTAATGCTGTGCGATCCATAATATCAGCAGCTGTTCCTGCCTCTAGATTACGAATCTGCGATGGTGATAATTCATCATTTGTCACCACCATATCCGCATCATAGTAGGTCAGTGCTTCCTTTAATTCATCGACTTTACCTTTGCCAAAGTATGTTGCGGCGTTAGGCTTTTCTAATTTTTGAACAACGCGCCCAACAACTGTCATATTGTTAGCAGCAGCTAAATTAGCCAATTCAGTCATCTCGTAATCAAAATTTTCATTCTGTTGATCTAACCCAGCTAAGATTACTTGCCGAGTTGGTTGTTGTTCGTTTTCTATCATATTTTTCTTACCATTTTGTTGCTGTGTCATTATATACCTTTAGTTTCAAATCATCGTCTGTTACTTCCCAAATTGTAACAGAACCATTAAGTGGCTTTTCTACAGCTAATTCATGAGACGCATACTGAGCAACCAAGTTTCGAATCAATGTCCCATGTGATACAACTAAAATATTTTGACCATCTCGCGTGTTGCGGCGTAACAGTTCTAATCCCTTATTAACACGGGCCCAAAACATTTGCGCATTCTCAGCATCCCCAGTTGGATCGGCAACATGCATCGCATCCATCACATCATCCTGGCTAAGATTTGCCATTATATCCGCATATGTCTCAACATTTGCTAAGCCATTCTTTTCGGCAATTAGCTGTGAACTTTTATCACTTGGCAAACCTTCAAAGAAACCAAAAAACTGTTCACGTAATTGTTGTAGTTGCTCTGGCTCTTTCAAATCACCACTTTGCTTGTTACGTGATAGGACGAACTCCGCCGTTTGAATCGCACGTTGTAAGTCCGAAGAATAAGCCGCATCAAAGCGAATATTCTCTAAACGATCACCAGCAGCATAGCCATCTGAAATCCCCTTATCAGTTAGTGGTGCATTGCTCCAACCTTGCATGCGTTCGTAATGATTAAAAATCGTTTGTCCATGACGTACAAGATATAAATTGAATGACATTATTCTGAGCTCCTCTTCGCTTTTCACATTTTCATTTGTAAGTTATTACTTACAATTGTAACATTAAGTACTTTATTCCTCATTAAGTTAACTACCTTTACCACTTTATTTTAAAAAAGCAAATCAGAAGCAATAATTATGCAATAATAATATTGACAGGAACAGTGTTTCACTGTATAGTTAATTATTGTTGTTAAGACAAAGATGATAATATTGGCCCAATGGTCAAGTGGTTAAGACGTCGCGTTCTCAGCGCGGAATCCAGGGTTCGACTCCCTGTTGGGCTATTATAAAATAGCTTTGCTACAATTTATCATCATGGCCCAATGGTCAAGTGGTTAAGACGTCGCGTTCTCAGCGCGGAATCCAGGGTTCGACTCCCTGTTGGGCTATATATTAGAGATCATACATAATGATTACACGTCGACACGGTTACTTCTTTGTAGAGGTAGCCGTGTTTTTGTTTTTGTTTATGTATATATAATAAAAATAGTTATTATATTGAAAAAAGTTGGAACAAAAGAGACTGCTCCAACTTTTCTATGCTAAAAATGTATTAACCATAAGCCTGTAGTCTTGATAGCATAAACATATTGCAAAAGACTAAAGCCAATTATTTCGCTCCCTTTAATAAGTTATCGTCGCTATCTTATTATTCAATCATCACAACCTAAATCCATCAGTCATTTCTAATTTGATTGGCGCATGATCCTGACGAGCACCAGTGTCAATGACTGATAATTCGCTCACTTGATCGGCTAGTCGATTTGAGGTCAAATAGTAATCAATCCGCCAGCCAGAGTTATTAATCTTTGAGGTTTTTGAGATTTGCGCCCACCAAGTGTAAACACCTGCTTGATCCGGATGTAGATAACGGAATATATCCGTAAATCCTGCATCTAGTAGCTGGCTGAAGTGTTCACGTTCTTCATTAGTGAAACCCGCTTTTTTGTGATTAGATTTGGGATTCTTCAAGTCAATTTCTTGATGAGCAACATTAAAGTCACCAGAAAAGATAACTGGTTTTGTGGCATCCAACGTTTGCACATAGGCACGATAGGCATCATCCCACGCTTGACGATCCTCTAAGCGCGCTAACCCACTACCTGAATTCGGCGTATAGACAGTTGAAACATAATTATTTTCAAACTCCAATGTAATGATGCGACCTTCAATATCCATTTCACCAGGCGCTCCAATTTCAGGCATCGTCACACTAATTGGCTCATGACGAGTCAACATCATCGTTCCAGAATAACCTGAACGTCCGGTACTCATTCTTAAATAACGGTAGTAATTAGGAAATAATTCATCTAAGGCTGTTTCCTGTTTCTTAGTCAAACCAGTTGCCTTTAATTTTGTCTCTTGAATAGCTAACACATCTGGCTTTTCTAAGGCAATCTGTTGTAAGACTTCCCAGGTCATTACACCACGCACTGACTTATGTTCGACAGCTGCATTGATACTATCAATATTCCATGATATAAACTTCATTTTGCCACCGTTCCTCTTTGAAAAATCATTTTTATTCATTATAACAAAAAACAACCGCAGACCAACTCACTTAGTTGTTAGTCTACGGTTATTTGTATTAATTGTTAGAATTGGTCATGCAACAATTGTTCAATCTCACTCAAACGTGGTTGACGAGGATTTCCTGGCGTTGTTTGATCATTGTAAATAAGATCCATCAATCCTGATAGTTCACGATCGAAATCTTCTTTCTTCACACCATTACCAGAAAGTGTTAGATCCATATTCAACTTTGCAGCCAAATTCTCAATCTTATTGATCAATGCTTGAACTAGCTCGGCATCATTATTACCGGCCAGGCCAAGATGACGAGCAATATCGGCATAGTCTTTTTGTGCAGTGTATGTCTCATAACGTGGGAATGGTGTCCGCTTGACGTTACCAGTCACACCGTTAAACTTGATGACATGTGTCATGGCAATTGAAATTGCCAATCCGTGAGGTAGACCGAACGCACCACCAGTTTTGTGGGCAATCGCATGATTTAGTCCCAAGAAAGCATTTCCAAATGACATACCAGCTAATGTTGAAGCATAGTGCATCTTTGAACGCGCAAGCTCACCTTCCTTTGTTGGATTCTTTGCATCGTACTTATATGATTCTTCTAGATAATCAAAGATCAACTTGATTGCTTGCAAAGCCCATGGACGCGTAAACTCTGAAGACATTACTGAGACATATGACTCTAGAGCATGTGACAAGGCATCCATACCTGAATAAGCAACTGTACGACTAGGTACTGTCATGACAAATTCTGGATCAACAATCGCTACTTGTGGTGTTAACTCGTAATCTGCCAATGGATACTTAACATGTGTTTCGTCATCAGTAATAACTGCAAATGGTGTTACTTCAGAACCAGTACCTGAAGTCGTTGGAATTGCAACCATCTGAGTAAGACGTTGGTGCTCAAACTTTACAATACGCTTACGAATATCCATAAATTTTTGTGCTAATTCTTGGAACAAGCTCTTCAGTGCTTCATCATCGTACAAGATGTCTGGATTTGTTGCTGAGTACTCATACAAGAACCGCGCAATCTTACCAGCATCAAGCGCTGAACCACCACCAAGCAAAACTACC
Organism: Weissella paramesenteroides ATCC 33313; assembly: GCF_000160575.1. Classification (GTDB taxonomy): domain Bacteria; phylum Bacillota; class Bacilli; order Lactobacillales; family Lactobacillaceae; genus Weissella; species Weissella paramesenteroides. The sequence continues at coordinate 325,221 of NZ_GG697129.1, forward strand.
GTATCTGGTTTAAAATCAGCCATTTGGCGCGCAATTTCAATTGCTTGTGAAATCGTTGGATCTGGACTTACTGAACCATAGAATGATGTTTTTACTTGATCATCACGAAGCGCAAATTGATCCAAAATCTTATCCACAAAACCAAACTTAACCATACCTGGGTCGGCCACGATAAATGCTCGATCAACATCTGGTAATTCTTGTAAATACGTAATCGCATTTGTTTCGTAGTAAATATCCTTTGGTAAACGAACCCACTGTGGACGGTTACGACGACGAGCGACTGTCTTAACATTTAATAGATCATAAGTTGATAGATTATGCGACAATGAATTCTTCCCCCAAGTACCAGTTCCAAGCGTTAGTGATGGTCGCAAAGCGTCTGTATAAATGTCCCCAACACCACCAATTGAGTCGGGTTGGTTAACCAAAATACGTGATGCTTCGACTCTATCTGCATATTCTTTAACAAACGGATCATCTTGTGCCCCAATTTGAATTGCCGCATTATGACCAGCCCCCTGGTAGTTCAATAATGCGCGCACAATTTCAACCGCTTCGTTACGATCCTGTGCCTTGTAAATTGACAATAAGGGACTTAACTTCTCAGATGAAAGTGGTTCCCCAATATGGCGCTTTTCAAGTTCAAACAGTAGCACGTCTTTATCCTGTGGCAATTTTAGTCCAGCTTGCTCAGCAATCCAGCGACCAGAACGACCCGCAACCGGTCCAGTTACCCCATAACCATCACCAGTTGGCTTGAACACAAAGTCAGAAATTTTTTGATAATCTTTCTTTGGTGTCAAATAAGCACCTTGTTCTTGCAGTTTTTGTAGCATTTCATCATAGATTGATGCATCAATGACCACCGAGTTCTCTGATGCACAAATCATCCCATTATCAAAACGCTTTGATAATAGTAAGTCAGAAACTGCACGATCAACATTAGCTGTTTTATCAACATATACGGCACCATTTCCAGCACCAACACCCATTGATGGGTTTCCAGAATGCAATGCTGCATTAACCATTGATGGACCTCCAGTTGCTAAAATTGATGCAATTTTTGGATTCTTAATCAATGCATTTGTCGCATCAATTGAGGGCGTTTCAATCCATTGGATGAAGTTCTTAGGTGCACCAGCTGCAACCGCTGCATCATAAACGATTTTAGCAGCATGAGCAGAAGACCGTTGTGCTTGTGGATGGAATGCAAAAACAATCACATTGCGGGTTTTTGCTGTTAACATTGACTTAAAAATTGTCGTTGATGTGGGATTTGTTGTTGGCACAATACCTGCCAAAATACCAAGTGGTGCAACTAATTCAACTTTTCCACTTACTTTATCTTCTGAAATAACACCAACTGTTTTATCATTTTTAATTGCATTATAAACGGATTCTGATGCAAAACGATTTTTAGTATCCTTATCTTCAATAACACCACGTCCCGTTTCATCATAAGCTTCGTGAGCAAGTAGTAAAGCATTTTCAGAACCAGCTAAGGCCATGGCTGCGACAATCTTATCAACTTGCTCTTGCGTGTAAGTTTCAAATTTTTGTAAAGCAACTGCTGCCTGATCAACTAACTTATTAGTCATTTCTTCGGCAGCTGCATAGTGAGCTGCCTTTTCTTCAGGTGTCAGTATCTTCTTTTTTTTAGTCGTAGTAGTCATTGTATCTACCTCTCAAATTGTTTAAATTCATTAACTTTGCTCATCTTTTAACAATGTTAATTATAGCAAATGCACAACGCCTGTCAACTATATAAATTGTGTTTTATCAAGCTTTCACGTTTGTTTTCATTATTTTTCACAAACTTAATATACGTTTAAATTGTCGATATTGCTCATTTATTAACAAATGAAGCGCTTACATATTTTGTCGGATTTTATTTTTTAAACAAGCAAAATATTTTAAAAAAATACACATTTTTAACTATTAAAAATAATGAGGTTGGAACAAAAAATGTTCCAACCTCATTTTGCTAAAATTGTATAAATTATAGACTTGTAAATTTGATCTAATTCGTTGCAATTCTTGTTTTTCCAAGTAATACTGAACTAATAACGACTGATAGCGAACTGAGCGCCATTGCAATACCAGCAATTTCCGGACTCAAAATAAATCCAAGACCGTAAAACACTCCCGCGGCAACTGGAATTCCCAGCACATTATAAACAAATGCCCAGAAAAGATTCAATTTAATCCTACCAAAAGTTTTCTTACTCAAAGCCAAAGCAGTATCGACATCACGTAAATCATTTTTAACTAGCACAATACCACCGGCATCAATCGCAATATCAGTTCCTGATCCCATCGCAACCCCCACATCTGCAGTAGTTAACGCTGGTGCGTCATTAATACCATCCCCAACAAAAGCAACTGTACTATTTTTTTGTAGTTCATGAATTTTATCAGCCTTTTCTGCCGGTAATACTTCAGCAATCACCTCATCAATACCAACTTCATCCGCAATCGCCTGTGCAACTTGTTTATTGTCACCAGTCAGCATAATCGTCTTTAAGCCTCGTGATTTCAAGGCTGCAATCGCTTTTGCAGAAGTTTCTTTTGGTGTATCCTGAATTGCAATTAAACCAATCACTTGTTTTTGCTGTCCAACCAACACAACTGTCTTAGCTTCCTTTTGCAACTGTTTCATTCGCAGATTTAATTCATCAGTAATTGATGCATCGTCTAATAAACGATTATTACCAACAAACGCCCGCTGATTATCAATCGTTGCTTGCACACCTTTTCCAGATACTGCTTGAAAGTCTTTAACTGATGCCAAGTCTATTTGTTGTTTCTTAGCCTCTGCTAGGATAGCTAGTGCCAATGGGTGTTCTGAACCAGCTTCTAATCGAGCTGCCAAGGACAGAACTTGTTTTTCATCACCAACAATATCGGTTACTTCAGGTTTTCCAACCGTAATTGTACCCGTCTTATCAAAAACAACGGTGTCTACATCATTAACTTTTTCGAGCACCTCGCCATTTTTGATTAATATGCCCATTTTGGCACCACGACCCGTCCCGACCATCAAGGCAGTCGGTGTTGCCAAACCAAGCGCACATGGGCAGGCAATCACGACAACTGAAACGGCAAAAATTAATGAATGTGAAACATCATGGCCGATGAAGACATACCAAATCAAGAAAGTTAAGATTGCCACAATCAAAACAACTGGTACGAAGATATCTGATACACGATCGGTTAATTTTTGAATAGGCGCATGACTAGATTGTGCCTTTTTAACTAGGGTCACAATTTGGGCAAGCATGGTTTGGTCACCCACCTTTTCGGCACGAAAAACAAATGTTCCTGTCATATTCATTGTTGAGCCAATAACTTCATCTCCAGTCCGTCTAGTAACTGGCATACTTTCACCAGTCACCATCGATTCATCAATGGTTGATGTACCATCGACAATTTTTCCATCAACGGCTATTTTTTGACCTGGTCGCACTCGAATTAAATCATTAGTTACCACCTCATTCAGTGGTAACCGAATAAATTTACCATCACGCTTTACTTCAGCATCTTTTGCTTGTAGATCCATCAATTTTTCAATTGCCGAAGAAGCGTTGTCGCGCATTCTTTCCTCAAGTACTTGTCCAAGCAAGACAAAAGTAATCACAAAAGCTGCACTTTCAAAGAAGACAGCTTTCCCCGTAAACATTGCATAAATACTATATACATAAGCAGTTCCCGTTCCCACTGCAATCAATGTATCCATATTTGAGTGATGCTTTTGAAAAGATGACCATGCACTAGATAAAAACGGACGCGCTGAAATCAACATAATGACCGATGTTAAAATCAACATTGTCACCTCGCCACCTGGCAACATCCAGTGAGTGAACGGCATGACAATCATTGCAATTAACATTGGCAGTGACAATATCAATGATATCCAAAACCGTGTGGTAATTTTCATGGGTTCACCTACTTTACCACGACTTTACCATGGAACATATCCATACCACAGCTAAAATCAAATTCACCAGATTCTTCAGTGTTAACGCTGACTGTTCTAGGTTCATCAATTGGCAAATTCTCTTCAAAGCCAAGTTCCTTTGAATGGACCACATCTAAACATCCCTGCGCACTAGTACGAGTGAAAGTAATTTCTGCTGGCACACCTTGTTTTAAATTGACCACTTCTGGATCATAACCACCTGCGACTGTTACATTTACTTTTTGTAGTTCACTCATCTTTTTTCTCCTTTATTGTTATTTAATAATAACTTTGCCATGGAACATATCCATACCACATGCCCAACCATATTCACCTGGTTTACTTGTATCAATCGTAATCGTTTCTTCTTGATTTTGTGGTAAGGCTTGATTGATGCCAAAATCAGGGAAAACAACATGATCTAAGCAACTCGATGGATCAGTTCTCGTAAAGTGTAATTTAGCCGGCACGCCTTGTTTCAAGACAACTTGTTCTGGTGAGTATCCTCCCTTAACAAGAATATCAACATCTTGTTGATCTGACGCAATAGCTGCCGTTTCAGTCACTGCTTCATGTTTGCCAAAGAACCACCAAACAATAAAACCAATAATACAAATACCAATAAGTAGTACAATTATTCTTACCATATGAACTAACACTCCTTTCTAAGCCATCACAGAATCATTTTCGCAATGTCCACAGCTCATCGGTGCAATACAATCACAAGCCACCATCTCCGGAGCTGTTTGTAATTTTTCAGCTAAAGTTTTTTGTAATTCCTTAATATCACTTTGACTTAACGTTGTATTTGCCACCAATTTTGTCAGGGTACGTCCTTTTTTCATGCGACATAAACGGCCAAAAACTTCAGTTGTCATTTGATCCATCGCATCATCTTCACCAATCAATGGTCGATAAATAAATTTTCGTCCTTCTTTGCGCGTTGTTAGAACTTCTTTTTGCACCAAACGACGTAATAAAGTTTTAATTGTTGATTCAGTCCAATCTTTTTTACCATGAATTGCCATTATGATGTCACTACTGCTAGCTTCATGTAAAGTCCAAACGACACGCATTAACTCCCACTCAGCAGTTGACATCTCTTTTGCCTGCGCCATGATCTCACCTCTCTTTTTCGTCTACATTTGTAACTGTAATCAGTATAACCCTTTTCGTTGACGTTTGTAAACAAAAAAGGGTTGGAACATTTTCTTTTGTTCCAACCCTATCTTTTGTGCTAAAAATGGTGCAAATCACGTGTCACATCGGCTTCAAAACGTGTCTCGATTCCCCTTTTTATTACCAAATCATCGTCCGATCGATTGGTTCACGATACATACCATCATCAGGTTTTACATCAAAGGTCTCATAAAAATCATCAAAATTTGAAACAATCACGTTAGTACGTGCTTTGTTGGGTGCGTGCACATCAACGGCGGCAAAAAACTTCATTAATTCTGGCCGTGCCTTCATGCGCCAAATCGTTGCCCAGCTTTCAAAAAATTCCTTCGCCGAAAAATCTGCTTCTCGTTTTGCTGCCGCTAACGCAGCAGCAAAACCACCTAAGTCAGCCACATTCTCCGAAACCGTTAGTTTACCATTTACCTTTGCACCATATGAATCTAAACCATCAAATTGATCAATAATTTTTTGCGTGCGTTCCTTAAAGGCCGCAAAATCTTCGTCAGTCCACCAATTATTTAAGCTACCATGTTCATCAAATGAAGCACCATTAGTGTCAAAGGCATGCGAAATCTCGTGAGCGATAACTGCACCAATCCCACCATAATTTGCCGAAGCTGATTGCTCTAAACTGTAAAATGGTGCCTGCAAAATGGCTGCTGGGAACACGATTTGATTTTGCTGTGGATCGTAATACGCGTTGACCATATGTGCTGGCATATGCCACTCATCACGGTCCACTGGTTGATGCCACTTTGCCCATGTACGCGCAACACTTTGTTGTGTAAATTTTTGCATTGCTTCAAACAAGGTTGCCCCATCATCGACTATTTTATCCTGATAGTAATCAGGTAGTTTCTCTGGATAGCCAATGTGTGGCTTAATCGCATTCAACTTAACAACCGCTTGATCTCGCGTTGCTTGTTGTAACCAAGTCGCCTGCTGTAAACGCTCTTTATAAACGTCAATCATCGTCGCCACTTTGTCCTCAACATCAGCTTTGGCTGCTGCGGAAAACTTTTTATGTGCATACCACAAACCTAATGCCTGATTAAATGGTCCTTCAGCTAGATAATAAGCTGATTTTTGACGATTCTTTGCTTCCGGTGTACCTGATAATGCACGGCTATAGGCACCACCTAGGATACGAACTTCGTCAGACAAGTAACCTGTATAACCGTTGGCAATACCAACAATTAAGGTCGCTTGCAAAAATGGCCAAGCTTCTTCAGAAAAGAATTGATCAGCCGCGTGCCAGAACCGTTCTTCTGGTACGACAACCATATCAGGTTTCTCACCAATCATTGCTGTCACGATATCGTCTAATGGCAATGCAGGCGCTAAAGCTGTAAAATCTTCCCATTTATATGGCTTATATAGTTTGACATACTCTGAAGATTCTTCTTGACTCAATACGACCTTGGCAACACGCGCATCAAAAGCAATCGCTTTATCCAGTAAGTCCTTAATTTCATCAGAACTAAAGCCAAATTTAGGTAATAATTGTTCTTGAGATTCACGCCATTGCTTTAGTAAATCGGCACCTTGTGGATGGCCGGGTTCATAGTAAGTTGTATCTGGCAGAATCGTCCCTAAAGCGTCAGCCCATAAGACGTATGTTTGGGCGTCTTTGAAATCAGGTGCAATACCTAATGGTAAAGCATTTGACAAACCTTCTTTTTCTAAAGCAACGATATTTTGAGCAAAATCTGCGAATGATTTAAATTGCTGATAGCGTTCAATAATTGGTCGAACTGGATCAGTACCTAGTTGATTACGTGTTTGCCAATCTGCAGCTAGACGATGGTACTTGATAAAATTTTGTAGCACCTGATCATCTGGTACATCATCCCCAGCTAGCCATTTATCAGTTGTTGCCAACATTAGTTCTTCAATCTCATCAGCTAAGTCAATGAAGCCACCTGTTCGTGACTTATCATTTGGAATCACAGCTTGTGCGATCCATTCTTCATTGATTGCTTCATAAAAATCATCTTGTCGACGTGTCCCCATTGTTTCACCTCAAATTTTAATTTTTCTTATAGACTAAGATAACACAATTTACCATCTTAGAACATCTGCCATTTTTATTTTCAATAAAGGTGTAATAAAAAAGCCGCATACGGTGCTATAAATTACAGGCACACGTATTCGACATTAAAAATATTATTCTGCTTGTTGCCATTTGCTAATTTGGTTTACTATATCAACCTTTAATTGCTTCTTAGCATCGCTCGTTACTTGCTTAACAACATCATTCTTCAACTTATTCTGACTCTCCGTATCATTAACGAAATCTTTATCCGTTTTCACTTTTTCAGCAACACGTTTATCAATTTCGTCACGTACCTTATCAGAAATTTTTGATTCATTTGTGTCAATTAATTTTTGTAAATCGTCAACTTTATCATTAGGCACAACATACCAGCCCTCAGGTAACGTCAATTTATAGGTTGTGCCACCTTGTTCAAGGGTCTTTTGCCCCAAAAGTAAGAAACGACGCCATGTTGAGTTAGCTTGGTAGGTCATTACTGTTGTTTTCAGCGTTGCGTCCTTACCAGCAACCACTTTCGTTTGAGCTTGTTGTGTCAATGTTTGATACGTTTTATCATTTGTTTTGTATGTATAACGCAAGCGACCGTTACTACCTTTTTCTGTTGTAACTAAATTAAACCCATCAATCACAACCGCAGGCTGAATTTTTTGTGTCTTAGTAAATGGCACTTCCGCCATCAAGAAGTGACGTTGTTGTGCTCGTTGCAATCCCAACCCCATAAAAATAGTCAATAAAAGACCAAGCGTAATCGGTACCCATCGGACTTGATGGTGAACGACCCCTTGGATGGCTGCATACGCTAGCAGCACAATTCCTAACACAAATAAGACAATCATTAACTTTCTCCTTAAAAACATATTCAACCATTAAAAATTATACCAAAAAAAGCTCATAACCGCCAAAAATTAGCGATTATGAGCTTTTATTTTATCGATTCAAACCTGAATCTGATTAGTCGATTACTTGTTTAAAGCAGTCCACTTCCAGTCAGTAAACTCTTCGATATCGCGTCCCTCATTACGAGTAACATCGAAGTGCTTTGCCAAGATAGCATCCATCTTCTCATCAAAGGCCTTTGCTTCATCAGCATTGATTACACCCTTGTCAGCCAAGATGTTTGCAGCTTCCTTAGCTTGGTGGAAACGATCCAACTCTGAGTATACACGCATATCGTAAGTTGTTGTGATGTCACCATCTTCACGGTAACCGTGAACGTGTGCACCTAAGTGCTGACGCTCGTAGAAGATTGACTCAATCAAGTCTTCGAATCCGTGGAAGCCAAACATAACTGGTGTTCCTGATTCACCGAACAATGCAGTAAACTTGTCATCTGACAAGGCACGTTCGTGGTTCATCTTACCATTCTTGTTTAGCAAACGGTGCAATTCAACAACATTGACATAACGCATCTTAACTGCAGGGAATGCCTCGTTGATCAAGTGCAATGCAGCAAGAACTTCGATTGTTGGCTCAACACCAGCTGATGCAAAGACGATATCAGCATCTTCACCTTCAGCAACAGTTGAAGCCCAGTCAATGACCTTAACACCTTCAGTAGCCAACTCTTCAGCTTCAGCAACTGAGAACCATTGTTGACGTGGTTGCTTTGAAGCAACGATGTGGTTGATCTTGTGACGTTCAGTAAATGCACGACCAAAGACAGCCAACAAAGTGTTACCATCGGCTGGCAAGTACTGACGGATAAAGTCAGCCTTCTTCTCAGCCAAGTGTGTCAAGATACCTGGATCTTGGTGAGTGTAACCGTTGTGGTCTTGTTGGAAAGCAGTTGAAGTTGAAATCAAGTTCAATGATGGGTAATCATTACGCCATGGTTGTTCTGAAGCATGACGCAACCACTTGAAGTGTTGTGTAATCATTGAATCAACAACACGTAGGAATGATTCGTATGATGCGAAGACACCAACACGACCAGTCAATGTGTATGCTTCTAGCCAACCTTCAGCTTGGTGCTCTGACAATTGTGCATCCAAGATACGACCTTCATGAGCTTCGTGTTGGTCATTAGGTTCCTTAACCTCTTCCATCCACTGACGGTCAGTAATCTTGAACATCTCCCACAAACGATTTGACATCGTCTCATCAGGTCCGAAGATACGGAATGATGTTGGGTTCAACTTTGAAACTGCAGCAAAGTAAGTTGACAACACGTTCATGTCCATGTTGCGGTTACCATCTGACAATTCAGTTCCGCGGTTGTCAGCAGTCACTTCGTTAGTAAAGTCCTTCCAGTTTGGCAATGCCAAATCAGTAGGTTCTTCACCACGACGACGACCACCATTAGCAACTGGATTAGCAGCCATACGCTTGTCACCCTTCGGTGCCATTTCGGCAACTTCTGCCTTCAATGAACCATCAGTGTTAAACAATTCGGCTGGCTTGTATGAATTCAACCATTCTTCAAATTCAGGCAAAGTGTCCAACTTTTGTTGTGCCAAAGGAAGTGGCACTTGGTGGGCACGGAATGAATTTTCAATTGGCTCACCAGCAGCGTTATGAGTTGGTCCACCCCAACCCTTTGGCAAGCGAGCAATGATAACTGGCCATGCAGCAACTTCACCATCAATATAGCGGCCCTCTTCACGGGCAGCCTTTTGAATAGCTTGAATGTCTTCGATAGCTTGGTCGAATACCTTAGCAGCCAATTCGTGGTATGCCATGTAATCGTGGATGTCATCATTTTCGATGAAACGTGGTGAATATCCCAAACCTTCAAAGAACTTAGTAATCTCTTCATCACTCATACGTGAGAAGATAGTTGGGTTTGAAATCTTAAATCCATTTAAGTCCAAGATTGGCAATACAGCACCGTCGTTCTTAGGGTTCAAGAACTTGATTGAGTGCCATGCAGTCATTGAAGGACCAGTTTCGGCTTCCCCATCACCAACAACTGCGAAAGCAATTTGATCAGGGTTATCCAAAACAGCACCAGTTGCGTGTGATAGTGAGTAACCTAACTCACCACCTTCGTGCAATGAACCTGGTGTTTGTGCAGTCATGTGTGATCCAATTCCACCAGGGAATGAGAAACGCTTAAACAAACGGGCCATACCTTCAACATCTTGAGTGATCTCAGGATAATTTTCAGTATAAGTACCATCCAAGTATGAGTTCGTAACCATAACTTGGCCACCGTGACCAGGACCACCAATGTAGAACATGTTCAAATCGAACTTGTTGATCAAACGGTTAGCATGAGCGTATAAGAAAGTTTGTCCTGAGATAGTTCCCCAGTGACCGATAGGCTTAACCTTAACGTCATCCGCTTGTAGTGGTGTGTTAGTTACTGAAAACAATGGGTTGCTCTTCAAAAAGATCATACCTGCTGAAAGGTAGTTGGTAGCACGCCACCAAGCATCAACCTTTTCTAGATATGCTTTTGAATCAAAATCTACTGCCATTTTGATTAGATCTCCTTTTTACTTTTGAGAAAGGTTTAATCGCAGAAGTTATCTCCTGGATTACAATTATTATAATAACAGATTTCCAAACCAGGTACAATAAAAAACTCCTAATTGGACCGTCCCAATTTGTGACATTGAATTTTCCGTTATTCACCATCTAAACTAACGAAACTATTGTAACGCATGTACTCGTAATGAACGCGCATTTGTCCAACTTCAAAGGGGGTACCATCATCTAAAAAGTACACACCAGACATCACACCAACCGGTTCCGTCGGCTTTAAGTTTAAATATTGTTGATCTTCTTCACTAGAAGGTTCTGCTGTGACAGTCATAAATGATTTGGTGACTGCTTTATTGGTTGTTTGCTCAGCATACTGAAACATTGAATGGGTCATGTCCTCAGCTGTTAGCATTGGTAATAGCTTCACTGGCACAACCGCATTTTCAATCATAAATACTTTATCCTGCAACGTACGCAAACGTTTAATACGATAAACCTCTTCATCTTGCTCTAAAAATAAGGCTTCTCGGTCTTCCTCATTTGCAATTTCTTTTTCAAAAACGAGCAATTTAATTGCTGGCGTTTCTCCTTTAAAACGAAATGAATCAGAGACACCTAAATTTTGACCAACCGCATGAAACATACCTTGATTTTTTAGATAGAGCGGATTAACAAAGGTTCCTGATCCACGTTTTTTGAAAATGATGCCTTGTTGCACCAACACCGTTAATGCTCTTTTGATCGAACTTCGTGAAACACCATATGAACTAGCTAATGACCGCTCATCTGGTAACTTTAGATCCGGGAATTCTTGCGCATTGATACGCCGGTTTAAATCATTGAGCACTTTTATATAGAGTACTTCCTTAGCCATTTTGAACCTCCTGTTCACTACAAGTTCTAATCATAACATAAAAGTGGTCCAACCAAAATAAGGTTGGACCACTTTGATAAATTTATTCAGTTTCACCGTGTACATGACGATCATCAACAAAATCCTGACGGTTTCGTAACAAACTAGTCAACAACAAAGCAAGGATAACTAACCCTGTTGCTATCCAAAACGCCACATGTATCCCATTTAAATCCGCTGATACTTGTGTATGACCTGCCTTTACACTAGCAGAGGTTAACCCATAAGCAGTAATCAGAGCGGCGGTACCAAATGATGCGGCAACTTGCCGGATCGTCGTATAGACAGCAGAACCATCCGGTACCATATTTATTGGTAATGAATTAAAAGCTTCTGTCTGAATAGGCATTGTCACCATCACAAGACCTAACTGACGAATCAATTGACCAAGGGCCGGTAACCACAACGGTGAATTCAATTGTAAGTTAGCCAAAATAATTGTTCCCAAAACAACAATTCCTAAGCCAATCGGTGCTAGGCGTCGGGCACCAAATTGATCGTACCATTTACCGGATATTGGTGACAAAATAGCTGTGATCAACGCACCAGGCAATAGCACCAATCCAGAAATCAAAGCTGATTCACCACGTACTGTTTGCATATATAAAGGTAACATCAACGCACCACCATACAAGGCACACATTAAGACCACATTGATAATCGTAGTAATTGTAAAATTATGATACTTAAACACATTAAAGTTTAGCAATGGATTTTTCGCATGCGTTTGTTGATAAACAAATAAAGTGGTTACTAAGAGTCCAACAACTAAAAAGCCCCATACGTTTGGGCTGGTCCATTGACCATCCCCGGCATTTGAGAAACCATACAATAAACTTCCTAACCCAACACTTGATAGTAAGACACCCAAAAAGTTAAAGCGTAAGAATTTTTGCGTGCCAATATTCTTTAATAGGAAAAAGGCTAAAATCAAATCTAAAAAGATAAACGGTGCAATTCCCCAGAATAACCACCGCCAAGAATGATTGGAAACAATAAATCCAGATAATGTCGGCCCAATTGTGGGTGCAAAATTCAATGCTAACCCAATAATTCCCATGGCCTCACCACGACGATTAGCTGCAAAAATGTTCATTACCACAACATTCATTAAGGGGCCAAAAATACCAGCACCAGCTGCTTGCACCATACGTCCTAGGATTAAAGTAAAATAAGTTGGCGCAAATCCTGAAATCAGTGTCCCAATTGCAAAAACCAATAACGCACTAAGATATAGGGTTCGCGTTTTTAAACGTTGGATTAGAAAAGCAGTCAATGGCACCATAATACCATTCACTAACATGTACCCATTGGTCATCCACTGACCAAGTGCAGTGGAAATTTTAAAATCCGCCATGACTTGTGGTAATGCCGTATTCATTAATGTTTGGTTTAAAAAGCCCAGAAAAACGCCGACCATTAATATTAATAGCACACCACGTTCCTTTTTTGATATCGTATTCACATCCACACTCCTATGTTATAAATTAGTAATCCTTTTGTTGCCACTCTAATTCAAATTGTGTCACAAATTCGTGCATCAGTTTGTCTCTTTTCTCACCAATCCGCTTACCCTCATCCGTATTCAAATAATCTTTTAGTAAAAAAAGCTTCTCATAAAAATGATTCATGATTGTCTCACCATCCGCCTGACGATACTCAGCCTTTGTTTTGACTTGTCGTGGCTTAATATCTGGATTATACAATTCATGTCCATGCGCAACGCCATATTGAATTACGCGAGCAATCGCAATGGCCCCAATGGCGTCTAGACGATCTGCATCCTGGACAATTTGTCCAGCTAAGGTCAACGGTACCGGGTGACCAAACCGTTGTTTACTCCATGACATATTATCAATGATTGTAAAAATTTCTAATTGTTGTGCTTGAGATACGCCAATTGTTGTTAACATATTAACAACCTGCAACTTTGCTTCATCGACATCATCAAATAATTTATCATCATAAGTATCATGTAAGACAGCAGCAGCTTGTGCAATAAATGCGTCAGCCGTTGGTTCCGTAGTTAGAATGTGTTGCGTCATGTTAAGTACCCGCAGAATATGGGTCATATCATGACCAGTTTGATCTGCAGTTAATAGTTGTGCCGTAAAATCAGTAATCGCTGCTAATTGTTTGTCTACCTGTTCATCCATGAGCGTCCTCCGTTAAAATCGTTAATCTAAAATTTTTGCTATGATCAGCATTAAAAGACTAATCCCCATATCAATCAGCCAAACTAATCCTAACCAATAACCAGCCGTTTCAACAATTAGCCACGGATCCGAAATAAAAAGTCCCACAACTAACCCTATCAAAAGTAACAACAAGCTGTAATAAAGAACGCCATGCCCAACGTTCAGCCAGTCTGCACGGCTAAGATTCATCGCTAAATTTAGATTAATTACAATAACTAGCCAAACCACCAAGCGCCACCACGGTACCTGACTAAAAATCTGCCAGCCAACAGTTTGCACGTGGAACACTTGTGGCCAAAGTAACTGTGTTATTATCCCGGTTAATAAGGTAATGCCAATAATCGGTGCCAACCCAATAAAAAAATTTCCTAACTGTTGATACTTATTTTTTGGTTGCCATGAATGGGCAACATAACCTAATCGATTTTCTTTGTCCGACTGAAACGGGTTAATCAATAATACTAATCGATTGATTTTATGACCAAATAACAGTGCCATACCTGCGTGAGATAATTCGTGAACCATTATCCCTAACCAACTAAATATTATTGGTGCATGGTACCCAAATCGATTGACGAGATGTTGATTAGTTCGCATGGTAATTGCAGACAGACAAAAGCTAGCAATCAGCGGCAACAGTAAAAAAATAAGAAATAAATACAGCACAGTATGCCAAATAACTACGCCTGACATAAACTATTCAACCGTACGAATATCAGCAAATTTTGCATGTACAAATTCGGCTAAAGTCTCCGCATCAATACGAATCGAACGGCCAACTTCACCTGCTGAAATCGTAATCGTTCCAGCTTCCTTAGCACTGTTATCAAAATAAATTGGGAATTTCTTAGTTTGCCAAATTCCAACAGGGTTATTCGCACCATGTATATAACCTGTTGTCCTTTGCAAATCCTTGGTTGGAATCATGTTGACCTTTTTATTACCAGACACCGCTGCTAACTTTTTTTCATTTAAATGGTTATCAACTGGTACAATGCCAATTACTGGTCCAGTCACATTGCCATCCAACGCCAATGTCTTATAAATATCATGATCTGTCAGCCCATAAGCATCTAACTCTGCTTGGTTACGATTCATCCCACCTGAAAAAACAATGGTTTCATAAGGGATATTGGCCTTATCTAAGATTTGTTCAACAAGAATTTTCTTAATGCGTGCTTTCTTTGCCATCTTGTCTCTCCTTCATTCTCTATCCTTTTTAATATACGCCATTCTTTTCACTTAGAAAAGTAAACCCTACTTTAAAGAAACAGGTAAGCAAAAAAATTCCTATCACGACACTTATAAGAAATTTCGTGATAGGGGATTTTAATAATTCACATTGTGTTGACTACACTATATCTTTAACTAACCCAATGTTTTATCAGATTTACGTAATTTCTTTTCAAACAAGTTCAACAACCGGCTGATACCGAATGTCAAAATAAAGTAAATTGCTGCCGTGATAATTAATGGTATAAATGGTTTGAAAGATGCTCCTTGAACCACTGATGTTTGGAAGGTCAACTCACCAACACCAATGACCGAAACAACTGAACCTTCCTTAATAACCGTCACAAACTCATTACCTAAGGCTGGCAAAATATTTTTGATTGCCTGTGGTAAGATCATGTACCGCATCGTTTGATTTTTCGTAAAACCAAGCGAACGTGCTGCTTCAGTTTGTCCTGTTGGTACGGCTTGAATCCCTGAACGAATAATTTCCGCCACATATGCTGCTGAGTTCAAGAACATCGCAATCGCACCAGCTAAGAAACTTGATACATGCACACCAATTGCTTGGGTACCAAAGTAAACAATAAATACTTGAATCAACAAAGGCACCCCACGGACAGCTTCAATGTATGCAGACGCCAACCATTTAAATGGTTTGATTGATGATAGTTTCATTAGGGCAAATAAGATACCCAAGATAATACCAAAAAAGACACCAATCACAGCCAACCCAATTGTATATAGGGTTCCCTTCACAAAATATGGGGCATACTTCGAAGCGAAGGATTCTTTTTTATTCATCAATTTAATGGCCTTGTCCTGCATTTTTTGCAATGGCGCACCAATAATATGATCATCTAATATCTTGTTAACTTTTGCCTGGAGTACTGTCGCATTTTTGTTCATAACGACTGATGAACCGTTCGTAATACCTGGTAATTTTGCCGGTGACACAGCAAACTGATTACTTTGTTCCAAGTAGCTCTTAGCAGTTGTACTTGCAACAACTACACCATCAACTTTTTTCTGCGTTAATTGTGTGACTTCATCAGTGATTTTCTTTAATGAAACCACCTGTTTATTCGAAATTTCATGTGCCAAATCGTCTTGTTTAGATGAGACTTGCGCTGCTAATTTTGCGTGACGAATTTGCTTCAACGTTGTCCATTTATTTTTGTTTTGCTTCAATGTTAAGACAACATTCTTATCGACAAAGTAAGGCTTTGAAAAGTTAACTTCTTGTGCACGTTCTGGTGTCTCAGTCATTCCCGCAACAACGATATCAACTTTACCAGTCTTTACAGCACCTAACAAAGCATCAAAACTCATCTCTTGGATTTCTGTTTTAACGCCCAATTGCTTACCAATTTCACGAGCCACATCCATGTCAAAACCAACAATCTTATCTTGACCATTTTCAGTTGTGTGGAATTCATAAGGGGCATAGTCCGCTGAAGTTCCAACCACTAATTTACCAGATTTCTTAATGCGTGCTAAGGTTGGATCCGTTTGATCAGCATTTATGGTATGAACATCCAAAATCCCCATACCACTACTAATCATAAGACCAAACGCCATTACCATCATGATGAGCTTTTTCATCCATTTATTCATGATTTAATTTCCTCTCTTACAACATCTTTGCTAAGAAATTTTGCGCACGTTCTGAATTAGGATTTTCAAAAAAGCCTGTTGGATCATCATACGCCGTCATTTCACCATCACTCATAAACCAGATTTTTGAAGCAACTTCACGCGCAAAGCCCATTTCGTGAGTAACCACTAACATGGTCATTCCTTCTTGAGCTAACTCACGCATCGTTTTCAATACTTCACCAACCATTTCTGGGTCCAAGGCAGAAGTTGGTTCATCAAACAACATAATCTTGGGATTCATTGCCAATGCACGAGCAATCGCCACACGTTGTTGTTGACCACCAGACAAAGATGCTGGGTAGACATCAACTTTATCAGCCACACCAACCTTTTCTAAAAATTTTCGGGCCGTTGCCGTTGCTTCACTATCAGAAATTCCTTTTACCTTAGTCAAAGCAATTTTTACATTCTCCAAAACCGTCATATTTGGAAACAAGTTAAAACTTTGGAAAACCATCCCCAAATCTTGACGAATCTTATCAAGACCAGCTTCACTCGCTTTAGTAATATCTTGATCGTCAAAAATCACTGCTCCTGAAGTTGGGTGTTCTAACATATTTAGCTCACGTAATAAGGTCGACTTTCCAGTACCAGAAGGACCTAGGATTGCAATCACATCCCCTTCTTCAACTTGGGCATTGATTGACTTTAAAACTGTATTTTCACCATATTCTTTATGTAAATTTTTAATCTCTAGAATTGCCATATTTCTACTCCCATTCATTACTGACCAATAAATATTAACAGTAATTGAAAGTATATGCAATAAATTCCTCAAAAAACCCTTAAAATTCTATTTTTTATTCAAAAAAACTAAATATATGCGTAAAATAGCGTATACATTCAGTTTCCTAATTAATATGAAATTTTTAAACAAACGATTGTTTTATCCAAACGACTTATCTGATTTATGTAATTTCTTTTCAAATAAGTTCAGTAAACGACTAATGCCAAATGTCAAAATAAAGTAAATCGCTGCTGTAATAACTAATGGTAAGAACGGCTTAAATGATGCACCTTGCACAACTGATGCTTGGAAAGTCAATTCACCAACACCAATTACTGAAACAACAGATCCTTCCTTAATAACCGTCACAAACTCATTACCTAAGGCTGGCAAAATATTCTTGATGGCCTGTGGCAAAATCATATAACGCATCGTTTGATTTTTCGTAAAACCAAGTGAACGAGCAGCTTCGGTTTGACCATCGGGTACCGCTTGAATTCCTGAACGAATAATTTCTGCCACATACGCTGCTGAATTCAAGAACATCGCAATCGCACCAGCTAAGAAACTTGAAACATGAATGCCAATCACTTGCGTTCCGAAGTAAACAATAAAGACTTGGATTAGCAGTGGCACACCACGGACAGCTTCAATATAAGCAACTGCTATCCACTTCAATGGCTTAATTGATGACATCTTCATTAGTGCAAATAATACACCCAAAACAATTCCGAAAAAGACACCAATTACAGCCAAACCAACAGAATACTCAGTACCCTTGATAAAGTAAGGAGCATACTGTGTTATAAACGATTCCTTCTTATTCATCTGTTTGATTGCTTTATTTTGCCAACGATGCAATGGTGCCCCAATAACATGAGCTTTTAAGATACCATCAACTTTTTCTTTCAAGACAGGCGCATTTTTGTTCATCACAACCGAAACAGCATTTCCTGTTTTGATTGGCAGCACTGCTTTAGTGATAGCGAATTGATCACTTTGATCTAAATAACTTTTGGCTGTCGTTTGAGCAACAACGACTGCATCAACTTTTTTCTGACTTAACTGTGTCACCATATCCGTCACTCTTTTAACGGACACAATTGGCTTACTTGTTAAATCGCCCGCTAAGCTTGCCTGACTAGAAGAAACCTGAGCACCTAGCTTGGCATTCTGTAGTTGTTGTAGGGTAGCAAATTTATTTTTATTTTGCTTCAATGTTAAGATAACGTTTTTATCGTTATAGTATGGTGTTGAGAAGTTAACTTCTTTTTTACGTTCTGGCGTGCTAGTCATTCCGGCAATAGCCATGTCGATTTTGCCAGTTTTAACAGCGCCCAACAACGCATCAAAACTCATATCTTGAACAACTAGTTTAACTCCTAGATGTTTCGCAATAGTCCGCGCAACATCCATATCAAAACCAATAATTTTGTCCTGACCATTAATGGTTTTGTGAAATTCATACGGTGCATATTCAGCAGAGGTTCCAACCACTAATTGACCTGATTTTTTAATATGCTGTAAGGTCGGATCAGTCTCATCTGCATTAGCACTTGAGACACCAAATATTCCGATACCACTACTAATAAACATACCAATCGCCATTAGTAGCACAATTGCTTTTTTCATCCACTTCTTCATAAATACATTCCCTCTCTTACAACATCTTTGCTAAGAAATTTTGCGCACGTTCTGAATTAGGATTTTCAAAAAAGCCTGCTGGATCATCATACGCTGTCATTTCGCCATCACTCATAAACCAAATTTTTGAAGCAACTTCACGGGCAAAGCCCATCTCGTGAGTAACCACTAACATAGTCATCCCTTCGTCTGCCAACTCACGCATGGTCTTCAACACTTCGCCAACCATTTCTGGATCCAAGGCAGAAGTTGGTTCATCAAATAACATAATTTTAGGATTCATCGCCAATGCACGAGCGATGGCCACACGTTGTTGTTGGCCACCAGACAAAGATGCTGGATAAACATCAATCTTTTCAGCCACACCAACTTTTTCTAAAAATTTTTGCGCTGTTGCCGTTGCTTCACTGTCAGAAATTCCTTTTACCTTAGTCAAAGCAATTTTCACATTCTCCAAAACCGTCATATTTGGAAATAAATTAAAACTCTGGAAAACCATCCCCAAATCTTGACGAATCTTATCTAATCCTGACTCAGTAGCTTTGGTAATATCTTGATCATCAAAAATCACCGCCCCTGAAGTAGGGTGTTCTAACATATTTAATTCACGCAGTAAGGTCGACTTACCAGTACCAGAAGGACCTAGGATTGCAATCACATCCCCTTCTTCAACTTGGGCATCAATTGACTCCAACACTGTGTTTTTACCATATTCTTTGTGTAAATTTTTAATCTCTAGAATTGCCATATTGCTACTCCCGTTCTTGTTGATGAATAAATATTAACAGTAAATGAGAATTTATGCAATAAAAACCCAATAAATTACTTAAAAAACTTTAATTTATACAAAAATAGCGAATATATGCAAAGTGTTATGCACATATTCACTATATATTGTATAAAATTTAATTTTTAAATCATTTTTTGAGACTCATCGAAAATAATTTTTTTAGTTGTTGCTACCAACGTTGCCATATAAGGACGACCCAATGTCATTGATTCACCCTTATTATTCAACAAAAATTCAAAATCAGCTAATTTCAACATTGCTTGATAAACTGAATCACGATCTAGTGTTGCGGCTGGATGCTTAATTTTGATTACTGATAATTTTTTGTTCGTGTCTGTTGCTTGTTGTCCTGGCGCCAAAAATGATAATTCTAGTACTTGATTCATATTGCGTGCCTCCTTAATTACTAGTAATAGCTGAACTAAATAAGTGCGCCTTTGTATCAACAGTTGTTATTGTCTCAATGACAACCTCTGCACCCAGTTGTAACATCAACTGGGCTAACTGGGTCAATTCATTAACTGTCGTCCCTGGCTTCACGTAAAATTGACGGCTTGTACCAACACCTTCATTTGTTTTACCAACAATCTTTACCTTCAACATATTTTCAGGTAACCGCTTCTTATCTACCATATATTTCATCCTCGTTCCTTTCGCTTTTCGAACGGCCATTCGATCATCAGCTAAGCGCTGACATCTATACTAACGAATTAAGTCGGACAAAATGTCACATTTTTATTTTAAGTGAAGATGCGAGACAGCATAAACTTTAGAGATAAGTAGTTAATTGTAGACCAAAAAAGCCATCAATCCATTCGTCGATAGATTGATGACCTTAAACTGTGTACCTTACTGTAGATCAAAGATAATTAATGGTGTGGATACTGACGACCACGTTCGTAGACTTGTTCAGGCTCTTGGCTAATCCGTGTAAAATTATTTAACGCATCAATTGCCGCAACCTCTTCCACCGTTAGTGAGAAGTCATAAATATCAGCATTTTCAATAATTCGTTGTGGATGAACAGATTTTGGAATAATACTAGTTCCATGTGCCAAATGCCAGCGAAGAACTACTTGCGCTGGTGATTTACCATATTTATCTGCAATTGAACCAATGGTTGGTTCAGCCAATACTGAGCCACGCCCCAAAGGCGCCCAAGCTTGTGTCACAATATTATTTTCTTGTAAGAAATTGCGTAGCTCAGGTTGAACAAGATGTGGATGATTTTCAATTTGGTTTACTACTGGCATTTCATTAGCTTGGGTTGCTAAATATTGTAAATGGATCATCCCAAAATTCGATGTCCCCAATGATTTGACCAGTCCCTCAGCCTGTAAACGTTCAAAAGCACGCCAAGTATCAAAAAATTGTTCATGCAATGGCCAATGCACCATTAATAAATCGACATAATCCATCTGTAGATCCTTTAAGGACTGCTCAACAGATGCTAAGGTTTGATCATATCCTTGATTAGCCTCAGCTACCTTGGTCGTTACAAAATAATCTTCACGAGGCACACCTAATTCACGTAAACTGTGACCAACTTCAGCTTCATTTTTATACATTTGTGCGGTATCAAATAAACGATAACCAGCTTCCCATGATGCTTTAATGACCTCTGTTAGGTTATCTTGATCAGTTACTTTATATAATCCTAACCCTTGCTGTGGCATCTGATAGCCATCCGCTAATTGCAACTTTGTTGTAATATCCATCTTATGATTTGTACCCCTTTTAACTGAAGTTTAGCATGCCATTAATCTCAATTTCCTCAATAGCATCATAACAGATAACATAAAAAGTCAGCAATAATATGTTTTTAGAGCATATCATTACTGACAATTTACATGAGAGATTTTATTTTATATTGTTAACTTTTATATGAGATTTTAGGTTTTATTTTTTGATTTTATTATTAGGTTAGAAATTTTAAATTAATGAATGATTAGTCTTTGATATCAACGTATGTCAAACCAAACATCTTTGACAAATCTGACAATTGTTCTGAATCGATATCAAATGATAGTACAGTATGGTGTCCACCACCAAGTGTCAACCAACCAACTGAACCATCACGCAAACCTTGCTTTGGTGTCCACAATTGCTTAGCAACTGGTAGCAATGGCATTTCTGCTTCAGGCTTGTTACCACGTACGTCATATGACATCAACTTGAACTCATCACCATAGTCTGCAAGGGTTGCGTCAACCGCATCACCTTCCATACCAGTGAATACCAAACGTGCAGGATCAGCCTTGTCACCAATGTCCAATGGGTGAACTTCAACACGTGGCTTGTCTGAAGCGATTGTTGGGTCAACTTCAAGCATGTGTGATCCAAGGATAGCTTCATGTCCCTTACGCAAATCAAGCGTGTAGTCTTCCATGAAGACAGTGTGCTTGTTGTGTGACATGATCTTCATCAAGCGATCCAAAGCGGCTGTCTTCCAGTCACCTTCACCAGCAAATCCATAACCTTCAGCCATCAACAATTGTGATGCCAAACCTGGTAATTGCTCTAGGCCGTACAAATCTTCAAAGTTATCAGTGAAGGCTGTGTAACCATGCTCATCCATGAAGTGCTTCAAACCGAAGTACTCACGGATTTGATACTTCACACTGTGCTCAAACTTTTCTGGTGAGTTGTCACCAACAACAAAGTCATAAACTTTTTGTAGTTCTTCATACTTTGCATCGATGTCTTCTTCGCTAACGTTGTTAACGGCTTCAACCAAATCACCCATTGCCCAGTAATCAACACGCCAACCAAACTTGATTTGTGCTTCAATCTTGTCACCATCAGTAACGGCAACATTACGCATCTTGTCCGCAAATGAAGCAACCTTGATCTTGAATGACTCGTTGTATGCAACAGCAACGTCCATCCACTTACCGATCTTAGTTTGAACATCTTCATCAGCCCAGTGACCATAAACAATCTTGTTGTTTAATTGCAAACGAGCATTGATAAATGCGTATTCACGATCACCGTGAGCTGATTGGTTTGCATTCATGTAGTCAAAGTCGATGTCATCATATGGCAATTCTTCTAGGTATTGTGTTGCGAAGTGTAGCAAAGGCTTTTGTAGCAATTGCGTACCACGGATCCAGTTCTTTGCTGGAGAGAATGTGTGCATCCAAGTAATGACTCCGGCAACAGAATCATCATAGTTAGCTTCCTTCATAACACCAGCAATATTCTCTGAAGTTGTTGCAACCAACTTAAACTCTACTGGGTAAGGCAAGTTTCCTGATTCGTTCAACTTGTCAACGATATCCTTAGCGTCAGCTTCAACTTTGTCTAATACTTCTGGACCATAAAGAAATTGTGATCCTGTGATAAACCAAAACTTGTAATTCTCTGTGTTAAACATGTTCTATTTCCCCCTGAAATATATAATAACAACGACTAGTCCTTAGACTTTTGACCATAATACGCATTTGCACCATGCTTACGCAAATAATGCTTGTCCAACAACGTCTGTGAAACATGGATGTTGTGTGGGTTTAACATAATTGTGTGGTAAGCCATTTTTGCTGACTCTTCCAACACAACTGCGTTATATACTGCTTTATCAGCAGATGGTCCCCACGTGAATGGTCCATGATCTTGTGCCAAAACGGCTGGCACAGCCATTGGATCAATACCACGCTTCTTAAACGTTTCAACAATAACATTACCTGTTTCAAGCTCGTATTCACCATTGATTTCCTCATCGGTCATCTGGCGAGCTACTGGCACATCACCGTAGAATGTATCTGCATGTGTTGTCCCAGCAGCTGGCAAGTCAATCCCAGCTTGGGCAAATGATACTGCCCATGGTGAGTGCGTATGCACGATCCCACCAATTTCTGGGAATGCCTTGTACAAAACACGGTGCGTTTCCGTATCACTTGATGGGTTAAGATCACCCTCGACAACCTTACCATCAAGGTCAACAACAACCATATCTTCTGGCTTTAATTCATCATATGGTACCCCTGAAGGTTTAATGACAAACAAGCCACTTTCACGATCAATTTCAGAAACGTTTCCCCAAGTAAATTTAATCAAGCCATGCTCTGGCAAGGCCATGTTAGCATCATAAACACGTTGCTTAACGTCTTCTAACATTATTAATTAATCCTCCTTAGATGTCTCAACTGGCATCTTATCAATTGCTTCTTGTTCAATTGATAGACCAGCTTTATATTGATCCATAAACTTACCAAATCCAGCTACATCTTCTGGGTCTGGCTCAATCGTCGTACTTTCTTGAGACTGGAATACTTCATCTTCTAGGTAATCAGCAAGTGATTGACCATCCTTGTGGCTGACAACGAATTGTGACAAAACTGCCATTCCCCAAGGGCCACCCTCACCAGCGTTCTTCATTAAGGTTACGGGTGTGTCCATAACTCCAGCTAAAATCTTCTGAGCAACAACTGGTGTTGTGAAGATTCCACCTTGAGCAACAACTGAGTCCATGGCAACCTCTTCCTTTGCCAAGACATCCAAACCAATCTTCATAGCACCAAAGGCACTATACAAATGCATACGCATCAAGTTGGCGAGCGTGAACTTAGCATTCGGTGTGCGAACAAATAATGGACGACCTTCATCCATACCAGTAATGTTCTCACCTGAGTGATAACCGTAGCTTAACAAACCACCAGCATCTGGATCTGACTTCAAAACACTGTTGAACAATGCGCTGAAAATTTCACCACCAGTAACAGTTGCGCCAATGGCAGCCGCAAATTCAGTAAAGACACGAGCCCATGAGTTGATTTCTGATGTACTGTTATTAATGTGCACCATGGCAACTGGTGATCCATCAGGTGTCGTCACCATGTCAATGTTCTCGTTAACTTGAGATAGTTCCTTTTCCAAGACAACCATGGCAAATGCTGAAGTACCTGCGGATACATTCGCTGTACGCTTCTTAACTGAGTTCGTTGATACCATCCCTGTACCAGCATCCCCTTCAGGAGCTGCAGCAATAGCACCACTCTGCAAATTACCAGAAGGATCAAGCAACTTCGCACCAGCTTCAGTCAATTGACCAGCTTCTTCACCAGCTAACTTAATTGTTGGCAAGATATCTCGTAACTGCCACAAATATTGTTGCACTGACTTGTATGAGTTGAACTTATCCATCATCGATTGGTTATAATCATGCGTCTCTTCATCGATTGGGAAGATTCCTGAAGCATCACCGATACCGATGACTTTTTCACCAGTCAACTGCCAGTGAACATAACCAGCCAAAGTTGTTAAGAAACTAATTTCCTTAACGTGTGTCTCTTGATTCAAAATTGCTTGATACAAATGAGCAATACTCCAACGTTGTGGAATATTGAAATCAAATAATTTCGTCAATTCTGATGCTGCTTCACCAGTAATTGCATTACGCCATGTACGGAACGGTACCAATGATTTATCATTCTTATCAAATACCAAGTACCCGTGCATCATCGCTGCAATTCCAAATGATGACAACTTCGTTACTTGAACATCATATTCATCCGCAACAACTTCCGTTAAATTCTTATATGCGCTTTGTAATCCTGACCAGACATCTTCCAAAGAATATGTCCAAACACCATTTTCAAGCTTGTTCTCCCAATTATGACTACCAACTGCAATTACTGATGAATCAGATGCAACTAACACTGCCTTAATACGAGTAGAACCAAACTCAACACCCAAGGCTGCTTGCCCTGTGGTAATTTGTTCTTGAATCTGTTCTTTATTCATTAATCTGTTCCCTTCAAATGAGAATCAAAGTTATTTTTTGTAACCGTTTACAAGTATTATAATAAATCATTTGTGCGGACAAATCAAGCGAAAAGATAAAAATTTGTACGCATAATTCCATACATCTTTTAAAAACATGATAATACCGCTATTTATAGCAAATAATTTTTTGTTTATTTGCTCAATAATTCACCATAACAAGGTACTTGTTTGACCATAGGTTATGCTTCATTGCTAAATATCACCATAAACGACTCAATATCAGTGATAAATAGCTTTTTAACCATGTGATTTTTTTGTATAATGAAACTATTATTACGTTTTAGAAATGGAGCTATCAAAACATGGACACGAAATACGACATTGTCAAGAAAGGGCTCCGCAATGATATTATTTCTGGCAAGTTTGCGATTGGTGATAAATTACCAACCGAAGCAAACTTAACTGAACAATACAATGTGAGCCGTTATACTGTAAGACGAGCCACTGCGGGATTAGAACAAGAACATTACTTATACCGTATCCAAGGGGATGGGATGTATGTTAATGATTGGAAGAAAATTCCAGCTGCAAAAACAGAAAACAAGGTCATTGGTGTCATTACGACGCATTTAGCTGACTACATTTTCCCAGAAATCATTAGTGGTATTGACCAAATAATTTCTGATGCTGGTTATGCTTTATTTATCAGTAATACCCATAATACATTTGATCGCGAACGACGCAGTCTACTGAGAATCATTGAAACAGGGATCAGTGGCTTAATCATTGAACCAACCATGTCTGCATTACCCAATCCCAATCAAGATTTGTACGATCAAATCAAACAGTTACATATACCAACCGTCTTTATTAATTCTAAATACGAAAGCTCAGACTTCAATTATCTAGAAGTCAATGATATTGATTCTGAAGCGCAACTCGTCCGCCACCTAATTGCGCAGGGTCATAAAAGAATTCTGGGTGTATTTAAAGTTGATGATATTCAGGGGGCTCATCGTATGCAGGGCTTTTACAAAGCTTTTCAAACGCAGCCAGATTACGCGCTGGATAGCAATATCATCATGTACCAATCTGATGATGAAGAAAATAATGCGCTCATCTTGAATAAAATAGAGAGCTATTTAGAATCACCGCATCGACCAACTGCTTTAGCTTTGTATAATGATTCGTTAGCCATTCAAGCCATTGACTTGGTTAAATCGTTGGGATTCAGAATTCCTGAAGATGTTGCTATCGTAGGTTTTGACGACTATAGCTTGTCAACGTACATGACTCCTAGCTTGACCACAAACCGGCACCCAAAACGAAAGATGGGCCGAGATGCCGCACAAATTCTACTTGATCTTATCGATGGCCAACCTGGCCACGACGTGATTTATGAACCTGACATAATCGTTCGGAACTCGTCCGCAACGCCGTTAATTTCAGATGATAAAGACTAAAAGATAAAAAAGAAGAGGCTGGGACAGATGTTGTCTCAGCCTCTTCTTTTTGTGCTAAAAGATATTAATTAAACGCATGTTAGTTTGACAACATAAACGCGTTCCAAAAGTCTGAAGCCTCAATGTAACGCAATTTACGCAATCCCTGTCCTTCGCTTTGCTACGGCCAAAAATTGCGTAAACCACGTTACACACCGGCTTCAAACCGACTTTTGTCTCGCTCTCTTTTTGATTTAATTTAATTCCTCTTCTACTGCTACTGGTTTAATTAATTGACGTAATCGTTTGACCATTCGTAACCATGCTGGTACCAAGAACAATAATGAACCTAACCAAGCCAATGGATTTGCCAAACTAGCTCCAAAGAATCCTAACCAACCAACTAAGGCAAATGCGGTGATTGTTCGCATGACCATTTCACCCATCCCCGCAAACGTTGGTGTTCGCACATCGCCAAGTCCTTGTAATGTATACCGTAAAACAAATAAGGTACTCAAAATGAAATAGAATGGCCCATTTGCCCAGAAAAACTCTTGTGCTAAATCCATCACTTCATGTTGGCCGCCACCTACGAACAATGTCACTAAAATACGACCAAAAATAACTTCAATGGCACCTAAAACAAAACTCATACTAATCGACATCTTCAAGGAGCTCTTAACACCCTCTAAAATACGATCATATTTACTTGCACCAAAATTTTGAGCGGTATACGTTGCCATTGCCACACCAACCGACATCAATAATTGGGTACTGATTTGATCAACTTTCGAGGCCGCAGTATTTGCCGCCACCGCATCAGTCCCCAAAGTATTAACAGCCGTTGCTAATGTGACCGACCCGATGGCAATAATTGATTGCTGAAAACCCATTGGTAGGCCAGCCATCATGTGTTGACGTAAATCACCTTTTTTTAACTTAAAGTCTGACCAGCTCAAACGTAAGGTATCTGTGT
Organism: Weissella paramesenteroides ATCC 33313; assembly: GCF_000160575.1. Lineage (GTDB taxonomy): Bacteria > Bacillota > Bacilli > Lactobacillales > Lactobacillaceae > Weissella > Weissella paramesenteroides. The sequence goes on from NZ_GG697129.1 coordinate 353,152, forward strand.
ACCGGGTAATGTGCCAATGTGAAATAACCACGGTCACAAATTGTGCAAATACAGTTGCCGTTGCTGCTCCCTCAACACCCCAATGGAATTTAAGGATCAACAACAACTCTAATGACACATTCACGATCATCCCAATAATTAAATAATATAATGGCGCTTTACTGTCACCAACGGCTCGTAAGGCATTGGAAATAACATTATATCCCATTGTCATAACCGTTCCGGCTAGAATAATACCGATGAATAGCTTGGCTTCCCCATAAATAGCCGCTGGCATCTGCATGGCATGCATCAAATTGTCAATGAACACTAAACTAACTACTGTTAGGATAAGTGACATAATTAATGCAGCCACAATACTGGCTGCATATGATTCACGAACACCACGAACATTCTGGGCACCATACCGCTGTGCGGTAATAATTGCCATTCCTGAACTAAATCCTTGCACAAAACCCATAACTAAAAATTGAATACTACCTGTTGCCCCTACTGCTGCCAATGAATTAACGCCCAAGGTCTGCCCAACAATCAACGTGTCCGAGATATTATATAATTGTTGAACCATGTTCCCAAGCATTAGGGGAATGGCAAACATTAGAATGACCTTTGCCGGCTTACCACTTGTGAGATCTTGCATGCTTACCGCTCCTTAACTTACCAAATATGTATTAAAATTAAGTATAGAATAGCTTTTATTCGTTTGTCTATTGATAAGTTTGTTTATTTAATAAACAAAAAAACTCGGAAAATATTTTCCGAGTTTTTTGTTTGATTATTAGTTAGATAATCAATTTGATTACTTAGCTTCCTTTTCGGCACCGAACTTTTCGATTTCCTCAAGTGAGTGACCACGTGTCTCTGGTACACGGAACATAACGAACGCAACAGCAACCAAGCAGATAACACCGAAGATAGCGAACACTGCTTCTTGTGACATTGATGCAGTCATAATTGGGAAGATCAAGGCAACCACGAATGAACCAACCCAGTTCATTGATGAAGCCAAACCTGATGCACGACCACGAATAGCTAGTGGGAATACCTCACCAACTAGAACCCAAGTCAATGGTGCCCAAGTAAAGGCATAGAAAGCAACGAAGATACTTAGGAAGACAACGATCATCATTGGATTTGTATCCATAAATGAATTGATAACGGCTGGCAAGATGAATGATAGACCCATGACAGTACCACCCATCATCAACAAACCACGACGGTTAAACTTTTCGGCAATTGCCATGTATAGCAAAGCACCTAGAACCAAGATAACACCTTGGATGATTGGCCATAGCAAGGCGTCTGAAGCGGCTTGACCAGAAGCCTTCTCAACAATTAATGGAATGTAGTAGAAGATTGCGTTAGCACCCATGAATTGTTGGAAGAAGGCAACCATAACACCAGCGATAACTAGGTAACGATAACGACCTTCTAGCAATGAACCCCATGATGTTGACTTTTCAGCTTTTTGCTCGATACGAGCAGTTTCATTAATGGCATTGATCTCGCCATCAATTTCTTCTGGACGGCGAATCCAAGTTAACACTTGATGAGCTTCTTCAACACGACCAGTTTTGATCAAGAAACGAGGTGATTCTGGCAAACGCAACACCCCTAAGAACAAGATCAAAGCAGGAACAGCAGCCAAAGCAAGCATCAAACGCCAAGCAATATGCTCAGGAAGTCCCTTTAGCAAGAAGTCAACGACATATGAAATCAACATTCCAGACACGATCATCAATTGGTTAATTCCTGAAAGACTTCCACGCTTCTCAGCTGGTGCCATTTCAGACATGTATGCTGGCACCAAAGCAGAAGCAGCACCAACGGCAATTCCCAAAAGAACACGGGTGAAGATCAAGTATGCAACACCATTATGAGGTGAAACACCGGCTAGCAAAGCACCAACCATGAACAACAATGCTGAATACAAAACCATCTTACGACGACCTAGGCGGTCAGATAGTTGACCAGCAATCGCACCACCAAACACAGCTCCTAACATCAATGATGATGTAATCCAACCAGTGACTCCTCCACCAGATAGATTCCAGTCACTTTGCAAGAATGGTAATGCACCGGTCATAACACCAATATCGTATCCGAATAGAATACCTCCAAAGGCTCCGAAGAAGTAAATAAATTTACTTGAAATTTTCTTCTCAGACATGAACTAATCCCTCCAAAATCATGTTTTCGACATGATCCTAAACTTAAAAATTTTAAATTGAAAACGATTACGAGTTCCCCAAAACAAAGTTCAAAAATGAATACCTGCAATGATTTAAATCTAATTGAAACTTTGTGAAAATTTGTAACCGTTTTCATCAACAACATTATTATACATATTGTGCGGACAAATTAAAAGAGTTTTGTTCAAAACATACAAATTTACGTACAAATTATTAATGCAAACGCTCACAAATGTCTGTTAAATCGCGGTTTCAGTCCATTAATAAGCTAAATATTAAAATTTTCTAAACACATTGCATATGCACAAAAAAGTCCTACGTACAAATTCGTCAACAGAATTATACGTAGGACGCCATAATGAAAACAAGCCAAAAGCTGGTTTACTTTTCTTGAATTCATTACTAATTATTTTTTACAATGAAATGTTTTTTGCAGCTAATTGTTTTTGTACTTCTGGATGATCCATGAACTCATCATAAGTTGTTTCCGCACGATCAATCACACCTTGGTCAGAAACAACAATCACATGATCAGCAATAGTTTGGGCAAACGTATGATCATGTGAGGTAAAAATCAAACCACCCTTGAAATTAATTAAGCCATCATTCAATGACGTAATTGATTCCAAATCCAAATGGTTAGTAGGATCATCAAGAATAAGGACATTGGCTTTTGTCAACATAAGCTTTGACAACATCACGCGAACTTTTTCTCCTCCTGAAAGGACATCCAATGTTTTCTCTGCATCCTCACCCTTAAAGAGCATGCGACCTAGTAAACCACGTAAGAAAGTATTGTCACTTTCTTCCTTAGATGCAAAATCACGTAGGTAGTCTAAGATTGGGCGTTCAGGATTTGGGAAATTCGTTCCCATATCCTTAGCCAAATAATCTTGGCTAGTTGTCACACCCCAAGTTACACGACCAGAATCAGGTTTTACCTTACCAGCAATAATATCTAAAATCATGGTTGCAGCAACGTCATTTTCAGCCATAACTAAGGCTTTTTCATTTGGATTAACGGTGAATGAAATATTATCCAAAACTTTCACACCATCCACACTTTTAGAAACACCTTCAACACGCAACATATCATTACCAATTTCTCGTAACGTTTCAAAGTTGATATATGGATATTTACGTGATGATGGTTGAATGTCATCAAGCGTAATCTTATCTAATTGCTTTTTACGTGAAGTTGCTTGCTTTGACTTTGATGCATTGGCTGAGAAACGCGCAATGAAGTCTTGCAATTCTTTAATTTGCTCCTCTTTCTTAGCATTTGCTTGTGATTGCAAACGCTGAGCAAGTTCTGATGACTGCTTCCAGAAATCATAGTTACCCACAAAGAGCTTGATTTTACCAAAATCAACATCAAGAATCATAGTTGCAACAGCATTCAAGAAGTGACGATCGTGGGAAACAACGAGCACTGTGTTTTGATAATCTGCTAAAAAGTCTTCTAGCCAAGCAATTGTCTTCGTATCCAAACCATTAGTTGGCTCATCCAAAATCAAAATATCAGGATTACCAAAGAGTGCTTGGGCCAACAATACCTTAACTTTAGTAACTTCGGGCAAATCTGACATTAATGTTTGATGTTGGCTTTCAGGCACACCAATACTTTGCAAAAGTTGTGTTGCTTCTGTTTCAGCCGTCCACCCATCTAACTCTTCAAAACGGGCCGACAATTCACCCACACGAATACCATCTTCGTCGGTAAATGGGTCGTGCAAATAAATTGCATCCATTTCAGTTTTGACATCATATAATTCTTTATGACCTTGCATAACAGTATCCAGCACTGTAAATGCATCAAACGCAAAATGGTCTTGCACCAATGAAGACATACGCTCATTTGGATCCATTGAGACATTACCAGTGGTTGGTTGTAATTTACCCTCCAACACCTTCAAAAAAGTTGACTTTCCAGCACCATTGGCACCAATAATACCGTAAGTGTTACCAGGTGTAAACTTTAAGTTAACATCGTCATATAATTTTTTCCCAGTGAATGAAACTGAAACATTCGAAACGGTTAGCATATTTATTTCTTCTCCTACAAATTATCATTTTATTTTTGCATATAAATTATCACTTGTGAAATACAAGCATACCACTAATAACTCTATCAAATGGCTTATTTATAAGCAAGCTTAATGACTTAATAACGTAGATTAAACTATCTTTTCCTAATGAGACTGCTAAAATAAACACCCGCTTCGATAATGGCAATGAAAAATGAAACTGGCAAATTTAACCAATATGACAAAACTAATGCAAGCCAAACACCAAGAACTGAAAAAGTGATTGCTAGGCCAATGATTTGCCAAACGGTTCGTCCCCAACGCATCGCTGAACTTGCCGGCAAAATCATCAAAATAAAAATTAATAATGAACCAACAATTTGTGCAGAAACCGCAACCGTCACCGCCATTAATCCAAGGAATAACACTTCGATTAGCTGAATATTTTTTAAACTAAAACTCGCCGTTGTATAGTCAAATGCAAAGTGGCGCAATGGTCGGAACATCATCAAAGTTATCAAAATAACTAGTGTCGCTAGGATGATAACCTCCCAGACATCCGTTTGGTTAATACTGAAAATAGAACCAAACAAAATACCGGTCGCTGCCGTTGCATTCTTATTAGACAATGACAGAAAGGCGATTCCTAATCCAATTGCCACCGCACTAACTGCAGAAATCAGGGATTCAGAACGTTGTTCTTTCATACCAAGTTCACCCACACTCATCGAGGCAACCACTGAAAACAGTAGCATACCAGCCAAGGGTGACCAGCTCATGAACAGTGCAAATGAAGCGCCAGCAAAACCAATTTCACTTAACGTATGCGCAAGGAATGACATTCGTCGAGCAACAATAAATGGTCCAATAAGGCCACTCATGATAGCAATCAACGTTCCAGCAATAAAAGCGTGTTGCATAAAAGGAAAACTAAACAAAACTCTCGCCTCCTTCACGTAACTTCGCAATATCTAATTGGGTAATATCACCATACTCGCTACCTTGTTTTGTTAATAATAAATATTCATCTGCATATCGCTGCATAATATCAATATCATGACTAACCATGATAGTTGTTAATTGATAACGTTTTTGATAGGCAGCAACAACATCCATCAGACCATACTTAGCAACATTATCTAAATTTGCTGTTGCCTCATCTAATATTAAGATATTGGGATTTTGAACTAATGCTTGGGCCAAATAAGCCCGCTGTCGTTCCCCACCTGAAGCACGGTCAATACGTTGTTCAGCAATATTAGTTAAATTAGTGATTTCAAGAATATGCTGCAAGCGACTTTTTTCTTCTTTAGACAACCAAGGTCGTAACCCTTGATCAAAAGTTAACGCAACAAAATCCTTAATACGTAATGGGAAAGCTTGCATATCAGGACGATATTGTGGCACATAGGCAATTTTATGTTGTTCTGCATCGTACCACTTGAATTCACCCGTTGTTAACGGGATTTTACCCAACATCGCACGAATCAGGGTCGTCTTACCGACACCGTTATCTCCAATCAAGGCCAGGTTATGCGCTTGATTTAATTGGAAATCCACTTTTTGATAGAGCCATCTATTATCAAATTTGATACCAATGTTCTTTCCATCTAAAATCATCATTTTTGTAACGCCTCATTCAATGCATTTAATTGTTGCATCTGCCATTCTATATAAGTTGTATTAGCTGGCTTAGTCTCACGTGCTTTCACGACAGGTACATGATGTGCCTTGGCATAGTCAACGCCTTGCTTAGCCAATTTGCCAGATGCCTGCGGGTTATCAATCACAACGGCAATTTTACCCTGGTTAATCAGGTCCTGCCACTCTCTGACATCACTTGGTGTCGGATCATCGCCTTCTTCAATGGCACGGGCAAATTTTTGATCTTGCATGTTGGCACCTAAAGCTAATAATGTATTATCAAATACTGGTTCAGTTGCCAACAACTTTTTACCAGCCAACTGCACTTTCACTTGATTTTGTAAATCGACTAATTTCTTAGCCTTATCTTGGTAAGCTTGCGCGTTCTTTTTAAAGTATGATGCCTTCTTCGGCAATAATTGACTATATTGCTTTACTAATTGGTTGGTCAAACGTGTCGTGATATCTGTCTTGTACCAAAAATGTTCATTACCACCACTTTCACCATCTTTATAATGATAAAGATTCGCAATATTAATTGTCTTCGCATCTTTATTTTGTTTTGCAAAATTCACACTCCAATTATCAAAACCACCACCATTGGAAATAATCACATCAGCTTTTTGATATTGTTTAGCCACACTGGTAGTGGGTTCATATTCATGTGGGTCCATATTAGGTTTATTAATAATGCTTGTCACACTACCTTGATTACCTAACACCGCCTTGGCCATCTCACCATAACTATCTAAACTAGTGACGACTGTAATTTTGTCCTTATTTGTATTAACGTTAGTTTCTTGGTTTTGCCATGTGTGATAGAAAATTATGCCTATTAAAACAAAAACTAAGATAATTGGCAACCAGATAAAGCGTAATTTTTTATTTCTCATTTGTTATCTCCCTCTAGGCGTTCAGATAGTTCAATTAGAAAACGACTAATAACTGCTTGTTCGCTGTCCGAAAAATTCTCTAATAGCTTTTGATATTCATCAATCGTTTCACGATGTCGCTGTGTATGGGCCGTCGCTAACGAAATACCCAAGGTCGTCAATGACCACCGACTAACTCGGCCATCCTCTGGATCTGGAATAACATTTACCATCGGCTCATCACGAATGTACAAACTCTTCATTGCTTTTGTAACCGCTGCGCCAGATACGTGTAAGGCCCGTGCTAACTCAGAATTGGTCTGTGGACCATGCTGAGCCAGTAACATTAATAAATGTCCTTGTGTGGTGGTAATATCGGTTGTATTCTCTCCAATTAAGACTTCTCGTTGATTTTCAGAAAGTAATTTTAAATGATTTAAAAATTGATCAATCTGTTTTGCATATGATTCTACTGTCATTTTTAGCATCTCCTTAACTGGTTAATTAACCAGTTAATAATAACACGCACAAAAAGTTAGTGCAACTCTTTTTAAAAATTAAAGAAAGAGCGAGGCAAAAGTTGTTTTGAAGTCGATTGTGACAATAATTAGGTGGTTTTGGTTCGTAGCAAAGCGAAGATCCAGAAATCCCTAATTGTTGTTACAGCAAGGCTTCAGACTTTTGGAACGCGTTTAAGAAAGAGCGAGAATGAGATTGCACAAATCGCGTTACATTGAGGCTTTGGACCTTTGGAACGCATTAAAAAAATCACCAACCTACCAGTTTGAACTTGGTAGATTGATGATCTTAAACGTATTTTAAAAGACTGAAGCCAATTACAATGCTCTCATTGAAACAAAGCTCATTTACTTTTTTTGACTTTGTTCAGCCATTGTTTTCGCAATTAAACTTGCATATTGTACCGAACCATTTGTATTTGGGTGGACATGGTCATCCCCTAACCATTCCGGATGATCCTTAGCTAGCGATGCCCAGTCAACAATGTGTAAGTTTTTATGCGTTTTTGCTTGTGTACTCAAGAAATTATTATTTTGCGTTACCCAATCGCGACTAGCATAGCCATTAATCCAATAAACTTGGCGATCTTTGCCGACAATATCCATAACCTTATTAAAGTCATTGTCACCAATTAATCCATTTGTACCAATTGAAATCACAATATTCTGTGACAATAAGTTTTGACTATCATATGATTGTAAGATTTCTGGTACTGAGTACGGTTGCCGACCAACCGTTGCATTAGCAACCGTATTTGGCATAAGTTCTTGCAGATCAGGTGCAACATCGACCATAACTGAATCACCAACCGCTGTCACGCGATTATCACGGATTGCTGTAAATTGATCAGCATTAAGACCATATTTCCCCATCAAATCACGTTCTTGTTGTGTCAGTGAGTTTGGATTGACTTTTTGGCTAGAAGATTTTGCACTACTTTGCTTACTGTTTGACTCTTTTTGCGCCTTTTTTGCCTGTGCAACCGCTCTTTTATTAGCTTCATTAATACGATTTTTATTGCTATCCAGTCGTTTTTCAAGCGTATTTTTTGGTTTAGCGTGTGCCGTTTCATTTGCCGAGACAGCATAACCTGTGCCAGCAATCAGCAAAATCGCAACTACTAACATCGCTTGTACTGAATGTGAACCGAAAAATGTTTTGTACCATGAAGTATTAGAACCTAATGTTGGCTTCTTGACCCTTCGAAAAACATTTTCAACATAACGATAACTAAGTTCCGACAAAATAAGTACAATAATAATTTTTAAAATTCCCATCAAGAATGTATCATGCTGTGGAACTAACTTATCGAAGAATACAAAAACGGGTAATTGATACAGATAAATACTGTACGAACGTGTCCCTAGGTAATTCAAAAATTTATTATCTAACGCATGACTAAGAAATGATGCTGGATGAGCAGTAATGGCAATTAAACTAGTAATGATTGCGGTAGCAACAAACATCAATCCCATATAAGTTGTACGCCATTCTCCATTTAAGCCAAAGAATGTGATGATTGTTAAAGCTAAAGCAATTGCTCCCAGAGCATTTAAATTGCGTTTCACACGCGGCGATAGAATATATTTCATACGCCTTGATGGCCACCCAAAGGCAAGGGCTGCCCCAAATAATACTGCAAATATTCGGGTATCTGAACCGTAATAGGCACGGTTGATATTCATTGGATCATATAACACACCGAGCAGAATGGCAGAAATTCCTGCTAATCCAATCAATGCTGCCCCAATAGAAATTCTACGAATACGCAAACCAAGCAACAACATGACAATAATCGGCCAAATCAAATAAAATTGACCCTCGATTGATAATGACCACAAATGGGTAAACGGTGAAGAACCACCCCAAGAGTCAAAGTAGGAATCCCCATGTTTTGTCGCCCAAATATTATAAATATACAACATATTACTAACTAAAATAGCTCGTAAATTATACAGTAAATCCCGTGCAAATAATGCAATATATGTTGCCGTGGCAAATAACATCATTAAAAGTGCTGGGTATAGCCTCTTCACACGACGACGATAAAAGCTCAACACATCAATATGACCATTCCGGTCATATTCCTGAATTAATAAATCAGTAATCAAGTAACCTGACAGGACAAAGAACAATGGGACTCCCATCCAACCACCAGGCAAAACTTTTGGCCATAAGTGAAAAATAATTACGCCAATAACCGCAATTGCTCTAAGCCCATCAAATCCAGTAATATAACGTGGCTTATTTGTTACATTTTGGTTCATTTTATCTCTTCCTAAATAAATATTCTACTCTAATAAATTAATAACTTAGATGGACTAATTTTAATTATTATTTAAATAACCGTACCTTGCTAATTTTAGCGCTGTTTTGCAGTGACCACAAACAAAACGTGTCGTGTTAATACGACGCTGCCGGTAAATTTTATGCTCATTCTCACACACATAAATCCAATATTTTTTGGGGTTCTGTGGCTTAGTTACTGGGGGCGCATATCTCAGTCCATCAACTTGTTTTAGTAACTGTTTAAAATTTTTATCACGATGCATATGTGGTAGATGACGAATATGTAAATGATAATGAACTAATTCATGTTTAATAATGCCAATCAGATTATTTAAATCAAACTCTGTAAGCATTAAGGGATTAATTTCAATATCATGTGTCGCTAACAAATATCGTCCACCAGTCGTCCGTAAACGTTTATTAAATGTTGCCCTATGTTCAAAAGGCTGTTTAAACTGCTCGACAGATATTTTTTCAACTAGTTGTTGTAATTCTTGATTGGTCATCTGATCACTTAATAATTATAGTTCGTCATTTTCATCAGCGCGCATCGTTTCCCGATGTACTGTCTGTCCGTTCCGAACAGCTAGATAAAACTCAGCCATGGTTGCCTGATAATATGGCACAACGAATATTGCAGCAACACCATAGGTTAACGCCGAAAAAATCCACCATAGAATGAAACTCACTTGTAACCAGAATAATTTCATTCGATAACCACGCATCATCTCTTCTGATTTTTTCAAATAAGCCGTGATTGATGAAATTTCACGACCAGCACGCACATCATCAGCATATAGTAATGGTGCTTGTGAATAAGAATATGTCTTTATAATGCCAGGAACTATCAGCAAAAAGGTCCATAAAACAGTGAAGATAAATCGTAGCCCTAACAAAACAACGATATCTACAATCGTCCGTTTGCTCCAAAATTTGAAGCTTGCCTGTAAAGGCTTCTCAGGCACTTTACCATTCCGACGCCATTGAACAAATGTCCAAACAATTCCTAGCGTAAAAACACCTAAAATTACTTCAGATAACAGACTCGTGGTAAAAATCTGCGCCGCCGTTGCCATTGATTCCCGTGCTAAATCCGAAGAGTATTGAATGTTCACGCTATCTGAGTTATTTGTCATCTGATTCGTAGCATCTGATAATGCTTGATTATTTTCACGAATTAATGTGACAATTTGATAAATAATTAAAATAGCCGATAATTTTATGGCTGTACCAAAGTTACTACCAAGCACATGCATTTTCGCTTGTTTTTTTAAATCATAATTTGTAAACATGGGTCACCTTTCATTAGTCAATTTCTATTAAGTTTACCATATCTCAGCGTGCATTTTATGGGTTTTAACCAAACATTATATCTTATTGAATAATCAATTTTTGCATAGCCCAAATACTTTCATTACTGCATTTCGCCTATTAATAATTTTTGATATTCAATAAAAAAACACCTGTTCAGTTGGACAGGTGCTTTGATACACAATAACTGGGATAGCTGGATTCGAACCAGCGAATACACGGTACCAAAAACCGATGCCTTACCACTTGGCCATATCCCAATATCTATGACTTAATCATTTTAGTGCATTTTATTTTTACTGTCAATATTGATTATTGTAAATAAAAAGCCAACAAGCGTAATCGCTCATTGACTCTTTGTAGCTGGGATAGCTGGATTCGAACCAGCGAATACACGGTACCAAAAACCGATGCCTTACCACTTGGCCATATCCCAATAATAATGGGGGCTATAGGATTCGAACCTATGAACCCGAAGGAATGGATTTACAGTCCACCGCGTTTGACCAGACTTCGCTAAACCCCCATATGTGTATCAAGCATTTCTGCCCCGACAACTCTTATATCATACCAGTAAAAAAAACAGATTGCAAGCACTTTTTAATAGTTATTTATTTGATCACAAAAAAGCCATCAATCTACCAATTCCAAGTCAGTAGATTGATGACCATAAATGGATTCCAAAAGAATTGAAGCAATATAACAATCATTAGCTCCTAAACAACTTCTGTTCCATTCTATATATAAATTATTTCACACCAGCCATCAAACGTTTGATGCGTGGCACCAAGAATACTAATAGAATTCCTAATACAACTGAAGCTAAACCAAACCACATAAAGTAGGCAACTTCATTGTCTGGTGAATATAACGTTACTAATTGTGCATTCAATGCTGATCCAGCAGATGAAGCCAGGAACCACATTGACATCATTTGTGACATAAATGCCTTTGGTGCAAGTTTAGTCGTGACTGATAGTCCAACCGGAGAAATCAGCATTTCACCGATAATAACTAAAGCCCATGACCCAACTAGCCATAATGGTGACACACGTCCTGAGGTACCAAACAACGTACCTGGTAATGCCATCAATAAGAATGAAGAGCCAGCGAACATTAGTCCAATGGCAAATTTCATTGGTGAGGAAGGCTGATTCTTTTGCCATTTTACCCATAGCCAAGCAAAGAATGGCGTATAAAGCATAATGAACAATGGATTCAATGACTGGAACCAGGCAGCCGGGAACCATGAAGTATCAACACGTTCAGCAGCAAATGTTGCCAAAACAATTGAACCTTGTTCCTCAATTGCCCAGAATAATACAGCAGCTAAGAACAATGGAATATATGAGAATACGCGTGAACGTTCTTCTTTTGTTACTTTGGCTGATGTTGTCATTAATACAAAATATGAAATTGGCAAAATAATTGCAACAATGGTCAATAGGTTAACATAGTTTTGTAGACTATTCCAGCCCATCAAGTTCATCAAAACAACAATTAATACAAAGAATACAATCCCCAAAATGATCTTAATAACTAGAGGCTTAACTTCCTCCTCTTGTAATGGATCAGGTGCATAATTTGAATCTTCATGTAAATGCTTGCCACCAAAATGGTACTGCAACAAACCAAAGAACATACCAATGGCCGCTAGTGAAAATCCAGCATGGAATCCAACACTGTTTTGTGTCCAACCAACTAGCAATGGCGAAATAAATGAACCTAAATTAATACCAAACACAAAGATTGAGAATCCAGAATCTCGAGAACTATCACTGTCTTCATATAGTGACCCAACCATTGAAGAAACATTTGGCTTAAGCAATCCAGTTCCTAATACAATTAGAATCATTGAAATAAACATTGCTGTTGACCCAAAAGGTAGTGCCAATGCAATGTGGCCAAACATAATCAGGACACCACCCCAGAACACCGTCCGCCGCTGTCCTAGAATACGATCAGCAATAAAACCACCAACAACTCCTGATAAATAAACCATTGAGGCATAAATAGCCATAATTGATGCGGCCGTCGCTCTAGTAATATTTAAATCACCAGTGCTAATTAAATGCCACATGTAGTATAGCAAGATGGCTTTCATACCATAGTAACTGAAACGTTCCCACATTTCGGTCATAAATAATGTTTTTAGACCGTAGGGTTGTCCCAGAAATTTCTTTTCCGTTTTCATGATAAAAACTCCTCATTCAAATAAAGTGTTCTTCTACTCTGAACATGATGACAAAAATGTCACTTGTTAAATTTTACTTGAATTTATAACTTTCCACAAGCGCTACTATCATTTCCTACTAATTTTTTTATCACTTTTGTTATAATCAATTTATGAGATTGTGTGGCAAAAGGAGTTTCTATGACCAAAATTATTGTATCAAGTGATAATCATCTTGATGTTAATAAGCAAGATGTTGAAAAAGTACTTGTTCAACAAGCAACAACTCTTCACAAGTTACGACCAGATTATTACCTAATTGCTGGTGATTTATTTAATGATTTCGAAAAGTCATTAAAATACGTTCATGATTTACAAGCTGCTTTGGCGACAGACACAAAAGTATTATTTATTGCTGGTAACCATGATATGGGACGTAATATTTCGTTTTCAGAATTAGAAACCAATCTCGATCCACTTTATCTTCATAATCAATATATTGACATTCCTAATTCTGATTGGCGGATTATTGGTCATAACGGTTGGTATGACTATAGCTTTACGCCTGATATTGATCCAGAAGCCATTGCACGTTTCCGTTCTGGTTTCTACTACGATCGTGTCATTGATCAGCCGATGAGTGATTTAGAACGAATGGCGTTAGGCCATTATCAAATGAAACGACTACTAGATGATGCCGTTAGACACCATAAACAGGTTATTTTCTATACACACTTTGCGCCAATCAACGACGAGATTTTTTACCCGAATAATAATTCTCGTTGGGCAATGGTCAATGGTGTCCTTGGTTCAACTAAAACAGGCGAATTGTTAGCACAGTACGATAATGTCCAACATGTTTTCTACGGACATATCCACGTTACTGTCCCTCCACGTAAAAAACATTTGATTACTTACTACAATCCTAGCGTTGGTTATAATCGCCATAAATTGCAAGAATGGACAGCTGACACTTTTTACCAATCGTGGTTAAACAAAATAATTCAAATAGTGTTGACAAGTAAATAAGTATTCTGTATAGTATATATTCGTTGAGGTGATAATTTAATTATTACTTTTCATACATATGGGGGTTTAGCGAAGTCCGGTCAAACGCGGTGGACTGTAAATCCATTCCTTCGGGTTCATAGGTTCGAATCCTATAGCCCCCATTATTATTGGGATATGGCCAAGTGGTAAGGCATCGGTTTTTGGTACCGTGTATTCGCTGGTTCGAATCCAGCTATCCCAGCTACAAAGAGTCAATGAGCGATTACGCTTGTTGGCTTTTTATTTTGTTCTAGAAATGAAAATAAAAAGGCTGAAACAAAAGAAAATGTTCCAACCTTTATTAACTAAAAATATATTATATATAAGCACGTAAGTTTGATAATCATCCTGTCAAATATTTTACTGCATTGTTTCGGTTTCAAATTGCGCTGGCATTTTTGCTGATTTGATAATTGTGCCCATGGCAACCAACGTCCCAACCATTAAAATTCCTGCCATACCCCAATCATTTGTAAACTGTGATAATGAAACCATCAACCCTGAGATAATATTACCTACGGGACGAGTTGCTGAGAAAGCGCCAGAATAAGCACCAATTTGCACAGGATTCATCATGTCCGCACGCATGGTTTGACTTGAAGGTACGTTGATAATTTCTCCCAACGTGAAAACAACTGAAACCATGACCAATGGCCAGAAATCACGTAACAAAAATGAAATAGCGAAACCAAATCCTTGAATAAATGTACCAATTGCAAAACTCCGAATTAACGGCCAACGATTAGTATAACGATTGATCCAATTCATCACCAACACAATCATGACAGTATTTATTACTAACATAAATGACAGCATACGTTGTCCATAAAAATGGATACCCATGAAGGTGTAATCATGGAAAGATTGCGTCAAATGAGCAGCTAAATAAAAATCTGGCTGTGAATAGATAACAACTGCAAAAATCGAGCCAAACATAAACAATACGTAGCGCTTATCAGATAATACTTGCCCATAAGATTTGACAGCACTCCAAACGGATGAGCTTGCGTGCACATTATCCATATTCAGCGTCTCTGACATACCAAACTTAATGATCGCCGCATTAATTATGCCCACGACAACCGAACCTAATAACAGTTCAAATAGATAATCACGGAAGAACCAACCACCAATGGCTGCACCTAACATCACACCAATATTAATAATCCAATAAATCAACGCATAGACAAACTTTCTATTTTTTATCGTTGATGCATCAATCATCATTGCCTGTTCAGCTGGGTCTGCTAATGACGACCCAATTGATGCCATTAAAAAACCGATAAAAGTGATGTACGGATTCGTAAACCATGGTGCATTCATTAACATTGCCAATGCATAGCCAGATATAATTAACGCTGATCCGATCAACATTGTTCGTTTACGTCCCCATACATCCGATAAATGACCGCCATACAGTCCGGCAATAAAACCAGCTACAGAAACAACCATTAACAAAAATCCAGATACAAAAGCACCAAAATATTGCACATAATAAATTGTCATATTGGGGCCAATTGAACTACCAAGTAAGACTGTTAAAAATACGGTTAACGTTCTTAGCTTTAAATTCCGATTTAAAGCCATAAATTCCTGCATAACAAAACCCCTCCCATACTTAAAACTCAAATTGTACCCATATTATCACAATCTCAGCTCCCTTGTCCTATTTTCCTCAATACTTTTAATTTATCAAACAGCAAACTTTTTTAGACCAGATATAACTATCATTTAGTTTCATGGTCTAGGTGTGATATAATATTAAGGTAAAATCTACAATGATATGAGGTTACAACTAATGACTGTAAATACATTGAAAAAAAATAACTTTGAAGACATCGTTTTCCCACATTGGGATGACCTACCAAATTTTGACCTCTATATGGATCAAGTAGTTGAATATATTAATCAGGTGTTAGCACCGCTTGAAATGCCTACTGTTACTTCAACGATGATTAACAACTACGTCAAAAAAAAGATGATTTTAGCACCTGTAAAGAAGAAGTACCAAACGCTACAAATTGCTGATATTTTGATCATTTCATTGCTAAAACCAATCTTTTCATTGGATCAAATTCGAGCAGCAATCGATCAAATCACTGTTGATGATTATCCCAAAAAAGCTTACGACTCATTTGTTGATACGCTATTAGGATTTTTCAAAAACCCAACCAATCAACCACTGGAAGGCGTATCATTGGAAACGCAACTCATGCAGTCTGCTGCTAGTGTGCTTTTCCACAAGCTGGAAGCTGAAAAAATTCTAAGCACTTTGCAACAACAGCATCCTATAAAAGAAGTTCCCACAACTAAGTAAAAACCGAGTCTGGGACATAAATTAATATAGCCTAAAAAGGCATCAATCCGCTAAGATAGTAGATTGATGCCTTTTAACGTGAGATTGAGACAAAAGAAAATGTTCCAATTTCTTCTTGCTAAATCTGTATTAATTATAAGCCTGTAATTTTTATAGCATAGACGCGTTCCAAAAGTCTGAAGCATCAATATAACGCAATTTGCGCAATCCCTGTCCTTCGCTTTGCTACGGCCAAAAATTGCGCAAACCACGTTACACACCGGCTTCAAAACGACTTTTGTCTCGCTCTATTAATTTGGTAATTCATCATCTTCCGGTGTTAACGGCAAATTAATAATAAAACTAGTGAGTTTATCATCTGATTCAACTCGTACTTGGCCACCATGGGCATTGATAACCCCATTGACGATAGCAAGTCCCAATCCTGTACCACCCGTTTTAGTATTGCGCGAACTTTCAACACGATAGAATCGGTCAAATAGGCGCTTGATTGATTCGTCGGGAATTTTAGCTCCATTATTTGTCACGCGAATTTCCACCTGATTCTCCTCAGTTACTGCTTTTGCGGATAAACGGACAAAGGTTGCCCCTTCACCATACTTCAAGGCATTATTGATCAAATTCATAAATACACGTGCTAATCGGTCAGGATCACCGACCATTTCAATAACAGCCGGATTTGACACAGCAGAAATGACAACACCCTTTTGTTCTGCCTCGAGCTCGTAATTCACCGCAAGTTGCTGTAACATTGCTGCCAAATCCAACGGTGCCCAATGAAGTTTAAAGTCAACTTGATGAACTTGTGTGTAATCAAACAAATCTTCAACTAATGATTTCATTTGACCGGACTTGTCAAAAGCTGTTTGCGCATATTTCATAATTTCCTCACGGCGCAATTTTTGTTGTCCATTATCATTAATAATCAACCCTAAATAGCCTAAAATCGATGTCAATGGTGTTCGTAAATCGTGTGATACATTCGTCACCATTTCATCTTTCGAGCGCTCAATCTCATGTTCTTCCATCATAGCTTGTTGCGCCGCCTCAAATACACCGTTAATATTTTCTGCTAATGGTTGCAAACGATGTCCCCAGCGTTTAACTTCCAACCCTTTACTCTTTGTATCACCCACTTGTGGCACTAATTTATTTACTGCTATTATCAATTCCGCCAATTTTGTTCGTTCATAAAACTGCCACAGCAAACCTAGCCAGATAATTAGTAAGATACCACCAACAATCGTAACGGTTACTAGCGACCGCTGTGATATATCAATTAATTCTGATACTAAATTATTTGTGTGCCAATGTGGTTGCATCAGGAGAATGATACCAATTCCCATGCATACAAAAAGCAGGGCGGAAACCACTGCCTTGACCGTTAACAAAAGCCAACTCAGTACTCTTAGTTTCATCCCCACTGCCTTTCTGTATTAAAGTACTTCAATCTTGTAACCAACACCCCAAACAGTTTGTACAACTTGGTTACCCCCAGTTGCATCTTCCAACTTATCACGCAAATGTGACACATGGACCATAACCGTTTTAGCTGAAACGACAGATTCTTGCTGCCAGACACGCTCAAAAATGTCATCAGCACTGAACACTCTATTTGGATGTGATGCTAATAGGTACAATATACCAAATTCTAACGCTGTTAAATTAATGTCAACACCATCAGCAGTTCGTACTTCATGACTATCTTTATTGATTGTCAATGGGCCAACATCTAATACTTCTGGCGTGGCTTGTGCCAACCCATTTTGGGCACGACGTAATAATGCTCGTACACGTGCCATAACTTCTAATGGATTAAATGGCTTTGTCACATAATCATCAGCACCTGTAATCAATCCCTGGATCTTATCCATAGCACCTGATTTTGCTGACAGTAACAAAATTGGTACTGGGTTGTCTTTACGAACTTCTTTCAAGACCTCTGTACCACTCATTTCAGGCATCATGATATCTAAAATAATTAATCCGATATCAGGATTTGTGCGAATTTTAGTAAGTGCTTCTTTACCATCACTAGCAATAACTGGCTCATAGCCTTCATTTTTTACATAGATTTCTAGCAATTCCGCAATTTCATGGTCATCATCAACAATCAAAATCTTCATTAATTTACCCTCACTGCTTCTTTAGCTATTTTTTCCGAGATTGTGGCTGAGCATTTGCGCCAAGGAAGCCACCCTTAATTCCTGTCTTTGCGCGCCAATAGCGGAATCCTAGGAATGCAATCACTGCAATGACAAGGTATACCCAACCTGGTAGTAATGGATTGATTACTGCTGGCAAGAAGGCAAAGCCTAGATATGCTAAGAACCAAATTGCAAAGGCCCCAACTGTAACAATTGCCTTTTTCCAAAATGATACATGCTTGCCATCTCGACGTGGTGCAAGTGTTAATGTAACAGCTGAGAAGAAAATACCACCCAAGATTGATGTCAAAATCAATGAAGTAATACCGGCTGCCCCAGCAGAGCCAGCTGATGATGATTTCACACCACTAAACAATAATGTTAGTCCGAACATGAAACTAAACATCATAAAGAATGCAATTGCATTATCAATTGCAAGTGGCCAAAAACCATAACTTGCGTAACCACGAGTATCATCACTCTTTTCTGCCTCAGTCTTTAATCCCATTGCTTCAGCTGGTGAATTATATAATTGCTTTGCTGTGACCCCTGTTTTTTGGGCAGTCAATAATTTTGCACCAACTTCTGTAATCAACTGTGCCTTTGACTCATCCCCATTAGCAAGAATGACCATCTGACGAATAAATTCCTGATTACGATTGGTCAACCCTGATGTTGCCAGCTCTTGCACTGTTGGCAGCGTTGGCTTAGGCGCTTGTGATTGTGTTTGTTCCTTTGACTCTGTCATAATTTTCCCCAATTAAACGTTAAACAAGAATTCAATGATGTCACCATCTTGTACAACGTATTCCTTTCCTTCTGAACGTCGACGACCAGCTTCTTTGATCGCCTTCATTGACGCATATTTGTCCAAATCTTCAAATGACACCGTTTCAGCACGAATGAATCCACGTTCAAAATCTGAGTGAATAACTCCCGCAACTTGAGGTGCTTTCATACCTGCTCGGAATGTCCAAGCACGTGTTTCCTTACCACCAGCAGTGAAGAATGTACGTAGGTCAAGCATATGATAAGCAGCGCGAATCAAACGATTCAAA
Source organism: Weissella paramesenteroides ATCC 33313 (assembly GCF_000160575.1). Classification (GTDB taxonomy): domain Bacteria; phylum Bacillota; class Bacilli; order Lactobacillales; family Lactobacillaceae; genus Weissella; species Weissella paramesenteroides. Next base: position 372,751 of record NZ_GG697129.1, read on the forward strand.
CCGGGTTCCGAAATACCTTGTAATTCCATAAATTCTGCTTTATCTTCATCATCCATTTCAGCAATTTCTTCTTCAGCACGGGCAGAAATACCAATTACATCTGCACCCTCTGATTCTGCATATTGCTTAATTTGTTGATAATATTCAGATTCTGAAGGATCAGCCATATCATCTTCTGAAACATTAGCAACATACAGAACCGGCTTTGAAGTCAACAAGAACAAGTTATGAATAATTTTTTGTTCATCTTCATCCCAGTCAATTGACCGAGCAGGCTTACCAGCTTCTAATGCTGGTTTCAATTGTTCTAAGACTGCTAGTTCAGCAATGGCTTCTTTATCTTTAGCTGACTTAGCTGATTTTTCAACCCGACTGTAACGCTTGTCAATAGACTCTAAATCAGCCAATACTAACTCTGTATTGATCGTTTCAATGTCTTCTAATGGGTCAACCTTACCAGAAACATGGGTGATATCATCATCATCAAACGCACGTACAACATGAACGATTGCATTGACCTGGCGGATATTTTCTAAGAATTTATTACCAAGTCCCTCACCTTGTGAAGCACCCTTTACAATACCCGCAATATCAGTAAATTCAAATGTTGTTGGCACAACCTTGTCTGCTGGAATCAATTCTTGAATACGATCCAAACGATCATCAGGTACTTCAACCATGCCGACATTTGGTTCAATGGTTGCAAATGGATAATTCGCCATTTCTGCACCCGCTTTAGTAATTGCATTAAATAAAGTTGACTTACCAACGTTTGGCAAGCCAACAATTCCTGCTGTAAGAGCCATTTTATTTACCCATCTCTCTTTTCATTAATCTTGTGCACTCTTTAATACACGTTTAAATCTTTTGTCAAAATCATGTCGTGTCATGACAACCTGTCGTTGACACCCCTGACACACAATCTTCATATCAGCACCGACACGCATAATTTGCCATTCATTCACACCACATGCATGCGGTTTTTTCATTTCAACAATATCATGTAAGTTGTACATCACTGCCTCCACTATTCCGCATCCAAATCTATGCCTAATGTCTCGAAAATCCGATTAAGATCTTCATCTGACAAATAAGTGATTTCAATTTTCCCAGCGCCCTTACGGTTACGGGTCATATGCACCTTAGTCCCAAACTTATTTTCTAAAGCTGTCGTTGATGCCTTGATATAAGGGGACAAACTTGGTTGATCTTTGGTTACTGTTGACTGCTCATTCAATTTGTTGACTAATTGCTCTAATTGACGAACTGTCATGCCCTCGGCAATTGCACGTTTGGCAACTGGTACAATACGTCGCTTATTACGTAAGCCCAATAATGTTCGTGCCTGCCCCATAGATAATTGCCCTGCGTTTAGCAAATCTTTCACCTCATCAGGCAAGTTCAACAAACGCAAAAAATTAGCAACCGCTGATCGTGCTTTACCCAAACGCTTTGCCACTTGTTCTTGTGTCAAATGAAGGCCGTCCATCATATCACGATATGCTTGTGCTTCTTCCAGCGGTGTCAAATCTTCACGTTGCAAATTTTCCAAAATGGCTGCCTGCAACATTTGATCATCATCCAACTTGCGTACAATTGCTGGAATAGTTTCTACATTAGCAATTTGCGAAGCACGCCAACGACGTTCCCCAGCAAGGATCTCATACTGGCTACTGTTTTTAGGATTATGCCGTACAATAACTGGCTGCAAAACACCATTTTGCTTAATTGATTCAGCTAATTCCTGTAATTTATCTTGATTGAATACCCGTCGTGGTTGGAACGGATTAGCAACCATCTTGTCAACGTCAATTTCACGCACTTCATCACTAGTAGATACCGAAGTATCAAGCCCTTGATCAGCAAACAAAGCACCAAGACCGCCACCTTTTTTACCGAAACCGCCTAATCCAGTTTTTTTAGATTTCACCATGAGACTCTAGGACCTCCTTTGCTAGTTGTGTATATACCTCAGCACCCTTTGATTTTGGATCATAATCAATGATGGCCATACCACGTGATGGCGCTTCAGACAGACGAACATTACGTGGTATCACAGTCTCATAGACCTCACTACCAAAGTACTCACGAACATTCTCAATAACATCAGCTGACAAATTTGTACGAGGATCGACCATTGTCATAAGAACCCCTTCAACTTCTAAGTCTGGATTAAAGTGGCGCTTCACCAATTTCATATTATTCATTAGTTGACCCAGCCCCTCTAATGCATAATATTCAGCTTGGACAGGGATCAAAATTGAATCAGCCGCCGAAAAAGTATTGATTGTCACTAGTCCTAGTGAAGGCGGATTATCGATTAAAATATAGTCGTACTGCTCTCGAATATCTCCTAGAGCATTCTTTAATCTCAACTCACGCGCCATTACAGGTGCTAATTCCAACTCTGCACCAGCAAGCCTAATCGTAGCCGGTACAATATCGACCCCTTCATGTGAGGTTGGTAAAATGACATCTTCTAATGGCACGTCATTAATTAACACGTCATAAATATCTTGTTCAATATTCGATTTATGCACACCAGTTCCCGATGTTGCATTACCTTGAGCATCGGTATCAATAATTAATACTTTTTTGCCAAAAGATGCTAACGAAGCAGCCAAGTTGACTGTTGTGGTTGTTTTACCAACACCACCTTTTTGGTTTGCTAATGCAATAATGTGTCCCATTATTTTCCCCTTCCTACAACGGTTTGCGTGCTGGATCTCCTGGTTTACGAGGATAACGATTAGGTGTCGCACTAACCTTATCAATGATGATAATTGTTCTAGGATCACCATTAGGCAAGTTAACTGGCACTTCTTGACCAATTTTACCACCTAATTTTGTAATCGCTCCCTGCGCTTCATGCAATTCTTCACTGGCAGCACTACCTTTCATTGCTAGTAATGCACCACCCACCTTAACCAGTGGTAATGTCAGTTCACCCAATACATTTAATCGAGCCAAAGCCCTAGCAGTCGCTACATCAAATTGTTCACGATTTGGTGCTTTTTTATGACCAAATTCTTCTGCTCGCGCATGAACAACTGTCACGTCTTCAAGCCCCAGTTCGGTAACTAGCTCCTGTAGAAATTTTATGCGCTTATTCAATGCATCGATGATAGTAATTTTTAATTGTGGAAACGCTATCTTTAATGGCAGTGATGGAAAACCAGCTCCTGCACCAACATCAATCATACGAAGTTGATCAGTTTGTAGCTTAGGATATGCCCATGCTAAAGTTAGTGAATCATAAAAATGCTTCAAATACACATCGTCACGATCAGTAATGGCCGTTAAATTCATATGTTCATTAACCGATACCAAACGATCATAATACGTTTGATATTGTGCCAATTGTTTATCGTCTAAAATAACGTTTTTATCGCGTAGTGCCGCCGCAAATTCTTCGGGGTTCATTATCTTTCTCCAAACTGATTCCAATACTAAAAGAATACCGCAAAATGCCTATCTATTCAATAGATTGACCGAGTTGAATCTAAAAATCAGGGACTAGTGTTTCACGTGAAACACTAGTCCCTGATTTGTTAAATAACAGAAATTTTTGTCATAAATTATTCATTAGGGCGCCATGACTAGACACATCTTAGCTTAACCGTTGCCATATTTTCTCTTGTATTTTAGGCTGTGGGTCACTTTGAATATCCTCAATTGCACGCCATTGCCCGCGAACAAGTCGCTGTGGTGCCACCTCTGCAGTTAAAATCGTTACTGTCCACTTCAAATGCGTGTACACGTGGGTAACTGGCCGACCAGCCACTTTCTTTAAATCGGCCACTACACCATAATCTGTTGCCAATCTTTTTTGCGTTGCTGCAACCATTTCTTCTTCGGTCCAGTTTGCATCACTGTCCGTTATAAAATCAGTTAATGCATATAAGGGCATTGTCCAAAAATTCCCCAACAACCCATCAGCTGGACGTTGTTCCCATAAATACCCTACTGATGATTTAACGGCAATGGCAAAATAGGTCACTGGTTTAGGTTTAGGCGCTTTTGTCTTTACTGGATACAAATCCTCGGTTCCATCTAAATATGAAGCATTAAATTTCTTAACTGGTGAATGTTCACTATCATAATTTTTTGCACTCATATATGATGATCCCAAATCCATTATTGCTTGATTAAAATCACCCGGACGTTCAGGATCAATTAATCGTTGACCCACTTCAAAGAAAATTTTTCTTGTTTTTGCTTGTGCAATATCTGCATCAATTTTGAAAAGCCGTGCAAAGACACGAAATGCATTACCATCAATGGCCGGTACTGGCTCATCAAAAGATATACTAGCAATAGCTGCTGCAGTATATGGACCGATACCCGTTAACTGTTGTAGAGCTTGCATATCACTTGGCCAAACACCATCATAATCATTAACTACTTGTTGGGCTGCCTTTTGCATATTCCGAACACGTGAATAGTAACCTAACCCTTCCCAAGTTTTTAATAACCGTTGTTCTGGCGCCATTGCTAAGTCTGTTATCGTTGGAAAGTTTTTCATAAATCGTTCGAAATATGGAATGACCGTTTGAACTTGGGTCTGTTGTAACATAATTTCTGATACCCAAACATGGTAGGGTTCCTTGTCTCGACGCCAAGGTAAATCTGCACGGCCTTCTCTATCATACCAATCAAGTAATGTCTGACGGAATGCCTCTATTTTTTCTTCATGCCACATCTCAATCATGAAATTTTGCCACCTTTTTTAAAAGTTATTTATCCAGTGTAACATTTTCTAATTTCATATTTGCCTAAACCCTATTTAATGAGAGATAATGGAGACAAGAAAAAATTTAAGAAAGAGGCATTATCCTTATGGCAGATCAAACTGCACTTAAAAAATTAGCCGGTTATCGTGCAGCTGAATTCGTTGAAGATGGTATGGTGGTAGGTATTGGGTCAGGTTCAACCATTGCCTTTGTTGTCGAGGCGCTAGGTAAGCGTGTGGCGGAAGAAGGATTGCAAATCAAGGGGATTCCTACTTCTGATAAAACGCGTCGTACCGCGGCAAAACTTGGCATTCCCATGCATAATGTTGATGATGTTGACCACATTGATTTGACAATCGACGGTGCTGATCAAATTGATGAGAATTTTGCAGCAATCAAGGGTGGTGGAGCCGCTTTACTTTGGGAGAAAATCGTTGCCGTTAATTCACGTCGTAATATTTGGGTCGTTGATGACACAAAATTAGCACCACAATTGACTCATTATCTTCCTGTAGAAGTCATCCCCTATGGTGCTGATCAACTATTTAAGCGTTTGAAATATGCTGGTTACCAACCAACTTGGCGCTTGGACCAAAATGGCAACCCAGTTCGGACAGACTCAGCCAATTACTTAATTGATTTGCATTTTACTAAAATGCCTGATCCTTTTAAATTGGGACGTGAGTTGACTAGTATGGTCGGTGTTGTAGAACATGGCTTGTTCCTAAATATTGTTGACCAAGTTGTTGTTGGTCGTGCAGATGAGACGATTGCTGTTTTTGATGCTCACCCCAAACCCTTAATCTAAATTAATTAAAAAAGAGTTGGAACAAAAAATTTGTTCCAACTCTTTTTTTAACCATTAACCAAATTTTAGGATGCACCTTTTTGATTCTTAGGAATTAAAATCTTAAAAATTGTCCCGTGTGGTTTGTTATCCAAGATTTCGATTGTCCCACGATGTCCTTGAACGACCCATTTTGCAATCGATAATCCTAGTCCATGACCACCTGTGGACCGAGAACGTGCCTTATCAATTCGGTAGAAACGGTCAAACAAATGCTTTTTATCTTCTTCTGAAACACCTTTTCCAGTATCAGCAACTGTTATTTTAATACCGCTACTTGTTGATATTGCGGTAATCGTAACATTAGCTCCTTCACCTGCATATTTTTGCGCATTATCCGTAAGAATCACAAGTAATTGGCGCAATCGCTGCGCATCTCCAATAATTGGTAATGTTTTCGGTACATCAACCTTTAGCGTTTGATTCTTTTCATTGGTATTGTATTCATAAATGTCACCAACCTCACGTACCGTCTCTGCTAAGTCCATTTCCTCAAACGCAAACATTGGAATGTCCGCATCGGCCTGTGATAACGTCAATAAATCACCGGTCAAGTGATTCAAATGTCTAACTTCAGTCAACGCATTAGCAACGCTTTCAACTTGGTCCATAACAGTGTCGTTCGGATGCTCTAACATCCGTTCCAAATTATTTTGAATAACCGTCATCGGCGTTTTAAATTCATGAGCTGCATCAGCGACGAAAGTTCGCTGCTGGTTCCATGAGCGAATAATTGGCCGCATATTAGCTCTAGTTAATGCCATTCCCATCAACAAAAGGGCCAACTCAGACAACACATAAATCCAGAATAAACGTGTCTGGTATGACTCAACCAATTCGTGTTCAGCTGTGACATCCACATACGCTAATTCGTCGCCATGTCGATTAAAGAAATACCAACTACCTCGATATTCACGCAAATAAACCCGATTTGCTTTTGGCAAGTTCAATGTGTGTTTAAATGAATCAACATAGTCAGTGATTTGTGCCGTTTCAGTTTGGACAACTGGACGATCAAAACGATTTGCTTGAATATTAAAGGCATTGTCCACACGTGATTCTGCGTTGCCATACATCACCGTTCGAAACTGACTAATTGAGAAACTACCAATTAACAAGAACACTAATGTAAAACCAACAACCATTAAAATAGTCATTTTAACTTGTTGTGACAACGAAGCGCGGATTCTTTGTAGCCACTTTGGTAATCTTAATTTTTTAAAACGATAATGTCGTTTTTCTGCTGATTTAACTTTAGCCATTAGTCCTCAGTCGTCGCGTTTAGTGTGTACCCCACATTACGCAATGTTTTGATATTAACTTGCGCCTCCGCTTGACGTAAGTTTTTTCTCAAGTTTGACATATACACTTCAACAACTGTTAATGATGTATCAGAATCAAACCCCCAGAGACGATCAAAAATTTGATCCTTCGTCACAATTTGTCCAACGTGTTGTACCAGGTAGACTAGTAGGCCAAATTCACGTCCCTGTAAACTAACCTCTGTATCATCAACTAATACCTTGTGTTGATCCACATAAATCTGCACATTACCAACCTCTAAGGCACCATCCTGTCCCAGCACACCTGTATGACGTAATAACGTCTTCAAACGTGCCAAAAGCTCTTCTTTATAAAATGGCTTTGTAATGTATTCATCCGCCCCTAAATCAAACCCTTGCATTTTGTCAGCTATTTCACCCTTGGCTGTCAGCATGAGAATTGGCAAATTTGGAAACTGTTCTTTTGCCTTCTTTAAAATAGTAAATCCATCTTGCCCAGGTAACATAACATCCAAAACGACCGCATCATATACACCAGATTCAATTTCAAACCAACCTTCATCCCCATCATGGACTTGAACAACTTCACCTAATTCAGAAATTGTTTCTTTCACCGTATCATTCAATGCATAGTCATCTTCGACAACTAATAATTTAATCGTATTTTCTGCCATAATATTACCGTCCCTCTTGCACTTGTGTTAGTTTTGTTATTTTTAATATAGATGCTGAACCTTAAAAACTGCCTATTCTTAGCTTACTCATACCTTAAATATTTAAGGTTGCTACCTAACATTATAGGATAATTTAGTTAACAAAAGGAGGAATAACTATATATTAAAAAAGTTATCGATCTACCAATTCAATGAAACTGGTAAATCGATAACTCTTAACTGTGTAACAAAATATTACATACTTGTTGTCATCACACTTGCGTTATTTTCGACCAGCGAAGTAACTGATCAAGCCAATGACAACCCAAATTCCCAAAATAACATATTCATATGGCCAAACTAATGACACGCCTGTTCCAGGAATAAGCGTTGCCACCGCGATAAGAATAGCAATCACACCACCCAATATCGGCAACCATAGATGTTTGTTACGGAAACCACCCTTTAATTCAGGGTACTTGCGACGAATAGCCCACAGGTTAAAGGCATTGATTCCCCAGGCTAAGGCAGTCAAGAAACCACCAATGTCCAGAAAGTAAGTCAATGCTCCCTTACCTAACCAACCAAGTGATAACACCAATACAAGAGTCATCACAATGGCACGGCTTGGCGTACCATATTTTGGATGTACTTTTGCAAAATATTGTGGCAAAATTTTTTGTTCTGCTAATGAATAAATCAAGCGTGGTGCTGCTGAAAACAATGCTAGGAAACTTGTTCCTAATCCTAAGAACGAAATAACAAAGGCTGCTGTTCCCAACAATGGGAAGCCTTCCGCTTTAAAGGCATCAATTGTTCCCATTTCCATTTTTGCTGTACTTTGCCAAGGATGAATCCAAGCTGATGCTAACAATACTAGTAAATAATAGGCTGCCGCAATCATAATGGCAATCACAACAATTCGTCCAATTTTTCGAGCTGGCGTTTTGACCTCTTCAGCCATAACACCAATCGATTCCCAACCAGTTAGAAACGTCATGGCTGGTAGGATAAATCTAAATATCTCAGGTGTCTTTGATTGCCCATCATAGAATGCGGGCCAAAAATTGCTAGGCTTTCCATGACTAAAACCAACGACAACCAACACAACTCCAATTATAACCAGTAAGATAAATAATACAATTTGTACGTTACTCGTTAGACTAGCACCACGGTAATTAATTGCGAAAATAAATAATGTAATCAATACACCCAATGCTAATTCCGTGTAATGGACCTTCATACCAGCAAATGAATAAGCAGGTCCAGTAGCAATTTGTGGAATAATCTGTGAAAGTAACATGCTGGATGCTGTCACATAAAATGCCAAAGCACTCAAATATGAACCCAACAATGCCCACCCGGCAAACATACCACCTTTTTTACCAAAAGCCTTGTATCCATAAACAACTTCACCACCAGCTTTCGGATACACCGTTGATAGCTCAGCAAATGATAGTGAAACTAAAATCGCGAGTACTGATGCCGCCAATAACCCAAAAATTTCTCCACCCGCGCCATATTGATGAAAAAACTGACTATTCGTGTAAATCCAACTACTACCAATTACACCACCAGAACCTAAGGAAATAATTCCTAATGTGCTAATGCTTGGCTTAAGCCCATTCTGTGCCATAAATAATCCTACCTTTCCCAAAACCACCTTAAACATCATATCCAAGAAGCGAATGTTTTTACCTAACTTGCCTACTATTAGAGAATCGCTTAGTGATATGTAATAATCCCTATTTACCACAATAAAATACATTTATTAAGACTTATTTTACCAAAAAATCCCAACAGTAGGACTTCCTTTAGAAAAAACAAATTATTTATAATAAAATTTGTTTGATTTGATCATAACTGTTTGCCGTATAAGTCGGTTGATAGTCAAATGTATTTTCCATTTCATTGGGATTGTACCAAATACTTCGCAGACCCACACGATTTGCTCCCAAAATATCTGACTGTAAACGATCACCAATCATAAATGTATTTTCCCGCGTTAATTGCTGATACTTATTAAAGATTGGTAAAAAGAATTCTGTACTTGGCTTAGAAAAGCCAATATCTTCAGAGATAAAATAATCATCAAAATATTTTAGTAGACCGGAACCTTCTAGACGATCAAATTGTGTTTTTTTAACCCCGTTGGTACCAACAAATAACGTGAAATCATTTTGCTTTAAACTATCTAGTAAAGCTGTTGCACCAGGTAATGTATAAAAATTATGATTCAACATTTCACGATACTCGGCCTCTAATTTCACACCATTAGCATCAATGTCAAAAAGAGCTAACGTTTTTGAAAAACGGGTGTCCAGTAATGGTTGTCGTGGCACGCCACTTTCAATCTGCTGCCAGACTTTTTGATTAATTGTTTGATAGGTTGAAAAGCCTTGATGAATATCAGCAACACCATTCGTTTTTAGAATTTTTTTCACCCCTTCAACCTCACCTTTTTGAAAATCTAATAAGGTATCATCGAGGTCAAAAATAATATATTTTGACATGCTGGCTCCTTTACACTGAAAATCTGTTTTTTAAATATCTTTGTTCCTTATCATAAATAAAGTGCACGAAAAATGAAAGGCATTTCATAATTTATTAGATAAACACAAAAGAAGTTGGGACATGAGGAAATGTTCCAACTCCTTTTTCTAAAAATATCTTAATTAAAAGCATTTCAGTTTGATAGCATAAACGCGTTCAAAAAGTCTGAAGCCTCAATGTAACGCAATTTAAGCCATTCCTGTCCTTCGCTTTGCTTCGGCCAAAAATGACGCAAATCACGTTACACACCGGCTTCAAAACAACTTTTGTCTCGCTCTCTTTCAACTAATTTATTGTGCTCGACGGATAACTGCATCAATTGACAATGTCTGCATGGCTTGCAAGTATTCCGTTGCAGAAACATCTTCGGTCGTTGCCAATAGATGGAAAACGCCACCAGAATTTTCAGAAAGCAATTGCTTATCCTGGAAGCCATTACGCATGTAAAATGCATAGCGTTTAACACGTTGTTCTTCGTTTTCTGCTTGTTGGCCAGTTTCTTCAGCCTCCAAGATCAGCCCTTCTGGATAACGTTCCTTCAAAATAGCTAAGGCATGACTACCATAACCCTTGCTTTGAATTGCTGCATCCATAGCGAAATATAGTACAAAAGCCTTCGCTACCCCTATTTCACACAAATACAAGACACCAATTACTTGGTCCTCATCAGTAATTACTTGCATTCTTGTGCCACTCTGTTGCTCAGACATCGCAACTAAATCCGCAATCGGACGTTGCTCATATTCCGGAAAAGCCTCAAGATAAATACGTTCCCAGTCTGCTTCAGTCTTTGGCGTAACATCAATGATTTCCATTTTTAACACCTCATTCTATCGACATAAATTATAAACTCCTCATGATTATAACATGAATCTGCATTTATAAAAAAAGCATCAAGTTCGTCACTTGATGC
>NZ_GG697129.1:385166-565348 GCF_000160575.1 Weissella paramesenteroides ATCC 33313
GCTTCCGATTATGCTGTTAAATTACAATCCGCATAATCTTTTTAGTAGTTGCCCACTAAACTATACAGAACGTATCGCCCTTGTTTCCTTTTACAAGGGCGATACGTTTTGTTGATTGTGTATATCTGTCAAAACGTATCACCCCCTTTCCTAGATTACCAACCATTATAGTCGCTCATCTCAAAAATTCAAGGTAAATGCTTATTTTATTTCTGATGATTCCGCAATCAAATGCGGCAATTTATGTCGTTGCACTTTACCGCTCGCTGTCCGTGGTAATTCTGATGCATTATAAAAGTGTGCGGGTACCTTATAATGCGCTAACATGTCTCGACCAAAATTGCGTAACTCCTGTCGAGATAGCGACTTACCATCCGTAAACGTAACAAAAGCGACTGGTACCGCACCCCATTTTTCATCGGGGACACCTACCACTGCAATTTGCTTTATTGCATCTAGTTTCGCAAAGATCGATTCAATTTCATCAGGGAAGACATTTTCACCACCTGATGAAATCATATCTCCTTCACGACCATCAATGTATAAGAAACCTTCGTCATCTAACCAACCCATGTCACCTGTATCAAACCAGCCATTTTCGAATGTATTAGCATATTTCTCTGGTTGATTTAAATAGCCAACCGCTAATGTTGGCGATTTAATTTGGATGCGACCATGACGATTTTCATCCTGATGTGCAATACGAACTGAAACAGGGAACAGTGGCTTACCAGCTGACCCAATTTTCCGTTGCGCATTTGCCGCATCCAAGGCAATCACTTGTGATGCAGTTTCTGTCATACCATATGATTGCACAACTTCGATACCTGCTGCTGTTGCTCGTTGTAAAGTTGTTAAGTCAGTTGGTCCACCACCCAACAACATCGTACGAAAGTTTTTGTGATAACGGGTTCCTGCTGGCAAATCACTCAGTAGTTGTGTCAACATCATCGGCACAACTGAAATCGTTGTCACTTCTCCACTTAATAAGGTTTTGTTAATGGCATGAACATCAAATTTTTCAAACAGACGCACACCCATACCATAAATAAGTGATCTCATCATAATTGACAAACCACTAATATGAAAAATAGGAACAACTGCCAGCCAGACATCCTCAGTCATAATGCCCAAATTTAACGCTGAGCCAATAGCTGAATAAAAATGGTTACCAAAGGTTTGCATGACCCCTTTAGGATTACCGGTCGTTCCTGATGTATACATAATTGATGTTACTTTATTTAAGTCAAAGTCAGCAACGGGATTAATTAGTTCAGTAACCGGTATTGCCAATACTTCGGCAAAAGAAACTTGCTTATTGACTGATAGTGTTAAGTGAAAATCATTATCTTGCACGACAACCTGAATACCAGCATCTTTTAATTGAAAATCAATTTCTCTTGCAGATAAACGACGATTAATCAGAACGATTGTTTTACCTAATTGTTGTACAGCTAGAATCATCAAATAGCCTTGCAACTGATTTGAAGTAATTACCGCAATTCGTTCTTCATTTTGAGCAATCTGCGCCAATTGTGTCGCAATATGTTGCACCTGGTCGTTCATCTGCGCAAAGGTCAACTTTGTTTCCTGATACTGAACAGCCAAATGGTCAGGTGATAATTGTGCGCGTTTTGTTAGCCAATTTTCCATGAATATTCCTTCTATATATTTTTAAAGCAAAAATCGAATAAAAAACCCGATAGCTGACATTGACCTGTCGCTTACCGAGTCTTCATTATTTTTATGGGAACTTTGGATACTTGGTAAAATCTGGTTGGCGCTTTTCAAGAAAGGCATTCTTACCTTCTTTTCCTTCATCAGTTGTGTAATACAACATTGTGGCATCCCCAGCAAATTGTTGCAAACCAGCTAAACCATCTGTATCAGCATTCATCGCAGCTTTAATAAAGCGCAAAGCAGTTGGTGACTTTTGTAGAATGATATTAGCCCACTCTAACGTTGCATCTTCAACCTCAGCCAATGGTACGACGCGGTTGATCCAGTTCATATCGTAAGCTTCTTGTGCTGTGTAGAACTTATTCAAGAACCAAACTTCCTTCGCACGCTTATGTCCAATAACACGAGCTAAGTAACCTGAACCATATCCTGCATCAAATGAACCAACCTTTGGTCCAGTTTGACCAAACATGGCATTATCAGCAGCTATCGTCAAATCACAAACTAGTTGCAAAATGTTACCACCACCGACTGACCAACCTTTAACCATCGCAATAATTGGCTTTGGAATGATACGCATCAAGTGTTGCAAATCCAAAACGTTCAAACGTGCAATGTGATCATGGCCAACATAACCACCATTACCACGTACTGATTGATCACCACCAGAAGAAAAGGCCTTATCCCCTTCTCCAGTTAAAATAATCACACCAATTGAAGCATCATCACGTGCAATTGAAAAAGCATCAATCATTTCTTGCACCATATCAGGTGTAAACGCATTATGATGACGTGGATTATTCATCGTAATCTTAGCAATTGCATCAGCACGCTCAAAGAAAATTTCTGAGTATTCTTTAACTGTTGACCATTCTACTGTCATATTTATTTTGCCACTTCCTATTTTTTATATCTGTACAATAAACACTACTAGTGCATTATAATCTTTTCTATTATTTTTTCCAAATTAATATTAAAATGAGGATTAATCTGATACTACTTTGAAAACGAGGGACGACCATGGATGCATTACAATTTTTAAACGTTGAAAACAAACTCATAACTGCTGAAAAAACAATCATACAACTACCAATCACCGATCAGATTAAGCAACCCTATGGTATCGTGCATGGTGGTATTAATGCTTTTCTTGCTGAAACAGCAGCTAGTCTAGGCGCTAATGCTAGCTTAACAAATCCCGACCAAATTCCTGTCGGTGTTGATATTCATACACATCATTTAAATGCTGCAACGACTGGTACATTACTTGCGATTGCGACACCCATCAAGTTAGGTCATCGTATTCAGACGTGGACGGTAGATACCATTATTGCAGAAACTAAGCAACAAACCTCAACGTCAACAGTGACTATTATGATAACCACGAAACATTAATTTTCACTTCAATTAATGGCATCAAACCTATTTATTAATTTAGGTAAAATTTATTTTTAATAACGATTAACAATCATGTATCATATAATTATTAACCGTTAAGGGAGGATTTACCTTATGAAAAATAAAAACACCGTCTTGTTGAAACAATTTGACCTTGCTATTCAATCTGTTGGTAAAGAAACCACGCTTGGTATTTACCTAAAAAAATATCAAATAAAATTGCTGAACAACCAACTAAAAGGAATTGAAATACCTCGTTTCATAGATAATAATTCTAAAATTGCTCGAGTAGATAACCAAGGCATTCCAACTGAAGTGCTTAAACTCATGTCAATGGTCAACAAGAAGGGTATATTAGGTGGTTTTGGTCTTGGTTTACGAATGCTGTAAGTCTATTAAATTGAATAAAAATATAACAATTTATATAAAAAACTATCAGTCTAACTTTGTTCGTGCACACTATTGTGACGCACCTTAATCAACCGACTGACAGTCATTTAAATATTTTTTATATGTGTCTTCTACATCTCGTCCAAACGTCCCCATTTAGGCTGCTCATTTGTTTGTGAATCAGTATCTACAATATCATCTGTGACATCTGTTACAGGTGCGTGTTCTGCTGCTAATACATTCGCTAATACATCGTACAGTGCAACCACCTCATCATGAGATAAAGTTAACCCTTTACCCATCTTACTATTGTCTGGTGACCATGAACGTATGTCGAATTTAGGTTTATTTTCACCCCATTGCACAAAGTTTAATTGCAATTCCCAACCACTTTTACTAGTTGATAATGTACCAAATTTTTCTAAAATATCATATGATAATTTTGCCATTTGCGCCTCCTCTTTAACTGCACATTAGACGAATCCAATATCATGAGCCGTTTGCGTCTGAATCATCTCTGTGATTCTTTGCGGGTCGCGTGTTTGATCTAATACCCACATCAACTTTGCGACGACTGCCTCAGTATTCATATCACCAACTGTAACACCACCAGCATCCGCAACTCGTTTACCGACTTCATACAAATTAATATCTTGACCTTCTTCTAAAATTTGTGTCGTGATAATAACTGGAATATCTGCAGCAATAAGTTTCTCGATACCCGGAATCAAATTACGTCGTTGGAACGGTAAACCACCATTACCAAAACTCTCAATAATGACACCATGTGTATGCGCAACTAAATAATCAAATATATCTACTGAAAGTCCTGGAAAGGCCTTCAAAACAAAAATATTTGGATCCAAAGAAGTGTGTGACTTTAATAATGGTTCTTCTGGCTCTGGTTCATATAATGACACCATTTCCCCAGCATTCACACTTGCCAAATAAGGATAGTTAATACTCTCAAACGCATCATAACTCTTTGTCTTGGTCTTAACAGCGCGCGTCCCCATCATGACCAAACCGTTAAATACAAGATATACTCCCGTCAAATGCGTTTTACTAGCAAACGTGACAGCATCATCCAGGTTTCTAATAGCATCTGACTGCATTTCACCTAATGGAATTTGTGATCCGGTCAACGCAACTGGTTTTTTAATACCATATAGCAAGTATGACAAGGCGGCTGCGGTATAACCCATTGTATCTGTACCATGAGTCACAATAAAACCATCAAATTCATCCTGATGTTCTAGTATGCGTCCGGCGATAATCAACCAATCTTCAGGTTGCATATTAGTTGAGTCTTTTCCCATGATGTTTTCGACAGACATCATCACATCATCACGTGGTACAACATAGGTCATCAATTCATCAGCTGTCATTCCTGGCGCTAAACCTTGAGCAGTTTTTGTTGACGCAATGGTTCCTCCTGTAGTTAAAACCAATAATTTTTTCATCGGCTTTTCTCCCATCAATTTAAACGACTAGTATCTAATTATTATCGCACACTTATATTTGCGAACATACTACTAATCATAAAAATAATACTATCCTGACTTTACTTAACTATGATGACTACCGTAGAAAAGATACACAATAAACCCAATTACCAACCATCCAACAGTTAAATAAATAGCAGTCGTATTTAACGAACATAGTAATAAGAAAGCAGCCAATGCAGCTAATATTGGCAGTACTGGGTACCACGGCATTTTATAACCACTGTGATCAATATCAGCCCGTTTACGCAGTTTCAAAACTGCCAAGCCAGCTACAATAAAGGCGATCAACGTACCTGCAGACACCAAATTTGCCAACATGTCAATTGGGAAAACACCTCCCAGAATAATCGCAATTGCTGTAATAATCCCAGTCGCTACTTTAGGTAGCCCCGCATTGTCCAATTGTGCAAGTTGACGTGGCATCAGTCCGTCGCGACCAAACGAATACACCAATCGTGACCCGCCAATCAATAAAGCAACTAATCCAGAAAACATCCCCACTAATGCGACAACTGACAATAAATTAGCTGTTAATAAATGTCCTGATTCACGCAACGCCCATGCCGCTGGTTCAGCGTTACCAGCAAATTTTTCATATGGATACATCCCCGTTAAAATTGCTGCGACACCCACAAATAAAGCCGTTGCAATGACTAATGTACCAACGATTGCTTGTGGCATTGTTTTCTGTGGATTTTTCACCTCTGCTGAATTAGCTGCAATCGTATCAAAACCGATGTATGAAAAGAAAATTTGCGTTGCCCCGGCAATAATCCCAGTAATACCACCAAAATGAGTGCCCGTTTGATGATGGGGAATAAATGGCAGCCAGTTTTTCACTTGAACTGCAGTAGCCCCCACCACAATAAAGATAATAATGACAGCAATTTTACCAACGACAAGCCAATTTTCAATTCGAGCAATATTTCTCAGCCCGCGGGAAGCTAGGACACCGACCACTAAAATTGCTATGGCACCAAATAAATCAAAGCCCGTTCCTTTTGCTAAATTGAACGATGCTTGAAAAAATTTTGGTAATTCGAAGCCAAAGCTTGCTAAAAAGCCTTGGAAATACGAGGACCATGCCGACGAAACCAGCGCCAAAGCAATCAAATATTCTGCTAAAATTGCCCATCCCGCAATCCAACCAATGAATTCACCAAAAATAACATTTGCCCACGAATAAATTGAACCAGCAAATGGCATGGCCGATGCTAACTCTGAATAGGCTAAAGCGGATAATCCGGCAATTAATGCTGCAATAACAAAAGAAATCACGACTGCTGGACCTGCATATTCGGCTGCCACAATGCCTGGCATAGTAAAAACACCAGCACCAACTACCGTACCAATCCCCATTGCAATCATTTCTCTTTTTCCTAATACCGGCTGCAGTTTGCCGTCTTTATCTGCATAACTACTCGGATTTTCGCGTCGAATCATTTTTTGCCATAATTTCAATTGTGACATAATTAAACCTCTAATTTCTTGCGTACGATATCGCAAATTTTTAAGACACTTTTTAAATATCTCGAATAACGACTATTTCAATATATAATAGCTAGTTATGATTGATTTTGTTGACTTTTTATTATTATTTAATTAATAAATTAGTCACTCATATCGATGAGATTTTAAATTTTCTCTTGTCATCCTGGCATAATAATGATATTCTTCTAATTATTAATTAATGCACGGAGGAAATCGTTATGTTAGTTTACAAAGCAAAAAACTTAATCTTAGCAGATCATCTAACGACCACCACCTCAACCACCCTTTTGGCTGGTTGGGATATTTAACGTGCTGTTAATAACTATTGATTGTTAACAAACCGTCCAATCAGCTCGACACCCGCTTTGCGGTGCAAGTTGATTGGGCGGTTTTTTGTATACTTTTTTAGGAGAAAGAGGAGTGTCACATATGAAGAGTGAGCAGATAAAGTCTGAACGTCAGTTAAAACGTTCGTTAACGAGTGGTCAAATGCAAATGATTGCCTTAGGTGGCACAATTGGTGTCGGTCTATTTATGGGATCAACATCAACCATTCAATGGACTGGTCCATCAGTCCTATTAGCCTATGCCTTTGTTGGTATTTTGCTATATCTTGTGATGCGCGCTTTAGGTGAAATGATTTTCATTAATCCAACAACTGGATCATTTGCTGACTACGCTTCAAATTATATTCACCCTTTAGCCGGTTACCTCACAAAATGGAGTAATGTTTTTCAATATATCGTCGTTGGTATCAGTGAAGTTATTGCTGTCAGCACTTATTTAAATTATTGGTGGCCCCACTTGCCTGGTTGGATATCGGGTGTGGTTGTCATCGCGACACTAACACTTGCCAACCTGACTTCTGCTAAGGCTTACGGTACGATGGAATTTTATTTTGCCATGATCAAAGTAGTAACGATTATTGTGATGATTGTCCTAGGTGCAATGGTCATTTTTCTAGGGTTAGGTAATCATTGGCACGCAATCGGTCTTTCAAATTTATGGTCACACGGTGGCTTCTTCACGGGTGGCTTTAAAGGATTTATCTTTGCCATGTCAATTGTCGTTGGGTCTTATCAAGGAATTGAGGTACTGGGTATTACGGCTGGTGAAGCTGAACATCCTAAACATGCCATTGTTTCATCAATTCGTTCAATCGTTTGGCGTATTTTAATTTTCTATATCGGTGCTATTTTTGTCATTGTGACAATCTACCCTTGGAACCAACTTGACGCAGTCGGTTCACCATTCGTAGAAACATTTTCAAAAGTTGGTATTTCAGGTGCTGCCGGTATCATTAATTTCGTGGTCCTAACTGCCGCTATGTCAGGTGCTAATTCTGGTATCTATAGTTCAAGTCGTATGTTGTTCAAACTATCAAAAGATGGTGAAACAGCTAAGCCATTATCAAAACTATCATCACGTCAAGTACCTTATGTTTCAATTCTTGCCATCTCTGGTGGTATTCTACTAGGATTGATTTTAAATACTGTCTTCTCTGCATATAATAAATCAACTGCTGACTTGTTTGTCTTAGTATATAGTTCAAGTGTATTACCTGGTATGGTGCCTTGGTTTGTTATCCTATTTTCAGAATTAAGGTTCCGGGCTTCTAATAAAACACTAATGGCTGAGCATCCTTTTAAAATGCCGCTATATCCATTAACAAACTATTTTGCACTACTTTCATTGTTGGTTATTGTTGTCTTTATGTTTATTAATCCAGATACACGCGTTTCTGTCAGCATCGGTGCTGGTTTCCTAATTTTGCTATCTGTTATCTTTTTCGTTCAAGAAAGAAAGAAAAATTAAAATATAAAGGAGGCTGGGACAGATGTTGTCTCAGCCTCTAATTTTTGTGCTAAAAGATATTAATTAAACGCATGTTAGTTTGACAGCATAAACGCGTTCCAAAAGTCTGAAGCCTCAATGTAACGCAATTTACGACATTTCTGTCCTTCGCTTTGCTTCGGCCAAAAATGACGAAAACCACGTTACACACCGGCTTCAAAACGACTTTTGTCTCGCTCTCTTTTTTCATTGCGTCTATTCAAAATTATTTAACCAACACTACCAACCATCTGAAATTTAATCAATCGATTCAGTTCAACGGCGTATTCCATCGGTAGTTGTTTCGTAAATGGATCCAAAAACCCCATCACTATCAACTGTGTTGCGGTTTCTTCATCTAATCCACGACTTTCTAAATAGTAGAGTTTTTCTTCTGAAACTTTGGAAACACGTGCTTCATGTTCGATCGTACCATCGCTAGTCGCAATATCATTCACCGGAAATGTATCACTGCTGCTTTGATTATCCATAAGAATCGTGTCACATTCTAAATGGGAATGTGCGTTTGTCGCTCGTTTTGTATACTTTACCAAACCACGATAATCGGCACGACCGCCGTCATGGCAAATGGCTTTTGAAATAATCGTACTATGCGTGTCGGGTGCCATGTGTATCATCTTGGCACCGGTATCTTGATGCATGTCTTTACCGGCTGCAGCGATTGATAGCATCGAGCCAGTTGCACCACGACCAACTAAATAAATACTAGGATATTTCATTGTCACTTTAGAACCTAGATTTCCATCAACCCATTCCATCGATGCTGCTGCTTCAGCACGTGCCCGTTTAGTTTCCAAGCTATAAACGTTTGTTGACCAATTTTGAATCGTTGTATAGCGACAATAGCCACCTTGCTTCACAAATACCTCGACCACGGCCGCATGTAAACTGTCTTCTGAATAATTTGGTGCGGTACAGCCCTCAACATAATTAACCGAACCCCCTTCATCAACAATGATTAACGTTCGCTCAAACTGTCCGGTTCGACCGGCATTAATCCGAAAATAGCTTTGAATGGGCACATCCGCATGCACCCCTTTTGGCACATATAAAAAAGTCCCCCCGGACCAAACCGCCGTATTTAAGGCAGCAAATTTATTATCGCTGGCCGAAATTAAGGTGCCGAAATATTGTTGTACCAAATTAGGATGTTCACGCAGTGCAGAATCCGTATCCATAAAAATGATTCCTTGTGATTCCAAGTCATGTTTCAAATTACTGTACACTGCCTCAGATTCATACTGAGCTGCTGAACCTGCCAGATACTCTCGTTCAGCCTCAGGAACACCAATACGTTCAAAGGTTTCTTTAATCGTGTCTGGTACATCTGCCCATTGCCGCGCCACATGATCTGTTGCTCGTTGAAAATATTTAATATGATCCAAATTAATTTGACTTAAATCAGGTCCAAATTTCGGTAAAGGCATTTTTAAATAGATTTGGTAGGCTTTCAGACGTAACGCTAACATCCAATCAGGCTCATGCTTAGCACCAGAAATTTTACGAATTGTATCCTCACTAATACCAACACCTGTTGAAAAAACTGGATCAATTTCATCAACAGCGCCCCGTTCTTCATTGGTCTGCTGACCTTTAACTGATATGGAATCTTCAGCCATTGGTTGCCCTCCAATCATTAATAATTTCTGACATTGCATGCCAAGCTAAGGCACCACATCGAACACGTGTTGGAAATTCACTTAAAGTACTAAAAGCAATACTATCGCCTAAATCGTTAGCAGCCACTGCTTGTCCCATGATTAACTTGCGGAAACTTTGCATACGGTCAAGCGCAACATCGACAGACTGATTAATTAATATATCCATTAGCATACTTGCAGATGCTTGACTAATGATGCAGCCATTTCCTGTAAACGATATGTCAATAAATTGACCGTCAACAATTAGTGCAAATATCGAAATGGTATCGCCACAGTCTGGATTACGACAGGTTTTTTTATAATTTGCCGTCTTGAGTTCACCATAATGGTGCGGATAATTGGCATGATCAACGATAATCCGCTGATAAAGTTGTCGAATATCACTCATGTCAATAACTCCTTTACCTGACGAACACCTGCCAATAACTTATCAATTTCAGACAACTTATTTTCAAAACTAACACTGACTCGTACAACACTTTCAGTACCCAAAAAATGCATTAGGGGCTCCGCACAATGGTGACCTGATCGGACAGCAACACCTGCTGAATCCAAAATAGTTGCAACATCATGCGCATGTACATTGTCTACGTTGAAGCTCACAACCCCTTGGTGGTCACTTGCGATTGGTGATCCATACACCGTCACCGCAGGTATTTGAGCCAACCCTGTCATTAAATGATCTATCAATTCATGATCAATCTGAGCAATTGTTTGGTAGCTTTTCTGATAAATATACTTAATCGCCGCACCCAACCCAAGTACACCAGCAATATTTGGTGTTCCTGCTTCAAATTTTAATGGTGCTGGTTGAAAAGTGGCCGTTGTTTTGGTTACTTGATCAATCATTTCACCACCGAACCGCGTTGGATTTGTCTCAGCCAGTAAATCCGCACGCCCATATAGCACCCCGACACCTGTTGGACCAAACATTTTATGTCCGGAAAAGGCCAAAAAGTCGGCTTCAATTGCTTGCACATCAATCGGTATATGGGCAACTGCCTGAGCTGCATCAACCAGTAGCACGGCACCAGCTTCATGCACCAGCTTTGCAATTGGGTGCATATCTGTATACGTTCCTAAAACATTTGAAACTAATGTTAGTGACACAATTTTGGTATGTTTGTTTAGCATTTTTTGCAATGATATCATATCAATCCGACCATCTGTTGTAATGTCAACAACGCGTAGTTTACTCCCCGTTATTTTGGCAACTTGTTGCCAAGGTACCAAATTAGAATGATGTTCCATGACACTAATAATAATCTCATCCCCAGCATGAAGATGTGTCATACCATAACCAAATGCCACCAAATTCAGCGCATCGGTTGCACCACTAGTAAACACAATATCTGCAACATCGGGCGCATGAATGAAATCAGCTACCTGTTGACGAACCTGTTCATATTGTTGGGTCACCTCATTAGCTAACATATACATGCCACGATGCACATTGACCTTTTGTTTTTGATAATAATTATCAATCACTTCAAGGACGGCATCTGGCATCGGCGTGGTTGCAGCATTATCTAAGTAAGCTAACTGATTATAAACTGTCATGGAGATCTTCACCTGCACCTTCTTCAACTGCTGCTATGACCTTTTGTTGCAAATCATCAGTGAGCTCATGGAGCACTGGTGCAATAAAATCATAGACTAAAATTTTTCTGGCTTGTTGTTCAGTAATTCCTCGACTTAATAGATAGTAAAGTTCTTCAGGATCATACTGACCAACACTAGCCGCATGGCCAGCATTGACGTCATTTTCATCGATAATCAATAACGGATTGACGGTTCCTTGGGCACTTTTACCAACCGTCATCAACCGCCCTTCTTGCTGTGAATCTGAACCATAGGCACCGTGATAAATTTGCCCGACGCTTGTAAAATTAACCTTTGATTGGCCAAATAACACGCCACGCATGTTGATGCGACTAGTTGTGTGCGTTGCCAAATGATTCACACATCCCTGAAAGCCACTGTAATCTTGACCGATGCCGATTTTGACCGCATTGAGTTTTGCAGTACTACCTTGACCATTCAAGTTCACGACAACATCCCCCAATAATTTACCGTAAGCTCCTGGTACCAGTGACCAATCTGCCACGCAATCTCTGGCCACATCAAGTTCCCCAAATAATGATAAGTTGATGGGCATCTGATTGCTGAGTGCAGTCATCAATTTTAACTGACTATTATCTGCTTGATGTCCAATTATCACACAACTAGCATGAGCTACCTGACCATTAATATTGATAGCCTGTTGCAGAGTCAACTGACTGCCTTCACCAAGGATCAACACTATCGTCAATGCAATTGGTTGGGCATCTCTTAAATCTATCGTCAAATTTAACGGTTGTTTAATAACCACATGATCAGGAATCATAATTTTCAAACCGACGAGCGGTTGTTGAAAATGCTGTACGATGTACTTATTTGTTTGATGTTTCTGTATATATGCTGTGACTTGTTTGGATAACTGTGCCTCATCTTCAAGACGCACAATTGTACCACCGTGGTGCTTAAGTTCTGTCATCGTTGCATCATCTGCCGACCATTGCCAATGTACAGATTCATTGTGACTAACAAATTCATAATCCTTTGTTGTATACTTAATGCCCATATAATAAGGATAATTAGCTTGTTCTAAGACATCTGTTGTCATTGCATGACTCACCTCCTTACACCTGATCAAGTCCTTCATAGCCATTTTTTTCGAGCGCTACCGCCAACTCCGGCCCACCCGTTTTAATAATGCGTCCACCCATCATGACATGCACCACATCAGGAACAACATAATTGAGCAGTCGCTGATAGTGGGTCACCATCAAACAACTAAATGATTCACTTCGCATCTTATTGATACCGCGGGCAACAACTTTTAAGGCATCAATATCTAGACCAGAGTCGATTTCATCTAGAACGGCCATTGTTGGTTGCAACATCATTAGTTGTAAAATTTCATTGCGTTTCTTTTCACCACCAGAAAAGTCTTCATTTAAACCACGATTAGCATAGTCTTCGTCCATATCCAAAAAAGCCATATTTTGGTGTAATGACTTAAGAAATTTTAGTACTGGGACAGCATCATGATTATTGCGAGCGTTCATTGCTGAATGAATAAAATCTGCATTCGTAATGCCAGCAACTTCAACTGGATATTGCATTGCTAGAAAAATACCTGCACGAGCTCGTTCATCAGTTGCCATATCAGTAATATTCTGATCATTTAATAAAATTCGCCCACCTGTAATTCGATAGCGTGGATTCCCCATGATGGTTTCTGATAAAGTTGATTTTCCCGTACCATTTGGCCCCATCAGTGCATGAATTTCACCATTTTTAATCGTTAAATTAACATCATTTAAAATGGTTTTATCTTGCACAGCCACCGAAAGATGGTCAATGATTAATTCAGCCACTGTTTTTCCTCCTAAACTACCTAACTAATTTATCCCAAATAACAACATCATCAGTTGCTAAGGACTTTGGCACATCAATGATTCTTTGATTTGAACTCCCACGAAATTGTAACGTCAAATCTTTCTTTTCTTCTAAGAAACGACCATCTACCAAAATATCAATAATGCTTAACAATTCTAACTTGTCATAGGATTCTTGCATCAACTCATCCCAGGTATAACCCGTCCATGACCAAATATCCTTTGTGTGTCCAAATTCTTGTCGAATTCGCTGACATAATTTCAAACAAACTTGGGTATTTAAAAATGGTTCGCCTCCAAGTAATGTCAACCCTTGGACATAGCTATGCGACATATCAGCAATAATGCGATCCTCTAGTGCTTGCGAATAAGGTTTACCATAATGAAAGTTTTGAGCAACCCGATTATAGCAACCAGGACAATTAAACAAGCAACCCGATACATAAAGACTGCATCGAATACCTTCACCATCAACCATATTGAATGGTTTATAACTAGCCACATATTGTAAACTACGTTCAGATGCTAACCATTCTTGTGGCTGCGGATTGTTTGGCTGTCTAATATGTCGTGGCCGATTAGATTTCACCATCTTCAAGGCCTCCTAACTGCATATGCTTAACACGTGACACAATTTCCTTATGACGACCATGAACCATTGGTCGAATCATTGGATTTCCGAGATAACCACAAGTTCGCTTAACAACATCACACGTTTTTGGATCACGATTACCACATTGTGGACATTCAAATCCTCTTGCAGTTGGTTTAAATTCACCATCAAAACCACATTCAAAACAGTGATCAATCGAAGCATTTGTTCCTAGGTAACCCACACGATCATAAGCCCAATCCCAAACTGCTTCTAACGCAGCTGGATTTTGCTTTAAATTGGGATACTCACAATAATGAATAAAACCACCCGCTGCGTATTTTGGATAGTCTTGCTCAAATGCTAGTTTTTCAAATGGCGTTGGGTTTTTACGTACATCGTAGTGGAAACTATTCGTGTAATATTCCTTCGCCGTAATATCCGGAATCATACCAAAACGCGCAATATCATCCTCACAGAAAGTATCGGTCAATGATTCGGCAGGTGTTGAGTAAACACTAAAGTGATAACCATATTGGTTCTCCCACTTCAAGCAATAATCATGTAAATACTTAACAATCGCAACTGTAAAATCATGGGCTTCTTGATTATCTTCCCACTCACTACCATAAAAGGCTGTACCAACTTCATATAATCCAATATAACCAAGTGAAATGGTTGCCCGACTATTTTTAAATAATTCATCAACCGAATCCGTTGGCTGCAATCGTTTACCAAATGCACCATTTTCATATAAAATCGGTGCATTTTCTGGTTTTGCTTCCTTACAACGACTTAATCGATTCAATAATGCCTTTTTGGCTAAGTGAACTCGATCATCCATAATTTCCCAAAATACATCTTTATCACCTTTGGCTTCAATGGCGATTCTTGGCAAATTGATCGTGACCACGCCTAAATTCATGCGACCACTATTAACTTCTTGACCATTTTCATCCTGCCAACCTTGTAAAAAGCTACGGCAACCCATTGGACATTTAAAACTACCTGTTAATTCAATAATTTTGTCGTACATTAAAATATCAGGATACATCCGCTTAGTTGCACACTCTACTGCTAATTGTTTGACATCATAATTTGGATCAGCCTTATCTAAGTTCAATCCTCGTTTAACAGTAAAAATCAGTTTTGGAAAAATTGCCGTTTGATGTTGTTTACCCAACCCATTAATTCTGACCTGTAAAATGGCTTTTTGAATTTCTCGTTCAATCCAAGACGTACCAAGTCCAAAACCAACTGTCGTAAATGGGGTTTGTCCGTTCGACGAAAACAATGTATTCACTTCATATTCAAGTGCCTGCATCGCATCATAAATATCTTTTTTTGTCTTATCACGCGCAAATGATTCCCGTTTTTCTGGCAAAACCCACTGTTCAGCTTCTGCAAGATGTTTTTTATAATTCAACTCTGCATAAGGTGCTAATACTTCATCCGTCCGGTCAGATGAACAACCACCATATTGACTTGACGCAACATTCGCAATAATCTGTGACATTTGGGCTGTGGCTGTTTGAATTGACTTAGGTGGTTCCACATTTGCATTCCCAATTTTGAAACCATTGGCTAGCATATCTTTAAAATCAATTAAACAACAGTTCGTCATCGATGTCAGAGGTGAATAATCCAAATCATGATAATGAATATCACCACGTAAATGTGCCTTAGCAACAGTCTGTGGCATTAAAGTTAATCCTAATGATTTACCAACCATCCCTGCTGTTAAATCTCGCCGTGTGCTAAAGATGTTACTATCTTTATTAGCATTTTCATGAACAACAGTATCTTGACCGTTAAATAACTGATTTAATTTATGACCTGGATCAATAACCGATTGCCACTTTTCAATGTCATGCGTTCGATAATCAACATATTTATCAGCTAATGCAACTTCTCCCATAGAAATCAACGCACTAATAAACATGTCACGAATAGTGGTTGATGATAATTCGTCACCAGATTCACTAACTTGCGAAAAAATACGTTGTCGTAATTCATCTTTTAATTCATCATTATCCGTCAGGGCATCAATAACCAAGTTAATCTTGTACGCATAAAATGGTGTCTTCTCACCATCACTTTTTTCAACTGTTATTTGCTTTAATAACCGCCAATCAATTTTTTGTACTGTTTCTACGTAATCCATAAAATAACTCCTTCCTAGACTTACCAAATGCCAAGTGTTGGTCCAACCATATACATGCCAAAAATCATCACAACGAGACAAGCACTAGTGACAAAAAATCGATACAGACCATGCATTCGATACTCTTTTGGTAATGCTTTTGCTTCTAATAGCAATAAAAATCCCAAGACGATTGGTAACAATAACGCATTCATCACTTCAACTGAAACGGCGATATCAACTAAATCGATATTCATTAATACGATAACTGCCCCAATGATATGAGCTAAACAATAAATGGTATAGAAACCAACATTTGATTTATTTAGTCGTTCATTCAAACTGTGCCGCCAGTTTAGAACCTCGGTAACTCCCCATGTTCCTGCTAAAGCAACAACTAATGCTGCAACTAACGAACCACCCATCAGACTTAGACCAGTAAAAATTTTCGCTGGTGTTGATCCAATATATGGTGAAATTGCAGTTGCTAAATCACTAACAGAGCTTAGCGATACGTGATGACCAACAACACCAACTGTTGCCGCAAAAGTGATGACAAACATAATCATAATTCCTTGGGTCAATAGCGTACCGACCAATGTGTCATGTTTTTCTTTTGAAATATCCTTTTTGCTAAGGTGTTTATCAATGACTGCACCTTGTTGATAAAAAATCATCCATGGCATAATAACCGCACCCACATTGGCGGCAACAAGATATACATAGGAAGAATTTTTCCAAGGAACGGTTGTTAAACCTTGTACGAAATCACTGGGCTGCGGTTTGGCCATAAACATTGCAACTAAGAAAGCAAGCTCAGCTAGACCGATCATAACCCCGATTTTTTCAACACGATGATAACTACCACAAAAGGCAATCCCAATTAACAACATTGTTGCTGCTGGAATGGTCAACCATTTCGAAACACCAAATAATTCTCCCACACCAGCGATACCAATAAATTCAGTTAGTAAAGCACCAACTGCTGATATGCCCAACGTTCCTGCGGACAACCATGCCCAGCCTTTGCCAAAATGTTGTCGAATTAATTCACCATGGCCTTGTTGTGTCACGATGCCAAGGCGAACCGTCATTTCTTGCGCTGCATACAGGATTGGAATGAGTAGTAATTGTGGTAGAACCATTGCATACCCCCATTGTGCGCCAGATTGAGCGGCTGTAATTAGACACCCCGCATCAGTATCGGCCAGCATAACAATCAAGCCCGGCCCGTACACTTTTAAAAAGTGCCTAATTTTTAACTTCACATCCTGATGATTAACAATTGGTACCTCATTGATAACTTCCGTACTACTTTCTTTCATATTCTCAATCTCCCCTACTTAACTGTTAGGTACTAAGTGTAGTTTGAGAAAAAGAATATATCGCAACGGTATTTTTTGTTTTTTGTGAATTTTTTAAAAATAAAATTAAAATGCTTTTATATCAGTGTTTCAAATCATTTCTGAGCACGCCAAGAACATAACATACCGTTATCTAATAACAGAAAGGCATAAAAAAAGAGCTGGAACAACAGGAAATGTTCCAACCTTTTTCGCTAAAAATGTATTAATTATAAAATTGAAATTTTGATAACATAAGCGCGTTCCAAACCAGCTTCAAAACGACTTTTGTCTTGCTCTCGTTACTTAGGTTGCTCGGCAAAATATTGCGTCATACAATATTTAAAATTATCAACCAAAAATTGATTTGCATCCTTTGCTAGTTCAGCACTCGTGATTAAATTGAATGCATGATAAGCTCCTTCGTATACCTTGAAATAAGTTGGCACCCCACTGGCTGCTAAACGATCAATGAAAGTGACTGTCTCACTATAGAATGGGTCTAAATCACCAACAAATGAAATCATTGGGGGCAACCCACTTAAATCATCCGCCCGAGCCGGTGCTGCATACGCTGGTATTGAATGAGTGCCATATAAATCACCAAGGTATAAACGCCACGATACCTCATTGGATTTTGTATTCCAAATTGGTGCATCATTGTTTAATGAGCTTACTGTTGGTTGATCATCTAACATCGGATAAAACGCAATCTGAAAAGCAATTGCAATCTCACCCTTATCACGAGCATACAAATTAAGTGCTGCTGTCAAACCTCCACCAGCACTGCCTCCAGCAACTACCAATTGGTCACTACGAATACCATATTCATCTGTATGATCACGTAGCCACTCTAAAGAGGCATAACAATCTTCTAATGCCGCCGGATAAGGACAGTCTGGTGAGCGCGTATAATCCGGCGCCACGATAACTGCCCCGGTTTCATTGGCTATTTGTGCAAAAGCACTTGCCTCTAATTCAGGTAATTCTAATGCATAACCCCCACCATGAATCCATAAAACACCTGGCACGTTTTCTTGAGGTGTCTGTGGCGAATAAACGCAAATACGTAGTTTAGAGCCATCCGCACGCGTAATATAATGCTGTTCGTAATTTAAGTTAGTTCGATTAGTACCACGTAGTACATCCGTTGCTTTGTTTATTAGCTTAATTCTAGTTGGTGTGACATACGGCATTATCTGACGAATTGCTTTCCCAGCTTTACGTAACTCAGGATCCATCATTTCTTCAGTAATGTGCATTATCCAACCTCCTGATCATTGTGAGTCATCTCAGTCTTTTCATCAGCAGCCATAATTTGGCGTTCAAAAGCATCATTACGTTCTTTAGCGACCTTTAACGCCAAAAATAATACGAGATTACCGATTAAGCTTAATAACAAAGTAACTTTTTTCATTTTTCCCCCTCATATTACAACTATCAATTCTTTAAAAAAGTCATTGATGACGCTTGCCGATTTTAGAAGTCACGCCTTTCGCAATCATCATTTCTTCTATCTGATCAACCATTGCCAATACTTCATCATCCCCGATACGTTGTCGCGCACGACTTAAAGTTGATGAACTAAATGGTCGCTGATAAACATAACCAGACTGACCCACAAAATACTGTAAATAAGGATTTTCTTTAATTTGTTCTAGTGTTTCTTCATCAGTTAATTCAAGTAATTGTTGGATCATCAATGCACCAAATACTAAACGAAACGGTAATGGTTTAGGTCCGCGATTACTTGTAAAAACCAATGCATATTGTTTCTCTAGATCATGCCATGGAATATTATCTGCGCGCACAACCCAACGATTGTCACGATCGATTGGTAAACCTGATGGCTGATTAAAATCATCAAACGACATCTGTTCATAATTCGTCACATGATACTTTCCCATACTGACATACTCCCTTATTAATAGATTCTTTTACATCCATTATCGCATATTTTGTCAGGAAACAACTAATTTCTGATTACATGCCTAGAACTATCTGTCTGATTAACAATTAGTGACGCTTTCGTTTGTAATAATAATAAACCGGGATACCAATGGCAACGAAGATAAACGAAATGAGCACCATTGAGAAACTTGCAATTAGGGTATTAATCAATACAAACAATGCACCCCCAATGGCAACTATTGGCATAATTGGATATAAAGGTACCTGAAAGAGTAGTTCATTAGGTTTAACAGCAGCTTTTTTGTCCCGTAAGCGCAAGATAAATACACCGAAAAATGTTGCTGCATAGAATAACCAAATAACAAAGACGGCCATATCTGATAACCAATCAGCACCTGACATGACAATTAAAATAGCAGCCAAAACTGCTGTCGTCCATAATGCTGTGATCGGTGCCTGCGCACGATTAGTCTTTTTTAAATAACTTGGCAACACGCCTTCATTTGCCATGGCATAAACCATTCGCGGAAAGGCAAGCATTTTACCATTAAGCGTTCCCGCCATAGAAACTAAAATACCAATCGCCAATAATTTACCACCTAATTCTCCAAACGCTTGCCGAGCAACCGTGTAAGGTACTTCATTATCAAGCGAAACGATTTGGTTTGCAGGTACTGCCCGATAGATACCATACGTCACACCAACATAGACCAAAATAACGATTAGTAAACCACCAATGATTGCTCGCGGTAAATTACGACGCGGATTTTTTAACTCACCACCTAAGTTAGCTAATGTCGCCCAACCATCATAGGCAAACAAAGTTGCCAAAATAGCTAATCCAAAATTACCCGATGTCGTTGCTGTCATATGATGGACTGTCTGACCCAAGGCATCTGCCTTTCCAAAAAATATACCGAAGATAACCAAAGCAAAGATTGGAATTAATTTGATTGTTGTTGTTGTCACTTGAAAAGCACCCGCAATCCGATTATCTAATGAATTCATCGCTGTAATTAACAGTAACGTCAGAATACCAATTGTGGGTACCCAATGTGTCGATATGTTAAAAAAATCCGCAAATAATTCTGCAAAATAAGCTGAAACCGATGCAATAATAGCAGGCGCATATATGGCAACTTGTGTCCATCCAGTGAGGAAACCAACAAATTCGCCATAAAGCTTTTTCATATAAATATAAATACCACCAGTTTCTGGTATTCGTGAGCCAACTTCCGATAACGTTAAGCCACCAGCTAGCGTAATTAGTCCACCTACTATCCAAGCAGCTAATCCTGCCGTTGTGCCCCCAGCAGTTTCCAACACTTGACCTTGCTTAAAGAAAATTCCTGAACCCACAACCGTCCCAATAACTACCGAAATACCTGTCATAACGCCCATTGAACGTTTTAAACCATTTTTCCCCGTTTCCATTGCTCTTCTCCTTAAATCAAAATAAAAAAGCCGTCCAATCTAGGTAATACAGAAGTTTCATGTATTACCCAGGTTGAACGGTTTTCATTAGCGACAATTTATTAATCACCTCAAAACACTCAACTGCTTAGTAATACAGTTGAGTCAGAGGACGTCAAAATATTAATTTGTATGTTACCTAAATTAGTCATAATTGATATCCTCTCTTTGGTGCGATTTAACATATATAAATTATCATAGACCTTATAATTTTGCAACTGCTTTTTAATTTATTTTTCATAATCATGTAGAAAGCGCTAACTACCTAAGACATCACTTTTTATAGACAGAAGCATTCGGATGGTCATTTTGATACCACTCTTCAGCTTTTTTAGTTGCTATCGCAATAATCCGTTGCTCATTATATTTCTCTTCTCTTTGTAACGCATTCATGATTTCAATCGCTTTATTTCGTACTGTCGGTTTAAGATTTTTCAATGAATCTGGGTAATTTTTGTTTGTCCATGGCATGATAAACATCTCCTTTGGCATAATCACTAATCCGCTTGTAAATAATAATCAGAATGAAATTACCTGACTGTCTATAGTGCTATTCTAACTTACCTTTTTGATAAGATAAATTAATTTGGTCTTTTGTCTCACCAATGAAATTAGGTTAGACTATAGTCATATAAGAGAAACTAGGGGGAAATTTTTATGAAAGCTATTCAATTAGAAAATTATGGTCCAGTAGCTGGCTTAAATGAAATCGATACTGACACACCAAAGTTATTAAAAAAACAGCTTTTGGTTAAAAATCATGCTGTAGCCATCGATCCTTACGACGTTAAGTTCATTGCTGGCAAGATGGGAATTTCAGAAGAACTACCATTAATTCCTGGTTCAAGTGTTGTCGGTGAAGTTGTTGCTATCGGATCAGATGTCACTGATTTTAAAGTTGGTGACCGCATCGCTGCTACTCGCCATCAAAAGACATATGCCGAATTAGTCCCAGTTGGTCAATCTGTTGCAACAAAAGTTCCAGATGGTATTGATGATGTTCATGCTGTAGCTGCTGTCATTGGAGCTGCTACCGGTTATCAAATGATTCATCGTGATTTAAATGTCCAACCTGGACAAAAAGTACTAATTCAAGGTGGTGCAGGTTCAGTTGGTTCAGTTGCTGTGCAAGCTGCTTTAAATATTGGTGCGCAAGTATATGCCACTGCTAAGCCAGCTGACTTCGATTATCTCAAATCGTTTGGGGATGTAACGCCAGTTGACTATCATACAGCATATGAAAATGAATTATCTGGTTTTGATGCAGTATTAGATACTATTGGTGGCTCAGTTTCTGTACAATCAGCAAAAATCTTAAAATCCGGTGGTATTCTACGTGGCCTTGCTGGACTAGACGAGGCTGCCCTTTCGGCTTTTGATATTGATGCTGCTAACACCTTCTCAGACGGTAAACGACCAAATCTTGAGGCATTATTTGCAGACATGGTTACAGGGAAAATTAAACTTCGAATTGGTCAGATATTACCATTTACCTTAACTAACCTGCGCAATGTTCATGAGCAAGCTCGGCAACATTCATTGCAAGGAAAAACTGTTTTAACATTCGACACATTTTAAAAGAGTCGGCTTTTTGATACAATAGTGCCATTGTCAAACGAGGGAGCATAATGGAAAATGTTATTTACTGAGCGTGATTACTATGAAGATGTTGTTAAAATGTTAAAAGACCGCGGTGTCGAATTACCTGAAATCGCTGAATTAGTTGTAGATGGTCAAAAAGACCATATTCCTGATTTATCAATGGCTACAGCAATTGACTCTGTACAACATGTTTTACACAAAACTGAAGTTCAAGATGCGGTAATGACCGGCTTAGCACTTGATGATGTTGCCGAGGCCAAACAGTTACCAAATCCATTACAAGAGCGTATTAGTGGTGATCACGGGACGTACGGTATCGATGAACAACTTGTCATGTCTATTTTGGGAGTCTATGGCACGATTTCATGGACAAACTTCGGCTACCTGGACCGCTTAAAGCCCGGTATCGTTGGTAAATTAAATGACGAACAACATAACGGTGGTCGTGTAAATACCTTCATTGATGATATCGTCGCAGCAATCGCTGCCGCCGCTGAAGCAAGAATCGCACATGATTAAAAGAGCTGATGAGCTACCGTTTTGGAGTCCAAAATAAGTAATCAATTTGGCGCGCTGCCGTAGCGACTGCGTAGGCGTGTGACATATTGATTGCTTATTTTTTTTGACGGACTGGTAGCTTATCGCGTTTATACAGAGCGTGACAACAAGCGTTTAGCATTCCGGTATAAGGCCTGTTTTGCGCCCTGGCGCTGTAAGCGGCTGGGTCAAAATTGGACTTATATAAGGAATGTTGCTTGTTGGAGCGCGTTTATACAGAGCTGATAAATTTTCGCTTTTGGAAGTAGATATAAGGCGTAAATGCGTCGTATTCGCCGTAGCGACTGCGTAGGCATTACGGCGTGTTTATGACTTATATTTACTGGAAAGAAAATTTATCGCGTTTATGAAAGAGCTGATGAGCTACCGTTTTGGAGTCCAACACAATCAAAATTTCAATAAAAAATACCAAGGTAGAACGTTATCATTCAACCTTGGTATTTTATTTTGATTTTAGAACTTCACTTATTAACTGGCGCAAAACCCTTCAAGAATACTTCTGTCCATTCTGAAATATAGGGTAAAACTTGTTCATAAATTTTGGGATTTGACACGCCTTCTACAAATGATTGGATGTAAAGCAATAAAAACTCATCCGAATACTTTGAATCAATTTTCCCTTCTTTACGCCCGCGAGCAAACAAATCTATTATCATATTTGACGTTATATGCGTATACTCATTCATTAATATTGATATATCACTACCTTGTTTCGAAACCATATAGGCCATCATATCTAAATAAAACTGCCGATTTATTTTTTGTAATAAGCGTGCTTTGTTTAAACTCAATGCAATGAAAGTTTCTTCGAATGAATTATCACGATTAATAATTGCCGTTGCTTCTGCAGTCATCTGATTTATAAATTGTTTAAACACTTCTTGTATAACATTTTCCTTGTTACCAAAATAGTTAAAAATTGATGTTTTACTGACGTTTGCCTGTTCAACTATATCCTCAATTTTAATATTTTTTATACCACGATCAGTGTTCATTAAATCAAAAGCGGCTTGTAAAATTTGCTGTTTTTTCTGTTGCTGACGTTTGTCAAATCCGTTCATTTTGTTTTTTTCTCCTGGAATATATTTTGATAAATTAATCTTCAAAAAGTCCATAATTTTCTTTCTATATTATAGGACCATTTTATGAACTATCAACATAATATTAGTTCATAACCTACCCGTCTTTTAATTGACCATGATTTTTAGCATTACTATAATATAGAAAAATCATCATAATGAATGACATTATTTATGTCTTTAAGGAGAACGATTATGACAGATGAAATTGTAAGTATTACTAATTTGCAAAAAAATTTTGGTAAATTTCAAGCTCTTTCAGATGTATCTTTTACTATTGATCGTGGTGAAGTTGTTGGCTTTATTGGGCCAAATGGTGCTGGAAAGTCAACAACGATCAGAATTTTACTTGGTGCAATTAAACGTTCTGGAGGAGATGCTAAAATATTCCAAAAAGACGTTTGGCAAAACAGCTTAGCAATCCATGAAAATATCGCATACGTCCCGGGGGATGTGAATCTATGGGGAAATCTAACTGGTGGTGAGATTATTGATTTGTTCATCAAATTACATGGTAAGGGAGATAAAGCCAAACGTGATCGCTTAATTAAACGTTTTGAGTTAGATCCTAAAAAGAAATCCCGTAGTTACTCCAAAGGGAATCGTCAAAAAGTCGGCCTAATCGCCGCCTTATCAGTTGATGCAGAGTTATATATTTTTGACGAACCAACTTCTGGATTAGATCCATTAATGGAGACTATTTTCCAACAGGAAGTTAATGAACTAAAACAAGCTGGCAAAGCCATCTTGCTTTCATCCCATATTTTAAGTGAAGTTGAACACCTGGCCACAAAAATAGTTGTTATTAAACAAGGAAAAGTTGTTGAATCCGGCTCATTAGCCGATCTACGTCATCTCACCCGTTCAACCATCACCCTAGAGACGAGTCAACCTGTTAACTCATTAAAGTCATTAACTTCTGTCCATGATTTTAATGCAACCACAGATAATGCTGCCACATTTTCGGCAGATAGTACTGCAATTAACGAAATTTTAGTTCATGCGACGAAACTCGGCATTAAGAAAATTGACATTGTACCACCAACTCTAGAAGACCTCTTCTTGCGTCACTATCAATGATAAGGAGGCAATAGATATGTCTGAAAAATTTGCAAATACTATCGTTTTATTACGGCACTATCTGAGACGAGATTGGTTAAAGATTGCCCTTTGGGTTATTGGATTAAGTATTTTTTGTAGTAGTTACATTACTGCGATTACCGATGTTTCAAAGGGTTCTGCCCTTATTGGTCTCTATGAAACAATGAAAAACCCAGCAATGATTGCCCTTGTTGGTCCATTACCCGTCCAACATGCCGTTGATTATACCGTTGGTGGTATGTACGTTAGTAAAATGTTGATGTTTAGTGTCATCATCTCAATGGTTATCTCAGCTATCCACGTAAATAGTCGTACCAGAAAAGAAGAAGAATCAGGCTTAACCGAATTAATTCGTTCATATCGAGTCGGTAGATATGCTAGTACATTAGCTGTTACGTGTGAAACACTACTAATTAACCTCTGCTTGGTTGGTCTGATGGCTTTGTTTATGATGAGCTTCCATAATAGTCATTTTAGTATTGAAGGAATTTTGTTATTTGCTGCTAGTATCGGATTTGCTGGTATGCTCGGTGCCATATTGACACTATTTTTTGCCCAATTTTTTCAATCTGCAAGCAATAGTAATGCCAGTACAATGAGTTTTATTGGTTTACTTTATGCGCTTCGTGCTTATAGTGATTCATCAAATATCCATCTATCTTACATTAACCCATTCAGCTGGACATATTTGACCTTTCCATTTACAAAAAATAATTGGTCACTGCTTATCTATGGTGCTATTTTCGTCATTGTTCTGTTCATTGTGACATTGATTCTTCAAGGTCATCGGGATTTGGGCACAGGCTATCTACCTGATCGTAGTGGTCACACCCATGCTGGTTTTAGTTTACAGTCAGTAACGGGACTTTTATGGCACCTAAGTAACGGCACTATACTAGCATGGTTTTTGGGGACAACCTTTTTAGGTATTGTCTATGGTTCAATATACGGCGACATGCATAAATTTATTACTAACAGTGGCTTAATTGGCCAGCTATTTGTTCACAATAATATATCAATCGAAGCATCATTTACTAGTACAATCATTGTTGTTTTGATGGCTCTAGTGGCCGTTTTACCCACCTTACTCGTTAATAAGCTGTTCACGGAAGAGACTCGCGGCCATCTTGACCAGCTATTCGTTACTAAAGTGACCCGAACACGCCTTTTTGGCACGACCATTATGCTCGCTGTCCTAACAAGTCTCATCGGCACTCTACTCGCCACAGGAGGACTAGGATTAACAGCAATATGGTCTATCCATAAGAACTTTGATCTATCACTAATGGACTTCATCGCATCTGGTTTCAATATGTTTCCTTTTAGCATACTGCTAATTGGTATCAGTTCTATATTGATTGGTTGGTTACCAAGAATAAATAAACTAACTTATCTATACTTGATTTACGCTGCTATACTGTCTTATTTCAAAGATTTATTAAACTTGCCTGATTGGTTATCAAACACATCTGCACTCAATTGGTTTGCGACCATGCCGGTTAAAGATTTCAACTTCACGCCTTGGTTAATCATCCTAGTAATCGGTGTTATTTTCATTATTATTGGTTACTTTGGCTATCAACGTCGTGATTTAAAAATTGGATAAAATAAAAACCACTTGTTAGTACAAAATTGCCTAACAAGTGGTTTTCTATTGTCATTTATTATAATTAATTATTCTTCTGAACCAAGACCGTACTTAGCAACCAAGGCTGCCAAAGCACCACCGACCAAAGGTCCAATGAAATATGCAGCAACGTGTGTTAATGAAGTTGCTGAACCAAACATTGCGAAGAATACGGCTGGACCAAGTGAACGTGCAGGGTTCAATGAAGCACCTGTCACTGAGATACCAACTGTAATCAATGCAGCCAATGTCAAACCAATGATCATTGGTGCAGCAACTGAAGCACCTTCAGCCTTCTTTGAAGTAACCATCAAAATTACTAGTACAAAGAAGAATGTCAAAATCAACTCAATAACTGTTGCGCCGAAAAATGAAACTGGTGTGGTATAGTCAGTTTGACCAAAACCAACTTGCTTAATCATTGCTGCGCTTGCACCAACACCCTTCATAATTGCCCAGACAATTGCTGAACCAGCTAATCCACCAATCAATTGTGCAATAACATAGCCAACAAAGTCCTTCCATGAAATACGACCGTTAATGGCTGCTCCTAATGAAACGGCTGGATTGAAGTGACCACCTGAAATTGGGCCAAAAGCGTAGGCACCAGCAGCTAAGGCGATACCAAAGGCTAAGGCAACAGGAAGTGGACCGGTTTGTACGCCGACCAAAACAACTGCACCAGTACCAACGGCAACTAACAACAAAGTTCCAAAGAACTCTGCTAGGTATTTACGTGTATTACTTTCCATAAAAATAATTGCTCCTTAAATGAGATTGACTTGTTTTTAATAACAAAATAAATAACTAACTCTAACTATATAACACTATTGCACTTAAATTCAGCTTTATTAACTAATTTTTAAACTTAGCGTCCAATAATCGCAAGTGCCTCTTTATCTAAAGTAAACCATGTATTCGTTGCATTAATTTCGAATTGCTTGATAAAATCAGGCCCATCATCCTTTGGCGTTGCTGAACCAACCAGTTCATTATCAATACCAAGGACTTGCAAATCATGAAATGATTCATCCCAACGCACAGTATAATAGTTACCATCCATTTTTTCATCTACGATTGATTGAAAGCCTAATTTCAATGCTTCTTTGATGACATCTTCTTCAGATACTGTGAATCCACGTCCCGCCATTAAAGCAACACGGTCACGGACATCTTGCATATCTTCCGGAATTTTTTGCGTATCCATCTCTATCTCCTTTACTAATTTTGCCTACTTAATGTAAAAAAACATTGCACTAGAAACATTTTAACAGTCAGTTGCGATATAATAAACACTGAACGTCATAATTAACTATTAAAATAAAAAAAATTAAAGGAGATTGCTTTTCATGATTGAATCAGTCACTGCACAAGAAATGCAACGATTTAGTCACTACACCACTGATGAAATTGGTGTCCATCCCCTAGTCTTAATGGAACGAGCAGCCATCTCTGTGATGGAAGTACTCGGTGCAGGTACTTTTGACTTAACCAACGTCCTCGTCATTGCTGGATTAGGTAACAATGGTGGTGATGGTATTGCGGTCACACGCATGTTGGCACAAAAAGGTGTAAATGTTGATTTATTACTACTCGGTGATGAACATCGTGCAACACCTAATACTGCTAAACAACTAGATATTGCGCGTAAGTATGGTATCACGCCACATAATCGTGTTCGCGATTTCCGCCACTATACCGTGATTGTAGATGCCCTATTTGGTGCCGGTCTATCAAAGCCTGTCCCCGTTAAATTAGGCGAAATCATCAAACGCGTTAATGCTGCTAACATTCCGGTCGTCTCAATTGACATCCCATCCGGTCTGAACGCAACATCTGGTGCGATTTTAGGATCTGCTATCCGCGCATCAGCTACGGTCACTTTTGCCTACCCTAAAAAGGGATTACTACAGAATGAAGGACTGAAACGTGCTGGCAATATCTATGTTAAAGATATTGGCGTCTATTCCCCAGAAGAATTATCAAATTTTAAGAAAGAGAGCAGCAACCAATGAAGATTGTATTAGTTGGTGCCGGACCACGCAACTTAACCCTACTAGAACGTCTGATGGCTTATGCAAAAGAAACAACAAAGCCTGTAGATATTACTTTATACGACAGTTTTCCCATTGGGGGTCGTGTTTGGAATCCGGATCAAAATCCACTTTTCCTTATGAACACAGTTACTCGTCAATTAACTTTGTTCCCAGATCCCTCAGTGCCCAACCATGCAGCCACGGCTACCTATGGTCCAAATTTTTATGAATGGGCAATTACCTATGGTAAAGAATATGTTCAGCGTCGCCACTTTGTTAATGGTGAACATTTTCTTGATGAAATCGCCCGAATAAATCCTAATCGATTTACTTCTCGTGCCTTATTTGGTGTTTATAGTCAATGGTTTTATGAACGTCTCGGAACACAGGTTCCTAGTAATGTCATGCTATCCTACGAACGTAAAATGATTTTAGATGTTACACCACAAGATGATCAGTATGAGATTACTTTAGACGATGGCACAAGCTTTATGGCTGATAAAGTTGTGATGTCAACCGGTATGGTCGACAATAAATTATCAGAAGAACAACAAACTTTTGCAGATGCCGCTAATGAACATGCAAACATGCTTTACATTGGTCCCACGCATCCTGCAGAGGCTAATTTAGATGATATTCCTGCCCGTCAAAAAGTGGTCCTTCGTGGACTAGGACTAAGTTTTTTTGACTATTTAGCTAAATTGACAATTGATCGTGGTGGTCGCTTTGCACGTGACAACAATGGCGTGCTTTATTACTTACCATCTGGTAAAGAGCCACATATTATTGCTGGTTCTCGTCACGGATTACCCTTACATGCTCGTGGTATTAATCAAAAAATTAACGAAGGTTATCAACCATTATTCTTTACAAATAAAAACCTTGATGAGTTAGCCACTGCCAATAATGGTCAATTATCCTATGCTGATTTTTTCAAATTATTGAAAAAGGAGCTAGAATACAAGCATTATCGTAATACAATCAACGACTTTGGTATTACTTGGCCGTTCAATGCTGACCACTTTATGACCGCACTTGCTGAAAGTGACGATTTGAACAAAACTGCGCGTCAATATGGTGTCGCAGAGGAGTACATCATGGACTGGCAACGTATCTTAAATCCAGTGGCTGATGTTCCTGAAGAAGTTGAATATAGCGATTTCATGATGAACTACTTAACTTGGGATATCAATGATGCCTACAAGGGAAATAACGATGCGCCTTATGCTGGTGCTTTTGACATGCTTCGTGATATTCGTTCGGTCATTCGTCATTACTTAGATGCTGGTTATCTAAACGCTGATGAATACGACAAGTTTTTGAAGCACTTTAATCCACTAAATACCTTAATTTCTGTTGGACCACCAATTTTACGCATTGAGCAAATGCGTGCCTTGATTGAAACAGGTTTGCTAACTGTTGCTGGTCCTGGCCTTAGTGCAACTATTCAGGATAACCACTTTGTTGCCAGTGACAATCGTAACAACAAGTGGACCGTTGATAATTTAGTTGAAGCGCACCTATCGGCACCTTCACTGGCACATACCATCAATCCATTGATGAGCAATCTACGTGAAAAGGGCATCCTAAGTGAAGCAACATATACAAAATCAGATGGCACAACCTATTCTGTTGGCGGTACACGGATGAATAAACAAACAATGACAGCCATTGATACAAATGACCAAGAAGTCCCTGGCTTATTTATTTGGGGAGTTCCAACGGAAGGTTGGTCATGGTTTACAACCTTCTCTCCACGTCCAGGAATTAGCGATAAGAATCTATACGATGCCGAAAACATCGCGCAAACAATTTTCAAATAAATAGATTAATAAAAAAAGAAGTTGGAACAACAATTTTGTTCCAACTTTTTTTTGCTAAAAATATATTAATTATTGGACAACACCTTGATCCTGGTGTTTTAGATTATATACAAAGGCTAAAACCATGCATATAACAGCAACAATAAAAATATTACGTAGTCCTGTGTGATAAATATTATGCATAATTGGCACAAGATTATTTGGCAACTCATCAACTGTATGTGGATTAATCATTTTATTAAACATATCCACCGTTACGTGTTTATCTGAGTGTTGTGCGACACCATCTTGCAAAGATTGATTCATAACAATGCCAAAAATTGATATAAAAATACTTTGTGACAAACTACGAACCAAAGTATTAAATG
Source organism: Weissella paramesenteroides ATCC 33313 (assembly GCF_000160575.1). Lineage (GTDB taxonomy): Bacteria > Bacillota > Bacilli > Lactobacillales > Lactobacillaceae > Weissella > Weissella paramesenteroides. The sequence continues at coordinate 416,248 of NZ_GG697129.1, forward strand.
ATGTTGCCATACCAATATGTTTAAGTGATACGACACTCTGTGAAATAATTGTTGACCCAGTCACTGTAATACCAAAACCGGTTCCTAAAAAGACACCAATGATTAAGAACACAATAAACGGTGTGTTTGCTGGCAAGAATGCTAAGATTGTTCCAGTAACAACTAACAAACCCATACTAATCATTAAAATCTTTTGTGGTGTTAGCCGTGACAACATCTTACCGGCAATAAATGACCCAACGATCCAAAAAATCGAACTAGGTGTCGTTGCAAACCCAGCAAAGGTTGCTGGTAATCCTAAAATCCCTTGTGTCCATGATGGCACGTATACTTCATAAGCAATTAAGAAAATTGCCATCATACCAGCTGCAAAATTTTGAATGACAAACGTCTTGTTTTTAAACAAATTTAATAAAATAATTGGATCTGCAGCTCTTTTTTCCTGCTTAACAAATAATAAACAACAAGTAACGGCTACAATAAAGACAATTAGCACCATTATCCAATTAATTTGCGCTTTATTAATTAATTCAACACCATATAAGATACCTGAAATCGTCATCGATAACCAAACGATGCCCCAAATATCCAAATGTCCTTTGGTAGCATGTTTTTCCTCTTTAAGGAATAGTAAAATCAAAATCATTGATAATAAGCCAAATGGCAAATTAATAAAGAACACCCAACGCCAACTAAAATTATCAACAATTAAGCCACCTAACAATGGCGCAACCACGGAGGCTATTCCCCAGGCTGAATTATTGATTCCCATAATTTGTGCACGTCTTTCAGGTGGATAAATATCGGCAATAATCGTATTTGAAATTGGTAAAATAGCCCCTGCACCAATTCCCTGGATCGCACGCCAAATAATTAATTGTGGCATACTGCCCGAAAAGCCACTTAATACCGAACCTGTTAAAAATATAACTAACCCAGCAATAAATATTGGTTTACGACCAATATTATCAGCTAATTTCCCATAAATTGGTGTAGTCAGAGTACTTGTCAATAAAAAAATTGAAAACACCCAATTCATTATTGAAATACCCTCTAGGTCACCGACAATGGTAGGCATCGCTGTGGATACGATTGTCCCTTCTACCGCACTTAAAAACGTTGCGATGAATAAGGCCAATGTTACCATACCTTTATTCGTTTTTTCCTTCTCCAAAACTACTGCTCCTATTCCCTATAAATTCCATAACAACCAATCTTATCACACGGTAGACAACGACCACAAGCGACATCTAATCAAACCAACGCTTGCAAACCTCTAACGTTAGGTTTATCCTAATATTAAGTTAAAACTAACATTAGGAGGCCGTACCTATGATTGATGTTTACCAAAACGAGCCCAGACGCGCTATTTTTGTTATTGACTCCAAAAGTTTCTATGCTAGTGTGGAATGCGTTGCTTGTAATAAACACCCCTTACAGACAATGCTCGTTGTCATGAGCCAGCAAGAAAATACAAATGGTGGTCTTGTTCTTGCTGCTTCGCCATTGGCTAAAAAAGTACTTGGCATCAGCAATGTTACTCGACGAAGAGACGTCCCTTACCATCCAGATTTATTAATTGCTGAACCACGAATGAATTATTACATACAAAAAAATCAAGAAATTAATGATATCTATCGTCAATTTGTCGCTGATGAAGATCTTCATATTTATTCGATTGATGAATCTATTCTAGATATCACTGATAGTTATCAATACATTATTTCAAAATTTGGCAATGGTCACAATTTAACACTACAACAAATAGCTCGCATCATTCAAAAAAAAGTTAAACAAAAAACTGGTATTTACACCTCTGTTGGCATTGGTGATAATCCTGCGATGGCTAAACTAGCACTTGATTTAACCGCCAAACACGATCATAACCTGATTGGTGAGTGGCACTATGAAACAATTCCACAATTTTTATGGCCCATCGAAAAACTATCTGATGTTTGGCACATTGGTTCACGTACAGCCAAAAAACTTAATCGCTTAGGTATATTTTCAATGCGAGATTTAGCTTTACATAATCCGTACCATTTGATTGAAAAATTTGGTGTTATTGGTAGTGAACTCTATGCACTAGCTTGGGGGATCGATCGTAGTTTAGTTAGGAAAAAATATCACGCCAAAAGTCACTCTTTAAGCAATAGCCAAGTTTTACCACGTGATTATGACAATCCTACTGAAATCGCCGTAATTATTAGAGAAATTGGTGAACAAATTGCTAGTCGTTTACGCTCTAAAAATTTGATAGCCCATCAAATTTCGCTTGGCTTAGGAGTTGGTTATCATAATCCAATTAATAGTCAGGGGTTTCATGCACAAGTAACAATAACCCCAACAAATCTTAATTATCCAATCACGCAGGCACTTCATCAACTTTTCATTGCCCATTACCAAGGTGAAGTCATTCGTCATATTGCTGTAAGTGCTGATGGTCTAGAACCTGCTGGTGATGAGCAACTTGATCTCTTTGTTTCACCAGATGACCTAGTGAAACAACGTCAATTAGATACAACGATTGATGTGATTCGCAAGAAATTTGGCATTGATGCTATCTTTAAAAGTTCGAGTTTAGCAGGTGGTACAATGCTCGATCGTGTTGGTCTAGTTGGTGGACATAACGGTGGTAATGCTTATGGATAAAGCTGACGATATTGATGAGACAACGCTAAAACAAGCCACAAATTTTTTTAAATATGATTATCATGATCGTGGCATGGTAAAGTGGCAAGGCTACTACTTATCTGACCATACTGAACATGTTAACAAGGTAGCCCACCAGATAACTGATGCGAATAACCGCATCCGTCAACCAGAAATGACGTCTGAAGCCATTGCTCAAATTTTATTTGAAGCATACACCCATAACGATACTGTTACCGCTCAATTAAATACACAATCAGACACTGGGATTATTCCACCGATGATAACTGGTCCCGTCATAGGCTATACTGACGAGTCTATTATCATTGGCAAACAACTCATTCCGCAGAATAATCTATGGTGGGTAAGTAAAAATTCGTTTTGAAGCCAGTGTATCACGTGATTTATACCATTTTTAGCACAAAAAGGGTCGGAACATTTCCTTTTGTTCCAACCCTTTAACAATTTTTATCTCAATCTTTTAACCAGCCTGAAATTTATCACGCCATCGTAAATCTCAGGTTTTTCATATGCAGATTATTGATTCATTCTTGAATGACGAACACCATATGTCGTGTATAGAATAATACCAATAATAAACCAAATTCCTGCAGCAATCAGTGTCTCAACATGTAATTGTGTAATCAAAAATGCTGATAATAGTGCTGAAATTATTGGCATTACGGGATAGCCTGGCATCTTGTAACCGTCATGATTAACATCTTTACGATGACGTAATGGTAAGATACCTAATGATACAACAACAAACGCCAACAAAGTCCCAACATTAACCAAATCAACTAATTTATCTAATGGTACTAACCCACTAAACAACGCAATAACAATCGTTGCAATAGTCAACGCACGATTAGGGTTACCTTGTTTGTTTAATTTACCAACACCACCTGGTAATAGGCCATCACGACCAACTGCATAAATCAAACGAGATGCAGCGTAGGTCATTGTATACATCATTGTTGCCATTCCAATTAAGGCACCAATTGTAATAATCAGTGATGCCCAATTTTGACCGACTTGTTGCAATGCAAAAGCTGCCGGATCTGCAACATTTAACTTTGTATAATGTACCATCCCCGCCAAAACAAGACCCATAATACCATATAATACTGCTGCAATAATCAAGGTACCAATAATACCAATTGGCATATTACGTTTTGGATTCTTCACCTCAGCTGCTGACGATGACAATGCGTCAAATCCCAGGAATGCAAAGAAGACCATTGACGTTCCTGTAATAATTCCTTGCCAACCAAATGCCCCATTGATGCGTTTTGGAATTAATGGATGATAGTTACTACTCTTGATAAAGAAAAACCCAATGATGATAAATGCCAAAATAATAATAACTTTGAACAAAACCATCGCATTTTCAACACGCTTTGATTGTCGCAAGCCACCTCGTAGCAATAATCCAATTAACAAAACAATGATAACCGCCACAATGTTGATATAGGTACCACCTGCTGGATTATATGCGCCTGATAAGGCTGTCGGAATCTTAACTAACGGTGATATTAGGTTAGCAAAGTAAGCCGACCACCCTGTTGACACAGCCGACACACTTAACATGTATTCCAAAATTAAGGCCCAGCCTAATACCCAACCAACGACCTCACCAAAAATCACATTACCATATGAGTAAGCTGATCCGGCCACTGGCATTGCTGTTGACATTTCAGAATAGGCCATCGCTACCAAACTAGATACTAAAGCTGCTAAAATAAAACTAAAAATAATTGCTGGTCCTGTTGTAGTAGCTGCAACTGTTCCGGGCAAAACGAAAATTCCTGAACCAATAACTGCACCAATTCCTAAAGCAATTAAATCTTTTGCATTTAATGACTTTTCAAAATGACCATCACTACGCATATAGGTGTCCAGCGACTCCTTTTTAAACATTCTCTGCCACATTCCCATCTATCTAACTCCCTTTCACGGAAAAATATGCTAAAATCCATTCATCATCAATGCTGAAAAAATTCTAAAACAATAAAAAAACACGCACTGGATAACATAAGTGTATCCAATACGTGTACATGCAGACAATGCATTACAAGTTACTTACTTGCCGTCACACATTTGGATACTTTACCGTCATCCAAATGTACAGCGCAAACAACTCTACGCAGACTTCGGATGACTAGCCGAAATACGTAAAGTAACTAAACGCTTGTGCTACTGACAAATAATTTTGCATATCTACATTTCCTTTTCTTTTAGCTTACCTTGTAGATATTAAGCTCATTTACATGTAAAGTCAATTGTTTTATGAAAAAAATCTCATAAATATATTAATCTACTAATAATTGGTAACCTAAGCGATCACCAAATTCAAACGGTACCATGCCTCTATATGTGAAATCAGTTTTCGTAATAACATTCTGCATAATGATATTTTCTGGAAATGTATCAATACGAATATCACGATAACCACGAGCTCGAGCTAAATTAACCAAATCTCGTGTCAGCGTCTTGCCAACACCTTTCCCACGAATGTGTGAATTAATTGTTACACGGTGAATAGCAACATATTCTGGCTCATCGCCAACCCATTCACCTTGTAGAATTTCGTACTCTTCTTCTGGTCCTGGTACTAATGAGCCATAACCAGCAACTTGACCATCATAAATCAGGACAATTCCCCAGCCATTAGCGATATCTTTTTCAAATAAAGCCTTATCTGGTGCACCTTCGCCCTGCCATTGCGATGCGCCTTGCTCGCCCAAGTATGCAACGCCATCTTGAAACGCAGCCCAAATTGCTGGAAAGTCTTCTGGCTGGGCTGGTCTTGTGTACATCAACATAATCGTATCCTCCGCGTCTACAATTAAATTATCTAATCATAGAACGTTTCTTATTTAATACCTACTAATTATTAAATAGCAGAACATTATATTAACAAATTCAAAACAAAAACCCAACCCTTTTTTGAATAATATATTTATTTTTTTGGATTGGTTACCACGACATTTGATGTACTCGTTACTTTCATTAAACCAGCTAAGAATTTCAAATAATGACCCAGTACATAAATAATCATCAACGTAGCAACAACCCATTCAATTCTTGCTAAAATCATTAAACCACTAGCCAGATTTAATTGATTTGATAATACAGTCAAAGCGGTTGATGAAATGACCAACGGAAATGTAAATGCCGCAAAGCTTGGATAAAATTTCAACATTGAATGTTTAGCAGAAATGTAAATTCTTACGATTAAAAACAATGTTGCAAAATATAAACATTGTGCAAAAATGGCCAAGCTAATGGCAAAAATATGATTAATTTGACCAAAGCTATTTAAATATCCAGTCAAACAAAGCGATGCTGGTGCGGCCATGATCGTTAATAATGGTAACGCACCTTCGACCATTTCTTGTATCCGTATTAATCGAAAAATAACAATTGGAAAAATAATGATATATAGTGCTAATGCCAACCAGAAAAAGATTTGACCGATTGTCAGATTAAACATCGGTGCACTCACTGGAATCACACCAATACCAACAAACATCACAAACCAACTAGGATAAACCGCCTGTAACTGTGGCTTATTTTTAATTAAGTTCAGCCAACAAAAGGCCGCCATAATGCCAAGATGAATGATAATTGCAACAGACCATAAAATAATCGCAAAACGTGTAAATCCCCATCGGTGCCAATACATTGCCATTAACATTAATGCCATTGTAAATGTTGGTAATGTTCCTGCTGCCACTGGATTCAGTATTTCACTGTAGGCACTCCCAAAAACAAGCATAAGTTTGGCAAGTACCAGCAGCATCAATAACATTCCTGCTACACCAACAATATTACCTATTATCGAAAAATTATTCATAATAAATAAATTGCCCAATGCTTCCATTCCTAAAATCAAACCACATAGTGCCATTGGAATTTTCTTTAATGTCTGTATCATGACTCTCTCCTCCAACTTCTTTTCACCTTTAGTATAACTTCCATGTTAAGATAAATAAAATTAATCATTTATATAATAGTTATAAAAATAATTAATAGAAAAGGAGCTAAATATGAATCAATATCTTGAAACATTTATTATCGTTTATGAAACGAGAAGTTTTTCTTTAGCTGCCAAAACCCTCTTTGTGACGCAACCAACCATTTCAATTCAAATACAACGGCTAGAAAAAACGATCGGCCATCCCTTATTTATCCGCGATCAACATCGAACAATCGAGCCGACAGCTGAAGGCAATTTACTGTATGAAAAAGCTCTAAAAATCAGAAGTATTTGGCAAGAGACACAAGACCAACTGGATCATTTAACAACTCCTAATCGTAAGTTAATTCGTATTGGATTCTCCCAAACAGTTTCCCAAATGCTTGCCGCCAACTTTTTGAAACTTGCACAAAAAAAGCTACCCACCATTGACTGGCATGTAACCGTTGGTAATTCAAATTATATTGCGAAACAATTAGAACAAAAAAGCTTAGATATCGGCATGGTTGAAAAACCACTCCTGATTGACCCAGAAAAAATGTACCGTAAAAAAATTGCAGATGATCAACTCGTACGCATTGGGAAACATACGGGTACCTGGTTAGTTCGCGAACCCGGATCAGGAATTGCCCACTATACGCAACAATTCTTCCAAGAGTATGGCATTATGCCAGAAAAAACAATCCAAATTAATCGAAATGAACTAATTATCTCTCTTGTACAGCAAGATATTGGCGAAACCATCATGTCTCAAAGTGTTATTCCTAATAATCTACCCAATACAATTATCAATGATCATTTCAAAAGAACCCTATATAGTCTCACAGCTAATGACTTAGAAAAATCATTAGCTTATAAAATCAACACATTATTAAAACAAAGTGTGCCACTTGAATAATAGCTAACGCCATGCTTTTTTCATTGCCAAGAAGATTGCCAGTGTTTCTTTTGCATCCGGTAAGGCCCGATGTTTTTGCTCCCCTAAATCAACGCCATACATTTCTGCCAGATCCATTAATGAAATATCTTGGGGGTTACCTGCAATAGCGCCATGGATTTGTTGTGTGTCATATAATTTACCACGTGTGTCCCATTTACCGAGGTTATTATGTTGTAGTCCCTCTTTAATCAATTGAACATCACCATCAACAATTGCATGACCAACAATTGCATAGTCACCAACAAAGCGCATAAACCGGTTCAATGCGCGTTCTTCACAAATACCATGGCTAATCATATCCAACGTAATCCAACCATTTTTTCCACCCATTGATTTCGTAATGTACTTAAATGATTTCATAGCACTACCGACTGGTGGATTATTTACTATGACCGAAAACTTTTCAATATTTTGGGATCCAGTCACTTTAATCGCACCAATCTCAATAATCTGATTACTACCATTCATTTCCAAGTCAAATACGACATAATTTTTTAAATTTGTGAACAACATACTTTAATTCTCACCCCCAAAAATAATTTACTGCTAGATAAGTTCATTTTAACAGTAATCATGCTATCTTTGAAAATCAATTCTTTTTATTGAATGGATTAGCTAATTTTATTCAAATAACATAAAAAGAGAGATTAGAACAAACGAAAATGTTCCAACCCCTCCTTGATAAAATTGTATTTAACTAAGCATGCATTAATAAGTAAATTAAAGCAATTGCCACAACCACTTGGAAAATAATCGTTACCAATCCATAACCCAAGAACTTAGCACCAGATGATTTGATGGTTGCCCATTTTAAATTCAATCCAATACCAGCTAAGTTAACAATACCAAAAAAACTTGTAATACTTTGTGCTGTATGTGTCACAAGATGTGGTAATGATACAAATGAATTAATTAACATAAAAATAATAAATGCCGTCACAAACCAAGGAATACCCATCTTTGTTTTAATAGCTGTATCAGTTCCTGCTGATAATTTTGCAGCATGACGTGCCATAAAAATGACCACTACTGACAACATAATCACACGTAACATTTTAAAGATTGGTGCATAAGTGACAACACTACCACCAACAAGTGATGCGGTTCCGGATACTTGTCCAACTGACTGGACAGTTCCACCAATCAACGCACTAACCATCATGTTATTTGGTAACACTGCTGGTCCAAGAATTGGTAAAACAAACAGTAAAACCACACCTGCTAGTGAGACCGTGGCCACAGAAGTTCGTCGCTGGTCATCGGTGGCCCCAACAGCAGGTGCAACTGATGCAATCGCACTAGAACCACAAACAGCATTCCCTGCGCCCATTAACATTGCTGAAGCGGGTGCAACTTTAAAAACACGACCACCAAGCCACATTACGAAAAAGATGGTCAATGCCATTTGTAGTAAAATAAACAACACACCTTGCCAGCCCAGTGATGCCATATTTTTCAAAGTAACATTTAATCCAAGGCAAGCAATACCAATTTCAATTGGATATTTTTCAGCCCATTTAACACCGGCACCCCAACGCTGATTGATAAAAACAGTGTTCCCTAAAACGATTCCCGCTAACATCGCCAATGCTTCCGCACCTAATGTTGGTAAAAATGGTGATAATAATTTTGCAACTAAGGCTAACAGAAATGTTAAAATTATTCCTGCTATCATATTCTTTTTAATAACCATGTAAACTCCTAAATAATTTTTACAGCAAACCGAAGTTATTATACACCTTATTAACCATCACACTGATAAAATCATATTATTTACCCTAAATATGTCTATTATTTACTTTTAAGAAGTTAATATCTTGAAAATTATGCGAAATGTCGCTAATATGGATAAGGTTTTAAAAAATAATTAGCACATCAAAAAATACATATTTCATTGAGAAAGGAACTTGAAATGGTCCAAGTAAAATCTCCTTATTGGCAAAAAGTCGTTGATGACGCACAAAAACATCCTGCTGTTCCAGGCTTAGAAACAATCCCCTTCTTCACGATGGCTCCGATGGAAGCTGTTACGGATTCTGTTTTCCGTCGTGTCGTTGCGGCAGCTGGTGGCCCTGATGTTTATTTCACTGAATTTACAAATGCACGCAGCATCACACACCCCAAGGCCAAGTTTACCGTACAAGGTCGTTTACACGTTGATAAATCAGAAAAAATGCCGGTTGCCCAATTATGGGGTGATCGTGCCATTGATTTTGAAGCTGCGTGCTTTGACTTAAAAGAACGTGGCTATGAAGCCGTTGATATTAATATGGGATGTCCTGCTGCTACCGTTGTTAAAAATGGTGGTGGTTCTGACCTGATTCGCCATTTTGATAAGGCTGAAGAAATTATCGTTGCCGCTAAAAAGGCTGGTTTAGCAGTTTCTGTTAAAACTCGCTTAGGTTTCAATCAAATTGATACTTTCGAAGAGTGGATTCCATTTATCTTAAAACAAGATGTACCACTACTAACTGTGCATATGCGTACTCGTAAGGAAATGTCAAAAGTACCGGCGCACTTCGAATACATTGACCGCTTGATCCAACTCCGCGATGAAATTGCCCCTAATACACTATTACAAATTAACGGCGATATTAAAGATCGTACCGAAGGACTAGAACTGGTTCGACAACATCCTGGTGTTAACGGCATTATGATTGGCCGTGGTATCTTTGAGAATCCCTTTGCTTTTGAAATAACACCCAAAGAGCATACATTGGATGAAACCCTTACCCTATTGCGTATGCAATTAGACTTGTACGACCAATTTACTGCTGAATTTGGTCCAATGCATTTCCAAAAGTTAAAGCGTTTCTTTAAAATCTATGTACGCCATTTTTCATATGCTTCTGATTTACGAGTTGCATTAATGGATACTACGAACACTACTCAGGTTCGTGAACTGCTTGATCAATTTGATGAACAATGGGCTGCTCAAAAAGCCTCAGACACCATTGCAATTACGACAAAATAACCAAAAAAGCTGATGACCTTCAAAATTTGAAGATCACCAGCTTTTTTATATTACTTTTTACTTTGTTGGTTCAAAAATCAAATGCTCATTAACGAAAGCATTCAGACCTAACTCACTTAACTCTCGACCATACCCTGAGTTCTTAACACCACCGAATGGCAATTCAGGTAATGAAGCCCATCCTGAGTTAATAAATGACATACCAGTCTCAATCTGTTCAGCAACGCGTTGTGCGTGGTCAATATCACTTGAGAAAATGGTATTTCCAAGTCCATAACTTGAATCATTAGCCAATGCAATGGCTTCTTCTTCAGAATCAACCTTGTAAACTGAAGCAACTGGACCAAACATTTCCTGATTATAAATTGGATTATCCTTCGTAATATCTGTCAAGATAGTTGGCTGGAAGAAGAATCCATCCCCATCGATTGGATCCTGACTATAAACTAAAGTCGCTCCCCCAGCAACAGCAGTATCCACCTGCTTCTGTAACTTTTCTTGCGCACTCTTAGATGATAATGGTGCCACATCCGTTGTAGGATCCATCGGATCGCCAACCTTAGCTTTTGAGAAGGCATCCTTCAGAATATCAATAAATTCATCATACTTGTCAGCTAACACAATGAACCGCTTTGATGACGTGCAAACCTGACCCGCATTATACAAGCGAGCACCTGGTGCAACGGCTTTAACTTCATCCCAATCAGCATCATCTAAAATAATGAATGCATCATTACCACCAAGCTCCAGTGTTGACTTCTTCAAGGCTTCACCAGCTTCTTTGGCAACAGCCGCACCACCACGTTCAGAACCTGTCAAACAAACACCCGCAACACGTGGATCGTGAATTGCCTTAGCAACTAAATCATAATCAATAAATAGATTGGTCAAAGCTCCCTCTGGTGCTCCCGCTTCAATCACTAAGTCGGCGAATAACTGCGCTGACTTTGGACAAATTGAAGCATGCTTCAAAATGATTGGGTTACCAACAATAAAGTTTGGCGCAAAGACACGTACAACTTGGTACAATGGGAAGTTCCATGGTTCAACCGCAACAATCACCCCAGTTGACTGCTTCACATAGTGAGCATTTCCTGCGGGTGACTCTAGTGGCGTATCAGCCATGAACTCTTCACCCTTTTGTGCGTAATAAGAAACAATATTTGCGCATAAATCAACTTCGCCCTCAGCTTCAGTTAATAACTTCCCCATGTCGTACGTCATTGCCTTAGCTAATTCTTCTTTGTGTGCCACAATTGCATCAGCAATTTTCTGCAAAATCGCAGCACGTTCACTAACAGGTGTCCCACGCCATGTCTTGTATAATGCATGTCCAGTTGTCAGTGCTTTCTCTAAATCTTCTGCAGTTGCGTTAGCATATTCCTGTAAAACTTCCCCAGTATATGGATATGTTGTCTTGTACGTCATAATATCCCCCTTAGTGTAAATGACAATTATTAATATTGGTCGCTACGCCATCATTATAACGCTAATTAACAAAAAATGGGCTTAAATACTTTCACAAAGTTATTTTATTTATGTTTAAATAATCACAATTTTTCCTTTAACGGCGCCTTTTTCTGCGGCGATATCTACTTGTGATTTTTTTGAAATTAAACGCTGGCCGTCGTCTAGCTGCAGGCCGCTTAGCAGCTATTGGTATAGGTTCTTTAGGGTTAAGACTAGTGGCGAAAAGTCCTTCTAACCAGGCAATCAAAATCTGTCCAATCACCATGATTGTCCCAATTAAATTTAAATAGACAATTAGCACAAGCAACGACCCTAACGATTGATAAAAACCAACATTTTTTACAGTGAACTTAGCATACCACCCAAATGAGTAGTTTAAAATAATCATCAAAATCACTTCAACACCAGATCCAATAATCAAAGGTTTTAAAGCGATGCGTTTCGCTGGTAAAGCTGCATTGAAGACGCACATCATAACCCAAAGTCCTGCTAAAGTAATGATCCAACGTTGCTTAGTAATAAATTCTAGCCAACCGATACCTGGGATTGCTGCAATAATTGCTGGCAAAATCGCACTAACAAGCATTACCACAACCGCTGATATCAAAATAACCATCAACCACAGAAAACTAAAAACACGAGTCAATAAGCCACTAACCCGTTCAGGCACATCATATACAGCATTAAATGATTTACGAATAATTGCTAATACTGAACTGGCTGCCCAAATTGTTGTCAAAATTGAAAATGACAGAATTCCCACGCCACCTTTTAATACCGATTGAATAATCGGCGCTAAAATTGACATAATATTGCTAGGAAGTTGCTCTGAAAGTAGTGTAATCAATTCACTTGCATTCATGCCCGCTAAACTAGCAACTGCCCCAACACTCATCAAAATGGGAACCATTGATAACAAGGCATAATAAGTAATTGTTGGCCCAACCATTTTCAGATTTCCCCGTTTAAAAAAGATTTGTAGTTGGTCAATCTGAAATTTTTTTGTCAGGCGGTGAACATCAACAAGAATTTGTCGCATGCGTACTTCCTCCTTCACGAAATCTATATCCAGTATCGCAATGTTTGATGTAGATAGCAAATACTAGGTCATTATATTTTTATGCTATTTGCCACAAAATAAAAACTGATAACAAATCCATATAAAGATTTATCATCAGTTTAAAAGTTAATTATTTTTAGTTAATTAATGGAATTGCATACCACCATCGACTTCGATAGTCTGTCCAGTAATGTAATTTGAATCTGGTCCAGCTAGAAAGGCTACTGCCGCAGCAACGTCTTCTGGTTCTGATAGGCGCTTTAATGCAATATCCTTTGCGAAGGTCTGCATACCCCACTCATCATCTTTACCAGCATTCTTACCAACCTCATGGGCAATATCAAACATCATTGGTGTCTTAACAATACCAGGTGCATATGCATTAACTGTGATGTTTTGCTCGGCTAAATCACGGGCAGCAACTTGTGTTAAACCACGTACAGCAAATTTTGTACTACTATACAAAGAAAGGTTTGGATTACCAACAACACCAGCTTGTGACGTTGCATTGATAATCTTTCCACCGTTACCATTCTTCTTAAATTGTTCAACGGCTGCTTGAATACCCCAAATATCACCAGCAACATTGATATGATAAACCTTATCAAATAATTCAGGAGTAATTGTATCAATTGGTGTCGTAGGACCAAGGCCAGCATTATTAACTAAGACATCAAAGCCACCTAATTTTTCAGCCACTTCTTTAACAGCTGCAAAGAATCCTTCGCGATCAGAAACATCTAGCTTGACTGCAATTGCAGAACCACCATTCTTTTCAATATCAGTTGCGACTTCTTTACTTTTAGCTTCATTCAAATCAGCAACTGCAACTGCAAATCCGTCTGCACTTAGGCGACGAACAATTGCTTCACCAATACCTTGTGCCCCACCAGTAACCATTGCAACTTTCTTTGTCATTACTAATTCCTCCAATAGTATTATTCGAAACAACTATAGTCTAGCACAATGTTCCTGTTTTGTTAATTTTTTCACAAATTATTTTCTATTAATTTATGCAAAACAAGCACTTAATTAGTGGTAGTTAAACTAATTAGACGCTCGTTTTGAAATTTTATTCACAAAAAACATTTATAAAAATAAGCTACCACACCAATATTGACTGAACTACACTATCATCATCCTACGTTAATTTTCACGGGTAATTCTGTAACTTCAATCTTACTAATTAAATCTAATCATTAAAATGTTAACTGCCAAATTAAAACTTTAACAACTAAATTTAGTAAAATTTGAAAAATACAGATAAGTATACCTTATAAATAGATCAGTTGGTTTCTCTTTTTATTTGAAAATAAACTTGCACCTCTAAATAAATAACAATGGCTAATGAAATGTATGTTTGTAGAGTTTCTTCCAACACAAAATTATTGCTTTTTATTAACTCACCTACTTGAACACCCATAATCAGTAACAATAAATGTAAGGGCAACAATCGTCGATATTTTTTTGAAAACAGCATGACAATTTTTAATATATCAAAAAACGACTGATATATTAGTACTCACCTCCTTTTCTATAAATAATGGTACACATCATTTGAATAATTAGATGAACTATAATTGAACGTTGTATTTTTTGTATTGACCGTTAATTTAGATTATTTGTTTGTTGCCAAATCTTCTTGAAATTTTGTTTTTTTCGAACAGATAACGGACACCATATTTGATTTTCGGTATCAAAATAGACACGATTCAAACGAATATCAAAATAATTAACTGACATTAAATTAATAACAAATCCTTTATGCGATCGAAATAAATTTTTGTGGCGTTTCTCGATACTCGATAATGAATCGTTAATCTCAACAATGATATTTTTTGCGTAGAGTACAACTCGATTCACATGATTAGGCTTAGATGCAATATAAAGCACTTCTGACATTGGAATATCATAGTAGCGTGCCTGCAACTTATAAACAAATTTTTCTGGATTATTCTTCATATGACTGACAACTAACTCAAGAGCAACATTAATATCCTGTCGAATAGCCTCCTCAATAGCATCAACAGACTTAATTTTTGAAATACAGTCTAAAGGTACCAATCGTTGTTCTAAAATTAATGTTGATAAATTGTCCTTTTCAGTTATAAAAACAAGATGAGCTAATGGTAAACAATGCCTAATATATTTTCCTAATTCAACGATACTGTGATCATTTTCCAGTGATTCAACATCTAAAAAAAACAAAATATTTTGATCAGTACATGCTTGTACAAAGTTTTTGATTTCTTGAGCATCCGTCGTCACAAGCTTAATGTTGGTATCTAATTCTTCAAATTCTGTATATCGCTTAATAAAATTAGATATCCCAGTTAATTGATGATGCTGATCTTCTAATATTATTATTTTTAGCACCACAGGACCTCCATCTAATTACTTTGTTTAAAATATAATTTCTAATTAAACTTATTTTTTAGGTATGTATACCGCTTATCTATCCTCTCAACTTCTATCCGTAGAAAGAGAGAATTTCACTAAATTTCTAGCTACATAAAAAGACTTCTTTAAGGGAAAAAAGTCCAATACAAATAATTTCAATTCTGAATGAAAGAGTTTTTTAGTTTTATGTAGCCGTGATTTTTTATAATCATGACAAAACAACCGACCTCCTTCCTACATATATCCTAAAACGCTTTAATCGCATCGTTTAAAAAAATATTAACCGTTCGTTTTTTATTATTTAACGTTAAAAAAGCAGATCACCCTTAGAAGAGTCATCTGCTTTATTGTGAAATGTTCCACGTGGAACATTATTTATTTTTTTCAGATTTATTATCCTTAACGTAATTCCAAAAACTACCAATTGCTGAAACTAAATCAAATCCTGGCAAGATAAGAATATATAGCCACAATGAAAATGTATCAGTTGGCTTAAAAATTACGTACCACAAAATATCAATCATTAATTGCATAAACAATTGCTGTGGCGTTGCTCGAAAAAAAGTTTTACCAAAAGCGCCTATCATTTTATAACCTCAATTTATAGCCATTTTTTTAAAAAATTAGCCTTAATTTCTGTGTTCTCAGGCGTCATATACGCATCCGGTCCATGACCTGTGCCATCAACAATATGGATTTCTGCTCGATCATCGCTAACGACCTTACGAGCAGCGGTTATCATATTTACCGTCTGTTGATATGGTACAACAAAATCCGCCGTCCCCGCAAATGCTAGTATCGGTGGCATTGCTGGATTAAAATAAGTGACTGGATTGTATTCTTCAACTTTATCTGGCACGTCTTTTGGGGCTTGTTGCTTAAACATTTGGCCTTCAAAAGACTCTGCCGTTCCGGTCTCTGGGTATTTAGGTATCACACCACTTTCCTCAAATTGATCTAAAAATTTATCAAATTCATAAGGGCCATATAAGGCAATAATTGCGTTTACCTTTTCAGATTGATCAGCAGCATCCCCAAAGTCATGGTTTGACATGGCATTTACCGAGGCTGTAACACCAGACAATAATGCTAGATGGGCTCCTGAAGATTCTCCCATTAAAGCAACATGATTCATATCTAATTGATACTCGCCAGCATGTGCCCGCAAGAAGCGAATAGCAGCTTTAACCTCGTAAATCTGCGTAGGAAAATCTGCATCCTGAATCCAGGTATACGAAACACTAGCAACTGCATAACCCTGATCCAACAATCGCAATGCTGGTTCCAATTTATGTGAACTCTTGTCACCAAAAATCAACCCACCACCAAAGACGTCCACAATCACTGGAAATGGTCCCTGACCTTCATTTGGTAAATAAATATCTAAGTCATGACGTTCACCAGCCATGTAAGGCACATCTTGCCATTGTTGTTTAATATAATCTGTTTTTGCGACCGTGCGTTGATAATCACGATCGATGAATCTCTCTGCCATATTAACCCCCTTTAAAACTATAGACAAAAAGGATAATTGCCTACACAACTATCCTTTCATCATACACTACTTTTTACTCTTTATTCGCAAACTTATGATAATCATTATGACAAACCAGACAAGTGCCAAAACCGTTGTTGGCATTGTTTCTGGCGTGAATAACAAAATCAAGAAGATACCAATTAAGAACGCAATCGTTAAATAATTTGTCACCGGTGCACCAGGCATTTTAAACAATTGCTGGCCATTTTTGAAATCTGCTGTTCTACGATATTTCACATGCGCGAACACTAATACAGCGTACATTACAACAAAGGCTGCTGATGCAATTGACGTTACCAAATCAAAGGCATTTTTTGGGAAGAAGAAGTTTAACACCACTGCTAATGCAATTAATGCTGTTGAAATATTAATGGCATTAAATGGAATATAACGTCTGTTTAACTTACCAGCGTAACCCTTACCTTCTGATAATGAGAATAACATGCGACCAGTCGTAAAAATGGCACTATTCAATGATGATGCTGCTGCAGTCAAGACAACGAAATTTATAATTCCGGCTGCTCCAGTCACACCAATCCCAGAAAATACCTGAACGAATGGTGACTTGCCTGCACTGTAGTTTGTCCATGGTTGAATACACATAATTGCTATCAACGCACCAACATAGAAAATCAAGATACGTACAATAATGGAATTAATTGCTTTTGGAATATTTTTATAAGGATCTTGGGCTTCTGCAGCCGTCATACCCACAAACTCAATTCCTAAGAAAGCAAAGAATACCATTTGGAATGCTGACAATAGGTGACGACCACCGTGAGCTACAAAACCATGTTGCCATAAGTTACTGATCGTCGTGACACCTGATGACGTCTTTGTATGCAAGACCATCATAATCACACCAGTGGCAATCATTGCTAGTATGGCAATGATTTTGATCATCGAGAACCAAAACTCTGTCTCACCAAAAGCAGCAACCGCAATAATATTAATACCATATAAAATAGCTAAGAAACATAATTCCCATATCCAAATAGGTATATTAGGGAACCAGAAACTCATATAATTTCCAACGGCTGTTAATTCTGCCATCGCAATGGTGATCCAGCCAATCCAATATGTCCAACCGATAATGAATCCTGCTTTAGGTCCAACGTATTTTTCAATAAAACCTACAAAAGTTGCCCGGTTTGGATCAGTTAGCAATAATTCACCCAATGCCCGCATCATCCAAAACATAAATAAGCCAACAATAATATAAACTAGTAAAATAGCTGGCCCTGCGGCACTGATGGATCGACCTGCTCCTAAGAACAGTCCGGTACCAATTGTTCCTCCTAAGGCAATCATCTCAACATGACGGCCAGTTAAACCTCTTTCAAGTTTCTGCGGGGAACCTTTTTGTTGTGACATTTTCACACTTCCTTTTTTATTAAATAATCCATACTTCTCTGCTGAATCTCACACAGACATATTAACTAGTATATAAGAATTTTCAAATTTTTCAAAACCAGAATTAAATTTATCTTTAATTATTTCGAAAAAAATAAGCGCTCATGATGTAAATAATTACTATACAGTAAAAGGATCCTCATCTACCAATTTGGATTGGTAGATGAGGATCCTTGAACATTCTTAATTAATAATTAGGACCCGGAAAATCATCTGGCGTTTGTGATTGTAGTCTCTGTAATAAACGACGCAAAATCCCTTTTTCTAGCATTGCGGCCCATAGACCTTCTAAGCGAACCTCACCATGGATCACAACGGATGTTACTGCACGTAATTCACGAAAATCATGGCTGGTCCGGGCAATTAAATCAACATTTTCTTCTAATAATTGATCGTGCTCTTTCTGATGTAAGGTACGATCAAAATTCTGATCATAAAAGTCGGACCACTCAAAAGCTTGTGCTAAAGATACCATCCGCTTATCGTAATTTGGATATGTTGTCATATGATCACCAGCTACCCAATCGACTGATACATTCTCAGCTTCGGCTAGATACTTATCCCATTTTTCAAAATCAAATGGATGTTGTTTTCTCACTATCAAAATCCTCCAAGTTGTTTAATAACTAACTGTCATTATATCACTTATTTAAAGTTAGTAAATATCCAACTCTGGAAACAATTCATTCAAATCTGTTGGTTCTGTCACGACTTCTGCATGGTTGTCAAACTGCAACAACACCCGGTTTGAATCATATTGTCGTACCCGTACCCCAGCTACAATCGCATCACGAATCACTTGAGCAAGCGGTCCTTTACCAAAATAGGTCTCGAATAGTTCTTTTTCATGTGTTTTAAAATAATCAGTTCGTTCGTTACCGAGCTTTGTTGCCCATAATTGCATTTCAGTCGTATCAGATGCCACCGCAATCATTTTAGCAGCTGGTGTTTTAGACGGCGTTAACACACGGTCAGTAATTAATGATAAGCCGTCATTAAATCGCATCCCAAAATGATCGGCTAATTGCGAAATATCTTGCATGATCGCTAATGCATCTTGTTTATTGATCAAAGTTTCCGTCGGTTGCTGTAGCGAAATCCTATTTGATAAATCTTCATTATGTTGTAATGCACTTTCGGTTAATTCGTCATCTTTTACCAAAAAGTAAATCAATAACAAATGAATTAAGTTTAAATCATTCTCGGAAATACCAGCAATATCAAATGGATCAGTGTCCAAAATACGAATTTCTAAATATTCGATCTCACTTTCATCATCAATTTTTCGCTTGAATCGGACTGGTCCGTATATCTCATGCTCAGAAAATAGCTTTCCTTGTGATACCAACTGTTCGATCTGTTGTTGATGATTGGCATAATCGCTGTCGTATGTTAGTTCTTCACCCTTATCATTGACGAAACCATATTCACTTGTGCGTAATGAACGCACCGGTTTGGTAAATTGTGGTGTTCTGGAATCCGAATCATTTAAATTAAATGGTGTTGCACCAAATAAATAATTGAATAACCAACGGTGCGCAACAATTTGACGAGCAATATGGAAATAAACATCATTTTTAAACGCTTTAAAATTTGTACGGTCACTAGCATCAAATAAATGCTGCAAAAATTCATCCGACAATGAATAGTTAAGGTGTAATCCTGTCATAATTTCATGGGTCGAACCATATTTGTGCTGTAACCAATCTCGATAATCTTGTACCCAGGTTCTCTCAAAAGTTTCGTCTAACCATTGCAGATCATCCTTTTTTAGTTCCGGTGGCATACTTAGTGGCCATACTGCCTCATCATCTTCCATATGACTACGTAAGACCCATTGCAATTGCAATAAACGATCACGAGCTTCTTCAAATGAACCAACGGCTTCTGTAACTAATTCCGCTTGTGTCTCACTATAATCAGTCTGCAGATAAGGATGAATACGTCTTGATCCCAACTTTGTTGAATGACTAGCTCGACTCAATCGTCCTTTACGAGTAACCCGGTGCGTCTCAAGTTCAATACCGAATTTACCGTTAAGGAGTTCCGCATACAAATTATTTTCTTCTACTAGTTTTCCTAAATTTAAATTAGCTCCCATAAGTAACGCCTCTCAATTATCTGACTGCAGATAGATAAAAGGCCCGGTCCATGGTAATCTACCACACACCAGGGCCACATCTCGTTGTTTTCTTAGGAATATATGCTTAATTAATTTGTTTCTTCCTCTATTTCCACTATAGCTGTTTTTGTCTCTACTTCTGGCATTTGTTGTAGCTGCCACAATTGCCAAGCATAAACAATAATGGTACGAATAACTGCATAAAATGGTACTGCCAAGATCATACCAGCAATCCCAGCTATATTACCAGCAGCTAATAACAGAACAATGATTGTCAATGGATGAATATGCAGTGATGCTCCCATAACACGTGGATAAATCAGATTACTATCAATTTGTTGAACAATCAATACGACAGCAATCACCCAAACAACCTGCCAAATTGAATCTGTTATCGCAACAAATAATGCTGGTACCAATCCAATATAAGGACCGACATAAGGAATCATATTAGTTATGCCGGCAAAGACACCTAATAGTAAAGCATACTTTTGACCAATGACAAAGTACCCAACAGCTGTAAATACACCAACAAAAATCATTTCCACAACTTGACCACTAATATATTGCGCAAGTGTTTTGTTTAACCGTCCTAATATGTCAGAGATTCTTGAGCGTTGCCGTTCAGGAAATACCTTTTGAACGAATGGCGCTAATTTATGACCATCATTTAACATATATATTGTCATGACAGGTACCGTTATTGCTGTTACTGTAAACCCTGTTAACTTCGCAATCACTGCACTCAAACTAGTTGCCATACCTGATACAACAGTCTTGCCAATATTTTGTACCTCTTGTTGTAACTTATCCAAGTTAAAATCAATTCCATATTCCTTAGAGAAATTAATTTTACTAAGTTGATTACCCCAATGTTGAATGGTATCTACTAATACTGGAATATTTTTTATCAAACCAGAAATTTGATCAACTAACGCAGGTAATAATGTTAATACCAAGGCAACTAGAATACCTAATAATAGCAACATAACAATCGTAATTGCCCAACCCCGACTAACATGCTTCACCTTGCCTAATGGAATCTTTTGTAGCGCTACCACTACTGGATTTAGAATATAATACAAAAATCCTGAAATAATCAACGGTACAAAAACAGCGCCAATAAATTGACCAATCGGTTCTAGAATAAAGCGCAGTTGTGTCACAATCAAAATTAATAACGCAATGGCCAATAATTCTAGTGTCCAAAATAATGTTTTTGATTGCTTTATGTGTTCTAACACTTCACACCCTCACTTTCATTTTTTTCTAATTATAACAGATATTAAGTAATCATAAATTACCGTTCCTTAATTATATATGCCATTTAATTTGTGAAATAAATCACTTTTAAATTTACTTTAACCTAATTTCCCTTAAAAGTTTTGCACAGTTTATCCACAGGATGTCATACTTTAACCAGACTAAAAAACGTATTTTGATAGATAGCTACCATCAAAATACGTTTTTATTTTTTATGATTAATTAAAAATTAAAGCTAAAATCAACCCAATGGCTAAGGTCAACGAAATAATAACTGCGTTTTTTATGGCATATGGAAAGTTAGGTTTAATTGGCTTTGCTTGAAATGCTTTGACATTTTTCATCACCATTGGCAATGAAACCAATGCCACCAAAGACAACCATGGTAAGATACCAAAAATAACGGCAATAATTAACATAAGATAACCAGCCATGTAGACCCAGCCAAATGCTTTTACTGCACGATCTTTGCCTAAGTACCAAGCTAACGTATGCCGCCCTTCAGCAACATCTTCATCATAATCACCAATATTGTTAGCGAACATAATATCGCCAATTGCGAACCATGCAATAGCAGAAGCAACAATCGCCTTAAATACTAGCTCTCCATTAAAAGTTGGCGCGATATTAACATAAGTCGCACTCAAAAAAATAAGGTATCCCATGGTCAATCCTGATGCTAATTCGCCAAATGGTGTCCGTGACAATGGTAAAGGTGTTCCAGCATACCAATAAACGACCCAAAACCCAATTAGACCCATAATTAGTAATGGCCAACCGGTTTGTACTGCTAACCACAATCCACCAACTGCCGCAATCAATGTCAGAATCAATAATGTTGTCCAACCTTGGCGTTGTGAAATCCCACCATTACCAATAATATTGTTCACACCATTTTTCCATTCTTCACTAGTTGCTGATTTAAAATCTTGTATATTATTCCAAACATTAGCAACCATTTGCAAAGCAAACACAACAATTGCAAAAACAATTGCAAAACCTGTATGAAATTCTTGATATGTGATTGCTGCATATAAGTTACCGAGAACTAACGGTAATACACTGGCAACCAATGATTGAACCTCTACGAATTTCAACCACGTTTTAATACTCATCTCTCATAACCTCCTAAAAACTCTCAACATCTCAGCTTACACGAAAAAAATCAGTCACGCAATGTAACATTGCTGACTGATCTTCATCATATGCAACTACAACGTTCTGAAACGATGCAAATGTTCATTTACTGGTATATCTTTACTATTAACCGAATCCACTCGTGCATATGGAGATGGCGATACACTAATCTTTGCCATAAAATCTGACATGGCATCACTTTCTGCCTGCGCTTCAATATGCACAGAACCATCCGTTTCATTCCAAACACTGCCTTTAATTCCTAATTTATCAGCAATAATTTTTGTAGAATAACGAAAGCCGACACCCTGCACGCGTCCACGTACAATAATCTTTTTCGCAACTAACATTTATATCCCCTCCAATAGCAAAAAAGGTTGGAACATATTCTGTTGTTCCAACCTCCATTATAACGTTAAGTTATGGTTTCTTTGTCAAATCTGAATCAAAGTACTTCTCTGAAAGCTTTGCCATCGTACCATCTTTTGCTAGTTGCTTTTGTGCCTTAGAAATTTTCTTTGCCAAGGCCTTGTTCTTCTTGTTTAGCATTGGTGCTGCTGATGTATCACCCAACACATTTGTTACTTTCGCTGTTAATTTGGTCTCTGGATGCGCTTTTTTATAGACACCCCAAGAATCTTGGGAGTTCAATGTCACATCTGCCTTACCAGAATTAACTAAATCAATAGCTTCAGCAAATCCTGGAACTGACACAACATTGGTACCAGCCTTCTTTGCCGCTTGGCCGAAGTTAGATGATGCCGATTGTGCAGATTTCTTTCCCTTCAAATCAGCAGCTGATTTGATATCCGAGCCTTTTTTAGTGATCATCACTGTCTTAGTATACAAATAAGGTGCCGCAAAAGCGTACTTCGCTGCACGTTCCTTTGTTTTTCCCATATTGTTGTATACAACATCATACTTGTTTGATCCTAGTCCAGCGACTAACGAATCAAATTTTGTCTGTGAATATTCAACTTTTAAGTGCAATTTTTTGGCAACAGCCTTTGACAAATCAACTTCAAATCCAGTCAATTTACCTGACTTATCACGATATGAATAAGGTGAGTAGGTTCCTTCTAATCCAACCGTCAATGTCCCCTTTTTGTGTAGGTTCTTTTGATAAGCTGGTACAGATTTAGCAGATACACTTGGTACAACTGCATAAACACTACTACTTGCGGCCATTAACGTAACAGCTGCGACAGCTGCGGTTTTTGTATATTTATTCATTTTATAATTTCCTAACTGATGTTAATTTTTTAATATTATTCACTGCCCAAAATATTTATTATTAAATACATCTGTTAATTTAACATCGCATCCCCAAGCTCATTATCGTTACCCCTTTTCGTTTCTGACGCAAATCATAACCCGCTCATTATCTGTTTGTCAACTACTCTTATTTTTCAAAATTTTACTTGCATTTAATTAGTAACACCCCTAAAATGAAATCAGTTAGTAATTCGAAATTTTCAATTTTAGGGAGTATCACTATGATTCACATCACATCACATTATATTGTTGCTTGTGAAAGCCTAACGCGTTTTTTGCGGTAGGTTATCTTGGTGTACACCAATTTAATAATCGTCAAAAACGTGTTAGGCATCTTACGACTAAGATTGTTTAACACTTTTTTTGTGCTCTTTTTTGAAAGGAAGGCTCATGTTTGAATTCATTGCAACTTATGCACCACAATTAATTATTGCTGGAATTAAATACACCATTCCGCTAGCATTAATTTCTTTTGTGATTGCTGTTGTTATAGCAGCTATTGTTGCTGTCTTACGTTCCTACGTTCCACACGCTACCGACCTAGGTAAATTCGGTTGGCAAGTTCTAAAATTTATTTTATGGTTCTATGTCTGGATTTTCCGTTCAACACCAATGCTAGTGCAATTATTCGTTGTCTTTTATGGCTTACCAAAATTAGGTATCAGTTGGTTATCACCATCTGGTTGGATAGCTGCTATTTGGGTACTCTCACTCAATACTGGTGCTTATGCTTCAGAAGCAATTCGAGCCGCTATTTCATCAATTCCAGATACACAACGAGAAGCTGCTGCTGCGCTTGGTATGACTGATCGTCAAATTTTTATGCGCATTATCTTGCCCCAAGCAACACGTATCTCTATCCCAACGCTAGCAAATTCATTTATTTCATTGGTAAAGGATACCTCATTGGCCTCAGTAGTGACCATCGTGGAGATGTTCTATCTATCACAACAACTTGCTGCCGTTAACTTTGAGCCACTAAAAATGTATTTATTAGTTGCTGCTATTTACGCCTTGTTTGTGACTATCTTGTCAATTCCTCAGCGTTATATCCAACGCTGGGCCGACCGTTTTGTAAAAGATCAGAGGTAAATCATGCTGAAATTAGAACATATTGATAAAAACTATGCTGAACACCACGCATTAAAAGATATTAACGTGACGTTTAATCCCCATGAAACAACGGTTATCGTTGGACCATCTGGATCAGGAAAGTCAACGCTTTTACGCTCACTAAATTTATTGGAACGTCCAGATAGTGGCCAATATACGATTGATGATCGTGTCATTGACCTTAACAAGCCAGTAACAACAGATACTTTACTTTGGGTGCGCCGTAAAACTGGCATGGTTTTCCAACAACCGCGTATGTTTGATCATCTAACGATTATGGGAAATATGATTGAAGCTCCTGTGCATGTTCTAAAACAGTCGAAAGCTGTTGCCACAAAACATGCACACGAACTCTTATCAGCCGTCGGCTTAGATGAAACAGCTAATCGCTATCCTTATCAATTATCTGGTGGTCAAACGCAACGTGTTGCGATTGCTCGTGCCATGGCTATGGCACCAGACTACCTATTGCTTGATGAACCGACTTCCGCACTAGATCCTGAACTTGAAGCCCAAGTATTGCGCGTATTAAATAATTTAGCCAACGAAAACCAATCGATGATTATTGTGACCCACAACATGGACTTTGCCCGTCATGCAGCTGATCGGATGTTATTTTTGGAAGACGGTGAAATTGATTTTGATGGCACTCCTGATGAGTTCTTTAATAAGCCCACTGAACGTATTCATCGTTTCCTAAATGCTTTTAAATTTGATCAAGATGAACACTAAAATAAGATAATAAAAGTCGATTACAATCGACTTCAGACTTTCAGAACGCGTTTAAAGGGCATCAATTACCACCTATCGGTAGATTGATGCCCTTTTTGTATATGATCTCATCGACCAGTAATTAATCCAGCAACAAAATTAATAATTATGGCAATCAACATCGTACTAAAGACAAAAGATATTAACGCATGACCTAAAGCAACTTTTCGGAAATGAGTGGTAGAAAAACTATTATCCGAAACTTGGTATGTCATACCAATCGTATACGATAAATACAAAAAGTCCCACAAATTAGGTAAGTCATCATTATTAAATGTCACCCCACCACCATTTTTATAATAAATTTCTGCATAATGTACTGTGTACAATAATTGAATGCTGTTCCATGACAAGAAAATACTAAAGATACAAAATATAATTTCTAATTGGTTCCGATTGCTAATGTTTAAAAGAAAAAAGACAATGAATACGCTCATAACACCAGCCAGGATGACCAGTAAATCAATTAACGGATATCGAATGCCTTTTAGAACAATTTGCTTAGTCTGTTGTCCGCTGGCTAATGGAAAAAACAGATAGATCATTAGGATAAAGAGTATTAATGTTGCCATGTCCCATCCCAATAAAATTGGAAACATGCCCTCTATAAAAAAAGTAGACAACCATGAAAAAATAATTCCGCAAATCACTGAGATGCTGAAAATGTTACCATGGTTCTGTAACAAGAGTTGCAATTTTTTTCTTTTCATAATCCTATCCTTTCCCAGCGACACAATACAACGAAATGCGGTAGTGAAAAACTGTTCTCCTATTACGCCAATTATATATAAAAAAATGACTGAACTCACGAATAAATTCAGTCACTTGGTGCATTATTATATTCTAAAAACCAGCTTGTGAAGCATCTTGATGCGTACCTGCAACACCTTCTAGTTGATCTAGCGCTACAATTTCTGCATCAGTTAACTCAAAGTCGAAGACATCAGCATTTTGGCTAATACGTTCAGCATGCGTGGACTTAGGTAAAGGAAGGAACCCATGTTGTAGCGACCAACGAATTAGAACTTGTGCAGCTGACTTACCATACTTTTCAGCAATGTCATTGATTTCAGGAACTGCAAGTAGCGATCCTGTTCCAAGAGGTGAATAGGCCTCGGTAAGAATATCATGAGCTTCGTTGAAAGCCACAATATCTTGTTCCAAATCAGATGGATTGATAAATAATTGATTAACCATTGGTCTGATGGTTGCCGTCTTGAGTAATGCTTCAACGTGTTCAATTTGGAAGTTAGAAATACCAATGGCACGAATTTTTCCTTCAGTATAGGCATCTTCCATGTAACGCCAAGCTTCTGCATTGGCTTTATCCCAATTACGTCGATTAATTAATGGATTTGGCCAATGAATAAGATATAGGTCCAAATAATCTAGACCTAGCAATTTTAATGATTTATCCAATGCTATTTTAGCAGCTTCATAACTGTGGCTATCATTCCATAGCTTTGATGTGATAAACAATTCTTCACGTGGAATACCTGAGTCTTTGATGGCACGTCCTACTGATGCTTCATTACCATAAGCAGCAGCCGTATCTATATGACGATAACCAGCTTTCAAGGCATCCAAAACACTTTGGTATGCAACATCCCCATCGGGTGTTTGCCAAGTTCCAAACCCGACAACTGGAATTTCAACCCCATTTGCCAAGGTAAATGTATCTGTTAATGATGAAATAGTCATATACTTACACCCCGTATTCAATAAAATTCAGTCATTTTTGCTGACTATCTACCGTCAAGTATAACAAAGAATATTAATAAACTAAATTAGATAGTTTGTATCCATTGAAGAGTTGGGTATAATGATAAGGACAATAAATTGAGAGAGGAAGCAAGATGTCAAAAGTTACAAAAAAAGCAATTTTTGAGGCAACGCAAGCGGTCTTAACAGAAAAAGGTTATGAAAAAGCACGGCTTGCTGATGTGGCACGTAAATTATCAATTACGCCAGCTGCTTTATATAAACATTTTGCCAACCGTGATGCGCTATTTGAAGAAATGGATAAAGATTGGCTCAAAGAAGTAGACGCACCTATTATAGAAGCTAGTGAACGTGTACCAGCGGAAAATCGTGTACAAGCACTTCATGATTGGCTATGGTTACTCTCAACCCGACGTCAAACAAGTTTTGCAGCGGCACCTGAAATGTTAGCATTTTATAAGTTTGAGTTAGGTCGACATGATAGTTTGATCGAACCACGGTTGAAAGAATTTGCGACAGCGGTAGAAAAGATTATGGCTTGGGATACATTCCGTCAACAACGGGGCCAAACAGTGATGCAAACATTTACATATTTCTATCATCCATTTTTTGCAGGTCGTTGGGATGATAATTTGTTTAAGACTATTTTCGAAACAACTTGGCAAGAGTTATTACCAGTTATCCAACAAGGATTAACTGATACACATGATAATTAAAAAATGTTTTAAGAACTTTCGAAACACATTTAAGATCATCAATCCACAAACTTCAAATTGGCGGATTGATGACCTTTTTAGTCTGTCAATAATTACCTATATCCCCGTTACTTTTTATGCATAAATTTGCATTTTTATTTTATAAAAGAAAAAATGTGTTTTAAAGAACAAAAAGCGTTACAATGGACACGTGGAAGCGCTTTCGTTATTATGTTTCTGTTGGTTTTATACTTGGGAGGTATGATTATGTCGAAGAAAGTTGCCGTAGTTACTGGATCAGCTGGGGGATTAGGTAAAGGTATCGCTGAGCGTCTACTTAAAGATGGCTTTAGTGTCATGATTCATGACATTAGCCAAGACGCCTTGACTAAGACTGAGACAGAGTTAAAAGACTTAGGTGACGTAGCCAGCTTTGTTGGGGATGTTTCTAAGAAAGCAGACCAAGAAGCATTAGTGGCTGCAGCAGTTGAAAAGTTTGGGCAGTTAAATGTTTTTGTTAACAACGCCGGTGTTGAAGCCGTGACACCATTCTTAAAGATCGATGAAAGTGAGCTGGAACGCACATTTAAAATCAATGTTTTTGGAACTGTTTACGGTACACAAGCTGCTGCTGAACAATTTATTAAGCAAGGTACACCTGGTAAGATTATTAACGCTTGTTCAATTGCTGGTCATGAAGCTTATGAAGTCTTGGGTACTTATTCCGCTTCAAAGCATGCTGTTAAGGCCTTTACACATGTTGCAGCTAAGGAACTTGCTTCAAAGCACATCACAGTAAATGCTTACTGCCCAGGTGTTGCTAAGACCAAGATGTGGGATCGTATTGATGCTGAAATGGTCAAGGCAGATCCTTCATTAAAGCCAGGAGAACCATTTGCTAAGTTCTCTGGCGAAATCGCTTTGGGACGTTACGAGACACCAACTGATGTGGCTAACTTGGTACACTTCTTAGCCTCTGAAGATTCTGACTATATTACCGGTCAAACAATCTTGGTTGATGGTGGCTTGGTTTACAACTAAATCTTGATGGCATGCGAGACAAAAGTCGTTTTAAAGCCGGTGTGACACGTAAATTGTGTTTTATTGAGGCTTCAGACTTTTGGAACACGTTTATGCTATAAAAATTACAATCAAAAATAGAGCAGGTCAGAAAATTTTTCCTGATCTGCTCTTTAATTTAGTCAGCTTTATTTCAATATTTTTTACTTTTAAAGGTCTTTTATACCATAGTTCTGGATAACTTAGCATAATGACAACAAGAGAGTCATTAATATAACTAAAGAGTTCGCGTAAACACGAAGCATGATAGTTTCTGGTCAGTTGACTGCCCTGGCTCATGAATATCTACTGATGAAGCTTGTTCAAAACCACGATGCTGATAAAACTGATACGTGCAGTTGCTATCCGTAAATAAATAGATTTGCTTTCCTGATTTGCGTGTTTGGAATGCACTTAGTAATGCTGTACCTACTCCTTGTCCTTTTTGTTTTGGATCAACCGCAAATAAGGATAGTTCCCCATCAAATGTTTTTGATTGTGTAACATCTTGGAGCATTTTTCGATTGTTCGTATCGTATTCGTCAGTACGGCTACCGAAAAACAAACTAAGGACTAATTCAAAAAGCCAAACATAACAACGCCAAAAGAAATTGCGATAAACCGGTTGTTCCCCATTAAATCGAGCTAACAAGGCACCAGTAAGCTGTCCTTCTTCGGTATACGCTCCAAGTGATAGGGTAGCATTGAGTATACCTTCCCTAACAAAATACCGACTATATAATTTTTGAGCAAATCGTAACTTTGTATAGCGCGAAAAATTCATGCCCTCCAAGGCAAAAGATGCTAGTTCATCAGCATCTTTATGGTAATCTAATTCTCTGATGTACAATACCATGACGTACTCTCCCATTAAACCCATAGTTAAATTTATCCCCAGTTAAAAATAGTTCCGGTAAAATAATACCAGCGCCCTTTGATTTTGAAATAGACTTTATCTATACTTCAGTTCTAATTATAGGCATGCTAATAATTTAAAGTTTAAGCCATAGTGATAGCGCTTAATTTCCCCAATCACACAAAGTTTTGAAGTCCTATATCAAATCGAGGATACTATCAGGCGGCTACCAAAGGGACATCTATAATGGCTAGTATAGTAGTCATTACTAAAATTTAACTTATGTGATAACAGTGTAATATACCCATATATCAAGGGCTCAATTAACAAAAATAAATATGCAATCGAACACGCATTTTGGGTACACCTCATTTACTGCTTGCTAATGATTATTCTTATTTTTTATTTTATTGTTAATTGCTGCCACATTACGTTTGGATTGTATCATATCGTTAATTAAAAATAATGCGTAGATGATAACGAAAATAATTATTTCCGTCAAAACACCTTCAATATTTAACAAATACCAACCCAAAGCATAAGCGATTATCATAAAAATTGAAACCGTCACAAAAAAATGAATGATAATTTTTTTTACTAAGCTCCAACGTTCTACAGTGAATATTAAAGCTGTTACAAAAAACAAGGATCCAAGTAATGCCCATAAAATAACAGTAATTACCAAGACATCAAGTGGATTAGAAATATAATCATCAAAACGATTAGTTGCCATTTGATAAAATGTCTGATTATTCAAATAGGCATATACTATGGAAATGACCAACCCATATGTAACACCAAATGGCATTCCTAGGAAGAATCGGTACATAATCCGTTTACTCATATCCCCAACCTCCTCTTTATTTTAGAAACATACCGTCTAGAAACGTAAGTCTCATCCCCACTATTTAAAATTAAAACGATATTCCCATTACCACTTAATTTCAGATGGTCAATAAAATCAAAATTCACAATCTCACCACTCGAAATTTGAATAAAATTATCTGGTAACAGTTCTGCTAACTGGTAGATTCGCTGTTTTACTTTGTATATACCAGATATATCTTGTATATGAACTTCAGTAGCTTCTGTTTTAATTCTGATTATCTCATCCAATTTAAGGGGTGTGACGACTTTTTCCTGGTATCCCCAAAGCAATACATCCTGTTTCTGCAATTCATCTACCATTGATTGCATGGCAGGCGTTAACTTTTTTACATGAAAATCAATATACTCAGGCTGATTCTCATCAATAAAAAAATTTACCTTCATACAGCTACCCCCCTTTTTCCAAATAACATTGTGACACCCATATGATATCTGTCATTATACATATCTAATGATGCTTGTTTTCTAATCACTGATACATGGTTTATTATTTAAATTAATCGGTCTAATTCTTAAAATAAAATGTACAAATCAGTATGATTCGTATCTTTATTATTAAAGAAAGATCCTCCCGAATTACCATTGCTGTAAATCAGGAGGATCTATGCTTCTATTTATTTAGCCAATGTTTTCCGTTTTTGTCAGTTCAGAAATAACCTCTTCGTAACGCTCACGAATGAAGCCAGCTGAAGTGTCTAACTTCGTTTGCTCATCAGATGACAAATCTAATGACACATGATCAATAACCCCTTCACGACCAACAATGACAGGATAAGAAACATAAACACCATATTCAGGTCGGAAATTAGATACTGGCAGTTCTTCATGGCTATCCGTCAAAATGGCCTTTGTTAACCGGCTAGCCGCACTGGCGATACCATAACTAGTAAACTTCTTACCATGATAAACTGTATACCCACCAATTCTAACCTCATCATTTAGGTCTGATAGTGGTAGGTCATATGATGTAATTGGTTTGTCTTTTACTGTAACCGTTGACCATGCTGTAAATTGTGAATCACCATGTTCACCAACATTATAACCACTAACTGATTTTGGATGAACACCAAGCGCCTTACCTACAGCACGATGCATACGAGCCGTATCCAATAGTGTACCTGTACCAATCACACGTTCCTTTGGGAAACCAGTATAGTGTTGATACATTGTAGTAATGACGTCAACTGGATTCGTAATCACAACCAAAATTCCTTTAAATTCAGATGCAACTAATTTTTTAGAAATATCTGCAATTTGAAGTTTGTTATACTGTAACTCAACAAAACGATCATCTGTTGTAATCGTCTCCTGCAATGCAATTTTACCAACTGAAGAAATAACGACATCAGCATCTGCTAATGCTGACCAATCATTAACAACATAATTTGCATTAAATTCCAAATTAGCCATGGCATCTTCAAAATCTAATGCTTCAGCATTCACTTTGTTATCATCAATATCAATAAAAACAAATTCGTCAACTGCACCTTGTGCGGTTAAACTATGAGCAATTGCTGCACCAACATGTCCCAATCCAATAATCCCAACTTTACGAGTCATTGCGTTCCCCCATTATTTCACTTGCTTAATAATTTTCCAAAAAATTGCTAATACGCTTCACAGCCTCATGAAGACTGTCCAAGGATGCAGCGTAACTAATACGAATGTAGCCTTCACCACCGACGTTGAAAACTGATCCTGGAATCACAGCAACCTTGCCACGCTTTGCTAAATCAACACTAAAAGCATAGTCATCTTGTTCATATGCTGCCGGTATCTTGGCAAAAACATAGAATGCCCCATTTGGTTGAGGAATTTCAAACCCTAATTTGCGTAAAGCTGGTACTAAGTAATCACGACGTTCGCGATAAGCTTCACGCATGGATTTAGAATCCAATTTTCCTTGTGCTGATCCTAACGCTTCGGCGGCTCCTGCCATCGCTGGATTCGAAGCAGCAGTAACTGTAAATTGATGTAACACTGCTGCAGGTTGTACTAGTTGCTTAGGTCCAACAATAAACCCGATACGATAACCAGTCATAGCGTGCGACTTTGACACACCATTCAAAATAACTGTTTGTTCTGGTAAGAACTTTGCAATTGAAGTATGTGGTGCATTGTAAGTTAGTTCAGAATAAATTTCATCAGCAATTACGGTAATATTAGTTCCTTGCAACACATCAGCTAAGGCAGATAATTGTTCTGCAGTATAAGTAACTCCCGTTGGATTTGCTGGATAATTCAACAAAACAGTTGTCAACTTTTCACCATACTCGTCAATGGCTGCTTGGAGTTGTTCAGGTGTTAATAAGAAGCCAGTATCAGATGTATCAACAAAGACGATCTCACCACCAGCTAGCTCGATAGTTGGGTCATACATTGAAAAATTGGGTGCTGGCAATAACACTTTATCACCCTCATTAATAAAGGCTGTGAAAGTATCATAGATTCCCTCAGTCGCCCCCAATGTCACAATAATTTCAGAATCAATATCATATGATAATCCATAACGATCTAACATAAAATGGTGAATCGCTTTTCTCAAAGCAACTGAACCAGCAGCAGGTGCATAATGTGATTCATCCGCCTCGATACTAGCAATTGCTGCTTTTTTCACATGCTCTGGTACTGTAAAATCAGGCTCTCCAAGAGTCAACTTTAGAACACCTTCAATACCACTTGTCTCATCATCAAATGCTCGAATAGCATTCGGCTTAATTGCGGCAACACGCTTATTTACTCCCATGTTTGTTCTCCTAATTTTCTAAATCTTACGGCCAGGATTCAAAATCCCTAGTGGATCAAATGCCTGTTTCACTTGCTTTTGCAACACTCTGACATTTGCATCTAATTGCTTTGGTACCCATTCATTCTTTAAGCTACCAATACCATGTTCTGCACTAACCGTACCATTAACCTGAATGACGAAATTCAGTAACTCATCAATAAATTTTTTCGTACCTTCAGGTAATTCGCCGTCTTTATTTTCCAAGATAATGTCGGGATGTAGATTGCCATCCCCAGCATGTCCTAACAGCAATAATCGTTGTTGATATTTATCTGCTAGCTCTTCTGCCTTATCAGCCACTTTTGCTAACTGTCCTAACGGTACGGCAATATCCTCGACAATTAATCGTCCATATTGTGCACCAGCCGCAAAAATATCTTGGCGAATTTTAATAATTTCTGCTGTGCGAGCTGCGTCTTCAGTAACATCAATCTTTGTTGCACCATACTCATGTAATAGTTTATCAACCTTTTCCAATACACCAGATACTGCAACGTCAATTTGGAAAATCAATAACGCCTGTTCACCATGGCTACCTAAATGACTATGTTCATATTCATCTAATGCCTCAATGGAAACGCGATTTAAAATTTCTAACATTGAGGGGTTAACACCACTAGCCTGCACGGCTTGAACAGCACGCATCAACTCATGGATCGTTGGGAAGGTCGCCAGTCCTGTAATCGCACTACCTAATGGCACAGGTACCAAGCGAACCGTGGCCTCAACGATAATGCCAAGGGTTCCTTCTGAGCCAACTAACAAATCGGTTAAATCATAGCCAGCATTATTCTTAAAGGTTTTACCACCTAGTGTTACCAATTCACCACTAGCTAAAACAACTTTCAACCCCAATACAGACTGCTTCGTTGTACCATATTTTAACGATGACATACCACCAGCGTTGGTTGCAATATTACCCCCAACTGAACTGATTCGCTTTGATCCTGGGTCTGGCGAGAAAAAATACCCAACTTGACGAACTTCGGCATCTAAGTCACCATTTAATACCCCAGGTTCAACAACGGCAACTTGATTTTCTGGCTCAATTGATAAAATATGATTCATTCTTGATAAATTCAAGATTATACTACCAGTTAAACCAGCAGCACTATTCACAATCGATGTTTTGGCACCTTGTGGTACAATTGCAATTTGATTAGCAGCTGCAAAACGAACTGTTGCTTGCACATCTGCAATGGTTTCTGCAAATACCACGGCATCTGGCAATATTTCAGTTGTTATTTCTTGTGTATAATGATTTGTCCCATACTTTTTTAGCGTTTGCTCATCTAATGCAATTTCACCATTTGGCAATTGCAAGGACGAAAAAATTGTCATTGTCATATTGCTCCTTTAATATAAAAAATCCCGTCGTTCCAGAATAGAACGACGGGACGATAAAAATCGTGTTACCACCCGTGTTTCAGACTGTATCACCACAGTCTGCTTATTAAGTATGCCAAACATACTCACATGCGATATCGGTCATCACCGGAAATTACTAATAGTCGAAACTACTCATAACTTCAACCACTCCTAGGCCAAATTCATTTGCTGAATCGGTTGCCTTACACCAACTACAACTCGCTTTGCGTATCCATCACAAACTACTCACCTAATCATCATGTTCACTCATATAATGGTAATTCGGTAATAATGAAAAGTCAATAATAAAATTAAAAAAATCTCATTTAACTCACATTTGAAGAAATTATGAAAATGGATACCAGAAGCGACTACCTGTCAGTTTCATCAACAAAATTTCTAGAACGACTAGCACTGCAACACCAATCAAAAAATACCAATCTTGACGTTTAAATTTTTGTTCATAATACCAGCTACGCTGTCTTTCCTTACCAAAACGGCGTAAATCCATGGAACGACTTATTTCGTCAATCTTTGATAGTGAAGAAAAGACAAGTGGCATCATGATACCGAAGGCTCCTTTGATTCGCTGTGTAAATGGCGCATGTTTAGACATATCAAAACCACGTGCCTGTTGCGCATGACTAATCGTCACAAACTCTTGTTGAATCGTTGGGATATAACGTAATGTCAAGGCAACAGCATACGAAATCCGGTATGAGACACCAATTTTATTCAATCCTGATGCAAATTCACTAGGATTAGTCGTAAGTAAAAAAATTAATGCCAACGGCAAGCTAAAGAAATATTTCGCTAACACAATAAATTCGTAGAATAATTGCTCTAATGTTAACGCATAGAATCCATGACCCAGTAACAATGTTTTACTATGAAATAAAGTTGTCCCATATTGCGGGGCAAAAATATAAATTAATAGCAAATTCATGAGTGCAAAAACGGCAACGAATTTAACAATTGTAGACACATTTTTCCAATGAATACCAGCTACTTTTAAACCAATAATGGCGATTAACATTAGCAAAACAAGGTAACGTACATCAAAACTTAACATACCACTAATCGTCAACAACAAAAAAATCAATAATTTGGTACCACCACTTAATTGATGAACAATGGACCGTCCTGGCTGATAGCCAAATATATTATTCATCGCCATCTATCCTTTCCCAATCAATGCAGTTAACCCTGCTGGATTAGCTAAATCATATTGTTGTGCTAACTCATGAATCGTCGTAATATGCAGGTCTGCTTGATCCACTAAGTTTTGATCATTTAGTAATTCAGCTGGCGTTGTATCGGCAAGCACCCGACCATCAACTAATACTAGTGAACGATCTGCAATCTCTAACATCAATGACATGTCGTGCGTAATCACGACCACCGTTGTGTTAAACGTCGCATTTAAGTCTTGCACAAATTGCATAATTGCCTGCGCATTAGCATAATCCTGTCCTGACGTTGGTTCATCTAAAATCAATACTTCAGGCTCGAGTGCTAGCACACTAATAATCGTCAATCTTTTCTTTTGCCCATAGCTCAGTACCGTAACTGGCCACTCACGCATGCCATATAATCCCGCTAGCTTCAACAATTGGTTCACGCGCTCCTGAATATCACTTTCTGATTTTCCGCGAAGACGTAGACCACTTGCAACTTCATCATAAATAATAGACTGCGTCACCATATCATTTGGATTCTGAGAAACATAACCAATATAGTCAGCACGCTCTTTGATTGAAAGTTGCGCGAGATCTCCAATACCATTTAGCAGCATTGAACCACTAGATGGTTGCATAAAGCCAGCAATTAACTTACTTAGCGTTGATTTTCCAGAACCATTCTTACCAACTAAAGCAACCAACTCACCCTTAAATAACTGCAATGAAACATCTTTAAACAATTGTTGGTCACTATATTGGAATCCCAAATGATTGACGGTTAAAATAGGTTCTCGTTCATTCTCTTGATGTGCTACTTGCGGCTTAGGTACCAATGCTTGCAGCTTACTTTTAACATCCGGTCCCGTCACATTTTCTGGCTGGGCTATTTGTGTTAATGCGGTTAAATCAACACCCGCCAATTCTAACAATTGCAAATATCCTGGCATAGCCAAACCATATTGATGCAACGTATTTGAACGTAAAATAGCATCAGGTGTGCCATCAAAAGTCACTTCACCCTTATCTAGCACAACAACTCGATCAAGACGGTGTTGTAAAACATCTTCTAAACGATGTTCAATCATGATAACCGTTAAATGATATTTCTCTTGTAGCTCATCCAACAAGGCTAACATCCGATGACCACTAGCTGGATCCAAACTAGCAAGTGGTTCATCAAATAGTAAAATAAGACTATCATCTATCAAGACGCCCGCCATGGCAACCCGTTGTTTTTGTCCACCAGATAGCTCTTGTGGTGCCGCCTTCAGTAATTCATCTAGTTGTAACGTTTGCGCCCACTGCTTCACTTTGGTTAGTAATTCATCATGTCCCACATGATCATTTTCTAATGCAAATGCGATATCTTCAGCAACTGTCAGGCCAACAAATTGTGTATCTGTATCTTGTAATACTGTACCAATATCAAAAGAACGCTCAAAAATTGAAGCGTCCTTAATATCATGACCATTAATTTTAATGTTTCCAGTTACCTCACCTTGATAGGCATGTGGGATGAGGCCATTAAGTAATTGACCTAAAGTCGTTTTCCCCGAACCAGATGGCCCAGATAATAACACCCGTTCACCAGGTGCAATCGTTAAATTAATATGATGCAAAGTCGGCTCAGATTGTGAATCATACTTAAATGACACATCCTGCAATTCCATCGCTGCTACCATGTGTAACTCCTTCAATTTTTTATATGTATGAGGAGGTTGCAATAAAAATGCCGTACCCTCCTCTTTTTTCGTGCGCGGTTATAAATTAATCTTTTTCTTTCAATGATCCTTGTTTAACTTGTGTTTTATTATAAGCAACCAATAGCAAACTACCTAATATTGCCACAGATAAGAAGTTAACACCTGTTGAAACAAACCCCTGCAAAAACACCTTAGTTGCAGGTTCACTATAAATTAAAATATCACCTAGTGGCGCAATAATACTCCAAGCGACAATATTCGCAAGCAATTGCCAAATATTGAATGCAACTAATTTTTTAGTTGTCAAATCACCATTCGTCAGTTTCAACTTCTGTACAGCGAGCCCCAAAATAACACCGAATAGTGCATCGGCAATTACCCAGGTCCACCAGACCGAACCATACGAAATAGCATCATTCAAGGCATGGCCAATAAAAGCAACTAGTCCACCAACAATTGGACCAAAAATAGCAGTAATTAATGACAACCATGCTTCAGCAACATTGATTTGTGTATTAGGAATACCGGTAGGAATAGCAACAAATTTAAATAAAATTAAAAATACAGCAGCCCCAATACCTGTTGCAACAACTGAACGAGTTGACAGTCCTTTGTGTTGTTTCATCATTCTCTCCTCCTGATGTGTTATAAAAAAGGCAACACTAATCATTGTTAGCATTGCCTTCAAGCGCACTCTGTTCATTATCAATAAAATAATCAACTTTATTTGCTGACAACCAACATACTAACATAATAGCATTATCGTCAACATTTGCTGAATCATTTTATTTCTTCGTAAATTTTACGATACCTTCCCAACGTGCCGTTTGCGGGAACATATCAATAGATTGAATATAATCAACGCGATAAACCTTTGCCAAATCAACTAAATCACGGGCAAGGGTTGATGCATTACAAGAAACATAAACAAACTTTTCTGGCTTTGTTTCTAGAATAGTTTGTCGTAAGGCAATATCTAATCCTGTACGTGGCGGATCAACAACGACTGCATCTGCAATCCAGCCTTCTTGCGTCCACTGTGGTATCAACTCTTCAGCTGCACCAACATAATAAGTAGCATTCGTCACGTGATTATCAATGGCATTTTCATTCGCATCATCAATAGACTCTGCCACCGTATCCATTCCGCGAACCTCACCAGCATGATCAGCTAACGAAATACCAATTGTACCAACACCAGAATAAGCATCAATTAGTTTATCTGCCTTAGTCAAGTCTAAAGCTTTAATTGCTTCTTGATACAGACGTTGTGTTTGGCGCGGATTTAATTGCAAAAATGCCCGAGGTGATAACTTGAATGTTTTACCATTAATTTCTTCAGTAATATAATCTTCACCCCAGATTTGACGTGTATCATCACCCCAAATTAATGAAGATTGTCCACGATTAATATTTTGATGAATAGATACAACTTCAGGCAATGCCTGATGAATTCTGTTAATTAACTCATCCGCATCTGGTAGTGATCGACCATTGGTTACAATCGTCAGCTGCACATCCCCAGTAGATTCTGAAACACGTGCAATTAACGTTTTTACAATACCTTTATTTTTCCGCTCATTATAAATTGGCAACTGCATATCTGCCAAAATATCACGCACGCCACGAACAACTTTTAGCGTAGCCGGATGTTGCGTCGTAACAACTGGTAAATCAACCAATTTATGTGAATGACGCTTATACATCCCCACAGCTAACTCACCATCAACCTCACGAACAGGGAACTGCGCTTTATTACGATATTCCTTTGGATCATCCATACCTATCGTTGGCAATAATTTATAATGTGCATAGCCAGCTGGCTTGTACTTTTCTAATGCCTGCCGGATAACATCTTGTTTGAAAGTCAGTTGACCGTCATACGCCAAATGTTCCAACTCAAAACCACCAACCTCTTGATTATCAACTGGGGTTACACGTTGCTTTGACTTTTGTTTAAATTTATGAATGTTTGCTTCGATAAATTTTTCAGTGACGTTCGTTACTTCAACCTCAACAACTTCGCCTGGCAAAGCACCCGGAATGAAAGTTATCTTACGCTTATAATAACCAATTCCTTCGCCATTAATACCTAAACGTTTAATCGTAATTAATAACTGATCACCAATCTCAACCTGTACTGGTGCATTATTGCGTTTTTTTGTTCCACGTGAAACATGGTCACCCTTCTTAAACTGTTGGTGATTATTATATTTTTTATGTTGTTTATTTTCCATAATTCGTTCTACAATAGCTCTTTTCTTTATAATTGATGATGTATATCTTGGAAATTTTGTTCAATTTCAAATAGTGCGTTAGCATTTTCTACTAGATTAGATGCAAATTCTTCCGCACGGTCAACATCTGTCTTATAACGCAATTCATGCTCAAGACTTGCCCACA
This sequence comes from Weissella paramesenteroides ATCC 33313, assembly GCF_000160575.1. Lineage (GTDB taxonomy): Bacteria > Bacillota > Bacilli > Lactobacillales > Lactobacillaceae > Weissella > Weissella paramesenteroides. The sequence continues at coordinate 457,020 of NZ_GG697129.1, forward strand.
TATCCATACCGATTGTTCGAATTTGAATTTCGACTGGTACTGTTTCAACATCATGAGCTTTAAATACTGGTACCTTTACAACTAGGTGTAAACTGCGATAGCCACTCTCTTTAGGGTTTTTAATATAATCCTTACGCTTGATTACCTCAACATCATCTTGTTGTGAGAGTAATTTTTCAACAGTGTAGATATCATCTATATAGTTTGTGATAACTCGCAATCCTGCAATATCAAAAATGTTCTTTTTAATAGAATTAACTGATCGATCAAGACCCTTTTTTTGAATTTTTCCCATTAAACTTTGTGGGTCTTTCATACGACCATCAATATGATGAATCGGATTATGATTATAGTTCACTTCGAATTCTGCATCTAAATTTTCTAGCTTTGTAGATATTTCATGTTGTGCAGATTCGTAAAGCTGATACATCTGTGCGACTGATGTTAATTGATCTGCTACCCAATCAAGGCCAGCTTCTTCACCAAGCATTTGCCGTATTTTTTTAACACTCATTGTGTTTCGTTTCGTATTCATATTAACAAGTTCCTTCTTTAGTCTGTCACCTTTATCGGACTATCGTAGTCTATTATACTTAATCCTGTCATATTTTTCGCAACACTTGCTTATAAAAGATAGCATGTATTGAAAATATACAGTGGCACAAAAAAAGATTTAAAACTACTTCTAACACATTTTTAATACATCTTAGATACATCTGTCGTGACTATTTTGTTGGTATTGTTGGAACTTTAATATCACCGTTAATGATTTTGCTTTTAGCAGAATCAACGGACTTTTTCTCATCATCGTTTAAATTCTTAGTAACAACGCCAACACCACCTTCTTTCAAACCATAATAAACGGTTTTACCACCAGGGAATTTATGATGCTGTGCATCCTTCGTAATTAGTTGTACACCACGTCCGATTCCCGTTAGTGAAGACGTCAATGTCAAATTGTCTTGTTTTCCGTCTTTGGTTTTGTAGTTACCCATGTTTGTTTGATCAAGATCAACACCAATGACCCAAACTTTTTCTTTTGAACCAGAAACCAAAGTTGCACTTTGATCTTTTGCAGCTTGGAACACACCATTACCAACACCACCAGCAGCTTGGAAAATAACATGTTCTCCTTGTGCAATTTTAGCCTTGGCAATCGTTTGGCCCTTCGCAGGATCAGAGAACGTCCCTGCATATGTTGCATCGACCTTAATACTTGGATCAACCGATTTTACACCCGCTTGATAACCTGCTAAAAATGATTCAATTACTGAATTTCGCATACCACCAATAAATCCAACTGTTTTATCCCCAACTTCTTGAGCTTTCTTTGCAGCTGCTACACCTACTAAATACGAAGATTGTTCCGAATGAAATTTAACTGAAACAACATTTTTATACTTTTTGTCAGCTTGCTCGTCAACCAAAACAAACTTTGTCTTTGGTTGCTTATCAGCAACTGTTTCGACAGAATCCTTGAATGTATTACCAATGGCCGCTACCAAATCATATTTTGCTGTTGCAGCTTGCGTTAATTGCGTATCATAATCCGCAACTGTCTTAGGTTGGAAATAATCATAGCCATCTTAACCCTTGGCTAAGTGATTTTGCTCACCCCATTTTTGCAATCCTTCCCAAGCACTTTGATTAAACCCCTTGTCATTCACACCATTTGTGTCAGAAACCATCGCTGCAGTAAAGTGATTTTTACTTTTTGATTGATCATCATTCATTGATGCAATACCGATACCAGCGATAGCAACCACCACGACACCACCAACAATCATCATTCGACGTGAAACCATTTTTATAATACCTCCAAGTATTAAGCCCTCAACCCAACCACTCACTTAAGAGTTCTTTAAGAATATATAATTTTATCTACTATAGCGGTCTAAAAGATGGAATGCAAGCCAATTTTTACATAAATATAAAATATAAATAAACGTTTTACTTAATGAATAAACCATTAATTTACATTAATTTTAACTATATTAATCATTAGAGTTTTTTAATCAAATTGTCACTTTAATAACGAACATTAATTTAAAATCACATTGAAATTTATCACAAATTACGTATAATAGAATTATCAATTTAAATGGGGGATATCATGGCCAACACAGATATACACGATAGTATTCTTGTTTTGGACTTTGGTTCTCAATATAATCAACTCATTTCACGTCGTATTCGTGAATTGGGTGTATATTCTGAATTAAAGCCACACACTATTACCGCAGCTGAAATTAAAGAACTTCAACCCAAAGGCCTAATTTTCTCGGGTGGTCCTAATTCCGTTTATGCTGACGGTGCATTTTCTATCGATCCAGAAATTTTTAACCTTAACATTCCAATTTTAGGTGTCTGCTATGGTATGCAACTAATGGCACACATGTTGCCTGGTGGTAAAGTACTACCTGCAAACAACACATCTGAATATGGTGAAACCGTTTTGAAGGTTACTGATGAGCATTCAACACTATTTGCTGACACACCAGAAACACAAACTGTTTTGATGTCACACGGTGATTACGTTGGATCTGTACCAGATGGATTTACTGCTGTCGCAACTTCAGATAGCACACCAATTGCCGCAATGGAAAACCCTGAGCGTCAACTATACGGTGTCCAATTCCATGCTGAAGTTCGCCACACAGTCTACGGTATGAAGATTCTGGAGAACTTTATTGACCATGCTGTTCATGCAAATCGTGATTGGTCAATGGATGATTTCATTGACGAACAAGTTGCTAAGATTCGCGAGACGATCGGTGACAAGCGTGTCCTATTAGGCCTTTCAGGTGGTGTTGATTCATCTGTTGTTGGGGTTCTTTTGCACAAAGCAATTGGAGACCAATTAACATCAATTTTCGTTGATCATGGTTTACTACGTAAAAATGAAGCTGATGAAGTGATGGCTGCACTTGGTGGTAAGTTTGGTTTGAACATCATTAAAGTTGATGGCCAAGAACGTTTCTTAAACAAGCTAGCTGGTGTTACTGATCCTGAACAAAAGCGTAAAATCATTGGTAACGAATTCATTCGTGTCTTTGATGAAGAGGCTGTTAAACTAGACGGTATTGACTTCTTAGCACAAGGTACGTTGTATACTGATGTCATTGAATCTGGTACTGATACGGCACAAACAATCAAGTCTCACCACAATGTTGGTGGACTGCCAGAAGATATCCAATTCCAATTGATCGAACCTTTGAACAAACTATTCAAAGACGAAGTTCGTTCACTTGGTGAAAAGTTAGGTATGCCTCACGAACTTGTCTGGCGCCAACCATTCCCTGGACCCGGTCTTGGTATTCGTGTCCTTGGCGAGGTAACGGAAGATAAACTAGAAATCGTCCGTGAATCCGATGCTATCTTGCGTGATGAAATCGCTAAGCAAGGCTTGGATAGCGAAGTTTGGCAATACTTCACTGTGTTGCCTGGTGTACGCTCAGTTGGTGTCATGGGCGATGGTCGTACCTACGACTACACCATTGCTATTCGTGCCATTACCTCAGTTGATGGGATGACCGCTGATTTTGCTAAGTTGCCATGGGACGTTCTAGAAGAAATTTCTCGTCGCATCGTCAATGAAACTGACCACGTTAACCGCGTAGTCTACGATATTACAGCTAAGCCACCTGCAACTGTTGAGTGGGAATAAAAAATAAATGAAACAATCTAAGATTAGTTCTGAAAAGAATTTGAAACAAATTCTTTCCAGAACTTTTTGTTTACTGTTACAACTGGAGATGAAGCTTAAATCGTCTATAACCTCTTGAACTTCGAGTTCGTACTAAAAAAAGGATTGTGGCCATCTGCGATGTCCAAATATAGTTTGAGATTGTTAGCCTTCGAGGCTGTGTATAGGAAGTGATATCAAACATTGAGATGGTTACTACTTAGCTTCAAAATTTTGAAAGGAAGTATCATCATGAGCGATATTATTGCCTTAGATGTCTCAAAGGGACATAGCTATTGCGTGATCTACCATCATAACGAATGTACTGCAGAATTTGATTGTCTACATAATAAAATGGGTTTTAAAAAACTTAAGCAAGTTATTGATGAAGCTACCTTGCCAACCGTTTATTTTGAAGCAACAGGTGTCTACTCACGTCCACTAATGAAATTTTGTCAGGATTACCACGTTAGCTATTCGCTATTAAATCCCTTAGAAGTATCAAATAATACCCAACAATTGCGTCGGATGAAATCAGATACTTCTGATGCCCATAAGATTGCGCATTCTGCTATGATCAACGACTATCGACAGACAACCAGTTAGACTCATCTATATCAAAAACTACGTGGGCTTAGCCGTTTCTACGGCCAAATTGAAGAAGAGATCATCCTCAATGAAGAAGAAAATTTGTTTTCTGCCAGGTATTCAAAGTTATCTGTAAATGTTGTCCTATTATATCCACACCCTGATTTACTTAAAAAGATGATCAGCGTAGGTGAACAGATACCAGAATTTAAGGTATTCTGCTCAGTTCCTGGTATTGGACCACAATCAGCAGCTCAGCTACTAGGAGAACTTGGGGATATTCGACGCTTTGATAAAGCTAGTCAGCTAAATGCATATGTGGGTACAGATTTAAAACACTATCAATCAGGACAAACCCAGTACCAAGATCATATTAATAAGCGAGGCAACTCGCATGCACGGTCTTTGATGTATATTATTGTCGGTAATATGATTAGGCAACAACGTATCGCACCAAATCATGTTGTTGATTTTTATTACAAATTAAAAAAGCAACCTATCCATCCGAAAAAGGATAAGGTTGCACGAGTGGCCTGCATTAATAAGACACTCAAATGCCTGTACACCATGGTTATGGCTGGCAATGATTCGAGATATTTATACTCGGACTCGAAGTCCCAAAATAAATCTAGGAAGTAACTAAGCTTCCAATTCAATCTTAGAACATTCCGCAATGTTTTAAAAGCAATGACCATTGCGGTCATTTTAGTGTGCCCAGTTATATATTCATCCAAATTTCTTATGAAGAACCAACCAAAATTAAAAATTCAATCTTCAAATAAGAGATAATTACTTTCCTACGTGTTCTTTGACACCATTTAAGCCACGTAAGTCTTTCAATTCATCATAGAGTGGATAAACATTTTTCTGTAATCCTAACAAAATAGCAGTATCAGTAAAATCAATATATGACAACAAAAAGTGTTCCAAAATTAGTTTTGTATATTGACTCTTCATAGCCTGATAGACTAGCTTCTCTTCTGTCTCTTGTTGACGACCTTGATCTTCAACATTCTCAAACTGTAAAGTTTTATTATTAAACAATGTCAAAACACAAATAAACGGGTTAAAGATAATCTACTGTAACGAAGGTCATTTATTATGAGACGTACATAGATTTACCTAATTGTCCTATTTAGGTAAATTGGTTAAGTTTTGAGAGAGACTTTTGAGTTTGTCATAACGATTATTCAATAAGTTGTGGTGTTATTCTGGGAAAATTATGTCTAAGAATAAGACTAAATTGTTTTAAAAAGTGTTAGATAAGTATACTTCTAATAAAAAAAAAGGTAAACTACTTATTAATGATAAAAAATAAAAATTATATATTATTTGGAGAATTTTTATATGAATAATACAGACTTAAATGACTTAAGTAACTTGATAAATAGTGCAAATTCTGTTATTTCCTCAGCTACTGATCTATCTCAAGTGACTTCAGAAATAACTCAACAATTTAGTAATATGGACAAAGTATATACAAATGCTTTCAATCAATTGAGTAACAATATTTCTCAAAATTTTGTTACTTTAGACCATTTTAACTCTGCAATGAGCTCTATTGCTATTTGGCTGCTTTTATTACTGGTTTGGAATAGTATATTAACAATTGTGCTAATTGTTTGGGCGGTTAAACGTCGCCGTGCAATAAAAGGTAAGTAACAGTTGTACGTTAACTAAATATGAATGAAAAAAACCAAGGATACAAGTCCTTGGTTTTTTCTACATAATTGAATTGAACCCAGTAAGTTGGAGTAATTTCCAAAACTTACAGGGTTTTACTATGGTTGATTGAACCGACACAACTTCTGTTAGGGGTGCCATCAAAAAAATTAATAGTCAGTGTCATCATGGTCTTCAGAATGATGATCAATTAAATAATCTGCCACAATGTATTCTTCTAGTGAATCATCTTCTGTGCAGATATATTCGGATGTTGTATCATCATTTGTCGAACTTTTTATCGATAGTACTGACAGTTCATTTTCTTGGATAATTTTTTTGACAATCCCAGTAAAAACCAGCCAAATATAAAAGTGTCCCAGCCGCTTTTGGACTAAAAATGTATTAATTATCAGCATGAAAATTTGATAGTATAAACGCGTTCCAAAAGTCTGAAGCCTCAATGTAACGCAATTTACGCTATTTCCTTTTTCATTCCCTAATTTGGCCTTGACCTAATATGACATATTTCGTTGTTGTTAACTCTTTCAATCCCATTGGACCACGTGCATGTAGCTTTTGCGTTGAAATACCAATCTCCGCACCGAAACCAAATTCAAATCCATCTGTAAACCGTGTTGATGCATTCACATAAACGCAAGCTGCATCAATTTGTTGCGTAAATTGTTGACTATGTTCATAGTTAGTCGTGATGATGGCTTCAGAATGTTTCGTATTATGCTGATTAATATGGCTGATAGCTTCATCTAATGTATGCACCACTTTGATGGCAATAATATAATCATTATATTCAGTATCCCAATCCTCTGGCTGAGCTGGGCGTACCTGATCACCCAAAATTTGACAAGTTTGTTCATCACCACGAATTTCTACATGGCTATTAGCCAGCGCTGCCGCAATTTGTGGTAAGAAATCAGCAGCAATTTCTGCATTAACTAGCAGTTTTTCAGTTGCATTGCAGACAGATGGTCGCTGTGTTTTCGCATTAATTATAATATCTTCAGCCATCTGCAAATCGGCTGTCTCATCAACATAAATATGACAATTTCCAGCACCAGTTTCAATAACCGGCACGGTCGCATTTTGCACAACCGTCTGGATCAATCGTGCTGAACCACGTGGAATCAATACATCAACATACTGATTCAACTGCATAAATTGTTGGGCCAATTCATGTGATGTCTCCGTAATCACCTGGACTGCATCTTGTGGCAAATTAAATGTTGCCAAAACTTCACGCACAACCTCAGCAATCTTGATATTTGTTTGTAATGCTTCCTTACCACCACGCAAAATAACCGCATTACCAGATTTAAAGCAGAGCGCTGCAGAATCAACTGTCACATTTGGGCGTGCTTCATAAATAATCCCAACGACACCCAGGGGCACCCGCTTCTGACTTATCTCTAATCCTGACTCTGTTGTCCAACCGCGATCAATATTACCTAGTGGATCAGGTAAATTAGCCACCTGTCTAACACCATCAGCAATACCCGCAAGTCGATCTACAGTCAACGTTAATCGGTCAATGAACTTATCTTCTAAACCTGTCGTATCTGCCAAATCTTCTTGATTTGCTGCTAAAATGTCGGGTGTTTTTTCTTCCAAAGCGTCAGCCATTGCACGCAACACTTGGTTTTTGGTTGTCGTTGACAATTGCGCCAATGCTTGGGCAGCAGCTATTGCTTGTTGTCCAATGCTATTTAACAACTCTGTCATCATTTGATTCCTCACTATTTTCTTCTGAAATAAAGAGCGTACCAACTTCTTCACCATTCATGATATTAAAAATAATTGATGGGTTAGCCCCATTCGCCAAAACCATCATCTGCTTGTGCTTCAAAATATCGGCAGCGGCTGTTAATTTTGTCGCCATGCCACCCGTACCAAATATGGTGCCAGCACCACCAGCTCTTTTGAGTGAATCGGCTGTTACTTGATGCAATTCCTTAATTAATTTAGCCTGCGGATCCTGATGAGGATTACCCGTATAAAATCCGTCAATATCTGATAACATAATCAGCAAATCTGCATGTGACCGCACCGCGACAATTGCTGACAGTTTATCGTTATCACCAAAAGTTGTTCGATGATCCAACTCATCAACCGCCACGGTATCATTCTCATTAACAACCGGAATAACGCCCCAGTCCAGTAATTGTTCCATCGTATTATGCACGTACTCTCGACTCTGCGGATAGTCCAAAACATCATGGGTCAGTAATACCTGACTAATTCTCTGACCATAAGCTGCAAACCGTTGCTGATAGACGGTCATCAACTCGCTCTGTCCAATCGAAGCTAGAGCTTGTTGTTTTTGAATTTGTTCCGGTCGTTCTGTTAATCCCAATTGGCCCATTCCCGCACCAATTGCACCCGAACTAACTAAAATGACTTGTTTTCCTTCGTTAACCAAACCTGTTAATGTGTAACTCAGTTGATCAATTGCCTGCAAATTTAATTTACCATTACCATGCATTAAGGAACTTGTCCCAATTTTCACAACAATCCGCGAAACATTTTCCATGTGGCGATTTGACTTCATGGCAATTGCCCTCCATTTCCCAATAAGTTTTATCATAATTTTACAATAGTCGGTAAGAATAACCTAGATATAAATAAACATTATGCATGTTATGTTCCCTAACATAATTACGTGTTTTATCATTTCGCCGCGTTATAATAATTTTAAATTTAAAGGTGAAAGGATTGATAGCACATGAACTTAGAAACGTTGGTCACAGAGTATCCCCAAATTAAAGATTTAATCACTGAACAACCAACTTTTTGGCGCAATCCAGACTACGCTTTAAAAGCTGATCTTCCCTTTTCAAAAGCTGATATTTTTGATGCCGTCGCCCGTTTAGACCGTTTTGCGCCCTACTTAGCCAAGGTTTTCCCAGAAACAATGGTGACAAACGGCATAATTGAATCACCATTGATTTCATTGGATAATATGCAGACAGCTTGGGAACAACAGAATCATCATGAGCTTGCTGGTCATTTATATTTAAAGGCTGACAGTGAATTACCCATCTCAGGTTCAATCAAATCTCGTGGTGGTATCTACGAGGTGCTAAAATTTGCTGAGAAAATCGCAACAACTCATGGCAGCTTAGCTTACATGGATGATTATAGTGTTTTAGCTACCGATGAATTTCGTCAGTTATTCGCTGATTACGGCGTTATCGTCGCTTCAACTGGTAATCTCGCCCTCAGTGTTGGTATTGTCGCTGCCACATTTGGATTTGAAACAACCGTCTACATGTCACATGATGCTCGTCAATGGAAAAAAGATAGGTTACGTGAAAATGGTGTCACAGTTAAAGAATTTAACACCAATTTTTCGGCTGTTATCCCAAAAGCACGTGCTGATGCTGCGTTAGATCCTAACATCCATTTCGTAGATGATGAAGGATCGAATGATTTATTCTTAGGTTATGCAGTTGCCGCTGTTCGCCTACAGAAGCAATTAAAGGAGCAGCAGATTAAAGTTGATCAGGATCATCCCGTCATTGTTTACTTACCAGCTGGCGTTGGTGGCAGTCCAAGTGGTGTTACCTTTGGCTTAAAAACAATCTTAGGTCCACACGTTCATGCAATTTTCTGTGAACCGACTCATGTCCCTTCTGTCACACTGGGCATGATGACAAAATTAAACGACCAAATTTCCGTTTATGATATTGGTTTAGATGGTTTAACGGCTGCAGACGGTCTGGCAGTTGGTCGTCCATCACGTTTAGCTGGTAAAGTCATGCGTACGTTGCTATTTGGCAGTGTCACTTTCCCAGACAATGATATTTATCGATACGTCGCTCAGTTACAAGACACCCAGGATATCATCGTTGAACCTTCAGCTGCGGCCGGATTTACCGGTATTGCACCAACCATTAAAAATATGCCAGCATTTAACACTCAGAATGCGACCCATATTGTTTGGGCAACTGGTGGTAGCATGATGCCCCAGAGTGAACGTGAGGCAAACTACGCTAAGGGACAGCAGCTTTTGCATCAACCGAAAAAAGTTCTTATATAAAATTCAAATCAAAAGGGTCGAAACAGGAGAGAATGCTTCGACCCTTTATTTTATATTAGTTTAGGAATTAGTTCAGAAGTCTCTATCACTCCGCGACTTCACCCGCCTGAGCTGGATTTTCTTTCTTCAACATAAATACAGCAACGATTGTTACCAAAGCGACTAATGCAGCTAAGATGAAATATGTCGTATGGAATCCCACGCTATCATAAAGATCACCGGCAACTGTAGAGAAAATAAATAACGATATCTGTTTAGCAAAATTGAACGCCAAAGCATAAATGGTTGCGTATAATCTTAAATCAAATGCTCCGGCAATATACTTCATTGTTGAGACTAAGAAGAGTGGCATTTCAAATGATGCAAGTAGACGAACAAATGTTAAGAACCAGAAATTAGGAGCAATTGCGCTTAACGTAATACGTAGAAAAGTAAGCACACCATAAGCAATCAATCCATTCTTAGCACCAATTTTATTAATTATCCAAGGCATTGGAATCATTAATAGGGCTTCTAACGCAATTTGTGTCGTTAGTAGGCGGCTGTAGGCTACGGTACCAGCTGCAGCACTCGTGAAGAATGTTTGATAAAATACCGGGAACTGTTGATCAAACACATCATAAATTGCTGATGTTCCCATAAAGAAAATACTTAATATCCAGAAATTTTTAATTTTAAAAATAGATAAAATAGTTTTGGCATTTAATGGTGCTGAACTTGCTCCTTCTGCCGCATCTGCATTAGCAAAATTAATCCGATCACCAAAGATTACCAAGCAAGTCAAAATAATACCAGCAAGTGAGCAAATCCAGAAAACCAAAAATGGATTTTTAACAAACACCAATCCTGCCACGAACGATGCCAGTGCACCACCAATTGATCCTCCCATACGGGCATGACCATATTCAAAGCCATTGGCTAAGCTTGCGCGTTCCACATAAGATTCAATAACTGCCACACCACCATTAAGTACATAAGCTAATGCGAAGCCACCAATAATCGCCCCTAATAATGAACTAAAATGAAGTAATGGTATGAATAACCATTGGAAAAATGGGCCAATGAGGATAGCAGCAATTGTTATTGATAATAGCAACGTCTTTTTAAAGACCAATTTATCCGAAATTATACCAAATACTGGTTGATAAAATAATGAGGCAAATGCCAAAAATGAAAAAACAAATCCGGCTTGGCCACCACTCAAATCGGCTTCTTGTTTTAACCAAAGTACCAAGAAACCTTGTACAATTTGCCAAATAAAGAAATAACTGACATCAGTTCCAAAAAAACTCCAAAAGTGCTTTTTTTGTGTATTTTGTGTTTGATCCATGATCTACACCTTTCTTTCGTTAAAGGAAATTACTCAATGTTAAACGGTACTGGCTTACCAAATGTTGGAAATCCCTCATCATCCCAAGTAAATGGTTGCACCATCGTGTGGCGGTTAGGGTCATATAATGGATCCCCTTTTATATCTAAGTAGTTGCGGACGTGATACACTAACAAATCAGTTTCGCCATCTTCCGCAACGGTAAATGAATTATGTCCTGGGCCATACAAGCCGTTCGCCATATCCGATTGGAAAATCGCATGATCAAGCTTGTGCCATTTGTTTGCGTCTAGTACATCGTCATTTTCATCGATCCACAACATTCCCATGGCATAATTTTCATCAGTCGCCGATCCAGAGAAAGTAATAAATATTTTCCCATTACGTTGCAGAACTGCTGGTCCTTCATTTACTGAAAAAATCTTTGTTTCCCAATCAAACTCTGGTTTTGAAAGCATAGCCGGCTTGGTTTTAAGGGTCCACGGATTACTCATTTCAGCAATATAAAGATTAGAATTTCCTGCAATGGCTTTGTCCTTTTGTGCCCAAACATAATACAACTTGTCATTATGAGTAAAAGTTGTTGCATCTAGGCTAAAGCTATCTTTGTCAGTGATAATTTGTCCCTTTTCGTGCCAAACTTCTTCACCAACCATTGGGTCAGCACTATCACATGCAATACAGTACATGCGATGTGTAAACATACCTAATTCATCTAATGCTGTTGTATCTGTCGCAGCAAAGTAGATGTACCATTTATCATTGATGTAATGTATTTCTGGTGCCCAAATCAATTGGCTCATCTCACCATGATCATGTTTACGCCAAACCGTCCTTGGCATTGCATGGGCTAAACCATTAATTGTTTTCGCACGGCGAATTTCAATTAAATTATAAGCAGGAACAGAGGCTGTAAAATAATAATAACCATCCGTATGTTTATAAATATATGGATCAGCTCGCTGAATAATTAACGGGTTGATATAACTGTCAGTCATTTTCATACCACCTTTTTAAATTTGTGATTTATTTCTCAACACGTTTATTTTAAATCATAATGCAAGCGCTTTCAATACATTTTTGTTAATCTTTTCAACGAATTTTATGATATAAATAACTATTATGTTATTTTAAATAGGTTAAATAACGCTGATTGTTTATCTAAAAACAACTATTATGTTACTATTAAATTAATAAGAAACATTTTTGTTATCTAAGGAGATTGTCAATGCAACTAGATATTTCTGATAATTCATTACCTGTTTATAAAGCCCTTGCAAATCCAATGCGCTTAAAAATTATCCAAATTTTATCTCATGAAAAACTCAATGTTAGGGATATTGCTGCTCATCTTGGTATTAGTACAACCATCACACTTAAACATCTGCAAATTTTAGCCGATGCTGGTATTATTGCTTTTGAAAAAGATGGTCATAACAAAATTTCCATGTTGAAAGTAGATAATATATCAGTTAGATTCCCTGAACGAATTTATCCATCTTTCGATATTCACGAAACTAATATTCCCGTGGGTCATTATACTGACTTCTCTGTCGAACCATCTTGTGGTTTAGCAGGACCAGATGATTATATCGGCAAAGTAGATAATCCTGCCTATTTTATGGATCCACAACGAATTGATGCTGGTATGATCTGGTTTTCTAACGGTTTTGTTGAATATCAGTCTCCTAATTTTTTATCCAAAAATGAACATCTTGAAATGTTAGATCTAGCTATCGAGTTAGGATCTGAATTCCCGTTTTCTAATAATGTCTGGCCATCAGATATTACGTTTTACATTAATGATGTTGAGATTGGTACTTGGACAAGTCCCGGTGATTTTTCTGATACACGTGGTAAATACACACCTGATTGGGTACCTGACAACGTTAATCAATATGGTATCCAAAAAATTCTCCGAATCACCGACCATGGGACATACCTAGACGGCCAACCCTTCACCCCTATTTCTTTATCTGACATTGATATTTCTAGGCAAACATTCAAAATTCGTTTCGCAATAAAAGCTGATGCTGAAAACCAAGGTGGTTGCACCCTATTTGGCAAAGGTTTTGGTAATTATGACCAAGATATCAATTTAAAACTTTTCTATAGTTAATAAAGTGAAAACAAAGAGAGCAAAACACAAGTTGTTTTGAAACCGGTATGACACGTGATTTTCATCATTTTTGGCCATAGCAAAGCGGAGAGCCAGAATCACCTAATTGTTGTTACAGCAAGGTTTTAGGATTTTGGAACACGTTTATGCTATCAAACTTTCATGCTGATAATTAATACATTTTTAGCAAAAAAGAAGTTGGAACAAATTCTTTTGTCCCAACTTCTTTGCTTTATATCATATCTATGAGTTTGTTGTTGAGCCACCTTTATAACGTAACAGGCAAGTATATACCAAGGATGCATACTTGTCTTTTTTCCCATTTATTACCAATGGGTGGTTGCTTAGTTGATAGTGGTAAGTCTTGGTTACATCAACTGCTTGATTTTTTTGCGATATATTCTTAATAACAATTCGATAATTACCAGGTTGAATATTTTTATGCAAGCGATAGACATAACCCGCACGATACATTTGATATCGTCGCTGTGTTTGCTTATTCTCTAGAACTACATGAACCCTCGAACCCGCATGAATTTGCACTGAAAAGTAATTTGCATGGCCATTCAAATCAACATCTTCTGTCATTTGCTTACCAGGTATCAACATAAACGGCTTTGCTTGGTATTGCGCTGATAATTGACTTCGCTGTGCCGAAATGACCATATTTTTTGGATGCTCAAGGCTCAATCCGATTGCAAATCCTAAACTAACGAAACACAATGTTATCAATGACGGTACCGCAAGTACCTGCAAATTGGTAAATAATCGTTTCCTATCTGTTTCAGGTACTGGAATTGCTGCCAACGTGAACCAAATTAATGGTAAGATTACCTGGCCATAACGCGTTTCTGTCTCCCAAAGCAACGTATGAAATGCTAGATATCCTAACGATGCAACTACGGCAAGGACAGCAACGACCTGTTGACTATTCTTAAAGTCTGGTCGCCATGATAGCAAGCGCAAAATCAAGGTAAACCAAAGTGCTATCGTCGCAGCAGTATAACTCAGAATAACAATAACCTTAATTGGTTGTGCCATTTGCTGATACCAATTGGGCGCACTACGATAACCACCGTTATACCAGTCCTGAATATCTCGAACATTAAGTAAAATACCTAGCTTTACCACCCATAATTTAACCGTGCCACCAACACCTAATTTTTCAAATCGCTTCGGAATCTCCTTTAGATCATATTGTTGGCGTACTTTTTTATCGGGTTGCTGAACTGCTCGGTGTACATCCTTACCATTATACATCCCCTTATGTTGCGCATTTGCTCCCATCAAAATCCAATGACTGACCGGAAATTCATATTTTGTTTCAGTATGAAAATGGCTGGCTTGATAAATACCATGGGTTGCTGGCACACTTAGTCCAAATCCAAATATAATCAGCACTGTTGGTAGTAACAATTTACTTTGTTTCAGCAACTTCTTATACCACAAAATAAACACAATAATCATTAATGCTGGGACTAATACAATAATATTTGATTTGATCAGCATCCCCAATGTGCTAATAAATACTAATCCAATACCTGTGACCAGATGGTGTTTTTGAGATTTGCCCGGCCATTGCATCATTATGCGCATGATAAGCAATAATATCAGCATGCTTGGTAAATCTGAATAAAATACCTGCAAGTAATAGGTATAAGCAAATGGTGTCAGAACAAAAAAGGCCGTTGCACCAATCAATAAGCTTTTACGATGACTTAACTGCCAAATCGTCCACAATGATAAAACAATAAATACATCCAGCACGAGGATACTCAATGTATGAATAGCTACATTTGCACTTAAATGAAATAACTGCGTTAATTGCAACCAGAGAGACATTAAATATGCTAAGGGGACATTATTTGCATAACGCCAAAAATAAGTAATCCCCCATGTCATATGACCCGCTGCCATTTGATCAGCTTGTGATAAGACACGATAAGGATCATGGTATACTGTGTTCGGCATAACTGATAATATAACGATTTGCCCAATGAACATGGCAATTAAGCCAATACCCACAATCCATTTGACACGTTTGACTGATAGTTGGTTAATACCGCCCGCAAAAATATGTGCCGTCAAGAACAAAATTAAGGTAACAACTAGTACCGCAATCCCTGAATATCTTATCAAATTCCCAAGTGTGCCAATAATTAAACAAATAACCAACACAACTGAGAAAAACATTGGGTAAATTTTATGTTTCATTATTTCCCCTTTTTATTAGTCCTACTCAATAATCGTTTGAATTGTATAACGTGGTCGACCCTTTACTTCATTGATCACTTTACCAATATATTCGCCAATAACCCCTAAGCTAATCATTTGAATCCCACTCACAAACCATAACGAGACCATCAGGGATGACCATCCATGATCCGTCAATCCTAAAATTTTCATCACAATAGCGTATATGACCATCCCAATTGAAAGGAAGCAAGCAAGGACGCCAAGACATAAAATTAAACGGACAGGCGCAATCGTCAAGCTTGTAATACCTTCCCATGCGAATGATAACATTTTTTTCAATGGATATTTAGACTCACCCGCTAATCGTGGGGTACGTTTATAGTCTACTTCACCCGTCTTAAAGCCTAATTTTGGAATAATACCTCTAATAAAAAAATTACGTTCTGGATAAGACAATAAAGTATTCACAGCTCGCTTAGACATTAATCGGAAGTCAGCATGATTCGGTACTAATTCAACTCCTAATACGTGCAATGTCCAGTAATATCCCTGCGCGGTTGTCCGCTTGAACCAAGTATCGGACTCACGGTTATTTCTTACGCCATAGACGATTTCGTCGCCGTCCATCGCCATAGAGACCATGTCTAATATTTTTTCAGGATCATCCTGTAAATCAGCATCGATTGTCACCAGAAAGTCAGCTGTTTTAACGGCTTCTTGCAATCCTGCCAACAAAGCTGCTTGATGGCCAAAATTACGGGAAAATTGTAGTCCACGAACACGTGGGTTTTCCTTATGCAATTTTTCTACCAATGACCAGGTTTGATCCGTTGAGCCATCATCAACGATGACAATATCAGCACGCATCCCCAACATATCGGCATGTTGCTCGGCAACTTGATCTTCAATAGCTAACAATCGATGAACTGAATTCACTAAAATTTCTGATTCATTGAAAGCTGGTATAATGATCGTTAACTTTTGTATTTTCATAATGATTTCATCCTTTCTGGCAGAAAACGCTGAATGAAGGTTTTTATTGGTACTTCATATGCAGCGCACAACAACCAATAGCCTGTCGCTAAAATTACACTGGCCAGCACATCTGATCCAAAATGATCACGCAAGTAAACTCTCGATACAGCCACGAAGCCAATCCAAACAATCCCAATCAATCTAACAACTAATTTATTTTCCTCATCATGAATTTTCGGTAGTAATAAACTTAAAACCGATAAGACCAAAATCGTTGTACAAAATGTATGCCCACTAGGGAAACTAAACCCTGTATCTGGTACTAATTGATTAATTGGTCGTGGACAAGCAACCACTTGCTTAACTATTTCAGTAATGGCAGATCCAGCTAATTGAATGCCACCCAGCCAAAGGCTTGTTATGACTTGCTTTTTAAAAAACAACCAAACACATAACAAAGCCGTTAAAATAATGACTGTTAATGGACTACCTAAAAACGTAACGATGTTAAAAATTGCTGTATTCAAAGGAAGGTAAGCATTTGCCATCAACTGTGTTACTGACGAATCAAATACATTCACCCAATCTGAATTAAATGCCACGCTAACGGCCAGAATAATAAAAATAACTAATAATCCTGAACCGAAAAGTTTTTCCAGTCTATTCGTCATCAGCTACACCCCCTCGATTACGGATTGCCATAATGAGCGCTGGTAACAATGAAATAACGATGATTGCGATCATAATCAATTCAAAATGCGCTTTAACAATGGCAATATTACCAAAGAAATAGCCTGCACCAACTGCAACTGCCACCCATGTCACACCACCTAAAATGTTATACTTCGCAAAATCACGATATTTCATGTGGCTAACACCCGCTGTAAACGGGATGATGGTTCTAATAATTGGTATAAACCGTCCTAAAAAGATGGCTGGCTTACCATGGCGAGCAAAAAAGATTTCTGATTGTCTTAAATATTTTGGCTTAATAAACCGACGTAATCTCTCATTACGCATAATGTATGCGCCAAAATGTTCACCAATTTCAAAATTCAAAGAATCACCAATGACCGCAGCGATACTAAGCGCTAGCAACAGTATCCAAACATTCAAGGAATGATTGCTCATTGCGGCAAGTGAACCACATAAGAACAATAGCGAATCACCTGGTAAAAAGGGCAATATCACAATACCGGTTTCAATAAAAATCAATGCAAATAGACCAATATAAATCAAACTACCATATTGGCTAATTAAACCTGGCAAAAGTTGATTTAAATTTGGTACCAGGCTTGTAATTAAAAAGACAGACATATACCTTCTCCTTTAAGTCTAACTAACTCAGTTATCAATATTTAAAGGATAAACAACTTTGGTGCAGCGTCCTATCTACAGAAAATAAATCAAAAATGAATTTTTTTCAGATTTAGTCAGTTAAACACCACTAACACAACATCTATTTCTGAATAAAATTCATATTTATCGATTGCACAAAAAAAGTTTCTCAAAAAATTGAGAAACTTTTTATCAATTATCATGTGGTATGCGCAGGTATCGTCAATATAAAAACACTGCCTTGTGGATGATTATCTTTAACTTGAATGGTCCCGCCCATCAATTTAATCAGTTGATCTGCAATTGCCAACCCTAATCCGGTCCCCTTTACCGAACCACGAACTTCTGCACTACGATAAAACCGTTCAAAGATATGTGCTTTATCTTCATTACTGATACCTTGGCCTTGATCTTTAATCGTAATGACATAATTCTCCTGTGCATTTGTTTCAAGTTGGATTTCAATCGTACTATCTTCAGGTGAATATTTTGATGCATTCGTCAGCAAACTATTTAAAATTTGATCAATCGCATTTGCATTCCCAACCATATGTACATCTGGTTTAATGGTCATTATAAACTTCTGTGGGAACGTGTTATTAAGACTTTGAACGGTATTTGCAATCATGTTACTTAAATCAATATCGTGCACATCCAATACCAACTGATCTGCCCGTGACAATGCCAGTAATTCATCAATCAATTGTTGCATTTGTCGTGATTCATCTGTGATATAGCGCACAGATTTCTCAATAATTTCCGGATGATCCTTACCGTGACGTTCAATCAATTGCGCATGACTTCTGATTGTCGCAATCGGCGTTCGTAACTCATGTGCTGCATTCATCACAAATAACTTTTGTTGTTCTTGTCGCTTGTTAAGCATCACCAATAACTCATTGAAATTCGTTGCTAAATCGGTAACCTCTGTTGGCTGTTCAGGAACTGGCAACCTCATTGAACCTGGTTCTTCGGCAGACGCAATAATTTTTGTATTCTGTGAAAGATTGACTATAGGATCTGTTAGATGTTTTGTTAAACGGCGAATATATAATGGCATAATGATTAGTGTTACGCCTAAAAGGATTGCTGTTACTAAAATCACGCGTAATAATATTTCAAGCTGCGAATGCATACTTTGCCAAAGCGTGTAGTAAATGCCCTTGGCGTGTGCTACACGATGATATAAAAAGCCAAAATCTGGTCGATAGTAGAGATGTGAAATAAACGGTATTTTGATCGGTTTAATCTGTAAAATATGCTCTGTATTTGGCGAAAAATAGCGTGCATTGTCATCGTCCTTTTGTAAATTATGTATATAAACAAAACTGGCACTAGTATCCAATGTGTTATTACGACGCCATTCCTGCCAATCATCATCACCATCAATATATGTTTTTTCCAGACTAGTGGTAATTTGGTTGGTCGTCTGATGAACTTCTTCCAGTAGTTGGTGGCCAACGGCAATAATAATGCACACACCTAAGGAAACGGTCAATATCGTCACCATTGTAATTAAGTTACGTAGCATAATCGATGAACTCGATTGCTGTCGTTTTCTACGATTTGTCATCGGCTTTACCTATCTTGTACATTTTGTGACAACATGTAACCAACACCACGTACAGTATGAATTAATTTTTGATTACTTGGATCAGCATCAATTTTTGATCGTAAATTTCTAACGTAAACATCTAAAATATTGGGTTGCCCTTCAAAATCAACCCCCCAGACTTCATCCAACAATCCATCACGAGAACAAGCCTCATCTTCGTTCATAACAAGGACGACAAGTAATTCATACTCTCGCTGCGTTAATGGAATAATTTTATTATGACGGGACACCCGCTTTGTGGTTGTATCAACTGTTAAATCACCAACTGTATATATTTTGGCCTGATGATCTGTTTTTTGACTATGTCTTAAACTAACTTCAATTCGGGCCAATAATTCTTCTACTTCAAAAGGTTTGGTCATATAGTCATCTGCACCACCAGTCAAACCGGCTACCTTATCACCAATATAATCACGGGCGGTTAACATAATCACTGGCATTTGACTATGTTTCCTAATTCTTCGTAACACACTGAATCCATCTAGTTTTGGTAACATCCAATCTAAAATAATCAAATTTAATTCCTGTTCGTGCTCATGGAATAAATCCAATGCTTCTTGACCATCCTTTGCCCAAATTACAACCATATCTTCCAATTCGAGTTCCGTCTTTAAAGAATCTGCTAGTCCTTCCTCATCTTCAACCAGTAAAATTTTTGTTTTCACGATTTGCCTCCAATTATATTAGTCAACACAAGCGTTATTTTTGTATTATAGTACGCCCTGTTCTAAAACACATGACATAAATGCTGATACCAAATTATTTACTTTTTAAAAAGATAAACTAAACGAGTTAAGTATGCCACTAGACAAAAATAAATGAAAACTAAATTTTTTTCAGATTTATCGACTATAAGGTAATTCTTAACTTCATATGTTAACATGCGTTATGGTCTGGGAGTGTCAATTCTTAGTTTGACAGAAAGGAGTCAACATTGAAATTTTTAAAAGGTATCATTTTAATCGTTGTCGCTGTTTTTGTCTATAACTGGGCTAAAACGCCAACTGTTAGTCAACAAATTAACAATCAACTAGTCACTTTAACAACTGATTTAAAAACCTGGTCAGAAAAAATTCCTTTCTTAGTTGATAGTAAAACCGAGACGCATTCTGACTCTCAGAGTTCAACATCAACTGACAATTCTGGCCTAGAGTCTATCGTTATCAATAAGAAATTATCAAATACATACACCTACTATTTTGATAATAACGTTCCATCAGAAACTCGCCAAATATTCTTACAGGCAATTGCTGTGTACAATCAGACGGGTATCGTTAAACTAACTGCTGAAAAACAAAACGAATCAAAAAACACTTTACGCCTTGGCATTTACAATAAAACAGCCAGTGATGCCAACAATATGCAAGAACTAGGCATCGGTGGGCCAAAAATTTATTCACAATATGGTCTAATTAGATCTGATTACAACCATGGTAAAGCGACACTTAACACTGCTTACCCAGCAAGGCTCTCTGCCGCTATTCATGAAATTGGCCATGCGCTTGGGCTAGATCACACCCAAAATAAAGACTCCGTGATGTATCCTGTTGATCAAGGTAAAACAACCTTATCTGCACAAGATGTGGCCAATCTGAAAAAAATTTATCAATAATATAACTAACAGTGGGTTATATTATTGTTTCACATGGAACATACATGATAAAAAAGCTGAGGCGTAAATGCCCCAGCTTTTTTTGAATACTACCCATTTATCCACCTGTCACATAAACGGTTTCACCTGTCACATAAGTCGCATCCGCCGAAGCTAAATACACATAGGCGCCTGCAACTTCTACTGGCTGACCTGGTCGACCCATTGCTGTATTTTTACCAAGCTCAGGAATCTTTTCTTGTGGTTGCCCACCTGCAATCTGTAAAGGTGTCCAAATTGGTCCAGGTGCCACACAGTTTACACGAATATGTCTCGGTGCCAGTTGTTTTGCCAAGCTCTCAGTTATATTACGAATAGCTGCTTTGGTACTGGCATAATCAACTAAATATGGCAGAGGCTTCTTAGCTTGTACTGAGCTTGTTGTAATAATGCTACCATTTTCATTCAGATGTGGTAATGCTGCCTTAATTAACCAAATGATGCTAAAAACATTCGTTGTATAGGTATCAACTAATTGATCTGTTGATAAATCTTCAATATTGAATACAGCATGTTGCTTACCTGCTACGAGTACCAAAATATCAAAATCACCAAAAAAGGATACCGCATGTGCAACCAATTCTTGACTAAAAGATTCCTCTCTAAGATCACCAGGCACTAGTAAAATACGACGGCCCAATTTGTTCACACTCTCTTTAACATCTTGCGCATCGGACTCTTCCTCTGGCAAATAATTTAAAACGACATCAGCACCTTCATGAGCATATGCAATCGCCACTGACCGACCAATTCCTGAATCACCACCTGTAATCAATGCCCTTTTATCCTGCAAGCGATTATGACCAATATAGCTCTTACTACCATCATCTGGAATGGGAATCATCTTGCTTTGTAACCCTGATCCAGATTGTTCTTGTTTAGGCAAGTCATTTCGTCCACTATCAGTTTCATTCATACCTTTTGTCATCGGCAAACCTCCTGACAAATATTCTGAAAAATAAGCAACATTATTTTTTTCTTAATCACTAATTATATGCACCTTATCATTTTCAATATCAAACATCAAAATTTCGGATTTTACAAGCTGAAATAGTTAGTTTGCATAATGCTGAATAATGTTATTTAAAGCTTCTGCACTGCCAATGTCATTTCTATCGTAATAACTTTTAAATCTGTCATCTCCAACATACATTTCACCAATTCCCTTGTGGATGTCTGATGAATAATTGGGTAATGTGTAACTCAACCATTGTTTGTGCAGATTAAATATTTCTTGTGCTAATTCATTATTAACATCTACCTGTGTAAGATATATTTTTAGTTTATGAAAAAGTAATTCTTCCGTTGATTTCATATCTTCTAAATCAACTTCTGTTAATTGCAAAAATTTCCTGTTAGCTGCTTTAACTTCATCTTCACCATATTTTTCTCGAATTTCTTCACCATACTGTTGCTCATTTTCTAAAATCTGTTTTTCTTTAAATGCTGTAAATTTCTCTGTATCTGCCAATTTTATTTCTCCCCGATAATATTTCATTGTCTTTTCTATACTCGCTATTAAATTTTCAATCCGTACTTTTTTCATCAGAAGTTTTTGATAATGTTCTGTCAAAGCACGTTCGACACTGAAATTTGGTTGATCTAAAATCAATTTAATATCTTCTAATTTTATGTTTAATTCTCGGTAGAATAAGATTTGTTGTAGTCTATTAATTTCTTTTTCACCGTAAAATCGATAACCAGACTCATTAGTTTGTGCCGGTTTTAATAGCGAAATTTCATCATAATATCGTAAAGTGCGAGTACTAACGCCCGATATTTCAGCTATTTTTTTAATCGTATATAACATATGTTATTCCCTTCCTTTCATCATAAATACATGATAAGGGTTAACGTAACGTGAAGGTCAACTAAAAAAGGTTGGAACATCTTCTTTTGTCCCAACCTCTAGCTTCAAAATATTTTCAATTATTCAATCGAAGTACCACGAGTTTCTTTACCCATAGCCAAAATCACAATAATCGCAATAACCAAAGCAACACTGAAAATACTAAATATATGTGCAAATGTAAAATGTAAACTCAAAAAGAAACCAATTGATAGTGGTCCTAAAATACCACCTAAACGACCAAATCCTTCAGCAGCACCATTAGCTGTTGCTCTAATAGATGTTGGATATAATTCAGGCGAGTAAGCATACATAGCTCCCCAAGCGCCTAGATTGAAAAATGATAGTAGCATCCCCGATATCATAATCATCGTTAAACTAGACGAAAAGCCAAATACTGTTGCAAAAATTGCCGTTCCTGCTAAAAATGAAGCAATCACTGGCTTGCGACCCCACTTTTCAACTAACCAAGCCGAAGTAAAGTATCCTGGCAATTGCGCTAGTGTCATAATCACAACATACCCAAAACTATTGACCATGCTAAATCCCTTACCGACTAACACACTTGGTAGCCATAGGAAAATACCATAATAAGAAAACATAATCATAAACCAGGCAATCCAAAGCATAATCGTTTGTTGACGATGTTCTTTATGGAACAATTGCGCTAATTTTTCACCAATTGATGCCTTAGAACTTTGTGAAAGATTGTTTTTCTGACGATCACTAGGTAAATGACGTCGCAGAACTAACACATAAAATGCTGTCAGCGCTGAAACAACTAATGTTATTCGCCAACCAAATTTTGGCATGACAAAGTAAGCTAACAAACTAGCAATTAACCAGCCAATGGCCCAGAAACTTTCCAATAGTACAATAATCCGACCACGTCGCTCTTTAGGTACGCTTTCTGATACAAGCGTGGATGCAACTGGTAGTTCACCACCTAATCCAACACCAACAAAAAAACGTAAAATAATAAAACTAACAAATCCCACTGTTAAAGCAGATAATCCTGTCGCAATTGAAAAAATCAATAATGTTGCCATTAACATCATCTTACGACCCTTTTGATCTGCTAAAGCCCCAAATGTTAAGGCACCAACTGCAAGGCCAATCGAATTAACTGATCCAATCCAACCAACTTGTACCGAAGATAGTTGCCATTCTTGTTGAATCGCAACCAAAATAAATGATAATAAACCAACATCCATGGCATCAAATAGCCATGCCAACCCCGTAACTGTTAACAGTTTCCGTATCTTACTCATAACGTTCCACAATACTGATTAATGTACAACCAGTCTACTCCCATCTAGGTGTCTTGACACCTTTCAATGGTTAAATCATAGCAACGTGGGGGTGTCTTGTCAACCTAACTAATTTTCATATAAGATGTGTAATTTTCTCAAAGCTGTTTTTGCTTTTTCTAAATCCGCAACTTCTGCATATTCAATTTTGTGCATATGTAGCCCATTTGTTAGTGTAGATAGTGGTTCACCACTCGTTTGTTTCAAATGATGGATAAATTGCTTCACATCAGCATTAGTTTGAATCGCTAATTCACCCTTTAACAATCCATAAACCGGATGATCTACTTGCACATCTGCCACAATGACCCCTGCATCAACTAAGGCAGTAAGTTCTTGTTCAATTTGATCAGCTGTATGTTGTACAACCAAAATCGTATGATGTGGTTGGTTCATTTGATATCGATATCCTTGTGGCGTTGCAATGATTTGCTCGCCTCTTGCTCGCAACAAAGCAATATCACCCACGATCGTCTGGCGTGAAACATTAAATTGTTTGGCAAATTTATTTGCACTAATAACTGTATCAGGATTACTTAGCGCTGCTTTAATTGCTTCCTGTCGTTGAATACCAGTCATGTCTTTACCCCTTTAATTCTTAATCTCTTACGTATAAATATAACCCGAACAATATGATATGCAAATCATTCTGTTATATTTTTTAAATCTTTAAATAACAAGCACTAAAAAATGATAGAATGATTAAAAAAAGTTAATATAAATTTGGAGGATACAATTATGGCGGTTATCAATGGTTATGAATTAAGTGAACGGGAACAATCTTTAAATGTTATTAATTTACCATCATTGGAAAATTTAGCTAAAGAAATTTTACCAAAAGGTGGCTTTGAATTTATCAGAGGTGGTTCAGAAGATGAATGGACTTTGCGCGAAAATACAATCGCTTTCGACCGGGTTCAAATTCTTCCACATGTATTATCAAATATTAGCGAACCAGAAACCAAAACTAGTATCTTCGGTTTGCAGTTGGATACACCACTTGTCATGGCACCAGCGGCAGCACAAGGTATTGCACATATTCGTGGCGAAGCCGCAACGGCAGAAGGTATGGCCGCTACCGGATCACTAATGACACAAAGTACATACTCATCAAAACTAATTGCGGATGCTGCTGCCGCAGGACATGGTGCGCCTCAATTTTTTCAACTATATCTTAGCCAAGATAACGATCTCAATAAATTTTTATTAGATAAAGCCAAAGAAGCCGGCAGCAAAGCCATCGTCATCACGACCGATCTGACTGCTGAGGGTTATCGTGAGGCAGACATAGTCAACGATTTTCACTTTCCACTACCCATGGCCAACTTGGAAGATTATCAAGTCGGATTAGGACAATCAGATGCTGGCGTCGGTCACGGTAAGGATGTGTTCGACAATGAAGCCCATCAAATTGGTGTTTCTGATATAAAACGTATTATTGATTACACTGATTTACCTGTGATTATAAAGGGTATCCAAACCCCGGAGGATGCCCTACTCGCAATCAGCGCTGGTGCCCAAGGTATTTGGGTTTCTAACCACGGTGGGCGTCAATTAAATGGTGGTCCCGCATCATTTGATGTTTTAAAAGGAATTGCCACAGCAGTTAATCATCAAGTGCCAATTATATTTGACGGTGGTGTCCGTCGAGGATCACGTTTTTAAGGCATTAGCAGCTGGTGCTGATTTAGTTGCCTTGGCTCGTCCAATTATTTACGGTCTAGCCTTAGGTGGTGCTCAAGGCGTAACGGATGTTGTTAATCATTTAAACCATGAACTAAAAATTACCATGCAATTAGCTGGTACAAAAACAATCGCCGATATCCAGCACACTCAGTTATTTAAATAATTAAAAAATGAAAGAGCCCTCAATCTACCAACTAGAAATCGGTAGCATTGCTGGCTCTTTTTTAAAATCATATGCTTTAGGAAACTATTTTCACCTTGTCATTCATGAATTCGCTTATTCAGCCAATGCCAAATCAGTGTATTGAATGAGTTCATTCTGGTGTTCATCAACAGAATGTTCATCAATAACATAATTAAATTCTGTTAGCATTTGTTCAACATCGGCTGGATCTTTAACAACAATGGTTATCTTTGGACCAATATCTGATGTTGTAAAATAGCCATCTGCTGATTTTTCAAAAAATATCTTCCCTTTTAGTGGCAAAACGGTCATCATAGTTGCGATTGAAATACGAGGTGTTAGTGTCATGACAATTATCCTTTCAAAGGAAGCCTAGTGTTTCCTTTTTAATTTTACGATTAATTATAATTACTTACTCTAAGTATAGCAGATTTTTACCAACTATTTAAGCGCTTACATTTTAAGCGTAGATCAATAAAATAAGCGACTACCCATCGAATCGTTCGATAAATAGTCGCTGTTATTTAGATATTACCCAATGCAATATTTAATTAATCGTGCCAAATTTTTTCAGCCGTTTGAATAACGAATTTGAGCTTATCCCACTGCTCTTGCTGAGTCAATTTATTACCTTCTTCAGTTGACGCGAAGCCACATTGCGTTGATAAAGCAAGGTTCTCTAATGGCACAAATTGTGCTGCTTCATGAACTCTAGCAATGATGTCATCCTGATTTTCTAATTCTGGTTTTTTTGAAGTAATCAAGCCAAGTACTATTCGCTTATTTTCATCACCGTGCCAAATCTTAGCCAGTGGCCCAAATGATCCTGAACGACTATCATCATATTCCAAAAAGACACCATCGTAGTTTAGTTGTCCTAAATATTCAGCAACGTCATCATATCCACCTGAGAATAGGTATGTTGATTTAAAGTTTCCACGACAAATATGCGTAGTGACTGTTAAATCCTCTGGCAAATCTGCCAACAAGTCATTGATAACCTTGACTGAATCTTGCGCAATTTTCAAATATTTCTGATGTTCTGTAGGATTATCTGCCGTTTCATGTAACTTACTAATCAAAAAGGCCCATGTTGTATCATCTAATTGCACATAACGTGCGCCTAATTCATAAAAGCGTAAGATTGTTTGATGATAAGCACTCGCTAAATCAGTTAGATACTCTTCATAAGTATCGTAGAATTCTGACCAATTATCACTGCGGTTATCACGGAAAAGCATTGAAGGAGAAGGAATCGTTTGTTTAGGTGTAATCCCATCTGGTGTAATCGATGCGAGATATTTAAAACTGTCAAAGAAGGGATGATCAGGATTATAAGCGACCTTGCCAACTAATTTAACATTATCAGTTCGCGTTTTACTACCATGAAATTTATAACTTTCTTGATAGTCATAGGTTGCCACACCATTTAGTCCCCACAAGAAGTCGAGATGCCACCACGAACGATTAAATTCTCCATCCGTAACATCCTTCAAACCAAGTGCAACTTGTTTGTCCACAATCTTTTTAGTTTCTTCATACTGGATCGCTGTTAGCCGTGCCTGTGTAATTTCACCAGCTTCAAATTTTTCCCGTGCTACTTTTAATTCATCTGTTCTCAGAAAACTGCCAACAATGTCATAGCGATTTGGAAACTTAATTTTATTTGCAGTTGCTTCGGTCATAGTATATACCCCTCAAAAATTCTTTAATTTATTAAAACAACAAAAAAATTCGACCCAAAGATAATTGCTTACCTTTGGGCCGAATTTTCGCGTTACCACCCCAGTTCACATTATTCTATAAAAAATAATGCCTCAATGGAATCATAACGGTTCCACCCGTTCAAATTGCGTTAACAAAGTGAAAATTATCAGAGCTCATCTTCATCGCCGTTCCCCATGCCTTATCTCATCCCCAAGGCTTTCTGTTAAAGCGTCGTAGCAATTACTCTTCTCATCGTATTTTTAATGTTGTTTTAATTAACAATGAGTTTACCACTGTAATATATAATTCGCAAGTAAATTAAAATTAACTATTTTTCTCATTTTAAAATTCAATAGCCTGTTTAGCTTTGCTTTGTCAAATATCCATCTGTCATTTCGTAAACATGATCAGCCGCATTAATTAAACGCGTATCATGGGTGACAACGATAACTGATTTGTGATGTTTAACCGCTAAATCCTTTAATAACTTAGCCACAACTGTCACTCTTGCACTATCTAGGGCCGCTGTTGGCTCATCCGCAAGAATAATTGACGGGTCTGGATATAAAGCTCGTGCAATTGCGACACGTTGCTGCTGTCCGCCTGAAAGTTCATTGGGAAATTTATGCATCAGTGACTTAATATCCAAAGTTTCCAGTACATCATCAAGAGCTCGTGCTGATAAATTTCCCTCTGGCTTTACTTTATCAACCAGTTTAAATTGATCTGCTACCGTTAGATATGGCAAGAGATGATACGTTTGTAACACGAAGCCAATCGCATCTAGTCGCATCTGATCACGTTCTTTTTTTGAACGTTTTGCGTAGTCAACGCCATTAACTTCAACATGTCCACTTGTTGGTGTTAACAGACCACCAATAATGGTTAAAAATGTACTTTTACCTGAACCAGATGGCCCCATAATCAAACTCAACGTTCCAGGTTCTGCCTCAAAATTCACATCATGCAGTACATGTACTTTTGCTGTACCTTCACCATAAATTTGATTAACATTTCTTACAGAAAATGAATTCATTGGTTAACCTCCTATCGCAGAAACTGGATCGACATGCAGCACCGACCTAATTGGAATTAAACTACCAATCAGCGCCATCAACAATAATCCAAGACCTACACCGCTCAGGGCCGGCACATCAAATGCCATCGGTACGGTTGCTGGAATTGCTAATGCTGTCACTGTTGTTAAGGCTGTTGCAATGATCAAGCCACTAATTACTAACAATACTGATTGCCAAATTGTAGCCCAAACTAACACCTTGCTTGGTACACCCTGTGCTCGTAGTACTGCATAATTTGGAATTTTTTGCATGGTGAGTATATACAAAAAGACGGCAATAATAATCAAAGAAATAACCATCAAGAACCCAATCATCAACACAAAAGTTGCTGTTTGTGCCTGATAACCTGGCAGTTTATCAATAACTTGCTGTTTCGTGTAGGTTTTAACACCAGGATGATCATTTTCATATTTAGCATCTTGAGAAACGATTGCTGATGCAACTGGATCATCCGTCAGACCACGTAAACTTTTCCATGTTTGCATTTGACCATATACAATTGGCGCAATATTTAATTTCGCACCTTCTGTAAAGCCAACGATCCTATATTTCTGTTTGTCATCGTTCAACTTAATTTGGTCACCCAACTTATAACCTGATGTCTTAAAAGATGTATCTACGACAATATCATGTGACTTTTTAACATGATGTCCACTTTCAAGTTTGATATTTTTATAAATGAACTGTGATGACTTAAGGCCAATAAACACTGCTGATAATTGCTTATGATTTTTTGCTTTAGCTACGACTGATGTTTGCCCAATTAGAGCTTCTCTCTCACTGAGACTACCAACTTCATCAGCCGTTAGAAATGATTGACGCATATCTACATTAGCATTTGCGTTTAAAGTTATTTGGTTAACGTGCCACGAGTTGATACCATCTGTATTTTGTCGTGCTAATCCCAATGCCAAACTCGTCAAAATAAAAATCAGATACCCGATTAAAACAATCATCGCAACAATTAAACTTGATCTTAATTTTTCCTTCTTAATCTCTTTCAGAGCTAAGAACATGCCATACCCCCTCTAATATTTGCCTGTCAAAATTGTACGTAATTGTGTTATTCGCTCAGTCATTGTATCCGGATCTAAAATAATGTCACGAATCGTTTGATGATAAAGAACCGTAATCGCCCATTGCTCTGGGCCACTATCTCCCACCATTAATTTGGTTGGTTCGTTACCTAAAAATCCTTCATTGTACCGATAATGTTGTGTCATTAGACCTCTGTATCCAGTCTTATCTGTTTCTAAAACGAACGCTTCGATGGTTGAAATATAAGTTTCAACGTTATCAACTGTAGGTGTTTCAGGAATCATACGATGAATTTCATATAGTGCGACACCCAATACATAGTTATAGGCATCCGTTAAATCTTTAAAGTATTTATAAAATGCACCTCGTGCAATCCCAGAATCTGCAACTATTCGAGCCACTTGTGCCTCTGCTAAAGAATATGTTGAAAATTCTTTCAATAAAGCATGACGAATACGAAGTTGTTTTTCTTCAGCCAAATTTTCAAACGTTTTTGAAACCATCGTTATTTCTCACTTTCTAAAAAATGACACGGTGTCACTTTTCTACGTCTTCAGTATAACAAAAAGTGACACCATGTCAACTTAGAAAAAACAAACACTGAATACACGAATGATTGCTTAAAATAAAAATTCTAATAAAATCACTTTTAAGTTTGATTTAACAGTCTTCTAGACTATTTTATGTAACCTTTTTGACACAATAAAGATACTTATTAGTAACATTGAATGTCAATCTTTGTTAGAATCAATAATATACAAAGGAGGAACACAAAATGAGAAACAGATTTATTAGTAAAGCTTCATTAGTGTCAGCCTTAGTAGGAGGTGCCGTCCTAGGTGGATTGGCTATTACACCGACAGCACCTGTTTCTGCAGATACTACTGCAAGCACCACGCAACAAACAAATACACAACAAGATAATCGAACAGGTTACGTTTATTCACCAGAAGTTTCAACTGCAAACGGTGGATATAATTGGTTAGAAAACGGTAAACCATATACCGGTGTACGTTACTATGCCGGCTCATATTATTGGTTCGACAATGGAGTTCGTCAAAATAATCAGTGGGCACATGCTTACGGATTAACCTATTATCTTGATAGCAATGGACGCGCTGTTCAAGGTTATCAATTTATTAACGGTCGCGCCTACTTCTTCGGTTCAGATGGTACCTACTACCTTCGTGAAGAAGTACCAAGTGGCTACATTAACTTTGAAGGTGTCGGTTGGCGCTGGATTGAAGACGGACAACTTTATACAGGATTCCGCATGTTAAACAGTAGATACAACTACTTCGAGAATGGTATTCGTCAAACAAGTAGATGGGTGAGCGCTTATGGACATAAGTACTTCATCGAAAGTGATGGACAACCAGTACAGGGTTACCATTACATTGATGGTCATATGTATTACTTCGGTAAGGATAACACTTACTACCTTCGATACATGATGCCTGATCAGTAAAATTAACCCCCTATTTTAAACCGATACCAATGAGAAATCGTTGGTATCGGTTTTTTGTACTTATATCAATTTAAATGGAAATTTAAGCATATAAAAAAAGTTGAGACAACATAGAATGTCCCAACTTTTTGTGATAAAAATGTATCAGTTAATCGTAGATACTGAAGCAACTGATTTTTTAGTTGATAATAATAAATTCAAAATAACAGCTGTAATTGCTGCTACCGTAATTGGTGAGCCTAACAAGTATTGCAACATTTGTGGTGCATCGTTGACCACCTTTTCTGGTAAGAATACTAGTGCTAAAGTCATGACAATTGGAACACCGATAATATAACCTTTATTTCCTGTCATGTTCAAATCACCAATAACATTCAAACCACTTAGCATAATGATAACAACGATGACTGCAAACACACCACCAATAACTGCTGCTGGAATGGCAGCCAACAATGCTGATAACTTTCCGAAAAATCCTAAGATAACAAACCAAGTTCCTGCAGCAACAAATACCCGACGACTAGCAACACCAGTAATTGAAACAACGCCTGCATTTGTTGAGTAACCTGTCATTGGTGTGCTACCTAGTAGTGCAGAAACCAAACAACTTAATCCTTCACCAATCACACCACGATTCCACTGCTTATTTGTGATATTTTCTTTTGTAACAGCACTCATTGCAAACCAAGTACCAGTTGTTTCAGTTGTTAAGACCATAAAGATAATAATAAATGTAATAATAGCTGATAAGTTAAAACTGATACCATAATGTAGCGCTGTGAATTGTGGCAAAGTGAACCAGTCAGCTTTTGCAACCGTTGACCAATCCATCAATCCCATAAAACTTGCAACGATTGTTCCAACTGCCAAGGCAATGACGATTGAACCAATTTTAAAAAATCTTTGTAATTGTGGAAAATGCGTACCAATCGCAATCGAAATTAGCAATGCAATCATCGTAATAGCAGCTAATTCGATATTTTGATAAATATTACCACTCGCTTTGAAAATATTATCATTCAATGCTGATGGCAATAATGACAGTCCCACACAAGTGATAATCGTTCCACCAACGATCGATGGAATCAATGTATTAACTATCTTTTGATAAACACCCGATAATCCTAGCAAAATTAGCAAAATTGCTGCAACAGCACTTGAACCAATAACAGCCGCCATACCGCCATTAGCAGCACCATTAGCCATAAACACACCCACAATCGCACCGATTGGCACATATGAAGGTCCTTGTGACATTGGCATTTTCATAAATATAGACGTCTGTAACAAAGTCCCGATACCACACGCCAGAAAGGCAACTTGCAAAAATCCTGACGTTTGTGCGGTACTCATTGAGAGCAATCCAGCAATAATTAGTGGCGGCACATATACATCCATCGCCAGCACGTGTTGCAGACCTAATAATCCTGCTTCCACTACTGGTACCTTGTCATTTGCACCGATTAATAAACCACTTTTTTCTTCAGCCATGAACTTTCTCTTCTCCTTTTAGTTCACTATGTTCCACATGAAACATTCTATTTAGCAAAAACACCTTGCGTCATCACATGATCAATCTCTGATACTGTGGTTTGATACATAATTTTTTCAAACGTATCCTCAGGTCCTTGATGACCAAATGTTGGATACTTTTCATGAACAATTTGCAAATCTGCTGCATATCCTTGCTTAATTTGTCCGGTTGTTAAATTCAAACTTTTTGCACCACCAATTGTTGCCATATAAAATGCATTTTTGGCAGTAATTGCTGCCTGATGTTTACCACGTAAATCAGGTGATATCTCACTATCCACCCCTTCATCGAGCATTCGTGACGACATAATCGCTTGGCGAATATTTTGATAGACACTCGGATCATAACCCCCCGAAATGTCTGTTCCCAAACCTACTTTAACCTCTTCACTAAGTAGTTTCTTAGCTGGGAAGACCGCATTACCAAAATAAACATTTGAAATCGGACAATGAGCAACACCAACGCCTCGGTCCTTGAATCGTTTGATATCCTCATCGTTTAATAAGGTACCATGTGCCATGACCGACTTATCTGTTAATAAACCAAATTCATCCAACACAGCTGCATCTCGTTTACCATGTGTTTCTAATGCATACCCATTTTCCCAATCACTTTCACTACAATGTGATTGGATTGGTAAATTGTATTTGTTTGCCAATTTTCCTAGTCCAGATAGTACCTCATCCGTACAAGATGGTAAAAACCGTGGCGTAATGACTGGTGTTACTGGTATAGACTGGTCTGTATTTAACTTTTCAACTTCATGAATAAAGTTCTCCGTTTCATTTAAAGCAACGTCCGCTGATTCATCACGATAATAGTCTGGCGTTTGCTCTGGATTGTCCATAACGACCTTACCAACAAAACCGCGCTGATGATGTGACAAGCAAGATTTAACAAGCTCTAAATTACCAGTATTATCAACAGAACCAAAATAAAGTGCTGTGGTTGTCCCATTTGCCAATAAAGTTTCGACAAGATTGTCGTAAACCAAATGTGCGTACTTAGCATCTTTAAACTTAGCCTCTAATGGAAATGTATATTCTTCCAACCACTCATATAATGGTCGATCCAATGCTAATCCAGCATTGGGCCACTGCGGTGCATGAACATGTAGATCAATGAATCCCGGTAATATCACCTGATCATCAGCTAATGACACCAGTGTACCAGTCTGTTCAGCGGTATGAATAATTGTCGTATAGTCGTCCTCATCTGCCAGAACGACTCGGGCAATCGTCCCACCATCGTCAATACAAACTAGACTATCTGGTTGATAATCGACTTGATTTTGATCAATTGCCGTATAATAACGACCTTTTAAAACTGTTTTATAAATCATCATCACCTCAAAAATATTGCTACCCTTTAATCAATAAAATTATAACAAACATTAACTCAATTATCACTGTTATTTTCACAAAAATCACTAACTTAACAAATAAAAGTCATTTAATTGTTCGTATTAATTAGTTAGTAACCTTTATATTGATTTATGGGTTACTAATGTCTATAATGAAATCATTCTCAAATTTATCAGAACGGATATAAAAATTAACATGAAAAATCAACAGACTCGGAAACTAACCCTAGCGGCTATGATGACTGCCATATTAATTATTCTTGGTGTTTTTCCTGGAATTCCCTTGGGATTCATTCCCATCCCAATCATCATTCAAAATATGGGTGTCTTACTAACTACTGAATTATTAGGGGCAAAATACGGCACACTATCCATCTCCCTATTCCTCGCCTTAGCACTTTTTGGACTACCAGTATTATCTGGCGGGCGCGGCGGATTTGCTGTTTTTCTTGGACCAACCGGTGGCTACTTAATTGCCTGGTTACTTGTACCAGCAGTTTTGGGCACCATTCTCTACCTACTTAAACAGAATAACCAGCTCTCTTGGTGGCTTGAATTAATTGTCGTTATTGTCGCTGGTGTACTATTTATCGATGTCATTGGCTCAATTTGGCTTTCAGTTCAATCACATATGCCATTAACTACTGCACTACTTTCTAACATTGCTTTCTTACCTGGTGATATGATTAAAGCAATACTATCAGTTATATTGGCTAGACGATTAAGAAAACTTCCCGCTCTACAAGGGATTTTCTAGAGGGAGATTATTTTGACAACAACCAAACAAAAAGTATTATTCGAGCTACTGGCTCATCAAGGCGAATGGCTTTCAGGCGATGAGTTAGCAACAGATCTGCAAATCAGTCGGGAAAGTATTTGGAAAGCGATTAATGCTTTAAAAAAGAAGCATCATCAAATTGAAAGTCGAAAAAACTTAGGCTATCAATATATTGAAACACCAATGCTCGATAAAGACGTTGTTCATTATTATTTAGATAATCGTCTCGTCGATGATGTATTTGTTGAACAAGAGGTAACTTCAACCCAACATCTGGCAAAGCAATATTTGACATCCCACCATATCCAAAAACCCGTTATTTTCGCTGCTGAATCTCAATCTAATGGCTATGGTCGCCGTGGTCGTGCCTTCTATTCACCAGCAACCAGTGGGCTATACTTCACGATCATCCTGCCAAATACGACAGATGATTGGTCACAAGTTGGTTTACTAACAACTAGTATGGCTGTTGTGATTGCCCAAACCTTAGAGCAATTCTTTCCTGATGAACAAATTGATTTAAAGTGGGTCAATGATTTATTCATTAATGATAAAAAAGTTGGTGGCATTATTACTGAGGCAAATATTGAGCTAGAATCAAAATCAGCTTCAGCATTTATCATGGGTGTTGGTTTAAATTTAACGACTGATAATTTCCCTGAAGAATTATTAAACATTGCTCAGGGCATCAACAGTCAAGTTAAA
The DNA here is from genome assembly GCF_000160575.1 of Weissella paramesenteroides ATCC 33313. Lineage (GTDB taxonomy): Bacteria > Bacillota > Bacilli > Lactobacillales > Lactobacillaceae > Weissella > Weissella paramesenteroides. The sequence goes on from NZ_GG697129.1 coordinate 492,937, forward strand.
GTAGATCGCAATCAATTACTGGTTACTTTGGCTAACCGAATTATTAACACCTATGAACATGGGGACATTCCCACGCTTCTAGCAGAGTACCGACATCGTTCTAATGTCATTGGGAAACGCGTCACTTTAAAACTAGGCAATAAAATGATAACCGGTACAGCAAAACAAATTGCCAATGATGGTGGCTTAATTATTGAGGATGAAAATGGCATTACAAAATCATTTACAAGTGGCGAAGTTATCAAAACAACCGTCTTCAGATAAAAACGATGCAAGCATAGTGATACATGGTATCCAATTGGATTCATACGGACGTTGTCTGCATTACCATACCAACAATGATATTGTCGCCCTAAAATGTGCACAATGTCATCAATACTTCGCTTGCTACCAATGTCATGATGCAATCATGTCACATGAATTTATGCCTGCCAATCCTGAAGATAAATCAGTCATGTGCGGGGTTTGTCATCATATTATGAATTATCAGGATTATTCACAAAATTCATGTCCAAACTGTCACCATGCATTTAATCCAAGATGTGCGCTACACCATGAGATTTATTTTGAATCATAAATATCTTGATACAAAAATAGCTAAGCTGTCATTTTTTGAAATCTGTTCAGAAAATGACTAGCTTAGCTATTTTTAATTTAAATATTTATTAGACAACAACGCCTGTTTTATGAAAACAGACGTAAGAAGGTATGATTCCAAATGCCTTCAAAAAATTTCCCAGTCTCTTCGGCAGTCATAAATTCATTATCGTTAGTAGCTACTAACCCACGATGCATGCTCAGCTGATAGTGCCTATCATGGGCAACTTTAATCGTTGTATCAACACAGTATTCCGTCTGTGCACCACAGATTTCAATTTCCTGCACATTTAAATTTTCTAAAATTGATTGTAGTTCCGTATTAAAAAAGGCATTAGGATGTGTTTTTTGAACAAAGAAATCCGTTGGCAAAACATCTAGCTCAGGAACTAATTCCCACGTTACCGTATTTCTGACAAGTTCTGCATCATTATGCTGCACAAATATTATAGGATCTGCTGTCTTTCTGTATGCTTTGATACGCTCATTCACACCTTGAATCAAAGAATCATAATTATAAATACGTCCATCTTCATTACAAACACCATTCTGTAAATCAATAACTAATAATGCTTTCATCAGTGCCTCCTTTTTGCATACGGTCAACTTAACTTTAATTTAGAATACAATATTCTTATCTGAGTCACTAGTATTAGCAATTATTGTTTAGTATTGACTTCTAAAAATTTTTATATAAAAAACACAAACCCAAATGACTTAGGTTTGTGCTATCTATTGATTAATCTAGCTCTCTTACAAAACGTTCCGTAATCTCTTTTGGTCGTGTAATTGCTCCACCAACAACAATTCCTGCAACACCCATTGCTTGAATCTTTTTGGCTTCTTCAGGTGTATGAATTTTACCTTCTGCAATCACATCAATGCCGTGGTCAACTAATTGTTGAATCAACTTATAATTTGGACCATCAATCTTTTCACTATCTGCAGTATAACCCGCCAGCGTTGTACCAACAAAATCAACACCAGCTTGCCATGCATTCAGCCCATCCGCAAAAGTTGCAATATCAGCCATTAGCAATTGACCAGGATATTTCGCTTTGATTTGGCCAATAAATTCACTGACTGTTAACCCATCATGCCGTGAACGAAGTGTACCATCAAATGCAATCACATCAGGCTTAACTGTCATCAACTCATCAATTTCTTGCATAGTCGCCGTAATATATGGCTCTTCTGGTGGATAATCACGCTTAATGATGCCAATAACAGGTAAATTAACCAAATCCTTAATTTCTCGTATATCCCGCACTGAATTTGCACGAATACCAACTGCACCACCTTGTTGTGCTGCTAGTGCCAAAAGTGGCATCACACCACCTTTTTCAGTATACAATGGTTCACCTGGCAACGCCTGACATGAAACAATCAGTCCATTGGCAATTTGACGCATTAATGCTTGTTTATCCATTTCAAGTTACTCCCCCTAATCGTTAAACAATTGATTACTTTTTGTCCCCTAGTTTGGCCAACTCATCAATCTTGTCATAAAAGGCCTCTGCATCAACACTGGTAACAAAAGTAATTTCGCGTCCATCATCAGTTTGATATGTTCTACCCTCGGAAGCACCAGTTGTGATAACATCAGTCTTTACTTGCACTGATTCAACTAGTTCTGGATAACGACTAGCAAGCGTTGTCAGAACATCCCATAAATAATAAATAGAATTTGCTTCAAATGAATGAACTAACGAATATCCTTGACCAATTAAATCCAGGGCTGGGTGCTGACGTTGTGTTGCCCAACGCATCCGCAATTCAGAGGTTAATGGCACTTGATCAGTACTATCAAGTCCCACCATGATAATCTTCAAATCAGAATCCCAAACTTTTTTTACCGCTTCCGCATCCCAATAAGCATTCCATTCCATCGTGTCATCAGCACCTGGTTCAGCAACGTTACCCTTGCTGTTCAAAGCACCGCCCATCCAATGTACACTTTCAATGTTTTTGGTAATACTTGGATCAACCTCTAACGCGCGTGCTAAATCTGAAAGTGGTCCAGTCATCACAACTGTTACTTTATCATCAGATGATTTAATTTTATCAATCATATCCAAATGACCTGGCTTTGCAGCAACTGGCATCTTTGGTTCACCATGCTCATTTAAAATAGGAAAATCATCAAAGGAGAAAGAACTCAATCGCCACTCCTTTGGAAACTGATGAACAGCTCGCGAGTTTGATTTGGCAATGTCCGCAGGTTGACGACCTTCATGACCAAATAGATCAACAATTTTGCGTGATGCTGAGACTGATGGGTCAACATACCCATCCGCATCTGTCACGCCGACCCCTAATAAGTTTACATCTGGCATTTGCAACAAAAGTAATAATGACACTAGGTCATCAACGTTCCCATCATGATTGAAATACACATTCTTCATTACAATTTCCCCACTAATTTGCTTATTTTCTTTAAAGATTACGGAATTTCATTGTTATCGTCAAGCTAAAGTTATCTCTATCTGAATAATGATAGTAAATTATCGTATTAAACTTGGATATATTATGACTAGGAATATGCTAACATTAAGCATTAGAGATCTAAATTTTTCAGGAGGTAAAATTAATGGTGCCAGAAGTTACCCTTAATATTAAAGATACTAGTGAATTGACCGCTTCAGAACTAATTACAATTATGCAAGCACGTACCAAAGTTTTTGTTGTAGAACAGAATTGCGCCTATCAAGAAGTTGATGATGCAGATTTTAATGCTCGTCACGTATATTTTACAAATCACCAAGAGCTAATTGCCTATACACGTATTATTTCTGATGGCAATCCAAACTACATTCGCTTTGGGCGTGTACTAGTCGCTGCACCTTATCGTAAACAACATTTTGGTCGCCAAATCGTAACCGAGACAATCAAAGAAATCCAACATCTTTACCCAGAAAAAGGCATTAAAATTGGGGCACAAAATTATTTACGTAAATTCTATGAATCATTTGGCTTTCAGGCCGTTTCCGACGTCTATTTGGAAGATGACATTCCCCATATTGACATGATTTTAAGTGGAGGACATTAGTTGTGCAATATCTTGTTTTAATTGGGGCACTATGCTCAATTGTATTTGGATCCGTTTATCTCATTTCAACCATCCAGGGTAAAGTACAACCTAACAAGGTAACCTGGTTATTATGGGCAGTGTCTCCAATGATTTCAGTCATTGCGACTATTTCTGCAACGGGTTTTGATTGGGCTATTTTACCAGTATTTATGGCTGGATTTATGCCTATGTTAGTTTTTATCGCATCATTATTTAACAAATCCGCCTACTGGCAATTAAATCTACTTGATTATCTTTGTGGTATTGTTGCTATCTTCGCAATAATTATTTGGCATCTAACTAATGATCCCATTCTTGCCATTATTTTTTCAATTCTTAGTGATGCAATTGCCTCCGTACCAACGTTACATAAGGCTTGGTTTTATCCGAACAGTGAAGCGCCCATTTATTACATGGGTGGTGTTTTCTCATCCACTACCGGAATTTTAGCTGCTACAACTCATTGGTCATTTAGTACAGCATCCTTCCCCATTTATTTATTAATATTAAACACTTCATTAATGTTAATTGTGATACGTAGAAAATCTGCATTAGCAAACAATAAAATGATGTTCTAATCATGCAACGCATTACGCAACATAATTCTGGTAAAATAGATATGTAGACGTGAAAGCGTTTTAAAAGAAAGGATACATCATGAAAATAGCAATTGCAGGTAGTGGCGCAATGGGGAGTCGTTTTGGTTATATGCTGCATCAAGCAGGCAACCAAGTTACCTTGATTGATTTATGGCCTGAGCATATTTCAACTATCAATACAAAAGGGCTTTCAGTAGAATCTGCTGGTGAACAAAAATTTGTGAGAATTCCAGCCGCTTTCCCTGAAGACGTTCACGCTGATTTTGACTTAATTTTATTATTCACAAAAGCTATGCAGCTAAGTGATATGTTAAAGAAAATTGCACACTTACTAACTGAGAATACTGCTGTCCTATGTTTATCAAATGGTATCGGAAACTTAGAGAACATCCAAAAGGTTGCACCTGACATAGACTTATTAGTCGGTACAACGCTTTGGACCAGCGAATTAGTTGGCCCAGGTTCTGTTATTCTAAACGGTTCTGGCTATATTGAGTTCCAAGCAATTGAAAATGTTTCACATGAAACAGTCAATAAAATTAATGATGTTCTAAACGCAGCTGGCTTAAATGCTCGCCCAAGTAATAACGTCTTATTATCAATTTGGAAAAAAGCCTGCCTAAACGGGGTACTGAATACCCTCTGCACGATTCTAGATTGTAAAATTATGGAACTTAACAAAAGCCAATATACATCAGTATTAACAAAACGCATTGTTGCTGAATTTGAAGCTGTCGCAAAGGCTAAAGATATTCCTTTAACTGCCGAGCTTGCTTTAAAAACTATTGATGCATCACTAGCACCAGATCAAGCGGGCGACCACTATCCATCAATGCATCAAGATATTGCATCTGGACGGCGTACTGAGATTGATTATTTGAATGGTGCAATCGCAAGAATGGGAAAAGAACTTAATATTCCCACTCCTACCAACACATTAATTACTGAATTAATTCATGCTCGTGAGGATATTGCCGTTAAAAATTAAACAAAAACAAGTGGTTGGAACAGATATTTTGTTCCAACCACTTGTTTTTAAATTCATTAATTAATTGCCAATGGCACTTTATGATTTGGTTTTGGATACTCTTGATCTAACCGTTTAAGCTCTGCAGGGGTTAGTTCGAGTTTGGTTGCTTGCATATTTGCTGTAGCATGTTCTGGATTATTGGTCTGTGGAATGGCAATCGTCTGTCCATTTCGTATAATCCAAGCTAGTAACAACACATATGGTGTCACATCATGTTGATCAGCAATTTCCCTAACCACTTGGTTAGTCAACATTGAAGTACCCAGCTCATTTTGTTTACCACCAACTGGACTATAAGCAATCAAGGGTACCTGATGTTCATCTTGCCAAGGTAGCAAATCATACTCAATTCCCCGTTCCTCAATATTATAAAGATCTTCGTTAACAGCGGCGTACTTTCCGGCAGGCAACTCCCAGAGTTCTTCCATATCTGCAACATCAAAATTTGAGACACCCCAAGCTTTAATTTTGCCAATCTGCTTCATACGATCTAATTCAGCAATAGTTTCAGCCAAAGGGGCACTACCTCGCCAATGATAAAGGTAAAGGTCAAGATAGTCTGTTTTTAACCGATGTAATGTCTCATCTAAATGACGCGCCAATTTCGCCTGAGATGCATTATTTGGCAATACCTTTGAAACTAAATAAATCTCATCACGTTGGTAAGGTGCTAGCGCCTTCCCAACCAACGTTTCTGATTTACCCGAACCATACATTTCGGCTGTATCAATTAACCGAGCACCGGCATCTAATCCGCTACGAATGGCATTGATTTCACGTTGCTCTTGTGATGGATCTTCTCCCATATGCCATGTTCCAATTCCAATTGCTGGTACTTCTACACCTGCTAATGTCACTTTCTTCATCGCATTCTCCAATCTAGCATACTAATATAATTACTACACTTCGAGTCTAACTAAAAGCACCATTGAATACAATCAATACCATTTGAGAACTATTAATAATCTAACTTATTCATCTTATTAGAAATTCTGTATTCGACAACTAAGACGATAATTAAAAAAAGTACAAACAAACCAATTGTGGTCATTAACGATTGGTTAAAGTTCAATAGATGATCCCATTTTAATTGAATTCCTAACTCTTCAGAAAACTCATTTCGTTGTGCCACTTTAGGAAAAAGGTCTACCATATCATCGTTTAAAAGCGTTTGACGATAGAGTGACGCAACGTACGAGCCAGGAGTCAATTTAACTAAAAATTGGGCAAATTCAGGTAATATACCAATTGGTATATATGCACCAACTAAAAATCCAGAAACTGTTCCAACAAGACTAGCAATAGCATTTAATGTATTTCTGTTATGAACAAATATCATAATGACAGTACTAACAAGTGCATTTACCACTGATCCTAGTACCATCAAGCTGACTAACATAACAATTTTTGACAATGCAATGCTCAAATCATCTACAAAATGAAAATAAACATACATCACTACAAAAACGACAATTTGCATAATGTAACTAATTACTGCTGCACTCAAAACGTAGCCAAAGGTTAATTTAAATCGACTAGTTCCCGTTAAAATAAAATCATTTTCTGTATCTTTTTCATGATCTTCAACTTTTTGACTCAAAGCGGATAACGTCGTAGTTATGGCTGTAATCCCTAACGTACCACCAATCAGCCACAAATCTAAGAATACAGTATGTCCGGGTATTCTACCCCAATTACCGGCAATCGTATCTTTTAAAAACGCAATGTATAAAATAAAAGATATTATAGCTGCTAGTAATGAAAAGAAAACACCCGATTTATTGCGGAAGTACAACAGCAAATTTCGATAACATAGTATGAACATATCAATGCATCTCCTTTCCTGTTAAGGCAATGAATGCATCATCAATCGTACCCTCCCGATATTCAAAATGCGTTATGCACGGTTCAACCTCACGTAAAATACGTAAGGTTTCTTTCGTATTCTCTGGCATAAGTTGCAATTTATTTTTTGCAATAACGGCATACTGTACTGAAGTCAGCTTCTCTTTAATAACTGCCATGTTATTGGTTTCCAAAATGAGTTGATTTTTAGCATATTGATATTTCAAATCCGTTGCTGAGCCATGCGCAATTAATTTCCCTTGATCAATAATAAAAATCATATCTGACTGATCTGCTTCTTCTAAGTAGTGCGTTGTCAAAACAACTGTTAATTTTTCTTCTTGGCGTAATTTTGTTAAAATTTCCCAAATCACTTTTCTCGTCTGAATATCTAATCCAGCCGTTGGTTCATCTAAGAACAAAATATCTGGATCACCTATTAACGCCCGTGCAATGTCAGTCCGTCGTCTTTGCCCACCAGAAAGCTGACCATAGCGCTTATTAGCAAATGAACTAACACCTAATTTATGCATCACTTGATCAATTTCTGATTTATCTGCTTTACCGGTCATTTTCTGACGAATATTTAAATTTTCCGACACTGTTAACTCTGCATCTAATACACTTGTTTGGAATACCACACCAATCTTTGGTGTTTTTGTATGATAAATAATTTTGCCACTTGTTGGTGACAATAAACCAAGTAACATCGATATTGTTGTGGATTTTCCCGCACCATTCGGACCAAGAATTGCCGTAAAACTCCCCTGATCAATTGACATATCTAGCTTATCAACAGCAACTTGATCACCAAAAACTTTCGTAAGCCCTTTTGTTTCTAAATACATCCTACTCCCCTCTCAAATGATGATATTTCCCACTAGCTTACCTACTATTATACCGGCATTTTTACTACATTCTGTCATTTACAATGATTGGTCTATTTATTTAGAAAATCGGTCATATTCTAGACATAAAAAAGACGATAGGTCGTCGATAAACATCGATAAGCTACCGTCTAAAATTTTCATTAATTATCTAACAGAATCACCATGTTCAACTGATGTTTCTTTGATAAACCAAACGCTCAGTCCACCAATAATAAATAGCACTGCTGATATCATAATCATATGTGGCATTTGATTTCCTAATAATGGATAAAGAGCAAATGACATAATTGATGCAACAATTTGTGGCAAGCAGATCCATGTGTTAAATAAGCCCATGTAAGTACCATCATGCATACCATCTAAGGCATTGGTCAAAATCGTAAATGGAATTGCGTTCATTGTTACCCAGGCAATACCTAACAAAACAAATGATAATGCTGATACTGTTTTTGAACCAGTCGTTGATAGCATAAAGAACCCAACTGCTCCTAAGAACAAACCAAGTGTATAAGCTGGCTTACGTGTTTTATTGCTCAAACGTGAAATCACTAATCCCCAAATAATAGCGGCGATTGTTTCAATTGATGATAGAACACCAAACCAATTTCCAGCAGCTTGGAAGGCACCTGAAGATGCATTGGTAGTATGCCAAATGTTATCTGCTACGGTTCCAGTACCGTACGTCCATAAGTATTGGAATCCTGCCCAGCAGAAGAATTGCACAATACCTAACGTCCAGAAGACCTTTGGTGCATTTTTAATGATTTCTACAACATTAGTTTTTTCTGTTGTTTCAGTCAATCCATGATACTCTGCATACTTACTTGGTTCATATTCATCAACCTTCCAGATAGTAAATGCAGCAGAAATGGCAAGAATAATAGCACCTAAGTAAAATGACCATTTCACGGATGATGGTAATTGACCTTGTGCGGCCACATTAGCAACACCGATTGCCGTAAAGAAAAATGGGAATAGGTTAGCGATTACACCACCGATATTTCCCCAAATTGTTTGCCATGACCATGCCATGTCCTTTTGACTATCGTTGACCATATCTGAAATCATCATCTTAAAAGGTTGCATAGACATGTTTGATGACAAGTCCATGAATAAAATAGCAACGGCACCAAACCAAAGGGCTGTTGATGCTTTGAATCCAAATGATCCCGCATTTGGCAATAAGGTCATCACGATAATCGCCACGATTGATCCTAGTATAAGATATGGTAAGCGACGACCGATTTTAGGAATCCAAGTACGGTCTGAGAAATAACCAACTAACGGTTGAACAACCATACCAGCTAATGGTGGCAAAATAAAGAAGAACCCTAACTTCGTTGGATCAGCTCCTAAGGTTTGAAAGATACGTCCCATATTGGCACTTTGTAGTGAAAAGGCCATTGATGTTCCTAAATTTCCAAAGGTCATTAACATTAATGTTGCGATTGACAACGTTGGTAAATGTTTTTTACCAAAAGTATTTTTGACTCTGACATGTTTTAACTCCATAATCATAAAATTTTATATTTGCATTCAATAAATGAAAGCGCTTTACTTACAAATAAAACTATACGTCTTCAAACACTGTTATGAAAGCGCATTCTTTATGTTACCGGTAACATGTTTTCTGACCCTGCGTAAAATTACGCGCCAAATAGCAATCATGGTATGATGTAATAAGGAATTTTAGAAAACGTTTTCAAATAAAGTATCGAGGTCAATATCATGGTTTCAATATCTGACGTGGCTCACGAAGCACATGTTTCAAAAATGACTGTCTCACGAGTTATCAATCATCCTGAACAAGTATCACCCGAAATTAGAAAAGATGTACAACGTGTTATTTCACAATTAGGATATGTTCAAAATCGTGCGGGTAGAGCATTGGCAAATAATCGTCATTACAACATCGCATTTATTTTATTAGACAATGTGAATGAAATTGAACCCTATTATGCTCATCTACTCATGCATTTAACAGATGCCCTCCGTGAAGAAGGCTACACATTAGAAATGCGCCATGACCGTAATTTTGATCTAACAAACGTCGATGGTTTTTTAATTTGTGGTGCACGTCACAGTGATTTTACTGTTTTAAACAACTTACCTATCCCGGTTGTGATATACGGTACGGAATCCGGCATTACTTCAGTAGATATTGATAACCAGGCTGGTACCCTCCTTGCGACAAAATTATTAATTAGTCAACACTACCAACGCTTATTGTTTTTGGGCATGGATATCGATGAGCCATTTGCAACTAATCGTGAAATGGGTTATCGCCAAGCAATGCGTGAAGCCGATCGTGAAGTTGAAATCTATCGTTTACCTAATAACGAACATATTGTGCAACGCTTTTTACAAAATGATGATTTGAGTGCTAACACAGGTATTATCGCTGCAACCGATCGCCTAGGTCTGGGAGCCTTAAGGGCAAGTCGACAGCAAGGATTACAAGTGCCAGATGATATTGGTATTGTTGGCTTTGATGGTATTTATATTCATCAACTAGCAGAGCAACCACTGACTACAGTCCAACAACCACTTAAAGAAATTGCAGGACACATGGTGCAATTATTGCTAGCTGAGTTATCTGGTAAAACAGTCGAATCAGTATATGTCGTGCCTAAACTCATTCATGGTGAAACGACAAAATAAAAAATAGGTAAATAGCACAAATAGGCCGGGACTAAATCAATCCCGGCCTATTTTACATCTAACTTTGAATTATTTTAAAAACCACTGCTAAGACTGACCAAATCACTAGTCCAACAATAGCAAAATAGAGAAAAATCAATAGTGCATCCTTTAAATTATTTAGCGGAAACCAACCGCTGAATAACAATACAGGATAAACCGTGATAAACATTAGCAAAAAATGAATTAAACTTTGTTTAGCAAAGCTCCACTGATCAATCTCATAAATAACTGTTGTCACTCCCACAAATAATAATATCAATGCTGTAAAAAAGGTCCCTTTTGCCTCCTGGAATTTATTTTGGGTATTCAACACAAATGCAATACTACCCAAAATAATAAAAGGTATGCCCCCACGCATAATTCCTGAAAGTAATAATTTCATCTTGATTTCCCCCTTATGGATTTTCAAGATTGATGTACTATATGCTATGTATACCTTAATTATAAGTGAAACATCTCACATAACATAAAATTACGTTTCAATATTATTGATTACTTGACCAATATAATGTTCCTAATACCGCAAATCGAGAATGATTACTTTCTGCGTGTATTTTTTTGTGTGCTATACTGAGAAAAATTGCAAAAGGAAGTAGCTATCATGACAAAAATTGTTCTTTTAGACGGGTATGCATTAAACAACGATTTAGATTGGCCTCAACTCAATCAATTAGGTGACTGTACCTTCTATGATCGAACGAATGTTGATGATAAATCCGAAATTTTGCATCGAATTGATAATGCTGAAATCGTAATCACTCACAAAACACCACTAGATGATGACATCATCAGTCATGCATCCAATCTTAAATATATTGGCATTATGGGGACTGGTTATGATGTTGTTGACATTGATAGTGCCCATAAACATCAGATTACTGTAACTAACATCCCCACTTATGCAAGTGAGGCGGTTGCACAATTTACCTTCTCACTACTACTGGAAGTTACCGGACAGGTTGGACGCCACAATCAACTAGTTCACGAAAATAAATGGTCACAAGTTCCAGATTTTACATTTTGGGACAAACCCTTATTTGAATTACAAGGCAAAACATTGGGATTGATTGGTTACGGACATATTGCACAAAAGGTTGCCAAAATTGCCCACGCATTTGCAATGAACGTCATTTTCTATAATCATCATCCAAAACCCAATGCTGAAGAATGGGCAACACAAGTCTCTTTAGATGAACTATTAGCACAATCAGATGTTATTAGTCTGCATGTGATACAAACACCTGACACAATCAACATAATCAATAAATCAACAATTTCTAAAATGAAGCGTCATGTCATCATATTAAATACAGCCAGAGGAAAGTTGATCAACGAAGTGGATATGGCAGATGCCTTAAATCATCAGCGTGTTTATGCATTAGCAACCGATGTTGTACAAAAGGAACCGATTAAAGTAGATAATCCCTTATTAACTGCTCAAAATTGTATCATCACACCTCACATTGCTTGGGCTCCCTTGGAAACTCGAGCAAGATTGCTAGATATTACAATTAATAACTTAAAGAGCTACCTTTCTGGTAAACCCGTCAATGTCGTCTAAAAAGGGAGTCATCTATGGAAAATAAAAAATTAGGCGTTCAATCTGGCTTATTAGCATATATATTCTGGGGTGTATTAGGTGTTTTTTGGGAACTTATGCATACTGTACCTGCAATGGACATTTTATCCTACCGAATTCTCTGGTCAATGTTAACAATCGCCATTATTCTGACAATTCGGCGAGACTGGCCCCTGCTATTTAACACAATTAAGCAATTAGCCCACACTCATAAATTAAAATGGCTTATTCTCGCTTCATTTCTAATTTCAGCTAACTGGTTTATCTACATTTACATGGTGACTCATCAAGCAGCTACTGAAGCAAGTCTCGGATATTACATCATGCCGCTCATGAACGTAGTTGTTGCCGTCCTATTCCTACATGAACATCTATCAAAAACGAGAATTGTTGCATTGACCTTTGTTGTTATTGGCGTTGCAATCCTGACATTTCAAACAGGTTCATTACCTCTAAACACATTATTAATGGCTGGTACGTTCTGTTTGTATAGTTTAATTAAAAAGAAAGTACCACTACCAGCCCTTATCTCATTAACTTTAGAAACCCTTTTCGTTTTTCCAATTGCTATCATTTATCTACTACTAACACCTTATAATATGCTACAAGGTAACCCACATGTTACAGTACTCATTATTCTCAGTGGATTAGTGACAATCATCCCCTTACTACTGTTTGCCGTCGCTGCTAAGAACATTGACTTCATTACACTCAGTTTCATTCAATATTTGAATCCAACCATGCAATTACTAATGGCCATATTTGTTCTCAATGAAGCATTTACTTGGCATAAAGCCATTGTTTTCATTTTAATTTGGATTGGTATTGCAGTGTTCGTCTATGGCAGTATACAAAGTGCGCGCCAAACACGCCAAATTCAAAATAAATCGAGAGGAAGAAATATATGATTACCAAGCAACAACTCTCCTTAGACGAAGTAGTTCCTGGTGAAATTTACGAGGATTGTTTATTTCTATATTCTTCGGAAAGAATTCATGTGGATTCAGTAAAATTTAAAAACTGCGAGTTTCAGCAAACAGATTTTTCAGATAGCGAATGGCTTGACTGTCAGATTGAAAGCTGTCATTTTCTTAACAATGATTTCTCATCCAGCGTTTTTTACCGTACCATTTTTAACAAATGCCAACTAATGGGGACGGATTTTTCAAATAATCACTGGAAAAACACGATCATTATTGATTCAAAGGCAGACTATCTCAATCTATCTGGATCCAAAATAGAAACCAGTCAATTTGAAAAAAGTAGTCTGGTTAGCGCCTACTTTCAAAACATGCAAATTAAAAAGGGATTGAAATTTACCCAATGTGAACTCGATAAAGCTGACTTCTTAGATACTGATTTAGTTGGCGTGGATATCTCTAAAAGTTTTTTTGAAACATTAAATGTAACAATTGATCAAGTTCGTGGTTGCATAATCAGTCCGGTACAAGCCATTGCATTTATCAGTCTGCTTGGTGTTAAAATTAATGATGAAGATTTTTAGTGATTGTAAGGTCAGTATGCTAGATTAAAACTAATACTCAAAACTGGAGGGTTTATTATGAAAATTGACGTTGCCTTAGATAACAATTTTATTCCTGATAAGTACGCAAAATTTGCACCAGATCAATATCGTCTTGAAGACACACCAGTTGTAAATTTTCCGATTAAGGTCAGTGATGTCCCTACTGGTACCGAATCCTTGTCTGTCGTCTTTATCGATTACGATTCAGTGCCGGTTGCTGGTTTTGTCTGGATTCATTGGTTAGCAGCTAATCTACCAGTTGGTGATATACCTGAAGACCTTTCACATGCTAATATTTCGTATGTGCCCGGTACCAACTCACAGTATGCACAATATCGTCTGGACAATCCAGCACTTACGCAAAGCTATACTGGTCCAATGCCACCAGATAAAACTCATGACTATACACTAAAAGTTTTCGCCTTAGATACGACGTTAGACTTAAAAGCTGGCTACTTCCTTAATGATTTCCGTCGTGCAGTTAAAGGACATGTATTAGATACTGCCTCATTAGATTTACCAGCTCGTAGCAAATAATGTTTCATGTGGAACAATGCATTTTTATAACCATAAAAAGTAGGTCACTTCATTTGAAATGACCTACTTTTTCCTTAACTAACTGTATGTTCACTTGACTTACCAGACAAAATAGCTACTGTATCATCTAAGCTAATGTCCACCATGTTTTGAACAGCAATATTAGTATAGAAACCAACATGTGGTGTGATAATAACATTATCGTACTGACGTAATTGAATTAAATCTTGGTTAGGGAGCTCTTGACCTCGTAAATCAAAATTGAAGAACGTTTCTTCACCAACCATCGTATCCAATGCTGCACCAGCTAGCCTTTTCTCTGCCAATGCCGCTAACAAAGCACTTGTATCCACCACTGGTCCACGACATTCATTGATTAAATATGCGGTTGGTTTCATTAAAGCTAATGCAGCTTCATCAATCAAACCTCGTGATGTGTCATTTAAATCAACATGCAAACAGATGACATCTGCTTGTTGAAGAACTTCTTCAAACGACAAGAAAGTGAGTACATCATCCAATTCATGATTAGGTTTAATGTCATATGCGATAACTTTTGCATCCAAGGCATGAAATAGGCGTGCTGCTGTACCGCCTATCCTTCCGGCACCAATAATGCCAATTGTTAATGAGTGAATTTCACTTCCTTGTAATCCAGCCCAACGAAAATCTTGTTCACGAACACGTTGGTCAACTAATTCTTGCTTTCTAATTAAACGTAATGTGTGTGTTAGTGCTAATTCGGCTACTGATCGAGGTGAATATGCTGGTACATTGCTGACAATCAAATCATTTTCAGCTGCAGCTTTTAAATCAATCACATCATACCCAGCTGTTCGCGTTGTCAGTTGTTTGATGCCCAATTCGTGCAAGCGTGGGTAGACGTCCGATTCAATCTGAGTTCGTTGCTGAATAACTAACCCGTCAAAACCAGCCACCTGATCCACGGTCTCTGAATGTAATTCCCATTCTGCAATGGTTAACGCCACATCTGGATGACGATTACCCCACTTCTCGATTGCCGCACGTTCATCTGGCCGAACACTCAATAATAAAATTTTCATTTTTAAATCCTCTCACTTTCATTCCTTTGATCAACAACATATTGTCGTAATTGGGTCATCCCCCTTGTAATCTCAGCCATACTAGTTGCATAGCTAAGTCGTAAGTAGTGCGCACCTCCTGGACCAAAATATGAACCTGGTACTGCAGCCACAAGTCCCGTTTTAGCCAAATCATAAGCAAATTTTTCATCATCTTGTTCTAAATCAGGAGCAATTTTCGTATAAATATAGAATGCACCACTTGGTTTGGCTGTTTGAAAACCTAACTCATTCAAAGTTTCTAAAATGACATCTCGCCTTTTCTGATACTCTGTCTTCATTGGTAATGCATCATCTTGACCATTTCCTAAAGCTTCCGCCGCAGCATCTTGCATAACTGTTGCAGTACTCGTAATTGTAAATTGGTGGATCTTACTTAATTCATCAGTAAGTACTTTTGGTGCACATAATAACCCAATTCGCCAACCTGTCATCGCATGAGACTTTGAAACACCGGTAATCAAAATTGTTTGTTCTCGTAATGTTTTCGTCAATGATGCATGTGGCTGGTCATAATTTAATTCACTGTAAATTTCATCACACAATGCAAATATTGGTTTATCCCTTAAAATATCAGCCAATGCATCCAATTCTGCCTGCGAATAAGTGATACCTGTTGGATTACTTGGATAATTCAACACAACCATTTTGACCGCTGGTCCTTCATGAGCAATTGTATCTGCTAATAATTCTGGGGTTAGTTTAAAATCTGTTGCTGAAGTGTCCACCAAAATAGGCTGGCCACCAGCCACTGTGACATCGGCAATGTACAATGGGAATGTTGGTGTTGGAATAATCACTTTATCACCAGGATTCAACACAGACACAATCGCTGTATAAATCGCTTCAGTTGCACCTTCAGTAACAATTATTTCTTCAGGTGC
Source organism: Weissella paramesenteroides ATCC 33313 (assembly GCF_000160575.1). Classification (GTDB taxonomy): domain Bacteria; phylum Bacillota; class Bacilli; order Lactobacillales; family Lactobacillaceae; genus Weissella; species Weissella paramesenteroides. The sequence continues at coordinate 509,299 of NZ_GG697129.1, forward strand.
ATAGTGTTGACCATACTTGGCCGCTAAAAAATCACTCGCATTTTGACGTAGCTCCTGCGTCCCATTTGATGGCGCATAATGTGAATGATTTGCTTGAATACTACGAATGGCTGCCTGTTGCACATGCTTCGGTGTGTCGAAATCCGGTTCACCTAATGTAAAATTCACAATATTTGGAATATCAGCAGCAAAATTTGCAAAAGCTAAGATATTTGATGGTTGCACATTGACTAACTGTTTATTTAAATATTTTGTTATTTCCATAACTAATTCACTCCTTTAATGCTTAAAAACGAACAATATTATTTCTACGAAAAAAGACCCTCTCGATTGAAAACAATCTAGAGGGTTTTATAACCTTTTATTACCCCTTGCAGATTATTTTCGAACCTGCAGGGTCTTTTAACTCAAGCCAAATAGCTTTCATTTCCCACAGGTACAAACATGTGTGACATGTCTGCACCTGCTAATAACAAGATGCAAACACTATCTAATAGAAACGAAAGTTATAGTTCCAACTATTCAATTGTGACGCACGACGTAATTTCATAAATATCAGCTCTCGGATTTAATAATATTCTAACCATACTCTAATGTTTCGGCTTGTGTCAACCCTTGCAAACGATTTTCTTTTTTATGATATCCTGATATTAATGACTTGGGGGGAAAATAAATGAACTTAGATGAAAAATTTGCCTATATGGCTACGGGTCAAACTTATAATGATTTAGATCCAATATTAGTGTCTGCCAGAAAAGAATCAACAAAGTTAACAACCGCCATCAATAATGAGCAAGATATGGCAAAGAAAGAGGTGCTCATTCGCAATCTATTTGGTAGTGCGGGTATTGCACCAGATCTGAATCCAAATTTTCGTTGTGAATTTGGTCGCAATATTCACGTTGGTGATTACTTTTATGCAAATTATGATACCGTCATTCTAGATGGCGCTAAAGTTACTATTGGTGATCGTGTCTTATTCGGTCCTAAAGTTGGACTCTATACCAGCAATCATTCATTTGATGCCCGTGAACGCGAACTTGGTGGTTGCATCGCCAAACCAATTTCGATTGGTAATCGGTGTTGGTTAGCAGCTAACGTAACTGTGTTACCTGGTGTCACAATTGGGGACGACGTTATCATTGGTGCAGGGAGCGTTGTAACTCATGATATTCCAAGCAACGTTATCGCAGTTGGTAACCCTTGCCATGTATTACGAGAAATTACTGAAGCAGACAAAACTGGCTTCAACGGTCAAGATTTTATATAAAAAAAACTGAGAAGTAGATACTGGTTCTTACCAGATTATCAATACTTCTCAGCTTTTTTATTTATACGTGGCGAATAATATGTGCCGGATTTCCAGCAACAACGGTATTACTTGGTATATCGTGGGTAACCACACTGCCAGCTCCAACAACGACATTGTCACCAATTGTAACTCCTGGCAAAACAATCACTGATCCACCAAACCAGCAGTCATCACCAATCGTAATTGGCAAATCATATTGCCAACCTTCACGACGTAATTCCTTGTTATTTGGATGATGATTTGGTGTGTACAACTGCGTATTAGGTCCTAAGAAGCAGTTTTTACCAATGGTAATTTTACCAGCACTCAAAATAGTGAAATTCAAATTAATAAATGTTCCTTGGTCAATAAATAAATTGTCAGGGTACTCAATATTAGTAATTGGAAAATAAACTTCCACATCATCAGCCATATGCGGTACTAATTCATGTAATTGTTTTAGTGCCTTATCAAAATCATCTATCGCAATTTTATTCAATTTTTGAATCGCTTGCGTACTTGATTTAACAATAGCTTGTAATTGGGGTTCCTTCCCATACTGATACCAATCTCCATCCGCAACCTTCTCAAATATAGGTTTCTTTGCTAAAGCTTCAATATCTGGTTCGTCTAGTTTTTTAGGCATATTCTTCTCCGACTCACGATAAAAGCTAAAATCTCCATTTCATTATAAGTGTTTTAATGATTATTTAATACCTTTTTTAGCAAAAAAAGTTGGAACATTTTTTGTTCCAACTTTATTTTACTAAAATTTCATGAATTACAAACCAAATGAAACCAACAAGACAGCTGCCATAACGAAATTTAACACCATGAACAATTTCAAAAATGTTGATGATGAATCTGGTTCAATTTGACGATACACACGGAACCCAATCAAATTTGCCATCGAGGCAATCATCGTTCCTAGCCCACCAATATTAGTACCTAGGAATAATTCATGGGCATGATCCGTAAATGTTGAAATTAAAATTGTTGACGGTACGTTGGAGATAATTTGACTTAGAGCAAAACTACCGAACAGCACATGTGCTGGTGTATCAAATAGTGAGCTAACAAGCGTCTGTACCATATGTATATTGGCTAAATTATTTGTTGCAACAAAGAAGAACAAGAATGTTGCTAATAAACCATAATCAACCATTTTAAATATTTTGCGATTATAGATAAAGAAGACGATCAAGATAAGTGGTACCACAACATTAAATGGCAACCAGCCAAAAATTGTTGCAATCAAAACAACACCTGTACAAATCAAGAAAACTAATTGGCGATTTTCAACATGTTCAGCTGGTTTTAAATCAATTGCCAGTGGCTCCATTTTAATAAAACGCGTAATGATAATCATCAAAATCAGTGATACCACGGTCAATGAGGCAGACCAAGTGAAGAACTCACCAACACTCACCCCGTAGTGACCAAATAAGTATAGGTTTTGTGACTTACCAAATGGAAATAAAATAGCGCCAGAATTAGCAGCCATAATAATCAAGGTTGAGCCAATAATTTTTAATTGCGTTGATAGTCCTGATGCTAATCGTAAATAAATCGGCATTAACGTTAAGATAGCAATATCATTGGATAACAACATTGCACCAAAGAATGACAACAAGGTCACACTGGTCATTAACGCCCGCGCATGATGGCTTCGACTAACTAACCAGACTGATACGGCATGTAAAACACCTGCGTTCTCTAGCAAGCTAACCCAAATCATCATTGTCATTAAACTAAAAATAGTGTGCCAGTTAACAGCACCTAAATCTGGTACCACAAAAAAGGACGTAACGACCGCTAGCACCATGCTAACAGTAAACATTACGTCGCTCTTTAAGTACGTAAAAATACGATTAACCATGTGCTTATTTCTCTTCCTCGATCGCTTTACCACGGGCATTCGCTAGTCGAATAATTTCATACGATTTAGCTGCCATTAAAGAAGTAATCCCTGCCGATATCGTCATTGCCGGAATCAATAAAACAGCAAGCTTAGCAGTTGTCACTTCGGTATTATCATGATGCCTTTTAAAAATCATACCTATCTCCTTAGTTGATTCGCAAAATAATAAAGATGCAAGTATATTATCGAAAAAACTCGGACAATACGCAACAAAACTCCTGTAACATAATACCTGCTAAAAATGCTTATTTTTTCACTTTTTAATTTAAAAACGGATATGAATTTGTAATATCTTTCGCATAATTCGTTATATAACGAACAAATGTCTAATAAACAGACTTTAAGTTAGCGTTTCATCTGTAATAATCTTTACAATAAAATTACTGTTTATCTATAATAATCAACAATTCGTTACAAGCATCACTTGCTTGAAATATAAGCGCTTTCAGTTGTTTTAAAATCAAAAAGCATACTTATTATATCCAATAAATTCGTTTTATCACAGGAAAACCGCTTTGATTTGGTATTATCCCATAAGTTTGTTACAATAGTTGCTATTGTCAAAAGGAGGAACTATGAAGTCCGACAAAACAACAAAAATTGGCTTATTCCAGCTCATCATGCTAACACTAGGATCATTAATCGGTTCAGGTTGGTTATTCGGGTCTTGGGAGGCCACCCGTGTAGCGGGGCCCGCTGCAATTATTTCATGGGTAATCGGTGGTCTTGTTATCGCCGCAATTGCCTACAATTACATTGAATTGGGGGCCATGTTTCCAGAAGCTGGAGGCATGAGTCGTTACGCACAATATTCGCATGGGCCTCTATTAGGCTTTATTGCATCTTGGTCCAATTGGGTATCATTAATCACTTTGATTCCGATTGAAGCCGTTGCCGCAGTGCAATACATGAGCTCATGGCCGTGGGCATGGGCAAATTGGACCCAACAATTTTTTAGCAATGGTACGATTACGACACCAGGGTTACTACTGGTATTTGGATTTATGCTAGTCTTTACCCTCATCAATTTCTGGTCAGTTACCTTGCTAACACGCTTTACGAATTTTATTTCTCTTTTCAAAATTGGTGTGCCAACAATTACCGTTATCATGTTAACATTATCAAGTTTCCATCCTGGTAACTATGGTCATTCATTACATGAATTTATGCCGTATGGTTCTGCACCAATCTTCTCAGCAACGGCAACAGCAGGTATTATCTTTTCATTTAATGCCTTCCAAACAGTAATCAATATGGGAAGCGAAATTAAAAATACCAAGAAAAATATTAGTCGTGGTATTTTCTTATCACTACTAATTAGTGGTATTATCTATATTTTGATTCAAAGTGCCTACATTATGGCAATTGAGCCATCAACCATAGCACAACACGGTTGGCACGGTATCAACTTCAGGTCACCATTTGCCGATTTAGCAATATTGCTCGGTATTCATTGGTTATCTGTCTTACTTTACCTTGACGCCTTTATCTCACCTGTTGGAACAGGTGTGTCATTTGCAGCCTCGACTGGACGTGTACTTTTCGCCATGGAAAGTAATAAACATATGCCAAAGTTCTTAGGGAAACTAAGTTCTAAGTTCTATATGCCTCGCGCTGCGATGTTAACAAATCTAATTATCAGTATGATTATGGTTTCGGTATTCCGATCATGGTCAACCTTAGCAACTGTTATCTGTGCTTCTACTTTGATTGCCTATTTAACAGGTCCGGTGACTGCAGTCGCTTTCCGGCATACCGCACCTAACTTTAAGCGTCCTGTAAAATTAAAGATGCTATCATTCATGGCACCTGTCGCTTTTGTGCTAGCATCATTAGCAATTTATTGGTCAATGTGGCCAACTACGATTGAAGTTATCTTGGTAATTTTGCTAGGTTTGCCGATATATTTCTACTATGAATACAAGGCTAAAAACAATGATACATGGAAGGCTTTCAAATCGGCCCTTTGGTTGATCGTCTACCTTATCTTCATTTCATTGATTTCATTTGCCGGTAGTCATGAATTTAATGGTGCAGGTTGGATCAGTTATCCATGGGATTTCGTCGTTATTATTGTTATCTCATTAATCTTCTATTACTGGGGTGTCAAAAGTGCTCAGATTTTCCCTGATTATTATCAAGCTAAAAAACTAAATGATTCTGTTAGAGAATAAAAAATATAGGGTAGATAATCTCTATTGTTACAGAAAAAACGAAAGTTCCACATGGAACTTTCGTTTTTTTAATGTCCAAACATTCTTAACAACCAGTTTGCACCGTATAACATCCCCAAACTATAAATGAAAATTGATAATGGTTTACCAGCCAATATAATTATCGTAAATTCATGCCACGTCATCTTTGTCAAACTTGTTAATAGTACCAATGCATCATCTGGTGCAACTGGTGAGAAAATTAACAAAGCAAAGGTCCAATACCAACCTTTAGAGTCTAAACGATCCATATACTTATTCAGTGTATCCTCGCTGACAAAGATATCAATGACACGTCTACCATAACGACGTCCCAGCCAGAATAGGATCATGGATCCTAATACAATGCCAATGTAATTATACAAAAATCCTAGCCAAGGGCCGAACATCACAACACCAGCTGCTAATGAGACTCCTCCTGGTAGTATTGGAATAACCACCTGCACAATTTGGACAAAAACAAACAAAATTGGTGCCCAAATGCCGTATTTCTTCAGTAGCTTAATCAATGAATCCGTATCATTAAAGACGCCAATTCGATACAAATGGACGACTAACCAACCGAGTAGTACAAGCATAATAACTGATAATATTTTTATTAATAACCGTATGTAGCGTATCTTCATGTCATCCCCAAGACTACCGCCAAACTAATTTGGACTCATAAATTATTCTAAGGTTAAAATTATGATGTTAATTTAACCTTTAACGGATAGTATGGTTGAAAAATAAATATCCATTCAAACATTTTTCTCACCCTATCATTTAAGAAAATATTTTACCTAAAAATTTTACAAAAATCTATATCATTTCCTGTGCGTAGTATCCCAGCAGTGCAACTAACATTAAAAAACGAAATGTCCTTATTGTGAATGACCTATCAACAGCATGTTATACTAAGGCATATAAAGGCAATCATTCCATATGGAGGTATTATCCTATGCTAGCAGTTTTAAATTTCAAAAATTTAGTTGATTTTGAACAACAAAAACAATTTTTAGCTGATCTCAGTCAGGCAACTGTTGACGTTGACTTAAAGATTGCACCAACACTACCGGTACCAAACACTTATGATAATTTTGAAGTTGTCAGTCAAAACTTAACCATTAAACAACGCACGGTCGGTGAAATTTCGCCCAGTGTTTTACAATCATTAGGTATAACAACGAGCTTTATTGGTCATTTGGAACGTCGTAAATCATTGAATGAAGGTTTGCTGATTGTTCGCAAGCGTCTTGAAAATGCTTTAGAAAATAACATCACACCGATTCTATCAGTCGGTCAGTATAGCAACATTGACATGGTTGTTGAAGAATTAGGCATTTTACTAAAAGATGAGCCAATCACAAAGCCGATTATTATTGCCTATGAATCACTGGCTTCAACTGAAATGGGGCGTGCACTCTACTCTATTGATGAAATCCGTGATATTCATGATGCTATTCGAAAGTTTATGAAAACTAACTATCCAGAAATTTCATACCAATTAATTCTAGGTGGTCACATGGATGAAGCCGGCTCTCCAATCGCAAATGCTATTGGCTATGATGGCGTCCTAATTGGTGATCGTTACCATACCCTAGCCGCTTTTCAACCTGTACTGGATGTACTAAACAAGCTTAGTCGCTAAGTTGTTTTGAATCCCCAATGCAACACGTTTATGCTATCAAACTGACACACTCATAATTAATATATTTTTAATTAGAAGGGGTTGGGACATTTTCTGTCACAACCTCTATTTCTTATGACTTAATTGAATTTTAGTCTTATTCGCGAGATAATGAAAGCGTTACCAAAAAGAAAAGGAGATACATCATGAGTAAGGTATATCTGTCAGCAGAATTACCCGCATTGGCTACAAAAACATTAATTGATCATGGATTTGACGTTTCGATTTACGATGGTGAAGGTTTAGTTTCACATGAAACATTGCTTGAGAGCGTCCGTGATATTGACTTCTTAATTACACCACTATCAACCAAAGTAGATCGTGAAATTATCGATGCCGCACCCAAATTAAAATTAATCGCTAATTTTGGGGCTGGTTTCAATAACATCGATACGGCTTATGCCAAAGAAAAAGGTATTCCAGTCACAAATACGCCAGCTGTCTCAACTAACGCTGTTGCTGAAGTAACCATTGGACTAATGCTTGCATTGAGTCATCGCATTGTTGAAGGAAACTACAAAATGCATCGTGATGGATTCCTCGGCTGGGCACCATTGTTCTTCTTAGGACATGAGATAGCTGGTAAGACACTAGGAATCGTTGGGCTTGGTAACATTGGTAGTGATGTTGCTCGAAAAGCAAATGCGCTAGGTATGCACGTGCAATATTATAAGCGTACGCCTTTGTCTGATCCGGAAGAACGTTCAATGAAGGTTACTTACCGGCCATTTGATGAATTAATTGCAACAAGTGATTTTATCTCAATCAATGCACCGCAAACCGATGAAAATTATCATCAATTCAACGAAGCGGCTTTCAAAGCAATGAAGTCTACAGCGAACATTATTAACGTTGGGCGTGGTCCAATCATTGACGAAGCTGCTCTATTAAAAGCGCTTAAAGATGGTGAAATTGCCGGTGCAGCACTAGATGTCTACGAACGAGAACCTGAAGTTGATGATGGCTTTAAAATACTACAAAACGTTATCCTAACACCACACGTTGGTAATGCCACCGTGGAAGCTCGTGATGCGATGGCTAAAATTGTCGCTGAAAACGTCGTGTTAGTTGATAATGGCCAATCAGCAAAATTTATCGTTAACCCTTAAGATTTAGAATATTTTTCGACTTCATTTTTTAGAACACATTAAAAAATTCAATCTACTGACTAAAATACGCCATAATTATTAGACACATAACCTAACAATTATGGCGTATTTTTTCATGACTTAATAAGTTTTGAACTAGTAAAGCATAAATTAACTCTTCAAAAACATATGAACGTACACACGATATGATAAGAATGCAAAGATAAATATTTCACCAACAATCCAACATGTAGCCACGAACCCAGTATGCTGACTAACAGCAACAGTCTGATCAAGCAGACCACGAGCAGTATTCACAACCGGTGTCATAGGCTGATAATTAGCAAATAACTGAATTGGCTTTGCCATACCTTTCGTTGGCATTAATGCAGAGCTAACAAATAACAGCATCAATAGCACATATGAAAATCCCCCAGCCGATGCATAGTTATCTGCTTTTAGTGAGAACGGGATAGCTAACAAAGTAATTCCGAGACCAAATAGGACTGATAATCCAATAAACATGAGCATCGAACCAACTGTTGCATTTGGACGATACCCCATTAATACACCAACAAAAAATACCAATATTTCAGCAATCATCATAAATATCACTGAAGCTAGCACATGTGAGCCAAGTATGACCCAGCGTGAAATTGGTAGCGAATGTAATCGATTTAAAAATCCAGAAGTTCTATCCATATTGATGCGCATAGCAGTATATGCTGAACCCATAGCCATCGTCAGTAGTAAGAATCCAGGCAAAGCATAGTTAAGGTAGGTGAGTGAACTAGTATTACCTGTAGTTACGATATTGCCTCCCATGACGTAGACAAAGAATAACAACATAAATATTGGCATTGCAATAACTGTAATAATCGTATCAACATTCGTTAAATTTTGTCTAATAATACGCCAAGTAAGGACATTCAATTGCTTAATTATTTGCATAACTACCTCCCTGATTAATCACATTGAGAAAGATAGACTCTAAATCAGATTCATCACGATCAAAGCGTTCAATTGTGATTGATGTTGCAAGCAACACAGCTAGGGCCTTTTTTGCATTAACTGCAGATAATGAAATATTATGCTCCACAATGGTGTAGTCAATCCCTGCCATTGCCAATGCGTTCTCTGCTACCTTTTGCTCGCCTGATTTTACTTGAACGGTGTATGTTGTGATAACACGTTGCTTAATTTCATTTGGTGTACCATACTTTACAATTACCCCATCATGAATAAAACCTATATGATCAGAAAGTGCGTCAGCTTCATCTAGATATTGTGTCGTTAAAAAAACTGTTTTCCCTGCATCACGAATCTCACGAATCATTTGCCACAGTGCTAGTCGATTCTGCGGATCCACACCCGTAGTTGGTTCATCTAGAAAAACAATTTGCGGATTACCGATTAGTGACATTGCAATGTCCAAACGGCGACGCATCCCGCCTGAATAAGTCTTCACCTGACGATTCAAGAAGCTAGTTAAATCAAGTCGTTCAGCAAGGGTAGTGATTGCGGTCTTTCGATCTTTCACACCACGAAGTTGAGCAACTAGACGGAGATTTTCCATACCGGAAAATTCACCATCAAGCGTAGCTGTTTGTGCATTCAAACTAATCAACTTACGAACACGATTACCATCTTGTATCGGATCTAAACCCATAATCGATACTGTACCATGGTTAGGACGAGACAAGGTTGTCAAAATATTTATTAACGTACTCTTACCTGCACCATTGGCACCCAGCAAGGTGAAAACCTCACCTTGTTCAACATCAAGATCAATTCCCTTAAGAACTGCTAATTTCCCAAAGTCTTTTCTTACACCACGTACTGTGATTGCTTTCATAATTTTTCAGCCTCTGCCACTTTCTGTCGCAATCGATTACGATACTTGATCAGCCACAGTTGTTCTGGATATTGTGCCATAATATTTTCGGCAAACTCTACTGGATCTTCACCAACAATTTGTCGAACAGAGACATTTTCAACTGAACTTTCTTGAAAAATATGTAGTACCTCTTCAAGAACTTCCATTGCTGCACCACTGCCAGCAAAATTCCAAATATACTTTGTTAATGCATTAACTGTCTCCGCGTAGGGTACTGGTAATGCTTGGGTATCCTTCAAAAATTGCTTATATCGTTTCTTATCGGCAAGCATATTGTGAATACTATTTTTAATATCAGTCATTATTTTGCTCCTTCAATTCATTCATTATGGTCACTAAGAAAGTCCATTTTTGCCAAAATTCTTGTAAATAAACCTGTCCTGCTGCATTAAGTGTGTAAAACTTGCGAGGTGGCCCAAGCTCAGACTTACGACGATCTACATTGAGTAGTCCTTTTTTCTCTAGTCGCAAGAGCATTGTATAAACGGTTCCCTCAACAATATCCTCAAAGCCTAAACTATTCAGATAGGTGGTAATCTCGTAACCATACGTTTCACCATGGTCTATACGTTGAAGTACTATACCTTCCAGCGCACCTTTCAGTAATTCAGTCAAACCTTTCAATCTTTTCACCTCTATAAAATGAGTTTTATAGCTCTTATGCCACAGCAACATTAGTAAATTTTTAGCTACTATTTATTGCTAGGTACCAGTACATAGTAATAAATAGTAGCAGACATGTCAATAATTAACTCCAAAAATGTTCTATAAAGATTATTTTTAACAATGCATTAAAATACATTTTTTTGTATATTTTTCAATTTTACCTGCACAATTCTACAAAAGCATGTATAATACTATTAAAATAAAATGAGAATTTATGGGGGATTTCACATGACACGTAGCCTTTCAAAATTATTTCAAAATCCAGCACCTAATATTATGTCTGATATTGGTAAGAATGCTGCACTAATGACCGATGTCATTAATCTGTCTATTGGTGATCCAGATATGACGACCCCGGCACCAATTTTAAATGCTGCTGAAGAAGCTTTAGCTGCTGGGAAAACACATTATACGGCTAGTGATGGTGATCCAGAATATCTTGAATCGATCATTAACTTTTATCAAAAGAAGTTCAACCTAACCTATGCCAAAGAAAATGTTCGTGCAACCGTTGGCGCCGGGCACGCAACGTTCTTAGCTTTTGGTGCTATTTTAAATCCAGACGATGAAGTGATTATCTTTGCACCTTACTTCTCGCCTTATGAGGTTCAAATTGAAGCCCACCACGGAAAAGTTGTTGTTGTCAATTGCACGGCCGAAAACAACTTCCAACCAACGAAAGCTGACATTGCCGCCGCAATTACCGACAAAACGAAAGCAATTTTAGTTAATACACCAAACAATCCAACTGGTGCTGTTTATGATCAGGAGACACTACAAGCATTAGCCGACTTAGCAAAAGAACACGACATCTACTTACTTGCTGACGAAGTTTATTGGCCATTTGTTTATGGTGACAATGATTTTGTTCCGCTAGAGGCTCTTGCGCCAGAACATACCTTAGTAACTGGATCTTTGTCAAAAGTATTCGCAATGACAGGCTTTAGAATTGGTTATTTAATTGGTCCTGCGGATGTCGTAGCTGCAGCTGGACTGCTAAATGAGGGCATTGATTTTTCTGCACCGAGCGTTTCTCAGGCAGCTGGTGCTTATGGACTACAACACATTGACGAAATTACACCAGCACTCAAAGCACAATTTGGTGAGCGTTTAGAGTACGTGGCAACTGAGTTGAACAAATTACCTTGGTTAAATATCTTGCCAGTTGCTGGCAGCATCTATCTTTTTGCTGATATTTCTGCCACTGGCATGGATGATATTAAATTCAGTAATTACCTACTTGAACAAGCTGGGGTGTTAGTTATTCCTGGTCAAGCATTCGGAGATGCTGGTAAAGGATACATCCGTATTGCGGTCACACAAGACATGGCTACTCTTGAAAAGGCAGTTCAGGCTTTTTCAAAGCTATCATTTTAAATCAGGGTTTAATCACTAAGAGGGATGTTTAATGAAGAAGGTTTTACTGTACAACATCATGGACGATGAAGCTGCTGTTATCAAAGAATGGATAAAAACACATCCTGATGTTGAAGTTCATTCAAATAAAGTTACTTTAAATCCTGATACCGTTGATTTGGCCAAAGGATATGACGGTATTTCTACTGAACAAGATAATCTAATTGATAACCCAATTGTCTATCAAAAGTTACATGAATTTGGTATTAAACAAATCACCTTACGTATTACTGGTTACGATACGATTGATTTGGACTTAGCCACTCAATATCAATTAAAAGTCACCAATGTACCGGCTTATTCACCCCGTTCTGTATCTGAAATGGTCTTAACCCAGGTCATGTGGCTACTACGTCATTTAAATGTTGCGCAGCCTCGAATGCATGCCTACAATTTTACATGGGATGGCTTGCAGGCGCGTGAAATTCATGATTTAACGGTCGGTATTATTGGTGCCGGCAAAATAGGTAGTGAGGTGGCACGTATTTTCAAAGCGCTGGGTGCAACTGTCATTGCTGCTGATCCAATCCACCGACCAGAACTCAACAGTGTCTTAAAGTATGTTGATCATGAGACTGTCTATAAAGAAGCTGATATTATTACAACCCATACGCCATTATTAAAAAGCACTTATCACCTGTTTAATGAATCAGTATTTAAACAGATGAAATCTAACGCCATTTTCATCAACGCTTCACGTGGTGCTGTGGTAGATACCCCCGCTTTAATTGCTGCTTTAAAAAATCATGAGATCACTGCCGCCGGTTTGGACACGATTGAAGGTGAAGCAAACATATTTAGTGGTGATTTCTCAGAAACACCATTCGAAAACGACTATTTGAAAACCGTTTTAGAATTACCAAATGCCATTATCACGCCACACATTGGTTTCTATACGGATAATGCCATTCGCAATATGGTTGAAATTTCTATGAAGGATATGTTGACTATTATTGATGGAAATACCAGCGAACACGAACTGAATTAGACAAAACAATATTAATTGTTAGAGAGAAAAAGAGTATCAAGCCACCGATTAAAGTCAGTAGTTTGATACTCTTTACTTGTGTTCCAAAAGATTGCAGCAGATTGTCACACGCTCATTTCAAATGTTCCCATTCTTTATGTTATTACACGACTGTCCAGTCATGAATCGTTCGATCATCTGGCCCCTTAAATACCAACCACGAGTTAGTGCCACCAAAATACAAAAACAACCCAATTTCGTTGACACTTTTAAGGACAATGTCTTTAGTAGTAATGAATGTTTCGGGGTCAAAAGCATCAGCATGTTCTGCACGTATTTGTTTCGCAAAACGTGCATCAACACCTAAGCCACCATCAGCTTTCAATGGGGCATCTGCCAGCATTTTAGCACCAGCTACTAAACGCATCTCATGACGCTTTTGCCAGTAGATGGTTGCTTTGGTACCAATAAAATCAGTATTGAAAGGTACGTCGGCCATAGCAGACTTGAAGCGATGTTGCGCCTTGGTTGGCTTTCTCTTCTTTTTTGCCACCGTAATACCTAATAATGCGAATAGCGGTACAACTTCATGCCAGTATGCCGTGGCAGACTGACGCTGATCATCTGTTAATTGGCCAGTCATTGACGATTCTAACTTTAACTTAGCTTCAGCGGCAAGTTCATCAATATAGAGCGCAATCGTGTTAGTTTCTATGTTTGTTGGCGGGGTAATGATAGCTACCCGCGTGAGCGTTTCATCACCAGGCACCTGATCAATACTAATTAATTGCTCATTTTTAAAATACAATGTAACAGCGTTAATACTCGGTTCTGGCACTTTATTGGTTAAGCCAATTTGGCCATCCCCAAGTGAAATGGTCAGTGTCATATCAGTATAATCCGTATTAATGGCAGTCATCGTTTTTCCTTTCGCGCATGGTGTTTGACATTAAATGAACACTTGAATTATGTTAGTATTCTACAATAAAAAAGCGGCAAAATGAAGTTAAAGAACTTCGTTTTGCCGCTTTTGTTTCACGTGAAACTATTAACCATTCGTTTGTAAGATGTAAACAAATATAATGAAGATCAATCCTAAGGCATACATGATAGGATGAACTTTCTTACCACGTCCTGTCACTAGCATCAACAATGGATAAACGATAAATCCTAAGGCGATACCATCAGAAATTGAATATGACAATGGCATACCCAAAATAGTTAGGAATGATGCTGCAGCAACTGGGAAGTCATTCCAATCAATTGCTGACAAATTACTAGCCATCAAAATTCCAACAATAATCAATGCTGGTGCAGTCACATTAGATGTCACAACTACTAGCAATGGTGAGAAGAACAATGACAACAACAAGAAGATTCCTGTAAAGAATGATGTCAATCCTGTACGACCACCAATAGCAATTCCTGTTGATGATTCAACATAAGCTGTTGTTGGTGATGTTCCCAAAAGTGAACCACCCAACATACCAATGGCGTCGGCCATCAATGCTTTACCAGCACGTGGTAATTCGTTGTTTACCAAGAATCCACCAGAACGAGCAATTCCAATCAATGAACCAGCTGTATCAAAGAACGCAACTAACAAGAATGTTAGAATAACTGGTATCATTTGCCAAGTGAACACATCTTTTAATCCAAAAATAGCTTGTCCAAAAGTTGGTGCCAAGCTTGGTACACCAGAAACAATTGATGAAGGCAATGGAATCAATCCTGTTACCAAACCAATGATTGAAGTTGTAACCATACCAATAAAAATTGCCCCTGGTACCTTACGAGCATATAATGCAAAAGTAATTAACACACCAGCAATCGTTAGCAAGACTTTAGGATCACTCCAATTACCCCAACCAATAATCGTTGATTTATTAGCAGCAATTAAACCACCATCAACCAATCCAATCATGGCAATGAAAAGTCCAATACCACCAGCAATGGCAGCCTTTAAGTCCGCTGGAATCGCATTAATGATCGTTTCACGAATTTTGAAAACGGTCAATAGCCAGAAAATAACACCGGCAACAAAGACACCAGCTAAAGCTGTTTGCCATTTTACGCCCATGCCAATAACAACACTGTAAGCGAAGAAGGCATTGATACCAAGTCCAGGAGCAATTGCAAATGGATACTTTGCAACAACACCCATAAAGATGGTTGCAATAGCAGCAATTAGACCCGTTGCAACAAAGACAGCATTTTTGTCCATACCTGTTGCGCCAAGTACTGAAGGGTTAACGAATAAAATATAAGCCATCGATAGGAAAGTTGTTAAACCTGCTAGTAACTCAGTTTTAACAGATGTTCCTGACTCAGACAGCTTGAAGTAACGTTCAAACATGTAGATCAGACCCCTTAATAAAAAATTCAATTTTAAAACAACCACACTATTGTATTATATTTACCCGTAAAAAATCAAAGAGTATCTTATTTTTTTCGTAAATTAAGAGATGAATAGGCTTACAAAACGAACTTTAAGCATCTTTTCCCGAACGATGAACGTCAAACCACCTTTGCCCTAATTTCATTCAATTTTATCCAACGCTTGCTGCAGATCAGCAATCAAATCATCAACATTTTCAACACCAACCGATACACGAATTAAATCAGGCGTTGTTCCTGTTGCCAATAACTCTTCTTCACTTAATTGCGCATGGGTCGTTGATGCAGGATGAATGATCAATGATTTCGCATCGGCTACATTAGCTAGCAATGAAAATAGTTTCAAATTCTTGATCAGTTCTTTACCAGCCACTTCGCCTCCTTTAAGTCCAAGTGTGAAAATTGACGTCACCCCATTTGGAAAGTATTTTTCAGCTAGTGCATGGTACTTATTGTCTGGCAACCCCGGATAATTGATCCAAGCAACCTTATCATGATGACTCAAAAATTCAACAATCTTCTTTGTGTTAGAAACATGTCGTTCAACACGTAATGACAATGATTCCAATCCTTGAAGCAATAAGAAAGAATTAAATGGTGAAATCGTTGCTCCTAAATCACGTAATGATTCGGCACGTACTTTAGTTGTAAAGGCAGCTGGTGCTAAATCAGCAAAGACCAAGCCATCATATTGATCGTTTGGTTCGATAAAGCCTGGATAGCGACCACTCTTGCGATAATCGAATTTACCATCTTCAACAATGACACCGCCCATGGTTGTACCATGTCCACCAATAAATTTTGTTGCTGAATGAATCACAATATCGGCACCATGCTCTAACGGACGAACTAAATAAGGTGTGCCGAAAGTATTATCTACTAGTAATAGCACACCATTTTCATGCGCAACTTCTGCTACCGCTTCAAAATCAATCAGGTTGATTCCTGGATTACCAATACTTTCAATATAGACAGCCTTTGTATGCTCATTAATCGCATCCCCAAAGTTTTTGGGATCATCTGGATCAACAAAGTGTGTCTTAATGCCCAATTTTGGCAATGTGACATTAAATAAATCGTATGTTCCACCATACAAAGTACTGGCCGCAACGATCTCATCACCTTCACCAGCAATATTAAGAATAGCTGCCGTAATTGCCGCAGCTCCCGTTGCCAAAGTCACGCCTGCCGTACCATGTTCTAAGGCAGCAACCCGTTTATCAACCACATCGGTTGTCGGATTCGTTAAACGAGTATAAATATTGCCTGGTTCAGTCAACCCAAATCGACCCGCTGCTTGTTCAGGATCCTTAAATACGTATGATGTTGTCTGGTAAATTGGTACTGCGCGTGCCCCTGTTTCATCAACTGTCTGTCCCGCATGAACTTGTAATGTTTCAAAGTGTAGATTTTGATTTTCTTCTGTCATAAATTTTTCACGACTTTCTTTTGCATAACTTGCCCTACCCAATTCCGATAAAATTGACGGCTAGTGGTAAGCCAAGAATAGTTGACCTGTTCTTTGGAGTCATTTAAATAGTAATTGTGTGGTGGATCAACTACTAAACCACGCTGATAATCACGCTGATACTCCCGATCTAAAGTATATTGCGTGTACTCCGGATGCCCTGTCACAAACACTGCATTAGTCAACGAGTCTGCCAAAACCATTGGTCCAACTTCTGGTGCTGAAGCTATCACCTCAAGTTCACTTGGCAGTCCTGATTGTGGCAAAACAAGATCAGTGTGGCGTGACTGCGGCATTCGAAAAAGCCCTCCAGCACCAAAGCCATAAATTAAATGTGACTTGCTAAGGATGGTATCCGCTGCAAAAACACCACTAAGTTTGCGTGCCCGTAGTGCTTTTTGAAAACCATACTGTTGATATAATGCTGCCTGAGCTGCCCAACATTCATAGATGACGGGTACTTTTTGTTCACTAAAGCTCGTGAAGACTGCTTGTAGTTCGTGCCAGTAATCCACCATCTCAAATGGTAATTTTTCTACTGGTGCTCCGGTAACTATCCAACCATCCATTCTCTGTTTCAACCCATTCGACAACGTTTCATAATGGCTTTTAACAACAGCTGCTGAACTATATCTAAATTGATGTGTTTCAGGATAAAAAAAGGATAGCGCAACATTTTGTTCACTCTGACTGAGCAAGCTAATAAATTGTTCTTCTGTCTCTTGCCTGTTTGGCATTAAATTAATAATGCCGATTTCCAATGTTTGTATTGGTACTTCATCATGCGCCTTTTTAGATAAGCCATTTCTTAAATATACAGTCATAATGACATCACACCTCCTTTATCCAACAAATAAAAAACCTTCACCCTGTATCATTAAAAAAGTACAGGGCGAAGATTTCGTGTTACCACCTGATTTTCCTATTCGTTCACACAAATAGGCTCATTAAGTTCACTATGCAAGTAAACTCGGTATTTTTAACGTGTACCACTCCGAAAGTATCAGCCCATCGACCGATATTCTGACTCTAAGTTCATCTTCACTACTCACATGTATCGTCCATCTCACCAATTGGACTTCTCTGTCTACTAGTTTATAGCTACTCTTCTTTTCATAGTCTCATTTATTTTTAATTTTTCTCATACTAACATCACCCTTTTTGATTGTCAAATATTTTTGAAAATGCCCATTTATTTTAATTCGCACGCAAATCATAAAAACTCATCAATCACTTTATCAAAAGTTTGTTAGAATGAACACGAAGGTTATTTATTCTAGAGGTATTTTTATGTATAACGAACACGGGCAACTACGACGATTGTCATCACATGAAATCGTCATCTATTTTCTAGCAGGATTACTTTTCAATACATTTGGAAATGGTATTACGGTTGCCGCTAACATGGGATCAGCTCCATGGACAGCATCCGCAGCTAATCTTGCTAATCTCACAGGCACTTCAATTAGTGTATTTTTATTCTTCTATGGTGTTTTCGCTGCCACCTTAGTTTGTATCTTGCAACGAAGCATCGACTGGCCTCACGTTATTGGTAACATCATTTTCGTTGTTGCCTTTAGTAGCATTATTGGTATTGTGTCAACACGCCTAACCGCACTTGGCGTGGGCACACTACCGATTGCTTGGCAAACAATTATTGATTTTATTGGCGTTATTTTTATTGGTTTTGGTGTATCAATCACGCAACGCCTCCAATTTATTCTGCACCCCATTGATGATTTAACTAATTTGACGCGATTTATGTTTTTCAGAGGAAATGCTGCCATTTCACAAATCATTAACTTCTCATTCCCAATGCTGATTTCAATGATTGTTTGGGCATTTTCAGGTGAATTAGTTGCTATTAATATTGGTACGCTATTTTCATTTTTCTTCCAAGGTATGTTCGTTGGTTATGCTGATCACCATGTTTTCGGCCATTTGGCACACAAACTCAATAATATTAAAGTCAGCCACTAAATATATAATAAAAGTACAAATAATGCCGCCAATCCCAATCGACTGGCGGCATTATTCATGTTTAATGATTACCTAGCCTCATTATGATAACGTAACAAATACCAAATGAGAACCAGCATGACAATATCAACAATAATATCTGATATCCAATTATCTGGTATCCAAGATACAGCATACCCCATAACAAAAATCATTGTAATTAGCCCCAACACTTTAACTCGTTGTTGCCATTTATCACTGACGAATCCCATTAACCAATTATTAGTAACTACGGCTAAATTAACAAATAAATATAATGCTATCGTCGCATCAAATGAAACACCAATTTGATGCAGCGGGATGGTGGTCAATACATCTACAATCGCATCATGATAAGAAGAATTTACAAACCATTCAAGCCCTAAAAAGGCAATACTGGTGATAAACATCGCAAATACACCAACCACAAAGCGTGCAATGAGATTCCAGATGACTAATTGCTCGACCCGTGCTGGTAATAAAACATATTTTGATTTATTCCAAGATTTTGCGGCAGAAACAAACGTTCGTACACCAAGAATTAAATTAATACAAATGACTAGTGCGCCTTCATAAACAACCAATCGATCTTTAAACGTAGTTGGCTCAATCGTTCCAGAAATCTCCGCATGTGACACAAATGGTAATAATTGCCAAATAAAAATGAAAACCCCGACGATTGCACCAATTCCCATGATAAACATCGCACGGTTCAAGGAATCCTTAGCAAAAATTTTAAAGAGTCGTGTGTTAGTTAACATTATTCACGTCCTCCATTATCTTCAATATATAGTTGTGTATAGTACTGTTCCAATGATAGACCTTCTTCCTTACGAATCTTTTCAACTGACTCATAAGCTAATAAACGACCATCCTTCAAAATAATTGCATCATCCACAAGACTTTCAATCTCCTGGATGTAATGAGTAGACACAAGGACGGTTGCTTCTTCAGGCAACCAATGTAGCAATGACTGCATAATCTTTTTTCGTGCTAAAACATCAACACCACCAAAGGGTTCGTCTAATAAATAAACGGATGTATCACGTGAAATAGTCAACGCAATGAGCAATTTTTCAATGGTTCCTGTCGATAACTTTGCAATCCGCTTCGTACGATCGATCCGCATGAACTTAATCAACTCTTCCATTCGCTGCTCATTAAAATCAGGATATCCCATCTTAAAATAGTCTACAATATCGCTGACACGGTCATAATTATTTGCCCAGTCTAGTGTTGATACATATGATAAATTGGCTTTAATCTTTGCTCCCATCTTGCCATCAATCATAATATCTGAATGGGGATTGGGCTCAATTAGACCAGAAATTAAGCGCATTAAAGTTGTTTTACCCACACCGTTTTCCCCTAACAAGGCGACTGTGCGATGTGATGGTATCTTAAAGCTCAAACCACGTAGAATGACGTGTCGGCTTTTTGTATAGTGCAAATTATTAACCTGTAACATTACCCCTCCTTGTCTGTTCATCCTCATACTCTTTAATGGCACTTGCAATTAAGCCCGGTATTTCTTGTACTTGTGCAACATGCATTATCTCATTAATATACTCTTGTGTGACACGCATTTTCTTATTTAATCTAATGATATCTATCTTAGCAGCATCCTCAGTTACAAAATTACCCTGTCCTCGTTTCGTTACAATCAACCCGCGTGTAACTAACTGATTAACGGCATTCTGCACTGTACGTGTGCTAACAATTAAATTAACTGCTAAATCGCGGACACCTGGAATTTTGTGACCAATTTGGTATTTTCCTTCAAGAATCTGTTGTTCCAACCAAGTTGCTACTTGTAAATATATGGGCTGATTTGAACTAAATTCCATATTGGCTCCTTTCAGTGTTGCACTGTTATACTACACTGAAACAATAGGCACTGTCAAATTGGAAAACCATCATAAAATACGCTATTATTAGGGCAACAACTTCATGATTAAGGGTGATTTAAAATGAAAACATACGCAATTGTTGGTAATAAATACGAAGGTCTCTATACCAAACCTTGGTCAGAGGTCAAAGCTTATACACAAACAAAACCAGCTCCCAAATTTAAAGGCTTTACAACAAAAGCCGAAGCCCAAACCTGGTTTGATAGCCAAGTTTCCGCAAAAAATGACACCTCACGCCAATATAGTACTGCCTACAATGGCACATTTCACGCAAGTCCCAACCAATATTATATTTTTACTGATGGCGGTAGCCGTAATACTGGCAATACCGCTGGTGGTCACGTCAAAGCTACCGATAAAGCCGGCTGGGCAATTGCTATTTATCATGGTTCTAACCTCAATGAGCCCGTATATACTGATAGTGGCGCAGACTGGGGCCGCACCAACAATGAAATGGAAATGTTGGCACTGATCAACGCTTTGCTGCAAACCGCTAAAGTATCAACACCCGTTACAATTGTTAGTGATTCTAAGTATGTTTTAGATACTGTAACAAATTGGATGTATAACTGGGCAGCAAACGGTTGGCGTAAAAGTTCTGGGGAAATTGCCAATCTAAAAGCTTGGCAACAAATTTACGCACTGATTAAACCACTGGCAGCACGCTTATCATTTATTTGGGTTAAAGGCCATGCAACAAGTCATGGTAACATCACTGTCGATCATCTATTAAATGATGCCATGGATCAATTATCATAACAATAGATAGTTTACATCATATTGTAACGTTCTTCACAAGTTAAGGTTGGTGTTTTTCACAAAGATTCAATAATAGGGGGAACAAAAGATTAACAATTAATAAACCCGCTCAAAACAGAAAATGTCGCAAATTTTTAGAATGTATATTTATGCATAAAAAGACTAGTCCTGATACTTGATATCAGGGCTAGTCTTTTTTATGAAGTATTCTTTTTACAATAAGGTATCTACAGTTTTTAATACGCCATCATGATTGTTATCATCAACAGCTGCTGGATAAAGTGCTTTTAATGATTCATCACCATTAATCATGGCAAAGGGGTAGGCAGCGGCATTTAACATTTCCGCGTCATTTAGACCATCACCAAAAGCAACCAAATTTTCATTCAATTTTAAACCATAATGACTCGCAAGAACTTGCAGGCCATTGGCTTTATTGATATTTGGTGCGACGATGTCTACCGAGCCGTAGCCAGACGTTGTAACGTGCGCTCGACTACCTAACCGAACTCGTGCCAAATCAATGAACTCTTGTGTTTTTTCCGTCTCATAAGTTACGGTTACTTTCAAAATTGGCTCATGAATTTGATCAACAAAGTCAATGAACTGTAAATTATCATGCACTTTTTTCATTCTTGCTTTATGCAAAAGATTTAAGCGTGCTTGCGATTGTAACATAAAGGCAGTTTCTGCACCGGTAAAGACTGCACCATGCAAAGGTTTAAATGGCATTTCATTAACCACCGCCATGATATCTGTCACATCTACCACGTCTAAACCGACCATTTGTAGTATTTCACCATCTGCCGTTCTAACAACAGCACCATTATCAGCAACTAGATCATAACGTCCTGCAAAGGATTTAAAGAATGGATCCACTGAATCAACATCACGACCAGTTGCAACAACAAAATAACCGCCTTGCAACGTTATCTTATCCAAAACATCTGCAAAATGTGTTTTATGATAATGTTTCTGATCATTAAAGAATGTACTATCCAAATCGGATGCAATCATCTTGATTTCTGACATGCTCAAAGCTCCTATCATTTTCTACCTTATAGTTTACGCAATCAGCAGATTTTTAGCCAATAATTACTTCCTCAGTTGGATACTGATAACTACTTGGCTTCTCACGAATATTCATTACTGAGAACATCACCGTATATAGACCAACACGACCGATAAACATCACAATCATAATAACGATTTCACCAAAATTGGTAAGATGTGGTGTTAATCCTAATGAAAAACCAGTTGTTGAAAAGGCTGAAATAACTTCAAAGACAATATACTCCATGCCTTGACCTTTAGGAATTGTTTCCGTCACTATCAACAATAGTGAAACTGCAGCCACAAAAACAATTGAAATAACTGCTAACATCATCGCTTTAATAACAATTTTAGGACTAAAACGACGACCACCAAAATTAACTTGTTCCTGGCCACGGAGTGCGGCAAGTGATTGCATCCATAAAATACCCAATGTTGTTGTCTTAATACCACCTGAAGTAGATCCTGGCGTTCCACCAACAAACATTAGCAGTGTGATAATCATGATACCTGCTGCAGAAATATTAGATAGTGGCACAACCTCAAGTCCCGCCGTACGAGGGACAACTGCTAAGAACAAACTATCAAGAATTCGATGACCTAGTGATGAAGTATGTGCTAGGGGTGCCAAAACGTTTTCAGTAAACAAAAACATGGCAAAACTTAACCCAATTAACCATCCTGACACATTTAGCGCGACTTTAGTATGTAGACTAACTCGGCGCTGCCTGTGAAAAAGTAATAGATCTCGCCAAACAAGGAATCCCAAGGAACCTGCCGTAATCAGTAACATCCAAATAATTAAAATATAGGGATCATTCTGAAGAAATGACACTGGTTTATCAAAGAAGGTGAAGCCCGCATTTCCAAATGCTGAAATTGAAGAGGCAACACTCAGATAAATTCCTCTACCAATACCAAAACGGGGAATAAAGTCAGGCAACATCAATACGGCACCGACAATTTGAATAATCGCTGACAGCGAGAAGACGTATGACAATACACTCTTAACATCTGCTAAATTCCGCAAATTCAATGCTTGTTGTGCCATTAACCTTGCTTTTAAATCTAAACGTTGACCAGTTATTGCAAATAACAATACCGCAAACGTCATAAATCCTAATGCACCAATTTCAATCATAACCAGCAGGACAACTTGTCCAAACGTCGACCAAGTTGCTGCTGTATTAACAACTGTTAACCCCGTAATCGCCGTAGCTGATACAGCAGTAAACAGCGCATCAAGGAAATTAACATGCACACCAGTTTGCTGTGAAACAGGCATCCTTAATATAAAAGCCCCAACAAATATAATCGCCAAGAATCCAAACGTTAATACCTGTGGTGGCGTTAATTTGCTAAATATTTTTTTCATAATTAAGTATCTCCCAACTTCTTTATATTATACAGGAGCATGGCAAAAGTTTTTCACAGATTTTTGTGGATAACTTGAGGAAAAGTCCACGTATTCCACCGCTTTCTGTGGAAAACATGTGAATAACTCGCAATTTATTGTTGAGAAACCCTATTAAATCAATGCATATGTCAATGTGGATAACCTGTTAAAACTAATTGTAATGAACAAAAGGTTATTAAATTAGGCTTTTAGCTTTAAATTAGGTTAAACCTTGCACAAAAATCAAAATTTAACCTAATCATCGTTCAATTTATCAAAATTATACGTTTTTAAAACGTTTTATCTGAATTATACAGACTAATTATTCCTATAAAAACCAAAAATATCGAATGTTATCTTGGTTTTAGCTTCATATATTTTGTAAAATGATTTAAAAGCAACTTTTTATATTGTGTATAACTTTTTTCATACTTATTTATTGTGAGTATAATTTCACTAATTTAGCGTTTACAAATGCCGTTATCATCACTTTTTACAAGTTATCCACAACCATTATTCACAACAGTGGATAAATGTCTAAAAATATTCACAAAGATCGCTGTACACTTTGGTATAATAATGCTCGCAGGCATTTTTTAGGTTGTGGTTAACTTGTGGATAACGTATTTTTTACGATTTTTTTTAGTACTTATCCACATCTTATAAAACAGTTTATAAAATTAACGAACTATTTAAGAAAGGCACACAAACAATGAACATAAAAATTATCGGTGTTGGCAAATTAAAGGAAAAATACCTGAAAGATGGTATTGCAGAATACGCAAAACGTTTGCATAAATTTGCCAAAGTAGAAATTATTGAAGTTCCTGACGAAAAAGCACCCGAACAATTATCACAGGCCCAAATGGATCAAGTGATGGCAAAAGAAGGTGACCGTATCCTTAATAAAATTAAAGATAAGGAGTACGTTTTTGCATTAGCAATTAAAGGAACAGAGCGCTCTAGTGAAGAACTTGCTGCTGAAATCGATCATTTAACAACCACAGGTAAATCTGATTTAACTTTTGTGATTGGTGGATCATTAGGGTTAGCACCTGATGTTCTAAAACGTGCCAACACACAAATAAGTTTTGGTCGTTTCACATTACCACATCAATTAATGCGTCTAGTATTAACTGAACAAATTTACCGTAGTTTTATGATTAATGCACATACGCCTTATCATAAATAGTCCATACGAATCGCAAATTTTTTGACCAAATTTTGTATATATAAACATGATTAAATACATTTTCTAATTTCCATGAAATGTCCCATATGTGATTAAATAAACAATGATTTTGCATGATAAACGATATTAATTTTAATATTAAATCTTGTATTCAGGAATTAAATAGTGTAAGGTACTCCTTGTAGGTTTAGTGTAAACGCTTACACTAATTGAGGGTTTATTTAATTTTAAGGAGATTTATACATATGTCAGAATACATTGCGAGTGAACGTGAAGGAAAAATTGATTTTGTTAATACAAATGATTTAGAAGAAGCTGCTGCAAATGTGATCCCAAAAGGTGGGTATGGGTACATTAAAAGTGGCGCTGGCGATCTAATCACATACAAGAACAATATTAAGGCATTCGATAAGAAGGTAATTGTTCCTGGTGTTTTACGTGATGTTGAAAATCCAGATACATCCGTTGATTTCCAAGACATGCATCTAACAGCACCAATTATCATGGCACCAGTTGCTGCCCATGGTTTAGCTCACGTTGAAGGTGAAAAGTATTCAGCGAAAGGTGTTGCCAACTTCGGTTCAATTTTCACGGCTTCATCATTCGCATCAACAACACTAGAAGATATTCGTGAAGCTGGTGGTCAAGATGCTAACCAATGGTTCCAATTCTACATGAGTAAGGACAATGGTATTAATGACCAGATTATTGCAACTGCTGAGCGCAATGGCTCAAAGGCTATTGTTTTAACTGCTGATGCAACCCTTGGTGGTAACCGTGAAGCTGACAAGCGCAATCACTTTACTTTCCCATTAGCAATGCCAATTGTGGCTGCCTACCAATCTGGTGTCGGTCAAACAATGGATGCTGTCTACAAGTCTGCTAAGCAAAAGTTAGCACCTCGTGATGTTGAATACATCGCCAGCCATACTGATATCCCTGTCTATGTTAAGGGTGTTCAGTCTGCTGAAGATGTTTACCGCTCACTAGATGCTGGGGCGCGTGGAATCTGGGTAACAAACCATGGTGGCCGCCAATTAGATGGTGGACCCGCAGCCTTTGAATCATTAGAAATTGTTGCTGAAGCAGTTAATGGTCGCGCACCCGTTGTCTTTGATAGTGGTGTTCGTCGTGGTCAACACGTCTTCAAGGCCCTTGCTTCTGGTGCTGATCTTGTTGCTATCGGTCGTCCTGTTATTTACGGTCTATCACTTGGTGGTGCAACCGGTGTTGAACAAGTCTTTAACTTCTTTAAGGATGAGTTGGCTCTAGTTATGCAATTAGCTGGTACTCAAACGATCGATGACGTTAGAAAGTTTACTTTACGAGACGCTTGGTAATAAAAAATAAACTCAAATAAAAATATTGACTGATATATTAGGAGAAGACATGGATATACCACAAGATAGAGATTATGCTGCTGAAATTCCCAGTGTAGCAGCAAAAGAAGCACCCGTTGAGAAATCACCGTTATTTAAAAAAATCGATGATGCCTTAATGAATAAAGTTGCATTATTTAACAATAGTTATGCGCGTTATGCAGCTCGTTCAATGTTGGCAACATTATTCTTAACGTTAGGTACTGCGGCAGCCTTTGGTACTGCCATACAAGCCGAAAAGTTTTTACCAGGATCTGGTAAGTTTACCTTTGCCTTTATGTTTAGCTGGTCACTGGTTATGATTATCTTTATGGGAGCCGAACTAGGTACCTCTAATATGCTTTTCATGACGGTTGGTGTTTACCGGAAGAAACTAAAGTTCTCTAAAGCCGCTAAAATTCTTGGCACAACACTATTGTTTAACCTAATTGGTGGTATCATTTTTGCTTATATGGTTTCCTTAACCGGTCCATTCCAAGACTTACCAGCTGGTAATTACTTGTTTACCGGAATCGCTGCCAAATTAAGCAAGTCATCAATTCAGATCTTCGTTGAAGCAATCTTTGCTAACGTTATCGTTAACACAGCATTCTTTATCAACTTACGTATGAAGGATGATGCAGGTAAAGTTATGGCCATTATTTTCGTCATCTTTATCTTCGCATTCCTGGGATACGAACACGTTATCGCTAACTTCCCAGCATTCTCATTAGCATTTTTCGCATCACATGGAACGATTCCTGGCATGACACTTGTTAGTGTTATTCATAATTTGTTCTTTGCTTTGATTGGAAACTATGTTGGTGGTGGTTTGTTAATTGGTATGACCTATGCTTGGTTGAACCGCACAAAGACATCATACGTTGACTAATAAACATTTCATAGACATGTAAAAAGCATTGCAGCTGGTGGGGCTGCAATGCTTTTTAGTGTACATAACTTTAGAAATTAATTCTCAGAAAATAGCTGATCATCAATAACAACAATCGTTTTCTCTCTAACACCCATTTGTTGCTCAAATAATAAGTCAATTAATTCTTCACCATTAATTAACGTAATGAGGTTAGCTCCCTGACGTGAACGATTAACAGCATCTTTCGTATATGTGGATGTTGTTACAAAAATACCACGGTCCGCATTGTTACCGCTGATTGTTCCCGCAAAATTACTGATATCCGGACCGGTAACTTGACCTTTAGCAAAACGCTTTGTTTGTAGAACCACCTTATATGTCAATAATTCAGGTGTACGTAAATAACCAATCCCATCAATACCACTATCACCTGATTTTGGTGTTAAAGCCATTTCAATACCAATCTTACGAAGTAGATTAACAACTAATTCTTCAAATTTATAAGGATTCATATTTTGTAATTTACGCAGTAACTCTTTACGCCAAACTTCGTCCTCATCAACTTCCGTCATTTCGCCATCACTGGTTACATCAGCATTAACACTCGTTTCTTCCTGTGCCGCTTGTTTAGCAGCCTTTTTCTGCTTCCGCTTCTTTGCCTTTGTTTCTTCCCAGACAGGTATCGATTTTGAGTAAACATCTTCCCATATATCAAATGTTTCCCAATTGATACGACGGCCTTCATCCGTTAATTCCCAAACTCCTCTGGTAGGTGAAGTTAGTAGTCCAGCTCTTTTTAAATTAGACATTGCAAACTGTTGATGTAGATTTAATACACTGTAGCCAGAATCACCAGTTGCTTCACGTTCTTCTTGAGTATAACAATCATACTCACTCGCTTTCTCTTTAACTAATTTTGCCTTAGTTGGACCGCCAAATTCCTTTAAAGCTTTAATAATGGCAATTGCTGAAATTTTTTCAATTTGTGATGACTCAGCATTAAAATAGGAGATCCAAGATTTCGGCATCTTTACCTGTTTTGAATCTACTTTTCTATCCAATCCAAATTTATCTGCCCATACATTATTTACTACCATATCATTATCTCATTTCATTCATAATCAATTACAATAATTATACTACGACTGAAGTATAGCTATTTTATAGTGTGACTAATTACAACTAGTCTGCCTTGCAAAAAATTCTAAAACTTGTTTATTGCTTTATTAGCAAATAGTTCTGATTATTAAGTTGCCTTACTAAATCAGTAAGGTAATACTTTTCAGGAGGTGACCTTATGTCACAAAATAACACGTTACTTTTTCATGACTACTATCACCAATGGATGAAGCTCTACAAGGAGGGGGCTGTTCGGAAAATAACTTATGCTAAATATCAACAAACTCACAAACAACTCAGAAAATTGGTGCCTAATTTACGATTATGTGATTTAAACCGACAAGTCTATCAGGAACTTTTGAATTTATATGCTGAGACGCATGAAAAGCAAACTGTATTAGACTTTCACCATCAAGTTAAATCCGGCATTTTAGACGCTTTAGAAGAAGGGTTGCTAACTATTGATCCAACTAGAAAAATTGTTATAAAGGGTACCGTGACACAACAGCACAAAATTAAGTATCTCAATCAACAAGAACTAACAAAGCTTCTTGCACAGCTGACCCTCGGTGATGAACTCTCATTAGACTATTTCTTTCTACTGATTGCCAAAACCGGTTTACGTTTTAGCGAGGCATTAGGTATCACACCCAATGATTTTGACTTATCAAGATTAACCTTATCAGTCAATAAAACTTGGGACTATAAATCTGCCAAGGGGCAATTTACACCAACTAAAAACACCGCATCAATGCGGAAAGTACCAATAGATTGGCAAGTTGCAATGCAGTTTGCACAACTAATAAAAGATTTACCAAAAAATCAGCCAATCTTTATCACACCTGGTAAAAAATTCTACAATGAAACCGCTAATGACAAGCTTGCTCGTTATTGTAAGCGAGCAGGTATTCCCGAAATTAGCGTTCACGGGCTACGCCATACACATGCATCGTTGTTACTCTATGCTGGTGTCTCAATTGGCTCCGTTGCTCAACGTTTAGGTCACTCAAATATGAACACAACCCAACGAACCTATTTACATGTTATCCAAGAATTAGAAAACGCTGATACCGATAAAATCATGCGCTACTTAACAACATTAATGTGATTTAACAAATTTTATTATAAAAGTATTGATTAAGATCATGTGTTATCAAAATACAGCATGGTCTTTTCTTTAATTTAACGCCGATGGTGGATGAAATCGCAGCGATAAGGTACTGTTTTGGTCAGGAGCGAAAAGGATAGTTGTTCGCTGGTTGACAGTGATGAGATTATCAAGTGATAAAAAAAGCTGTCCTATTTTCATCTGTTCATCTTCATTTCTGGCAATTCTAAATTCAGTAGCGGATACATTATTCCAATCCGATCGTGGCATTTTTGTTCCAGTAGTCATATTGGCTACAACTTTATATCTAGGGCTCTGAATTAGACTAAATATAAATTTAGGAGAGATACATGGAGCTGCTCTTAATACCCAAAAATCACCTATTGCAATACCTTGAAATGTTGCAAAAAACCAATTATTTAGATATGGACGTAATTTTCCATAAAGAACATCATTTTTTTGAAAATAAATTCCCTTTCTAGAGTCACCTATTTCAAATACGTCATTCTTTAATCGTCCCTCACCTGAAATAATATTTTCATATTCAATTCTAGGCAGTGTCTCTTTTCGACTTGTAGTAGACACACGATTAACTATAGTTTTAAACTTACGCTTTTCCCAAGAGAATACCTCAAATCTTTTTCAACATTTTGTAAATGCTTGGGAAAAGCGTAGGTTAATAGATAATACAAAATTAATTACAAAGGGAACCACTCCAAAAGATAAGTCAGGTGTGGGAAATGTAAATTTTATTAAAGTTGAAAATTTGTCTAATAACCAAATATATCCTGTTCAAAAGATTTCTCAAGAGGAACATGATAGTTATCTAAAGCGATCTCGCCTCCAAGCAAATGATATTTTATTTTCAATAGCAGGAACTTTAGGTCGCATTGCTATTGTCGGCTCCTCCTTACTGCCCGCAAATACAAATCAGGCTTTGTCAATTATTCGTGGATATGATTTCGATAGTGACTTTTTGATTACGTCACTTAGTGGCCATGTAGTTGCTGAGTACATTAGAAAGAACCCAACTGTTGGTGCTCAGCCTAACCTGTCTCTTGAACAAGTTGGAAACTTAATAATTAGTTCACCAATTGAAGAAGAACAAGAAAAAATTGGTTCTTTTTTCAAACTATTAAATCATCTAATAACTGTCAACCAAGACAAGTGATTATATTTTTGAAAAAATTAATTTTTTCATTTACGCTCTAAAAAAGCCATCAGAGTTAACTGATGGCATACTAAAATCATTGTATTAAAATATAAACAATTCACAAAAGCAATTAATTATTTTTCTTTAAAAATCAAACCATTAAAAAATATTACTGCACTGACTAGAATACATAACCATTTTGAATTTTATTTATATAAACATTTTTTGAAGCAACGCCTTTTTCTCTTTTTTTAACAAATCTACCTTACGCTGGTTGACAACTATGAGATTATCTAAGAGTCTTAGTAAATCAACAACTTCATCCTGCTCTTTTTGACTCGGTAAATTAAATTCAAATTTTGATAAATTCGGCCAACTAATTCCAAAGACTTTTAAACCTGTACCAGTTCGGTATCCAAAATGCTTAAAGTTGCCAGTATGGAGCAAATGATACAAAAATGTGGCATTGGTGGCTTGTGGACGTAAGGCAATTGTATGTAATCCTGCAACTAAGTTTTCATCTGGTAATGCTTGAATAACAGCAGGTGAAGCAATCCCTTGATAATCCTCAGAAGCATCTGCCACAATAAGATCATTTACTGACAATGTATCATATTGATTGGGTTTAATATTTGGTAAAACAGATTTTTTATTAATAATGTCTGCTATGCCAGTATGAATATCACCATAATGAATATACTTATAACCCGTACTTTCGTTACACTCCACATCATGAGACAACGAATAAGACTTGACCTTATTAACCACATCACCCAATCTACGCTTTTCCCAAGCGTCAGTAAATCCCTTAAATCGTAATTCAGGATTATTTTGTCCATTTTTAGGAAATAATTTTTGCAAATATCCAGTTTTCTTCTTCTTAAGTAAATCTACCTTACGCTGGTTGACAGTGATGAGATTATCAAGTGTTTCAAAAAAATCTCCTATTTTATCTTGCTCTCTTGCGTCTGTAGGTTTTTCAATCAAATAATTTGATATATCTAGAGGGGTAATTCTTTTTTGACTATTAGATGTTCCTGATGAAATATTTTCCATAAATTTTGTGGATTTATCAGATAATAGAAGTTGCTTTAAAAAAGATAATTTCAGACTCTCAGATGTAAATGGCATAAACTCACTGGATGACACTGCATTATTTCCTGCTCGTTTTACATACCAAACTCGTTTTTGGCGAACATTCAACTTATTTATAAGTAAGACATTGTCACCTATTTGTAATCGATTACTGTGAATTGTTGACCCTAAAACAATATTTGGAGTTTTATTATTATCATATGCAGGCATACTATATTCAGTAAATAGTGTATTAGGTGTTTTCTGTGGATCTACAGAGACTCTTCTAAAGTCTCCCATACTTTTTAATCTACGCTTTTCCCAATCGTCCGTGAATCCTTTAAATCTTAGCTTTGGTTGCATCCCCATTATTCTTCACCTGTTTCTACTAACTCTGCTACCATTGCTTCGAATTCAGCCGTTAATTTAGCAATTTCAGCGTCTGTTTCTTCGATTTCCTTTTGTGTAGCGGCCAAGTCAATTGGTTCTTCTTCCTCAAAAGTGTCAACATAGCGGGGAATGTTTAAGTTAAAATCATTTTCGATAATCTCGTCACGACTTGCAAGGTGTGCATACTTTTCAACATCCTCGCGCTTATCATAAGTATCAACAATTCGCGCTAATTGTGTATCCGTTAAATTATTTTGATTTTTTCCTTTTTCAAAATCAGCTGACGCATCAATAAAGAAAACATCTTGATTGCTACGATTCTTTTTGAACACAAGTACCGTTGTTGGAATCGATGTACCAAAGAATAAGTTGGCTGGTAGACCAATAACTGCATCTAGCACATTATCTTGCTCGATCATGTAACGACGAATCGTACCTTCGGCTGCACCTCGGAATAGGACACCATGAGGCAATACAACAGCCATTGTTCCTGTTACATTTAAGTGTGCCAACATGTGTTCAACGAAGGCAAAATCGGCCTTAGACTTAGGAGCAGTTTTACCGTATTTACGGAAGCGTTCATCGTCCAACTTACCATCTGTGTTCCACTTTGCAGAGTAGGGTGGGTTAGCAACAACAGCATCAAATTGTTGGCCTTCAAAATAATCATTTTCTAATGTATCACCCTGTTGCACGCTAAATTGATTGTAACTAACACCATGCATTAATAGATTCATACGGCCCAAATTATAAGTCGTACGGTTAAGTTCTTGACCATAATAATTACCAACAGTAGCATAATCACCAATTCGCAACAAAAGTGATCCTGAACCCATAGTTGGGTCATAAACATTTTGCAATGTATCATGACCTTTAGTAACGATTTGTGCAAGTAATTTTGAAACTTGTTGTGGTGTGTAGAACTCACCTGCTTTTTTACCTGCATTTGCCGCAAATTGACCAATTAAATACTCGTAAGCATCACCTAAGACGTCAATTTGTACTTCATCATGGCCCATATCTAAATCGGCTAGATTCAACAAAACCTTCTGCATAAGGGCACTACGCTCAGCAACTGTGTTTCCTAAACGAGTTGAGTTAAGGTCTAAATCATCAAATAAACCACGGAAATCTTCTTCTGACTCCTCACCAATCGTTGATGATTGAACAGCATTAACTGCTGTCTGTAACTTTTCAACATCAAAACGGCCAGCTTGTGCATCTGCCACCAATGTTTCAAACAAAAATTCTGGCGCAACAAAAAATCCCATCGCTTCCGTAATGTCATCAACCAAATCATCACGCATCTCATCATCAGCGTATGCTTCCGCAAATGTAATATCATCATTAACTAACAACTCTTTAACATAAGCCGACACGCCATCAGACAAAAATCTATAAAAAATTAGTCCTAAAATGTAATTTCTAAATTCACTGGCGTCCATATTACCGCGTAAATCATTGGCAATTGCCCATAATTTACGTTGTAACTCTGCTTGTTGTGTTGCTTGTACTGTATGTGTCTCTGACATGAGGTTTCTCTTTCTTCCTGTTTTTTATCTAATTAAACTAGTGTAAATCGCTGAATCGTTTCCTGGATAAAGCCTTTTAGTCGTTTCTTAATGTCTCGTTTTGCTTTAAATCCATAACCAGCATCATTCAAGTCTTTATTCATTTCATTTTGGTCTGCTTGTCCATAGAACTGTGTATCAGCAATCTGTTTCTCAATAATATTTACTGGTAACTTCACATCCTCGGCGAATTCCGAAACCGCAACTTCACGTCGTTTAGCCAAATAGGCATTTAATGAATCTCCAATATTGTCGCCACTTTGTAATGTTGGTACCATTTCATCCAAGAATGCTGCAATCAAGTCCGCCTTAGATTTCAATTCATCAGTTGCTGCCTTGTCTAGCAAGCGCTTAATTTTGTTCACATCAGCTTGCCGACCGTCTTTATTATCAAGATTAATTGCTTTCACTAAATTCACGATATACTGCACATCAATACGATCGGTTGATAACAAATCAATTTGGAAATCAATATCTTCTAAAATAGATGTTTTATCTTTTTTCGGTCTAACACCTATCTGATGATAAACTTCCTGATATTTACCTTGAAATGATTCTAAATCTTGATCAGTAAAACTATCAACGTCCGACCATTCAAAATCGTCATAAACACGGATCTGGTTATAGGTACGCATTACATCACGAAAGGCGACCACAAACGTACTTAAAACATCTTCACCTTGATTGTATAGTTCGTCAACATCTTGCGGTCTTTCAACAATTTTGTGGAGTTGCAAGACATGCTCATTCAGCTCACTCAATAATTCATCATATTGCTTAACATAGAAGGATGATTCATCACCTGCAGAGAAGAGCGTAATCGCATCATCTGTTGCTTTCTTAAGGTTGCGGTAATTTACAATTGACCCAAATGGTTTTGTATCTTTCTCAACGCGATTAGTTCGTGAATAAGCTTGAATCAGACTATGCCACTGTAATTTTTTATCCGTATATAATACAGACAATCGAGGAGAATCAAATCCTGTCAAAAACATTCCGACAACGATTAAAATATCAATATTTTCATCACGAGTTTGCGCATTATGATCTTTCATACGCTGTGAAATATCATTGAAGTAACCTTTAAAATCTTCAGTACTAAAATTAGTGTGATAAGTTTCATTATAATCTGAAATGACATGATCTAAACCATGACGAGAAGTATCAAAGGTTGAACCTTGATTATCTTGATTAGAATCCTCATTTGCCGTCCAGGTAAATACAGTTGTCACTTTTAGGTCACTATGACTAGCCTTGATTTTTTGTTGGAAAAGGGTGTAATAACGTAGAGCTATTTCCGTGTTTGGGACAGCTAAAATTGCATTGTAGGTACGCTTTTTCGTTTTATTATCATGATTTAACATGATATGGGTCACAATATGATCTAACCGTTCTTCGCTCTCCATCGCTTCCCGCGTATCAATACCCGCAACATCTTCATCACTGATATTATCTTTACCCACAAGTGTGCTCATTTGTTCAACGTTAAAGCCTAGTACGTTGTGATCTCTAATTGCATCTTTAATTAAGTAACGATGCAATTCTTCATCATACAATGTTTCAGTCGTTCGTTTATCCGAACCGATATTTTGACTAAAAATAGGGGTACCCGTAAAGCCAAAATGTTGAGAATTTGCAAACCACTTATTCACATTCTTACGCATCTCACCAAACTGACTACGATGAGCCTCATCCTCAATAAAAATAACACGTTTATCATGATAACTAGTTAGTAATCCTTTATATTTTGGATTATTAACGGCATTATTCATTTTTTGAATAGTGGTAACGATCAACGCGTTATCATGAGATTGCAGCTGCTTAACCAAACTACTGGTATTCGTTGTCAAATCCAAGGCTGTTTCACCCGGAATTGCAGTCATATATGAATTAAAATTTTTAGATGTTTGGATATCTAAATCACTACGATCAATTAAAAAAATGACTTTCTCAGCATCAGTATCACGTGCTAATAATTGACTTGCTTTAAACGAAGTAACTGTTTTCCCTGAACCAGTTGTATGCCACACAAAGCCGTTTTTATCAGGATGATCTTGTGCTTGCTTTATAATTGCTTCGACAGCATAGATTTGATAAGGACGCATGATCATTAAACGTTCCTTCGCCGAATCAAAGATTGTATATTTGGCAATCAGGCTATGCAAACGTTCCTTCGTAAAGAATGAGGCAGAAAATGCGTCTAAATCGTTCAACCAATTATTTTCTCGATCCGTCCAATAAAACATGAAGTTAGCATTTAAATCGCCATCTCCGTTCGCAAAGTAGCGCGTTTCACCACCATTAGAAATAACAAATAATTGTACAAACCTAAATAGTCCACGCATACTTTCACTTTTATAACGTACGACCTGATTAAAAGCTTGTCGGAAATCTACGCCACGACGTTTTAACTCAACTTGAACAATTGGTAACCCATTAATTAAGACTGTCACATCATATCTATTCTCATGCGTACCTGAAACCGTTATTTGATGGGCAACCTCATACTGATTATTTTCAAAATGCAATCCATCAAAAATAGTTAAATAAACAGTTTCATCATTGTCACGCTGAATACTAATTTTTCCCATCGGATTAGCATCTGAACCACGTAATTGACGCGCAATTTGATAATGTGACTTTGCACCAACTAATTCATTCAATACACGTTTAAACTCAGAATCCGTTAAACGTTCATGTTGTAAATTTTCAATATTCTGTTCGTCTAAAGTTTGACGAAAATGTGATAATAAGCTCATTTCATCAGGTAAGTTAACGGTTTTATAGCCCAAACCATTAAATCGCTGTACTAACTTATTCTCTAAAACTTGTTCTGATTCATGCTCACTCATTAGCCCACCCTCTATAAAATGCATATACTATTAATCAAAATTATACTACTTTTACATCCTTGAAACCGCATATTTAGCAAGCCTTTTGGCGATATTTTCCTATCTCAAATCTGCAATTTCTCAAAACAAATTCAAACAAACCTCTTTACTTACAAAAAGTAAGTGTTAAACTAGAATTTGTTCGTTAATTGAACACAACCAGGAAAATAAAACTAAGAACGATTTTATACCGCTCTTTCAGATTTGAAAGGAAGTATTTGCCATGTCAAAGATGATAGCAGGACAAGCATTAGCAAAAGTTTTAGAGAAGTGGGACGTTGATCACGTCTACGGTATAACAGCAGATTCAATCAATAATTTAGTTGATGGTTTGTACTTAGAACGCGAAAATATTAAGTACATTCAGGTACGCCATGAAGAAATTGGCGCTTTAGCAGCTGCGGCCGATTCAAAACTAACTGGTACAATCGGGGTTGCTTTTGGTTCAGCCGGACCAGGTTCAGTACATATGTTAAATGGTTTGTATGATGCAAAAATGGATCATACACCCGTTTTGGCTTTGGTCGGTCAATCAGCGACTGGGGTAATGAATACTAACTTCTTCCAAGAAATGAATCAGGATCCCATCTTTGCGGATGTTGCGACATTCCATAAGCAAGTTGTCAACGCTGATCAAATTCCTAAAGTAATTGACGAAGCTATTCGTTCAGCGTATGCCACACGATCAGTATCAGTTGTTATCTTACCAGATGACTTATCTGGACAAGAAATTGACTACAATGAATTCAAAACTGCAAATTTGAAGCAAAACCAATTAGACTTAGCCATCTCATCAGATGACGTTACGCGTGTCGCAGAGGCTATTAAAGCTGCCAAGCGACCAATCATGTACGTTGGCCAAGGTGTCCGTGGCGCACGTGAAGCAGCAGTGGCTGTTTCTGAAAAATTTGGACTACCAGTCTTATCATCGGCCCCCGCAACAGACGTTTTCCCAACAAGTCACCCAAATTACATGGGTGCCCGTGGTCGTTTAGGTGCAAAGTCTGGTTTTGAAGTTAGCCAAGCCAGTGACTTGATCTTATTTATCGGTACCAACTTCCCATTTGCACGTTATATGCCACAAGATAAGACAATTATTCAAGTGAATAATAATTTGGCTGATTTAGGTAAGCAAATTGATGCAAATATCACCGTGTTAGCTGATGCACACCGCTTCTTAGCAGCCTTAGCAGATACTGATTATCAAGCTGAACCAACTGCCTTCCTCAAGGCAGCCCAAAAAGATCGCGTTCTATGGTTAAACTGGTTAGATAAGCTTGCCAACGATGACGATAAGGGACTCCGTGCTGAAGGTGTATTAAAGGCCATCAAGGAGAATGCGACCGACAATGCTGTCTTTGGTCTTGATGTTGGTAACAACACTGAATGGTCACTTCGTCAATTACCTTTTGATAATGATCAAAAGTTTACGATGTCAGCTTGGTACGGTACAATGGGATTTGGACTACCAGCTGGACTAGCTGGTAAGTTAAGCTTCCCAGAGCGCCAAGTTTGGTCTATTTCTGGTGATGGTGGTTACGCCATGGTCATGCCTGATCTATTGACCGAAGTAAAGTACAACCTACCTGTTATCAATGTCGTCCTAGAAAACCGTTCATTTGGATTCATTGCTCACGAAAAAATTCAGGCAAACCAAGCACCTTATGGTATTGATCTATTAGGCGCCGATTGGGGAAAGATGGCTGATAACATGGGAGCTATTGGCTTCACTGTGACAAACCTTGCCGAATTGCATGATGCCATGATTAAAATCAATGACCTACAAGCAAACGGTAATACAAAGCCAATTGTATTGGATGCCAAAATTCAAGATATTGACCCAATTGATACAAACTTTATGCCTCTTGAAACCAGTATCTTTGGCAAAGAAATGGTACAAAATTACCGTGAAACTTATGACCTATCTGCAGATGAGCAACCTGCATTTAGTGATATTCTAAAAGAATTTGAAAATTAATTTAATTAGTTAAAATCTCTCACTTCCTACAAACCAACTAATTAAATTTATTGAATATATGACAAAAATGCTTTAGAACCACCAACTTATCCAATTAAAGCGGGTAGGTTGGTGGCTCTATTTGTATACAACACTTACTGATGTTCCTGATTAGAATTTTATTGTTAATTGTTACCGACCAGCTTATAATTCAAGATAAATATCGCACACTGCTTTTAATTAATCTTAAGGACAACAATTTATTATGAAAAAAATATATTTCATTTGTACGGGTAATTCTTGTCGTAGCCAAATTGCTGAAGGCTATGCAAAATTATATTTTGCTAACCAGAACGTCGTGATTCGTAGTGCTGGCGTTGAGACACATGGACTCAACCCACGGGCAGTTGCGATTATGCAAGAAGATGGTGTTGATATTTCTCAACAAACCTCAGACTTAATTGATCTAGATTATTTTAATCAATGTGACCTTATTGTCACATTATGTGGGGATGCTCGTGATAAGTGCCCAGTCATCCCCAATATGGGTAAACACCTACATTGGGATTTACCTGATCCAGCCCGTGCAACTGGCTCAGACGAAGAAATTATGGCAATATTTCGTCAAGTACGGAATGAAATTAAACAACGTGTGCAAGAACTAATCAATTAAAAACTAAAAAAGGACAGCTATTATGTCATCTGAAATTCATTCAGTGACTGCCTAGCTGTCTTTTTTTATTAAATATAATGTACATTAACTTGGCCAAAACTTACCTGACCACGTAAATGAACTGTAATACCTTCTACATCAGAAATAACGCTATCAGGGACATTTACTGTACCCATTGTATACTCCAGTTCATTCGATACTTGCCAGTCTTTTGGTATGAATAGTTCTGCTTGACCCATTGACACATTCAAATTTACGACCAAATCGGATTGTGCAGGGACAACATCATCAAAGTATGCTTTTAAATCTCCTAAACTTACTTCAAAAGTCACTTGTTCTAATTGCTTATTGTGCAAATATCGTGTACTAGAGGTCACTTTGTCCACAAAATACAAAGCCGTATCAGTATCTTCATTGGTATGTGCATTAAAATGTCTGCTATGAATATTTTCCTCGAAGTAGTGTGCGCCATGATGATAATTCATCATTCGTTTACGATGGTGCTTTGCAATCCAAGGATGAAAAATCAACGATAGGCCAATATTCACAAGAATAGCAATTAAGATAATCATCCAAATCGAAATATGGGCAATTCCCAACGCACTAGCGTATACAATACTCAATGCTGCTAGCGAAAAAACAATACCACTAATCCAAAGACTAACTAAACTAGTGATAAAAGTTGCTGCTAAAAACAGTGTAAAAATTAACGTCCAGGGACTATATGAATAGGTGAACCAATCGAGTTGGCTACCTAACAAAATTGCTGCACCAATCAGGGCAAAACTTCCCCAAAACCATCTACCTTTTTTCAAATCAATTAACTCCTCTCGTCTAACTGACGTTTAAATTCTTGATAATATGCTCGTGAAACATAGAGCTGTTTGTGACTGTTTCGAAATCTAACTAAGTTTCTACGTAATGAATGATCAACTGAAAAAATTTGTTGCAGATTAACAATCGTTGATTTTGAACTACGTATAAAAGTAAGTGGCAAGCTTTCTTCTAACTCATATAACTTTAGTGATACTTCGTAAGTACTGTCAGCTGTATGTGCACAAACTTTTCGATCAACTGTCTCAAAGAATAAAATATTTTCTAAATCAATAAAATAACGAATACCTTCCTGATAGAAAGCAATTTTTGGTTGTTCTTTAAATTGCTCAGTTATCTCCTGCATTAAACGATTTATCTGATCATTCACGTCAGGCGTACGAATTGTTATTTCAGTGTCTGTCAGTCGTTCGTCGACTTCAAGATTGATTTTCACCCGTGCCACCTCCTTCTTTAATCAAAGCTTTGATGTTTATTATTTAACACTGAAAATCGCAAAAAAGAAAGGCAAATTGCCTATGTGGTAAGATTCTGTGCGTAACAGGTGCATATATTATGATAAACTCAATCCAAAATATGTATGTGAATTTAAAAAAGCCACCAATCTAATTAAAATTGGCGACTTTCTAGCTATCTTATAATCACTGGTCTATCATTATTTCCCATAAGTATTATTAGTTGGGAAAGTAGGTTTGCTTCTAATTGTTCTGGATTATCTCCTCAAATCAGATAGATAGTTGGCCATCAATACAAATTTCTGCAAATCCACCTAATAAAATTTGATTATCATCAGAAAACTTGACGCTGACATAGCCGTCTCGTCCTAAACAAGATCCCTGGCTAGCCACATAATCTGATGAACTTAATAACTGATGGTCTCTAACCATAACCGCGACACAGCCATTACCACTTCCACAAACCGGATCCTCATCTGCGCCTTCATTGGGAGCAAACGACCGTACTTCAAAATTTGTCTGACTATTTTCTGGATATTGACCAAAGACTGTCACACCAGTCACACCCTCTGCAATCGCTTGTGATAATAGATTCATATCTGGTTGCAGAGCAAGCACTTGTTCGGCACTAGATAATTGCAATGTATACCAAACTGCTCCCACATCAATTGTTGCCGCTAAATGAATCTCGCTAGCAGATACACCCAGAGCCTTGCTAAAAGCCTTAACTTGTTCTGCCTGCAACGGACTTTTTTTAGATTCAGGTAATGTCAAAAATAACCCCGCATCAGTTACGTCAATCCGTACCAATCCCTGTTGACATTCCTGAACTAAATACTGCCCGTGTTTTGGTATCAAACCTGACTTTAAAACCGCGTAAGCTGATCCGATCATTGGATGTCCTGCAAACGGCAATTCATTTTGTGGTGTAAAAATACGTAACCGATAATCTGCTTGTGAATTAGTTGGCGTACAAACAAAAGTTGTTTCAGACAAATGAATCCAGTTTGCAATTTGTTGCATTTCAGTTGTTGAAAGTTTATCACCATCTAATACCACGGCCACTGGATTGCCTTTAAATGGTACTTGAGTAAAAACATCGATTTGCTTGAAGGGTGTTATTCTCTTTAACATATTTTTGCACACTTTCTTTTGAATATTTAAACACGACACAAATCTTGATGAATAATTGTGTCTAGTATATATTGGTTTGTAAAATTAGAAAAACAAATATTTCTTATTTAAACATTAGAAAGAGTAATGCGTCATGAATTCATTTTTAATTTTACAAAAGGTTATCGAACTTGGTAGCTTTACTAAAGCTGCTGAAGTACTAGGTTATACACAATCGTCGGTTAGTCAAATCATTGCCTCACTTGAAGACCAGCTTTCAATAAAACTACTAAATCGTTCGCGAACAGGTGTGACCCTAACTTTGGAGGGTCAACAACTTTATCCACTGATTCAGCAAACAATTCGCCAATATCAAGCCGTCCAAGAAAAAGCAACTGAAATACGGGGATTAGAGACTGGCGTTATTCGTATTGGAACAATCTCAAGCATTACCGTGCACTGGCTGCCCAATCTTATTAAAAAATTTAAAACGAATTACCCCAACGTAGAATTTGTACTTTATCAAGGTGACTACAACTCAATCGCTGATTGGATTCGCACAAATGCGGTTGATTTTGGTTTTACAACACCTGCTATGGCAAAAGACTTCAAGACTATTCCCATCAAAACTAATGAAATGTTAGCTGTTTTACCAAAAAATCATCCACTAGCAGCATACCCAGGAAAGCCATTAAGTTTAGATGCCATAAAAGATGATCCGCTAATTTTGATTGAAGAGGGTGGTTTTAGTGAACCATTAAATGCTTTTGCAGCCGCTGGTGTGACACCCAATATAAAATACCGCATCCATGATGATTATGCGATCATGACGATGGTGGAAGCGGGGTTAGGAGTCAGCATTTTAGCTAAACTTGTACTACAACGCATGCCATTTAATATTGTGACACGTCCATTGGATCCAGTAATTAACCGTGAGCTTGCGATTGCTTGTCAAAATAAACAGCGTCTCCCAATCGCTAGCCAGTATTTTATTCAAGAAATACTCGCTAATAAGGCAGATTTACGATAACAAGTAAAAAAGATAGGGGCATCACATCCCAATCAATCTAGCACCGGATATGCTGCCGTCATTGTTAACTTTTCTGTACTTTTTAATTTTTCAATCATTGTCCGAAACTGTTGCACAGAAATTGATTTGGTCTTATAGCTCAACTCGGTCGCTAAATTATTTTTTTGTTTGCTAAGGGTTTGTTGATGTTTGTGATGATTAGGGGTTAGCGTTACGCGTGCTTCATCTTTTGATACCAGGGTTAAAAAATAATGATCCTTTTGTTGTTGCGGTACTAATAAATCAGTTGTTCGCCTAAAGTTGTTAAACTTCGCACCAGTTTGATGTTGCTGCAAATCCTTTACTGTCGCAAGAACGTCACTCAAGACGCTGTTAGCAGTAGGTAGTTCGCCGGCACCGGCACCATAAAACATGACTTCACCAACAGATGAACCCGTCACTAACACCGCATTGTTTTCATTTTTGATTGTTGCAAGTGGGTCATCTTTGCGGACAAACATTGGTTCGACAGAAACCGATAACTTATCATCCACAGGTCTGGCTTGACCAATCAGTTTAATGACATATCCCCATTTTTGTGCCCGTAAAATATCTGCCTTTGTAATTTGCGTAATTCCTGTCACAAAAATGTTTTCCAAAGGAACAGTCACACCAAAAGCAAATTGCGTTAAGATGGCCATCTTGTATGCTGCATCTTTGCCGCTGACATCATTCGTTGGATCTGTCTCAGCCAGTCCCAACTCCTTTGCCTGTTGAAGCGCCTCATTGTAAGTCAGTTCATTTTCACTCATTTGTGTCAAAATATAGTTACTTGTTCCATTGATAATTCCTGCAACTGACGTTATTTGATCAGCAGCAAAAGATGTTGCGATGGTTCTTAAAATAGGAATACCACCAGCCACGCTTGCTTCATATAGGAGATTGACATGATTTTTCTGTGCATGTTCAATTAATTCATTACCATAAGTCGCCAGTAAGTCTTTATTAGCCGTAATCACATTTTTACCACTATCAAGTAGTGCTTCAATGTATGATTTAGCCGGCTCAATTGTTCCCATAACCTCAATCACAATCTGAATT
The DNA here is from genome assembly GCF_000160575.1 of Weissella paramesenteroides ATCC 33313. GTDB lineage: Bacteria > Bacillota > Bacilli > Lactobacillales > Lactobacillaceae > Weissella > Weissella paramesenteroides. The sequence goes on from NZ_GG697129.1 coordinate 553,280, forward strand.
TCATCATCATTAACGATGTCAGCGATATGATTGGTTAGTTTAATACCTGCTAAATCAACATGACGTTGTTTTGCCAAATTTGCAACAACAATCGTTTTAATTTGTAGCTGACACCCACTGGTTGCGAGTATCTTTTGCTGGTTATTTTGGATAATTCGTACGACACCTGTACCGACAGTACCTAGACCAACAATGCCAAGTTTAATTGTTTTCATCAAATCTCCCTCTAACTTACTTCAAAATCTTTTATTAACTAAAAAACGCCCTGGAAACTAATTCCAGGACGCAAAATGCGTGATACCACCCTTGTTCTCAACCAGTTCACACTAGTTGACTCAGTAAGTCCCATCAGACTCAGATACGGTAATGGGTATCAAACACACTAATTTTACCAACTCGACTCAATCAGTGAAGATTTCAAGACCATATTCGTAAATCGTTTGTCACTTACTCTCAGCATAGGTAAGCTCTCTGTAGAAAACGACTTTTACTACTCATCTCTTCATTATCTTTTAATATATTGAGCTAAATTATAGATTTCAATTTTTTATTTGTCAATCGCAATATTCCAATTAAAATAACGATTTTTCGTCAGATACTCATCAATCAGAAACAAAACCATCACATAAATTTCCGTTTGACAGAAAAAATGACAAGTGATACTATGAGAAAAATTAAAAATAAATTAGACGTTGAAAAGAAGAGTAATTGTTTAAACTAGTAGACAGAGAAGCCCGCTCGGTGAAAAGGGTAATTCGTGCGAACAATGAAGATGAGCTTAGAGTCTAGATATTGGTCATCCGGCTGATATTCTCGGTGTGGTGCCCGTTACAATCACCGGGTTTACTGAAAAGTGAACTTATTGAGCCTATTTAGTGTGAACTAATGGGAAACTCAGGTGGTACCACGAAGCTTTCGCCCTGTGCATTTATTGCATAGAGTGAAAGCTTTTTTATTTTGCTACGCAGCTATATTAGAAAGGACGTATAAATAATGGCCAAACAAGAACAACTAGAAACATATTTAGTACAATCTGGTAACAGAACCGATGATCAAAAGACGGGTGCTGTCTCGACACCTGTGTATTTTTCAACTGCCTTCAGACACCCTGGACTGGGGGACTCAACTGGTTATGACTATGCTCGTGAGACAAATCCAACACGTGACGTTCTGCAAAATACGCTCAGCAAACTAGAAAATGGTTATCAGGCTTTTGCGTTAAGTTCTGGTATGGCTGCTATCCAGTTAGCTTTTTCAAAATTTAAAACTGGCGACAAAATCATTATCTCTGATGATTTGTATGGTGGTTCATTTCGATACTTTGATGATTTACATGAGAATTATGCCATTGACTTTATTACTTGGGATGGGCAAGATTTCAGATTTTTGGCTGATGCGGTTGCTGATCCGGCAGTAAAAGCAGTTTGGTTAGAAACCCCATCAAATCCCACAATGAAAGTTATTGATATTCAGAAAACAGCTGCCATTGCTCATCAATATCAAACAGAAGTCTTTGTTGACAATACTTTTTACACACCAATTATCCAACGGCCATTAGATGACGGTGCTGATGTTGTTGTGCACAGTGCGACAAAGTATTTGGGTGGTCACAACGACATATTAGGTGGGGCAGTTGTGTGTAAAAGTGCTGAAAATGCTGAGATCTACGAAAAAAATCTCACAACAACTGGTGCGGTCCTAGATCCATTTTCGTGTTGGTTATTAATTCGCAGTCTTAAAACTTTACCATTACGTATTGAAAAACATGAAAAAAATGCTCAAGCGATTGTGGCCGCTCTCCAAACTAACCCTTTGATTACACAGATTTTATACCCTGGTCGCGGGGGCATGATCAGTTTTTATATTCATGATGAAAGCTTAGTTGATCCATTTCTAAGACATCTAAAAATCATCTCTTTTGCTGAAAGTCTTGGTGGTGTTGAAAGTTTAATCACGGTACCAGCCACACAAACGCATGCTGATTTAAGTGAAGAACAGCGTCAAAAGAAGCATATTACGAAGAGCTTACTGCGTTTCTCGGTCGGCATCGAGGACAGTGAGGACCTAATTCAAGACATTCAACAGGCATTGGCACAGGCAGAAATAGCGTTAACCGCTAATGCAACGGAGGTTTAAAATATGAGCGAATACAAATACAATGATGCAACAAAGATTATTCATGACACCGTCCGTCCTGATCCACAGACTGGTGCGGTCAATGCACCAGTTTATTTTTCTTCAACCTTTGCACAAAAAGACCCGTTAGAGCTGGGAAAGTATGACTATGCCAGAAGTGGCAATCCAACTCGCGATCAGGTAGAAGAGAGCATCGCTAATTTAGAAGGAGGTTCTCGTGGTTTTGCCTTTGCGACTGGCATGGCGGCAATTACTGCTGCATTTTTGACCCTACATCAAGGCGACCACATTATTATCACTAAAGATGTATACGGTGGCACTTTCCGCTTAGTAACTGAGTTATTACCTAACTATGGTATCAGCCATACGTTTGTTGATCTTAACGATGAAGATGCACTAGAAGCGGCTTACCAAGAAAATACAAAAGTGGTGTATGCCGAAACACCCTCTAATCCAACACTCACCGTTGTCGATTTAGAAGCAACTGCTAAATCAGCACATGCCCATGGTGCCTTGTTATTTGCCGATAACACTTTTATGACCCCACTTTATCAAAAGCCATTATCGCTTGGTGCTGACTTAGTCATTCACAGTGCAACAAAATTTCTTTCCGGTCATTCGGATATTCTGGCTGGACTTGTCGTTACCAACGATGCAGCTTTAGGGGATGCTGTCTACTTCATTCAAAATGCAATGGGGGCAACGCTCAGTGTTGGTGATTGTTGGTTATTATTACGTGGTCTAAAAACGCTAAAAGTTCGCCTACAAACTGAAACAGAGAATGCAACAAAACTTGCCCAATGGTTACAACAACAACCCGCTGTCAAAGCAGTTAATTACCCTGGGTTAGAAAGTGATAAAAACTATGCCATCCAATCTAAGCAAGCATTGTCTGGTGGTGCTGTTTTATCATTTGACATTGCTAGCGAAGATAACGTTCGAACCCTAGTACAACATTTAAAGTTACCTATTTTTTCTGTTTCTTTGGGTGCTGTTGAAACCATTCTTTCATATCCTTGTACAATGTCACACGCAGAACTTAGCCCAGATGAACAACAAGCAAGTGGCGTAACACCTGGCTTACTTCGTCTATCTGCCGGACTTGAAGATTTTGAAGATTTAAAACAAGATTTCGCCCAAGCACTAACTTATATACCAGCCTCATCTACCACACAACCTAAGCCTGCTGTTGCCGAAGGTTAGTGATGGCAACCATTAAAATTAAAAATAGTTTAGGAGAAAACACATGTGGGAAATAATCACGACTTCTCTCCCGCAATTAATCGTGGCCGGCATTAAATACACCGTGCCTTTGTCATTGATTTCTTTTGCGTTGGGCTTGATTCTCGCTCTCATTACCGCTCTGGTTCGAATTTCCCAAAAAGGAAAAGAATTTAAAATTATCAAAGGAATTTTCAATTTTTACGTTTGGCTTTTCCGTTCAACGCCACTGTTAGTTCAATTATTTATTGTCTATTTTGGCTTACCTTATTTAGTTATTCCAGGCATCCTTGATGAGGGAATCAAATTAACACCATTTGTTGCGGGTGTTATTACCTTTTCTTTAAACACTGGCGCTTACGCATCCGAAACAATTCGAGCAGCCATTACTTCGGTTCCCCAAGGCCAATGGGAAGCGGCTTCTTCAATTGGCATGACTCGTAGTCAAACATTACGACGTATCATTCTACCTCAAGCAATCTATCTGTCTGTACCACCATTAGCCAATAGCTTTATTAGTTTGGTTAAGGATACATCACTAGCTGCAACCATTACAATTGTTGAAATGTTTGAGGTTAGTCAGCAAATTGCGGCTGAGAATTATCAGCCACTTATTATGTATTCCTTGGTGGCCTTGATTTATGCTGTCTTTTGTTCGTTACTAACCATCGGTCAGCATTATCTTGAAAAACACTCACACAAGCATTTAACCAAAACAGTGGGAGGTGCATAAGTTGCAATTAGAAGGATTAAATAAAAGTTTCGATGGGCAACAAGTTTTAACAGACATTACCCTTGAGTTGCCAGAGAAGCAGACAACGGTTATTGTTGGGCCCTCTGGTTCAGGTAAATCTACTCTTTTACGTTCATTGAACCTACTTGAGCGTCCAGAAAGTGGTCATTATCACTTATCAAACCTAGCCATTGATTTTTCACACGATATCTCAACCAAACAAGTATTAAATGTCCGCAAAAAAACAGGGATGGTTTTCCAAGACTATAATTTATTCCCACACAAAACGGTCATTCAAAATATTATTGAAGGACCAATCCAAGTATTAAAGAAAGACAGGAAAGAAGCGCTACAAGAAGGACAGAATTTACTGGATAAAGTTGGTTTAAAGTCTAAAGCTGACGCATATCCTGAACAATTATCTGGTGGTCAAGCGCAACGTGTTGCCATTGCGAGATCATTAGCCATGCATCCTGAATACATCCTATTAGATGAACCAACCTCTGCCTTGGATCCTGAACTGGAAGCAGAAGTATTACAGGTTCTGGATGAATTAGCGCAGGAAAAACAATCACTTGTTATCGTCACCCATAACTTATTCTTTGCCCGTCAGATTGCGGATAAAATTGTCTTTGTGGAGAATGGTCAGATTATTTTCGACGGCAGTCCACAGGAATTTTTCAATGAAAATCAAGAAAACACTCGGATTAATCGGTTTATTTCAGCAATGACGTTTTCCGATGTTGAAGCAGAAGCATTAAAATAATTTAGATAAATGGAAGGATCTAACATATGAAAAGAACACGAGTCATTTCTTATTCAATTGCCATCGTTATATTACTAATCTTGGCAGTTGTTTATTTCGGTAATCGAAAAAACACCACACAAAAGGATGCGTTTCAATCAGAATTAAAAACTAAAGGAAAGTTGACCATCGGACTCGAAGGTACATATGCACCATATTCTTATCGAAAAAATGGCAAATTAACTGGTTTTGAGGTTGAAATGGGGCGTGCCGTTGCTAAAAAGATGGGTGTCAAAGCAGATTTTGTCCCAACAAAGTGGGATTCATTAGTTGCTGGCTTAGGTTCGCAAAAATATGATGTCGTGATCAATAATATTTCCGAAACGCCCGCTCGAAAAAAAGTTTATAAATTCTCTAATCCATACATCTATTCACGATATGCTCTGATTACACCGAAAAATAGCCAAATCAGTCATTTAAAGGATATTAGTGGTAAGAAATTTGCAGAGGGAACTGGAACAAACAATGAACAGGTGGCTAAAAAGTATCACGCCAAGCTAGTTTCTTCAGGTGATTTCTCAACCACCTTATCACTATTGCGTACTGGTCGTGCAGATGGGACAATTAACGCTGCTGAAGCTTGGTATGCCTATAAAAAGGACAATGCTACTGATGGTTTAGAGTACAAAGATTTGTCTAGCGAAATTGACCCAGTGAAAGTTTCAGCTATGTTTAATAAGAAGGATCCCAAAACTCGTGCGAAGTTTAATAAAGCGCTCGCCGCAATTAGAAAAGACGGTACGTTGAAGAAGTTATCAATTAAGTACTTTGGCGCAGATATTACTAAAGAAAATAATTAATGCTATACAATATAAATAGCGTGCGGAAACCATCATTGATTTCTGCACGCTATTTATATTAATTTTTAACCGGCAAACTGCCATGAACTAATTTCTTTTCATCAGCAGCAATCATAATGGCAGTCGTCGTATCACCAACCACATTAAGTACGGTTCGGAATATACCCGCAAACCAATCAATACCTGCTAATAGAGCAATACTTTCCAAAGGTAATCCTAGTGTTGGTACAATAATCGCTAGCGCAACTAAACCACCACCTGGTACAGCAACCGTACCTAAACAAGCAACAATGGCTAACATAACGATTTTTAACATCATAATAAATGATAATGATAATCCGTAAAATTGGGTCATTGTGACACAAGCTAACGCCAAATACATGGCCAGACCATTACTATTCAGTGCCATCCCCAAAGGTAATACTAGCTCACTAATTTCCTTCTTAATACCTAATCGTTTTTCAGCATCATGCATTTCAACAGGTAGGGATACTGCTGAAGATGTTGTTGTCATTGCGATAATTAAGATATTAGCAAACCCATGCATGACGGTTCGTAAAGTCATATGCGCACGTATCATGATCATACCGAACAAGATGGCTAAGAAAAATAGTGTACCCACTCCGAATAATATTAAAAACTTCAACAGTGGAATTAAGACTGTCAGCCCATTTTCAGCAATAACCGAAGCGATTAATGCACCAATTCCAACTGGTGCTATGCACAAAACCAATTGAATCAAATCAATAAATAACTGATTTAATTGTTCTAATCCATTAATGATATGTTGATACTTTTGTTGACTATTTGCTTTGCTTAGAACGATTCCCATGCATAACGCAAATATAATGACTTGAATCGTATTACCTTTTACCAAAGCCTCAAAAATATTAGTCGGAAAAAAGCCTAATATCATGTCTGAAGTTGAAACAGGATGGCTAGTAAATTTTTGGACAAGTTCAGGATTCAGTTTTAAGTCAATACCCACACCTGGCATAAACCACCAACCAAGCAATAATCCAACTAAAGCAGCGATAAGTGTCGTGCCTATAAACCAAGCAGCTGTTTTGATACCTAATTTTCCTAATTGTTTGACTGGTAATTTACCAATCGCTGCAATTACCGTACAAAAAACTAGTGGCATGACAGCCATTTGAATCAGCCTCAAAAAAATATCACCAATAATTTTGATTCCCGCAATTTTAGTGCCAAAAACTGCACCTAAAATGATACCAATCAACATACCAATAATAATTTGAGTCGTTAGATGAATTTTTATCCGCATTTTTACGACTCGTTTGCTTGAACAGATAGACTAGTAGCCAACAATGCGACGCCATATAATAAATCAGACATTTTTGTATATTCAGTCGGTGCATGACTAATACCAGCTTCACTTGGTACAAAAATCATGGCTGTAGGGGTGACTGTACTCATTATTTGACTGTCATGACCTGCACCTGAAAATAACTCTTGGAAGGGAAAATTCATTCGAGTCGCTATCTCAGCATTTTGTTTCCTTAATGCCTGTGATAAAGGAGTTGCAGGAACATGCAGTGTCTGTTTTACTGTGACATTTTCAAAGTGTTGGATGACTACTTGCATAGCTGTCAAAAATGTAGCTAATCGTTCATCTGATTCTTCACGACAATCTATGCTAAATGTGCACCTTTCAGCAATGACATTACTAACATTAGGTGATACGTGAATTTCACCAATCGTAAATGACAAACTTTTTGAAGATTTATTCGCCAAATCATACAATTCAGCCATCAGATGACTTGCAGTTGCCATCGCATCTTGACGTTGTGCCATCGGCGTTGTACCAGCATGATTTGCTTGTCCATATACAGTCACATCATAGCGATCTTGTGCAACAATTCCTGTCACTAACCCAAGTGACTGATGTGCTTGTGCTAAACGTGGACCCTGTTCAATATGCAATTCCGTAAAACTTGCCGGTAAGGGCGCTCGCTGTCGCCTAACACCAGGAATAGTTTGCAATTGTCTGACCGCATCGCGTCTAGCTTGATCAAATGTGATACCCATTTCATCAACTAATGGCGTGACTTGCTGGTGTCCTGTATAATAGTTCGATCCAGTAAAAGCTGCTGGAAAACGGCTACCTTCTTCTTCGCTAAAAGAAATCAAACGTACCGGTTTTTTAGGCAAATGTCCTTGTTGGTAGAGTTTTTGTATCGCACAAAAGCCACCTAAAACCCCATATAACCCATCATAACAACCACCTTGACGCACAGTGTCCATATGAGAACCAGTCGCAATCGGTGCTGATATTTCTTGTCCTGGAAAATCTAAAGACACATTACCATAATCATCAACCGTTGCTTGCGCATCATGTTCTTGGCCGAGCAAAATCAGTGCTCGTTGATTCCGTAACCATTGCTGATTATAAACTAACCGATTCTGGCCAACTTCATCTGATGTATTGAATTGATCCAGCAAATCACCCAATTGTATGGCTTCATTCGTCATAATTATTTGCTAATGCCAGCAATTGGTGATGATGCCGCTGCTTTTTTATCTAAAACACGACCGGGGTGGGCAAGATAGCCTTTACGTCCAGCTTCTACAGCTAACTTAAATGCCTCTGACATCAATGGAATATCACCTGCTGTTGCCATCGCTGTATTAGCCATTACTGCTGCTGCTCCCATTTCCATGGCTTCAGCAGCTTGACTTGGACGACCAATACCAGCATCAACAATGATTGGCGCATCAATTTCGTTAATTAAAATCTGAATCAATTCTTTAGTTGCCAAACCTTTGTTTGTACCAATTGGTGCACCTAATGGCATCACAGCCGCAGCACCAGCTTCGACCAACTTACGGGCAGCATTTAAATCAGGTAACATATATGGCATCACGATGAATCCTTCATCAGCCAAAACCTTCGTTGCCTTAATCGTTTCTTCGTTATCAGGTAACAAATAAGTCTTATCAGGCACAACCTCAAGCTTAATAAAATCACTGCCACTTAATTCACGAGCAATGCGCGCCATGCGAATAGCTTCTTCAGCGTTGGTGCAGCCAGATGTATTTGGCAAGATTGTCACATCATCTGGAATATAATTCAAAATATTTTCTTCATCCGTATTCGTACGACGCAATGCCATAGTAATAATCTGAGCACCTGCGTGATGGATTGCTGAATCAATTAGTTCATATGAATACTTACCTGATCCTAGAATAAAACGTGAAGAAAAATGGTGACCACCAATAATTAAATCATCATTACTTTCGACCATGATTGTTTATATCTCCTCCTATTCTGCTAAAACGGGTTGCTTGGTTAGTAAACGTAAGATAGCATTGGCTTCATGTCCAGCACATACCATTACACGTGGTGCCATCAGTCCTTCGACACCTTTACTATAGCCATCCCCACAAATATATACATTTGATAACTGTTGTTTTGTTTGCATCTCATTAGTCATATGTAATCCGGCCATACCGTTACCCATAACAAGTGGCTTGTCAGGATAAAAATTCGTTACACCATCCAATAACATTGCTTTGGCCATTGGGTTATCAAAAGCCTCACAGACGATATCACAGTCCGCAAATAGTGTTTCAATATTATCAGGTGTAATTTTGACCTGATGAATCTCAATATCGATAAATGGATTAAATTCTAATAAATTCTGCTTTAATGCAATGACTTTCGGCATGCCAACCTGACTAACTTTATATTGTTGTCGATTAAGATTGCTCATTTCAATGACATCAAAGTCAATTAAAGTTAGATGACCAACACCGCTTCGAGCTAGTGCAATTGCAATATTTGAACCTAGACCCCCAGCACCTGCAATGGTCACACGGGCATCTTTTAATGGTTCAGTCGTACCAGCCACATTACGCTCTTTCATGCCCATAAAAAAATCAGTAACCGCTACACCTTGAAATTTTGGTGTCATTTTATTTTTTCCTCTTTTCTAACCACCACCGACAAACGAAATTAGTTCAACGCGATCATTTTCTGACAATGTTCGGTCTGCTAATTCCTCACGATGAATAATCTTACCGTTTAATTCCACGACAACATTTTGCATCATCTCTGTTTTTTCTTGTAATAAATCAGCCAATGTTTTACCAACCATGTTTGCTGTTTGTTCACCATTTAAAATAATCAAAAAAACGCCCTCCTTTCTGATCTTGAAAGAAGGGCATTTGCACACAGTCAAATATCGCACTTCCTTCGATCGTATTACCGACATCAGGTTCATGGGTATATTCTCAGCCTTTCAGCACCCCAGACGATGATTGTTTAGATTTAGTTTTTGCCAATTGCTCTATGCAATCCTCATAAAATATAAAAAAGCAGTCTTTTTGCATTCACAAAAAGACTGCCCATTACTCTCTATATATGGACTGTATCTTCCTGCGCAGGTATTAACCAAATCAGGTTCAGTGGGTATATTCTCAGCTTTTCAGCACCCCAGATACGTTAATTAACTTAACAAGATAACCATAGCATGTTTAATTATGAAATACAACTCATTGTTGAAATCGCTTTCAAAATTAGCAAAAAAAATAACCGTCTTAGCTTTGCAGAGCTAACGGTTATTTAAACTTTAGATTTGCTACCGTCTAACGGTTCTAAAAGGAGTCCTGATTGCACAGGGCTCCTTTTTTCTATTCACATTATAGCATGACATATTACCAGTGGGGAATGACATACCTACTTAAAATTTTCCTAATATAAAATTCTAAATTGTTATTTTTATTATACTGTTGTCGGCTTAACTGTCTGCTCTAAACGACCCATCCACCAACCTAGCCACGTTCCTAGCGCTAACAGAATAATTGAGAACGCATAATGCCAAACAGTAAAACCAGTGTAATCTAGCGGGATAATCATGACTGTTGATGCCATCACAATTCCGAAAATCATATGGAATAACTTTGCATAAGCAACTTTAAAAATATAGGCCATGACTTTTGCAAACACTAAAACAACCACAATTAATCCCAAAATAAGGGGAATCAAAACTGATAAATCACCCGTTTTAATACCATCACTCATCCCTTTGTACAGACCTAAGTAAATTAAAAAGTTAGATGGGCTTAATCCTGGTACAAGAAGACCTAAGCCAATTAATCCACCAGCTAAAAGCCAGGCACTCATACTAGGCTCAATCGTTGAGAATAAAGGTCGGCCAAACCATAAGAATAATAACATTAAGCCTCCCGCAATAACGGAAAAAATAATGTCCCAGGTTGAACGTCCCATTTTTCCGGCTTCATGCCATAGTGTGGGAACAGTTCCTAAGATAGCCCCAATAAAGAACCAGCGTGCGACACTTTCAACTTCTCCCAGCATAAAGCTAATTAAAAATGAGAGTAAGAAGATGCCAATAACTGCTCCGATGCCAACAGGCATAAAGAAACGGACATTGGCTTTAAAATTTTTCAATGGATTCGCCATAAACAAAATCAATCGTTCATATAATCCAAATACGGCAGCTAATGCACCACCACTAATTCCTGGTAAAATAAATCCTGATCCAATTAATGCACCTTTAACAGCACGGAAGATAATATCTCCTGGTCGTTTTTGCATTGATTATTTCCTCATTTCATTTAGTTCATCGTTTATTATTCTTTGTGAGTAAAATCCTCTCAAGACTATTATATCTAACGAACCTTTTAAATTCTTAAAATTAAAACCAACCAGCAATGTTATCAAAGCTGACGGGGGTTGGACAGTCTAACTGTAAAAAGAAACGCCTTACTTTTTAATTTTTTGCTATAATTAAGTACAAAATTTAAACAAGTAGGGGGATAAATCCTATGTCATTAACTTATACTCGTCAAGCAAAGCCCTCAGATGTTGATGCGATCTATCGCATCATTCAACAAGCTGTCGCGTATCTTGGCAGTCAAAATTCACCACAATGGCAAGGATCAGCCGAACCAAACCGCAAAGAATTCGAAGATGATATCAATAAGGGCATCGTTTATGTCCTCATCTATAATCATCAAGTTGCTGGTGTCGGGAAACTAGTTCCTGGTCCGGAACAGGCATATGAAGATATTGATGGCTCTTGGTTAGGTAATGAGTCCCAATATATGAGTTTGCATCGGATTGCGATTGATGCAGATGTTCGTGGTCAAGGTCTTGCTCATCAACTCATTCACGATTTAGTCATGTTATCGTTAGATCATGGTTATCGTGATATTCGTATTGATACGCATGAAATCAATAAAGGCATGCAAAAAACAGTTAAAAAAGCCGATTTTGATTACCGTGGTCATGTTCAAATGCCCGTGCCAAACGGTGATCGATTAGCCTTTCAACTGTTATTAACGGATTAAATTTAATTAAAAAGCGCTGATAGAAATTACTCCAACTT
>NZ_GG697129.1:566782-572164 GCF_000160575.1 Weissella paramesenteroides ATCC 33313
CTTACGGAGTTCAGTTCATCAGCGCTTTTTTTATTTATATTTTTTGTGAGCGTTTTGCCCATAAACTATAGCCAACTAACATTAATACAAAGAATATAATCGTTAAGAAAACAGATAGTCTTGTTGATGGATCAAGTGCCAAAATAATGAGAACGGCCACGAAGAACCCAATTGTTAGATAACTAGTTGCTGGGAACCACGGCATCTTATACGGATTATTTACTGCTGCTGCCGTTTGCTTATATTTAATATGGGCAACCATGATAAGTATCCAAACAAAAATAAAACTCATCGTTGCAACACCGGTAATCATGGTAAAAATCTTTGATGGGAAAAAGTAGTTAAGTAATACAACTGCCAAAAAGACAATTGATGAAGCCAACATTCCCGTTACTGGCACCATATTTTTTGAAACACGTGCCAATGATTTTGGTGCTTGGCTATTTTTTGCCAAGACATATAATGTCCGTGATGTTGAGAAAATTGCCGAGTTAGCAGCAGACAAGGCAGCTGTTAACACAACAAAGTTCACTAACGTTGCAGCAAAATTAATGCCCATACCGGAAAATACTTGTACGAATGGTGATTGTGATGTGTCAATTTGATTCCAAGGATAAACTGACATAATGATTGCAATTGCACCAACATAAAACAAACCAACTCTCACTGGTACCGAGTTAATTGCCTTGGGTAAATCACGCGCTGGATCCTCTGTTTCACCAGCAGTTAACCCAACCATTTCAATACCAGTAAAGGCAAAAATTACCATTGGAAAGGCCATGATAAAGCCCTTAAATCCAGTTGCAAAGAATCCACCATGTGAAACTAGGTTACCAAAGCTTGCAGTGTTACCACCTGTATGGAACCCTGAGATAATCAAGCCGATTCCAACAACAATCAATGCCAGTATCGCAAAAACTTTAATTGAAGCAAACCATGACTCTAATTCACCAAACCATCGCACATTAATTAGATTAAACGTGACCAATACAATAATAACAATTAATGGGGTTACCCATTGTGGGAGTGAAGGAAACCAATACCGCAAATAAATACCACTCGCAGTTAGATCCGCCATCGCCAAACTTGCCCAACTTAACCAGTATGCCCAGCCAATAGCGAATTCCCATTTATCACCCAAATAAATACGAACAAAATCAATGAATGACCGTATCTTTGTATTTGAGAGCAACAATTCACCAACTGCTCGCATCATTAGATATGCGAACAAACCAGTTAGTGCATACGCTAAAATTAGCGCTGGACCTGCTGCTTTGATTGCCGATCCTGATCCTAAGAAAAGACCGGTTCCAATCGCACCACCAATAGCTATCATCTGCACATGGCGTGCTTTAAGACCACGTGATAATTCACGTTCCGACTGATTATTCATAAATATACCTCACTGCATGAGGATATAAAAAATCCCCATGCCAAATTAAATTTGACATAGGGACGTTTAATAACGCGGTTCCACCCTAATTCTTAGTCACTGACTAAGCCACTTAATTACAGGTAATTTTCGTTTCTCCAAAAGCGCCACTACTAGCCGATAATAATTTGCTTTCACCAAACACAAACTCTCTAAATACTATCAATAACTAATAGTTTCTTTTTTCCTCAAAACACAAATTAGTATGGTCAACTATATGCTGTTTAAGCTTGATAGTCAATAGCTAATCCAATAATAATTACTTAATTTTGGCTACTAATGATTCAAAGTGCTTCACATCCTTTGTCTCACCAGCCACTGTCAGCACATCACCAACTTGAATGATTTCATCAGGTTCTGGCGTAATCACCACGCGATCTTCAGAACGAATGGCAATGATATTAAGACCATAATTTTTCCTAATATCTAGTTCTTCAATGGTCTTGTTGGCAAAACGCAAATTACCAATTTTAATTTCACCTAATGAATGTTTATCACCTAAGTCAATAAAATTAAGTAGGTTAGGAGTCATTAATTGTTCAGCTAAACGATGTGCCATTTCATTTTCAGGTCTGACAACCTGATCAGCCCCAACTTTATCTAGTACACGAGCATGCAAATTATTCTCAGCTTTCGCAATCACATGACGTACACCAATATCTTTCAGTAAGATTGTTGTCAAAATTGATGCCTGCTGATTATGTCCAATTGCTACCACAACATGATCAAAACTTGCTAAATCCAAGTCTCGCAAAGCATCTTCATCTTGCGCATCTGCAATCACCGCATGGGTTGCAATATCCATATAGTTTTCAACTAAAGTTGGGTTCTTATCAATGACTAAAACCTCTTGATCAGCATCTATAAGTGATTCTAGTAATGAGCTACCAAAACGGCCCAAACCAACAATCGCATATGTCTGTTTCATATCGGTAACCTCTCAAATTTTATATAACCTATTTTATCACTAATCTGATGCTGTCTTTAAATTTAAATAACTTGATTAACCTAAAAATAACCTTTAAAATTATTTATGTTCAATTGTGAACTTTTCATGAATATTATGTGAAGTCTTATAAATAGGATAATTTAATGATAACAGAAGGAGTTTTAGGACAGGTATGAGTACTTTTTCACGAACTGCAACACTATTTTCAACAGTTGTTCTTGGAAGTATGCTAACAACAACGACTGTCTCAAGCGTTAACACAATTGTTAATGCCGCTGAGACCACGCAAGCTGTAGCAACTAAAAAGAATTATGATTTGAAAATTTTGCAGGGTAACAGCGATGCAACATCTACTGCATCACAATTTTATTTAAACACGATTTCACTAGAGAAGCAGGCAAACGGAAATTATTATGCTTATTTAACATCTAATACACCCGTTAATCTCGGTGATGAGCCCATTTCAAGTGAGGATACGCAACATCAAGTTGTTAAAATGGGCACCACACAAAAAAATGGTTATAACCAAACTGTTTATCGTCTAACGTTGACAGCAGATGAATTGGCTAGTGGGCAACCAATCAAGACCAAGATTCATGTTAACATTCCAATGATGAATTATGATCACGACTATGATATTCGTTTAGCTGTTCAAGGATTTAAGCCGGAAGCTGCTTCTAGCTCAAGCTCTAGTTCTTCTTCAAGTACAGCAAATTCAAGTCATTCAGTAAGTTCTTCTTCAAACAATGCAAGTACTTCAATTGCTGATTCAAGTACAACAACAAGTGTTGCGCCATCAAGTTCAAGCCAAACAAGTAGCAGCGCACAATCATCTAACAATGATACAGCTACCTCTAGTGTGGTAAATAACGAGCAAAATAATAGTAGCGATACAGCATCATCTGCTGTTGTTTCAGATGACAAGACTACTTCATCTTCATCAACAGATTCAACAGTGAACATTGCAGCAGACCAGGGGATGTCACGCTTTTTGAAGCCAACCGCTCGCATTAATGTTAAAGGTGAGCAAACAGATATCACATTGAGTTTAAATGATGCATCACTAGCAAAAATGATTCCATCACTAACACTTGATGGTCAGACAAAATCAGTTAGCGGTCAGGATACTACTTTTACTGTTCCAACTAAAGATCTAACCCCTGACAAAGATAGTAAGTTGACTCTGAAGTCGCTAACCCATGTGTCTGCCCAAGGTTATACACATGATTATCCATCAAATATCACTTTTGATGTTAGTCAACTTATTGCCCAAAATAACCTAAAAGCTGGTAACTACCAAATTGCGGTCAGTCCTGATAGTCATATGGATAGTTTCTTTGCCAAAGAATTTAACGTCAAGGTTGGCGCACTAACAAGTGTCGTTAGTGTCACTTATCAAGTCCCAAGTATGATGGGGATGATTCCATCAGTCACTTTTGATGGTCAGACAAAATCAGTGGTTAATAAGTCAACAACCGTTGATTTCACTATTCCGACTAAGGATCTGGTACCCGGTAAAGATGGTAAAGTAACCTTGAAATCATTTACCAGTGTACCAATGAGTCCATCTAAGGGTTATAACTCAAATATTACTTTTGATATGAACCCTGCACTTGTTAAATCAACAAGTGATAGTAGTCATTCATCTAGTTCATCATCAGAATCAGCATCATCTGACAAAGACATCTTGCAAGACGGCACTTATTCTATTAATTATAATGTCTACAAGTCAGGTACAACTACTGATTCAACGATGAAGACTTATATGAAGTCCCCAGCAAATGTTGCTGTTAAAAACGGTCAAGCAACGATTACTTTCGCTACCCAAAATGATGCTATGTCTATGATGAAGGCATTCTCAATCAATGGTGTTGCTGCTAAGGCTAACGGCAATAGTTGGGTCGTCACTGTACCCGTTTCTGCGTTGTCAAAGACCATGACATCTAACATGACAATTTTTGTTTCAGCAATTAACTTCACTGAGCATCCAAGTGCCGATATTGTCTTTGATATGAGTAGTGTTAAGAAGACCAGCAACAACGGTGGTGGTAGTGCTGCTAATTCAAGCTCATCTTCTAGTGCTTCATCTTCTAGCCAATCTAATTCTGGTAGTGCATTATCAACAAGCCGTCAGACACTTGTTCCAAACGCTACCTTGCACCAACTAACAATTTTGCAAGGTAATAGTAACAGCACATCAGTTGCTGCGCAATATTTCTTGCCAACCATTCAATTAGTTAAAAATAGTAATGGCTCATATACTGGTTATGTAACAACGCATACGCCAGCGATGATGGGATCAGCGCCAATTACATTTATGGATGGTACCCACCATGTCACACGTATGAGTAACTTTAAAACTGGTAACTATTACCAGGCGGTTTACCGATTCTCGTTATCTGCAAACGAAATTAAGGCACCGATTGCGACAACGATTCATGTTCATTTCACAGCGCCATTAGCGTATGACCACACTTACACAATTCGTTTCGTTATTGGTCGTACACTAAATAATGCTAGCGAGGCAACTCAACCAACGACTGGCTTGCCAAACATGTCTGATAACACGTTGACCACTGCGTTAAACACTAGTGATGTTTCACGTGGAACATCTGATCCTGTGGCAACCGGAACATTTGAAAATACTAGTGCTAATACTGACTCTGCATTTAGCCAACAATCTGATGAAAAGGCCAATAAGCCTAAACATTCAGACAAAAAAGATAGTGTTAAGTCAGATACAAATGTTTCAAAAGATACTAAAGCTGATCAAAAAGACAACACAACTCGCCGTAACATTCTCATTGTTGCTGGTGGTGTAATTGCTGCTGCACTAGGTTATGTTGGTGTGTCATTGTTGACCAACTTCTTTAAGAAGGGGTAAGTAGATGCACAACAAAAAATATTTACGTTATTTGTTGAGTATGCTGGCACTCTTACTTTTCATGATTGGTGTTCAAATACCAGTGCATGCAGCCTCATATAATGTGCCTTTGCAAGT
>NZ_GG697129.1:572214-615831 GCF_000160575.1 Weissella paramesenteroides ATCC 33313
ATTAGAAAATGGCTCATCGAATACTTCCTATGCAGCTGCATACTTTGCTAATTCAGCAACAGTAACGCCCAATGGTAATGGCAGTTATACTGTCACATCAACGGTTACGACTCAGAAGGATTTAGGTAATTATCCTGTGCAAGTGCTAAGTATTGACGGCGCAGGTGCTAATGTATCACGCAGCGATTCCGGCAACTCACAGACAATTACTTACAGCTTCGTGACATCGAACTTAAGTGCTCGTCACAATGCTGCGATTAAAGTTGATGTTAATAGCATTAACTATCATCACAACTATGTTGTTGGTTTATCATTGAACGCATCTTCAGTACCTGCTGCAACATCATCATCGAGTTCATCTGCAACTAGTCAGTTATCAAGTTCAAGCAGCCAAGTAGCTAGTTCACAAACAACTAGTTCGAGTGTTGTTTCAAGTAGCTCAAGCTCATCTGAATCAAGCCAAAGTTCTTCCACAACGACTAGTTCGAGTGCAACTAGTAAACACGCTGCATCTAAGAGCAGCCAAAAGTCAACAAAACAAGTTGCTGAAGAGACTCACAAAGACAAGCAATTACCTGTCGCTGCTATTGTAGGTGGTGGTCTGGCAATTGGCGTTATTCTTGGATTAGTCATTAATCTTAAAAAGAAGTAATTGCCTATGCGAAAACAACAAAAAATCTTAACTGTTTTATTACTCGTGCTATTAATTATCAGTGCTGGTTGGATTTGGTTAATGATGCGCCCAACTCATGAAACAACCGTTTCAAAAAGAATTGTCGTGACGACAAATGCGCAAGCTCAGATATTTAATAAGCTAGATGTCCCTTTAGTTGGCGTACCAACGCCCGGAGCGCAACAATCACTACCTAAAAAGTACCGTGATTTACCACAAGTTGGTAATCATGTTGCCCCAAACTTAGAGAAAATTGGTCAATTAAAACCTGATTTGGTTTATTTGGATGCTGCCATTGCTTCTGATTATCAACAAAAATTAGATAGTGAGCATATTAAATATCAACAATTGAAATTTAATACATTATCTGATTTACAAACAACGGTCACTTCTCTTGGTAAGACTTACCACCGAGAAGCTGCTGCTAAACAATTAAATCACTCACTTTCATTGCCACAACAACATCCCAAGAAAAGGCAAAATGTCTTGTTATTGATGGGGATGCCTGGCGGTTCATTTTTAGTTGGTACTGAGCATAGTTATATTGGTAATTTAATTACCCAAGCTGGTGGTCATGTCGTCGGGTCTGGTTCAAGTCCATTTGTCACAATGAATGCTGAACAGATTGCACAATCACAACCAACAGTTATCATTACAATGGCACATGCAATGCCTGATAGTGTCTTCAAAAACTTTGATGCACTGTTCAAACAATCAACATGGCAAGCAGTGCCTGCTGTTAAGGACGGTCATGTTTACCGTGCTAAAGAACCAATATTCAGTATGACTGCTAATTTAAATGCACCGAAAGCCTATCAACAAATTCGGACTTGGCTTAAAAAATAGGAGGAGATAATGTCTAGATATTATCGATTTATTTTGGTCATCTTAGTGATTATCAGCATCATGATTGCACTGGTTGTTGGTAGTACACCGATTTCTCTGATAAAAATGATTCACGGAAATCACAACACTTGGCAGCTAATTATCAATTACCGTTTACCAAGAATCCTTGTAGCGGTGCTTGGTGGTGCACTCATTGGTATAAGTGGCTTGCTGCTACAAAGTGTTCTACGAAATCAACTCGTTGATACATCTATTCTAGGAATTATGAACGGTAGTCAGTTTTTACTAATTGCACTCTTAGTTCTTTTACCTAGTTTCTTAAACGTCAACGTTTTGCTAGGTAGTTTTGCAGGATTAATACTAACTGCGGTTTGGTTCGTTGTGCTACCTAAACATCAACCACCATTGCGGTTGATTCTACTAGGAATTGCGACAGCCATGACTTTTCAAGCGCTGACAAATATTGCGAGTGAAGGTTTGGGTGTCCCATTACCCTCACTAAGTACGGTGAGTTGGCCACAGGTTATGCAACTAATCATGGTCATAATTATTGGTTGTATTTTGATTACGCTGGTCTGGCCAAATCTAAAATATTTTGCGCTCCCTTCTCGCCAAGTAAAATTACTTGGTATCTCAGAAGAGAAAACGATTTGGATCGTCCTACTGGCAATTGGCCTATGGACGGGTGCTCTGACTAGTCTCATTGGTATTGTTTTTTTCCTAGGTGCCATCTTGCCAGAAATTGCTCGCTTTATGAATCCAAAACAAAAAAGCCAACATTTAATCTGGCCAACTGCTTTGTGGGGCAGTCTGTTGCTACTTAATGCTGATACGATTGCACGCACAGTAGTCGCACCCAAGGAATTACCAACTAGCGCCATTCTGCTAGCTATCAGTGGCCCACTATTTGGTCTAATGTTAATCAAAGGAGGTCATCATGCTCGACATTAATCATCTATCTTTTAGTCGTGGTAACCATAAGTTACTAGATAATGTGTCTGCCCGATTACCTACAAATCAGATTACGGCATTAATTGGACCGAACGGCGTTGGTAAATCAACTTTAATCCAGTTACTAACTGCTGAACTATTGCCGGACAGTGGCTCAGTGATTAACCACGCAAAGCATGTTGCAGTATTATCGCAACATAATCAGTTATACGAACCTTTAACTGTTCGTGAACTATTACAGCTTAGTCATGCAAAAATGGACGAAGAAGTGATTAACACACTGCAACTGACACCGTTACTAGATCAAGAGATGACTGATTTATCTGGTGGGCAACAACAACTGGCTTGGCTAGGTTTTGTTCTACAGCAACAACCAGATTTGTTGATTTTAGATGAACCGACCACATTTCTTGATTTACATTTTCAAGAGTTGTTCCTCAAAACGTTACAACAGTTACAAGAAAAACGGCAAATGACGGTCTTAATGGTGCTTCATGATTTAAATCAAGCATTCCGTTACAGTCAGCATATTTGGCTCTTACGACGTACAGCCGATTTGGTCAGTGAAGCTGCTGTATTAATGCAAAATCAAATCGATTTACTTTCTGAAGCTTTTGAGACACCGTTACAATTAATAAAAACACCTAACCAGACGATTATTCAGCCAAAATAACTTTATCATCTGTGTTGCATAAAAATTTTTTCAGGCAGTAGATTATCGAATGATTACGGTAATTTACTGCCTGATTTTTTTATTAATAATTTTCATACAGACAATGTATAATTTAAGCGACAGGATATTAATTAAAGGGGAGCTTGTTCATGGAAAAGGAAGAGGAACGGCATTGTGTCTCATTAGTACCAATTTTTAAGGCATTAGACCAGGATGATCTTGGAAAAATTTCTCAAAATATTACTAGTAGACAGTTAGCTAAAGGGGAAATTCTATATTCTCTGAATGATAATGATGACACTTTGTATATCGTCCATACGGGAGAACTAAAAAACTATCGTATTTTAGAAAATGGCAAAGAACAATTAATTCGTCTTTTGGGACCCGGAGCATTCACAGGGGAATGGAGTATCTTTAAATCAGACATAAAACACAATGATTACATTGAGGCTCTAGAACCAACCGAAATATGCCAACTAACACGACAAGGCTTCAAGCAAGTTTTAGGCCAGTATCCTGAAATAAGTATGAGCCTGTTACAACACATGTCTGAACGCTTAGACATTTCTGAAAATCAAACGGCCACACTTGCCTATGGATCAATCACTAAAAGAATCACGTCTTACTTAGCTGATTTAATCATCAACTCGAAAGTTAATCAAGAAGGTACGATTCAAGTTGCGCTACCGATGACACGGAAGGATTTAGCTTCTTATTTAGGAACAACACCCGAATCCGTCACTCGTGGATTTAATAAACTAGAGAAAGCGGGCGTAATCGAATCTATATCAAATAAAATCATCCAAGTGCATGATTTTAATAGTCTGTAATATTTCAGGAATATTTATACTATAAAACTGACTTGCTTATAACTAAGCTATTTTAACAAAAAGGAGTTGGGAACAATGTTCCAACTCCTTTTTATTAGCTATCAAGCATGCCATTTTTATTCTTCTTCATCCAGTCCGTCACGTGCAGTCTTACCCAATAAAGCCTGTAAAGTCGCAATATTATGATTATTTGCAGCTAATAAATTGGTTAACGTTAATGCTAATACCGGCCGGTCTTCCTTATTAGCCAATTTAATTGCACGTGTAATAAACATATTTTCAGTATCATAATCATGGACAAGATTATTAATTAACCAATCTGTCGTTTCATATTTATTTTGCCCATTTTCTTCAAGCATTGTATAAGTATCAAACTCTTTTTGTACACTGGGTACGATTAAATTTTCATCAATTAAGGTCTCGCCAAGTTGGTCCTTTTGCCCATATGCTTGTAGTAGTAATTGATTAAACAAATCTTTTAGCATTGTTACTTGACTACCTTTTACGTACCATTTTGCTTGTTGTAACTTATTTGCTAAAACGGCTAAATTTGCCACGATATGTCCCGTCATCGCCCCAGCTGTTGGCGTGTGATGATCAATATCAGCTTGCTTAACTTCTGCTGTAAATAATTCTGTTGGTGTTGTCATAGTTTTTTCCTTATTTAACTTTGATTGACTGTACATTGTAACCCAAATTTGTCACGGTATCCGCTACTTTATCCGCTGAAATTTTATCACTGTCAAAATCTGCCTTGACCTTTGCTGCGTTGAACAAAACTTTAACATTTGTGATGCCTACTTGTTTATCTAATGCACTCTGAATTTTTTGCAAACATGACGGGCATGACAATTCATCCAGTTGTAAAACAATTTTATTCATTATAGTAACCTCCTGATTGAAATAGCTTTATCATAAATGATTTGCCGTTTTGCGTAATTGATTAGGATCAAGTTTTGAATTTTTTATTCGATAATTAATTAATCTCATTGCATTAAAAATGACGATTAAAATGCTTATTTCGTGAATGAACATACCACTGGCCATATAGATGAACCCTAGAATGAGGCCCATTAACAATGCAATAACTGTCGCGATAGCAATAAAAATATTTTCTTTGGTATTACGTACTGTTCGCTTAGCTAAACCGTATGCATGTGTCAATTCCTCAAAACCTGATGACATTAAAACGATATCAGATGTCTCAACGGCAACATCCGTCCCACTGCCCATAGCAATACCAATATTTGCAACTGCCAATGATGGACTGTCATTAATACCATCCCCAATAAAAGCGACTGTATGATGATCTGCTTGAGCCGACGTAACATAACTAACTTTGTCCTCGGGCATTAGATTAGCGTGCACCTCATCAATACCAATTTGTTTGGCTACAGCATTAGCTGTTTGGGCATTATCACCCGTCAACATAATTGTTTTTTTAATGCCCAACTGCTTAAGTTGCTGCAAGCTTTCTTTCACATTCGGACGCACAGTATCTGATATACCAATTAGTCCAATGACCTTTCCGACATAACCAAGTAAAACAGTAGAACTACCAGTTTCTTGAATGGTATTCAAATCAGCTAGTTGTTCGGCTGTTAAATCAATCCCATTATCAACCAATAATTGTTGATTACCCAAGTATATTGGCTGTTTGTTGTACTGTGTCACAATACCGCGACCTTTGATGGTGTTTGCATCAGAAACTGTCATTTGGTCAATCGCAATGTGCTGGCTATCTGCATAATTATTAATTGCTCGAGCTAATGGATGATCAGAATGATATTCAATAGCGGCAGCTAAACTAATACTGTCGTAATCAGTCGTATAATTATGAACTTGCGTCACCGTAGCTTTACCTTCAGTTAGCGTACCTGTCTTATCAAACATAACCGTATCTACCTTAGAAAAGGTATTCATGACCTCGCCACCTTTGATCAGCACACCATTTTTGGCGCCATTACCAATCCCTGTCACATTTGAAACTGGGGCGCCAATGACCAAGGCACCTGGGCAACCCAGAACTAGCACGGTAATTGCTAATCGATAATTTTGCGTAATTATGCCAACGACTACTGCAATAACGAGGACGGCTGGTGTGTAATAGGTGGCAAATTTATCAATAAATTTTTCTGCTGGTGATTTAGCATCTTGCGCCTCCTCAACTAACGTAATAATTTTTCCAAAAGTTGTTTCTTCACCAACCTTAGTTGCTCGAATTTTTAAAGTCCCATTATCCAATATTGTCCCTGAAAAAACATCATCGCCAACTGCTTTACTGACGAGTTTCGCTTCACCAGTAATACTAGCTTCATTAATATCTCCTGAACCCGTTATAATTTCACCGTCTACTGGAATCTGTCCACCAGTTTTCACCAAAACAACATCATCAACAGACACAAAATCAACGTCTGTTTCTGCAACCGAATTATCATTCTGAACAACTAATGCAGTCGTCGGAGCCATTTTTGTTAAGTCTTTGATGGACTTTCTGGTTTTCGTTAATGTTTTCTCTTCTAAAAATGTCCCAAACAAAAACAGAAAGGTGACAATGGCTGATTCATTAAATTCACCAATCATAAATGCCCCAATGACCGCAATTGAAACTAGTAACTCAATACTCACTGTTTTATATCGCAAAGCTGACCAAGCCCGTAACATAACTGGGATTGCAGCTATAATCGATGCCAATATAAATGCTCCCGTGTAAATATTCTCATTATGAACAAGTTTTCCAAACAAACCAATAACGATTAAAACTGCCGTAACCAATGTAATCTGATTAGTATGTCGATGAACATATCGCTGAAATTTCATTATTGTATTCTCCTTTGACTAATTTAAGTTCAGTATAGACAAAGCAGTAAAATTAATAATTGATTAGCATCAATTTTTGCATAAAAAAAGACACCAATTTCTAAAGTAAACTGTGTCCTATAAAAATGATACAATACTTCGAAAGAGGAGGGATTAGATGATCGATTGGAAATATGGCACGTATATAACCATTTCGTGGCTTATAATATTATCTACTTTTACCATTGCAAAAGGACTTACCAATAATTTTGGCTGGTATTTCTTAGCATCTTTCCTAGCAATACTGATAGTGCTAGCCGCTAGTTATTTTTATGAGCATAAACATCCTCAATTTCAAGATAAAAACAGACTAGCCACTGTTCGATACTTTAGAGGATTTTGGGTACTGTTCATTTTTATTATTTATCTCGTTGTCGCTCTAACAGCCTCACATTTCAGTGACCTATTTTTCCTGATTTGTCTCTCACTCGGGCAAGCTGTACCCGCATTTTTCACTAAATATCAGCTCAATTCATAGGTGCAAAAAATTAGACTGACTTGGTCTATTTTTTTGCATTTTTTTAATAAAGTGTTATTCTCATCATAAGGAGTGAATACTCACTCACTTTTAATGACAAACATATCACTCAAATTAACAGGAGGGGTCGAGATGGGAGAAATCATTCAAGTAAAAGATCTTGTCCAGGGGTACGGAAAAAATATTGTTATTCATGACATTAATTTATCTATTATGTCCGGTGAGATTTTAGGCTTAATTGGACCAAGTGGTGCCGGTAAAACGACACTGATTAATGCCATTATGGGCATGCTTCGACCAAAGAAGGGGTCCGTCACTGTCCTTGGTACAGCAATGCCTAATCGCAAGATACTAGCCAGAATTGGTTTTATGGCTCAAGCTGATGCCTTATATGAAACACTAACGGCGCGAGAAAATTTAACTTTCTTTGGTCAAATGCAAGGCATGGACAAAAAGGAACTACCTGCTCAAATTGATTATGCAACGAAAGTGGTCGATCTAGATGAAGATTTAGATAAACATGTTAGTGACTATTCTGGTGGTATGAAACGACGGCTGTCATTAGCCATTGCTTTAGTTGCCAACCCAGATATCCTAATTCTAGACGAACCAACTGTTGGTATTGATCCTGAGTTACGCAAGCAAATTTGGCAGGAATTACATCGCTTAAGTCATGAAGGTAAAACAATTCTATTAACGACTCATGTCATGGATGATGCTGAAGAATCTGATAGTTTATTGATGATTCGCAATGGTGTTGCCATTGCTCAAGGACGACCAGCTGAATTAATCAAAGAATTTGAGGTCAATAGTGTTGAAGAAGTATTTTTAAAGGCAGGGAGGGAACAAGATGCGCACACTGGCAATGCTTAAACGTGTTTTACAAGAAATGTTGCGGGATAAGCGAACTCTAGCAATGATGTTTATTGCCCCATTGCTAATTCTCACTTTAATGTACTTTCTTTTCCAATCAAATAACAATCAAACCGCAGATTTAGCTGTTCGAAATGTTGATTCAACATTAATTAAAGCGATTGATAATGATAATTTGAAAATACATCATATCTCTTCCGATGATTCCGCAAAACAATTGATTCGTGATCATGATTATGCGGCGGTCATGACCCAAAAAGGAAATAAGTTAACTTTAACACTTCAAAATAGTAATCAAACAAAAAGTTCAATCATCAAAAAGAGTTTGCAAGCTGGGCAAATTAAGCTGAAGACACAAACATCAGTAACTGCGCTAAAAACACAAAAGGAAGCTATTCAAAAGCTACAACAACAACTAGCAATTCTTGCAAAGCAAACGGGCACACAAGCAAAAGTTCAATCATCATTACCTAACCAACAAAAAACAACAACGAAAAATTACTCAGTTAGTACACATTATATCTATGGCGATAAGGATACTAATTTCTTTGACACCTTCTTGCCAGTTATGATGGGATTTGTTGTTTTCTTCTTCGTCTTTCTAATTTCAGGAATTGCCCTACTACGTGAAAGAACCACTGGTACTTTGAAGCGTCTACTAGCCACACCAGTTAAACGAGGTGAGATTATCACCGGTTATTTGAGTGGTTACGGTATTTTTGCCCTCATTCAAACACTGCTAATTGTTTTTTATAGTACGTACGTTTTCGATATTCAAATTTTAGGTAGCATTTGGAATGTCTTACTCATAAATGTTCTCATGGCCATGGCTGCCCTAACCATGGGACTATTTATTTCAACATTTGCAGCGTCAGAATTTCAAATGATGCAATTCATCCCAATTGTCGTCATTCCACAAGTGTTCTTTTCAGGAATCATCCCCGTCGATCAGATGGCTGGATGGTTACAAGCAATTGGTCATTTGATGCCACTTTATTACGGTGCTAATGCCATGAGCGATGTGGTTACGAAAGGATTTAGTATCACCCAAATTTGGCCAAATCTATTAGCCTTATTACTGTTCGCCACCTTATTCTTGGTTTTGAATCTAAATGCAATGCGCCGATATCGTGAAGTTTAAAGGAGGAAGATTTAGATGGTTAATAATATTTCAACACTTTTTAGTAAAAGTCTTGATGAAATGGATATTTCCGATAAACAAAAGGCTGTTTTGCAAGCAAGTTTAACTCTTTTTTCCGAAAAGGGATTCGAAAACACGAGTACTCATGATATTGCCGCGATGGCTGATGTAGCAGAAGGCACCGTATATAAACAATTTAAAACCAAACAAGAATTATTACAGGTTGTCGTAGACTCTATCATTGATGAAGTCATTCCTAAGGTTGCTAACGAATTTATCGATGAAATAACTAAACCAGAGGGGCCCCACTTTCAAGAATTTTTACAAAATCTGATTCAAAATCGGATGCAGTTTTTTATAAATAATTTACCACAAATTCGCATTTTGATTCGTGAATCAATGACTAACGAAAGGGTTCGCCTACAGATTATTCATAAATTTACCCATTTACATTTAGAAAAATTAGAAACTATTTTTCAATACTATCAACAACAGGGGCAGTTAGTTGCTTGGAATTTTATAAAAATTCTTCAATATATTTTAGGCATAACTGGTAGTTATGTTGCACCTTTACTTTTTTCTGGAAGTACCACTTTTGATATAACTCGTTCTAGCCAAGAGGCAGCTGCATTCTTGGTTAAAGGGCTACAGCCTAAATAAAAAAATAATCTCCCGCTAAATTAGTCAAAGCTAAATTTAGTGGGAGATTGTTTTTTAATCAATATCATACCTGAGTTAACTAGCAACAATTATGCCAAATGTTTTTCTAACGTTGTTTGGGCAATCGTCATTAACCAACAGAAGAACCAATACAGAATCGCAATCATAATATAAATTGTCATATAATCCTGGTCTGCACCAGCAATAATCTGCGCTTTCATAAACATTTCACTAACCGTAATCATTGCTGCTAATGATGTTCCTTTAAACAAATCGAGTAAAATATTACCAAGTGCTGGTATAGAAATACGAAATACTTGCGGAAAAATCACTTTTCTCACAACCTTGCGATAGGGTAACCCCAGTGAATAAGCAGCATCCCATTGTCCTTGTCCAACGGCCAAAAATGATGAACGATAAACTTCTGAAACGAACGCACTGCTACTAATCGTAAAAGCAATCACTGCAGCCGGAAAAGCTGCCGTTTGAAACCCAAAATATATCACAAACAAAATGACCAACATTGGCACACCACGCATGAACGAAATAAATCCTCGTGCTGCCCAGTGTAAAATTTTAAAATGACTAAGTTGAGCCAAGGTTAGTAATAACCCTAGGATGAGTGACAATGCAAAACTCACAGCAGTTAATCCAAATGAAATCGGAAAACCAGACAAAATTGATGGTATCGATGAGATAGCTAGCGGGGCATCAAAAAAGTTAGGAATTGAAAGATAGTGTAAAAATGCCATTCACAATCACATTCCTTATTCCTTAATCGTAAAAGTCTTTGAAATATGAACGTTTGGTTTCTTAGTCACATCCGCACCATAGAATTTCTCAGACAATTTCTTCAATGTACCATCTTTTTTGAGCGAGGCTAAAGCCTTATTTACTTGCTTAGCTAACTTTTTATTGTCTTTTTTCATCAAAATACCAACGCCAGCACCATCATCTTTGGTCTTAAAATACATATCCTTCTTAATCTTTAGACCATTATTAGGAACGGCTTTTAATGCTAGTTTTTGCAAGTAATAATCATTCATAATGAAATCTGTCCGGCCATTTTTAACATCGCGTAGATAGACATCGTTTGAAACATTATTATAGTTAATTGTCTCTGCGCCAAGTTGCTTAGCTAAACGTTGATAACTCGTACCTGCTTCACCAGCAGCTTTTTTACCTTTGATATCATGCCACGAATTAATGCCTGAGTTGTCACTCTTACGAACAACAATACTGTTAAACGAATGCTTATACGGCGTTGATAGCGTAAACTCCTTCTTACGCTGTGGTGAAATACCAATATCATTAGCTGCCATATCAACTTTACCAGTTTTAACCGCGGTTAATTGACCATCAACATTTAATTGCTTAAATTCTACTTTGCGTCCCATTTTCTTGGCCACAGCACGAACAATTTCAATATCATATCCTGTCAACTTTTTAGTCTTTGGATCATGATATGAGGTCGGATAAAGAGTACCCGAAGTAGCAACTTCTAGTGTTGATTTATCCGTTGTATTACTACTAACTTTCTGACCACAACCTGCAACCAACAGACCAGCAGCAACTACAGTTATCCCACCCACGATCAAACCAGTTTTTTTCTTAACCATTTTCCGACTCCTTTTTGAAAACGTTTTCATTTCTCAGTATAGAGTGCGAGACACCCTTTTTCAAGGGAAAGTCCCAGTTATCTTTGGGATTTTATTTTCCGTCAAGAATAACAACATTTTATATTCAAAATAAATCAAAATAACATCAAATTATTTGTCTTCATCATTTTATAAAATTTTCTTCTATTATTTTTTATTGTTGTGTTCCAAAAGCTACGTTAAAATGCTTAGCAGGTACTTTTTACAAAGTAATTAAACATTTTGAATCATACATATATTTAGAAAGAGAGCATAAATGAGGTAGATTGAGGCTTCAGACTTTTAGAACGCGTTTATGCTATCAAACTTTCATGCTGATAATTAATACATTTTTAGCAAAAAGAAGTTGGAACAATTTTTTTGTCTCAACTTCTTTTTTTGTATTAAACTAGGGTTTGATTATTTTTTTCAGCAACAATCTGCGTTAAGTATTGATGACTTGCCATCATTTCTTGACAATGTCGTTGATCCGCTAAATTAATTTCATAGATACGACTTGCTGTCGGATTTAATTCATTTACCACTCGCTGCCAATCAACCAATCCTTTACCCAATGGCAAGCTATCATGATCTTGTCCCATAGAATCAACCAAATGATAGTGTTTCACTTGTAGCTTAAGGTGACGCAAACTCTCTATTAACGCATCATTATCAGCATGCACTGCAATGAACGCATGGCTGATATCAAATGCTAAGGGAAGGTTGGCTTGAATGATTCGATTCTCAAGTTCAGGATCCCCATATCCGTAAACTGGTGAGATACCATTCTCAAAAACAACATGTTCGGGAGCAATTTCTCTTAACCGCTCCATCTCATTAAAAACCGCATCCTGCGCTGCTGCAATCGTTGGCCACTGCGTTGTAATATTGCTAATGGCTGACTTATATGCGCCATGAACCAACGCATAACTATTCGTTTGCGCTGCCAACTTGATCAAACGCGCCGCACTTTGGATAACAAATTCATACAATTCCGGATTGACACTTGGATTCGTATATAGCTCGCAACGTTGATCATGCCACTTCATGGGGTGATGAAAAACGATGTGAGGTACTTGATCACTGACATATGACACCATTTTTAGGAAGTGCTCCCAACCATCAGTTGTAAAGTCTTGATCCGTTAAATGAAATTCAAAGACATCAGGATGATATTGTAGTCGATCATCAATTTGGTCTTTATTAGTACTAGCCTTTAATCCTAATTGCATAACAGTACCTCCATTCATTTCCTAGTATACACTGTTTAAAACTGCACGATTATTAATCGACACCCAGTTATTTTCATATACATGTTAAGATTTAAAAAATTAACATGTATAGAGGTACTTTATATGCAAAGCATCCCCAAGATATTTTACAAAATAGAGAGCGAGACAAAAGTCGTTTTGAAGCCGGTGTGTAACGTAGTTTTCGTCATTTTTGGCCGAAGCAAAGCGAAGGACAGAAATGTCGTAAATTGCGTTACATTGAGGCTTCAGACTTTTGGAACGCGTTTATGCTGTCAAACTGACATGCGTTTAATTAATATCTTTAGCACAAAAATTAGAGGCTGAGACAACATCTGTCCCAGCCTCTATTTAGCTAATCTCAATTTTACTTATTCAAAATATGACTTCCAAGCTGTATTAATATTTTGCTTCTTAGTAGCATTGCCCCAGAATGGTACTTTAACAACCCCAAGGACTTTATCATTATCTACGAATCCCCAATAACGAGAATCATTAGAAACTGTTCGATGATCACCTAACACAAAGTACTTACCAGCTGGTACTTTAACTGTCTTTTGACGAGTCCAACCTTGACGATCACCCAATTGCTTAAGTGATGTCCAATTACCAACTTGGTTAACCGTATTGGTTGCTGATTGCTCAGATTCCGAAATATACTTCTGATCAACCACTTTGCCATTAACTTTAAGAACACCATTAACCGCACTAACCGTATCACCGGGTAATCCGATGACACGCTTCACGTAATCCTTACTTTCAGTTGCTGTTGGATCTTCACCGTGGGCATCAAATACGATAACGCTACCACGATGAATCGTCTCTGTTTTTATTTTATCTGTCCTAAAAACAAAGACTCGTTCGTTATTGGTTAGATTTGGCTCCATTGATGCACCATCGACACGAACCATGGTAAACCAAACAGACCTTACCCCAAAAGCGATAAGTAATCCTACCAAAATTGGAATAACCCAAGACATTATTTCACGAAATGTTTTCATGGGTACGCTCCTTATACATAATATTATCAATGCTTAATTTTACCATAACTGACACTATAAGAGTTCTAAATTAAAAATAGATTAAGTGAAAGGCAGAGCGTGACAAAAGTTGGTTTGAAGCCGGTGTGTAACGTGATTTGCGTAATTTTTGGCCGTAGCAAAGCGAAGGACAGGGATTGCGTAAATTGCGTTACATTGAGGCTTCAGACTTTTGGAACGCGTTTATGCTAGAAAGCTTTCACGCTTATAATTAATACATTTTTAGCAAAAAAAGATTGGAACATTTTTTTCTGTCCCAATCTCCTCCTTAATATCTATTATTAACGCTTATGACGGCGCACCGCTTTACGCATTGCTCGTTGTTTAGCACGTTCAGCTTCTTTCTTTGCTTCACGTTCACGTCGAATTTCAAATGGATTTTGAATCGTCCAAGTTTGAGCAACCTGGAACGCATTTGAAATCACCCAGTAAAGTGATAGGGCAGACGGAACAGAAATGGCAAAGATGAAAATCATGATTGGCATGATATAC
Organism: Weissella paramesenteroides ATCC 33313; assembly: GCF_000160575.1. Classification (GTDB taxonomy): domain Bacteria; phylum Bacillota; class Bacilli; order Lactobacillales; family Lactobacillaceae; genus Weissella; species Weissella paramesenteroides. The sequence goes on from NZ_GG697129.1 coordinate 586,618, forward strand.
GTCATTGATGTTGTCATACCATTCTTCTCTGGTTGTCCCATCATAACCAAATATGATGAAGCAAACGTAAACAATGCTGCCAAGATTGGCAAAATAAAGTAAGGATCACGATCTCCAAGTTGTACCCAGAAGAAAGTACCCGTTTCTAGTAACTTTGTTGTACGAATAGCTGTATACAAAGCAATCAAGATTGGCATTTGAACAATTAGCGGAATAAAGCTAGCAAAGGGGTTAACACCTGCATCCTTATACAATTGCTTCTGTTCTGCTTGCATTGCCTGCATTGTTTCAGGATCACGGCTTGAGTACTTTTCTTGTAACTTCTTTAACGCTGGTCCAATTTCTTGCATTTTACGCATTGATCCCGTTTGATAAACCATTAGCGGTAAAATCAATAGACGAATCAATAGGGTGAAAACAATAATACCGATACCGTAGTTATCACCAAACCAGGCCGATACACCCAAAATTGAACGTGAGAAGTTAGCAATAATAATACCACGCCAGAAACCATTTCCTGCTACGTGCCCATCATACATGACAGCCGCAATGATCATGATCAATAATGCAACAAGCGCTGTAATTGCCGAACGCATTGTAAACATTTTTTTAAGAGTCTGCATTCGTTCTCTCCATTATATAGTAGTTTTTTATTTCGTTTCCTCATCAACAAAAACATTTGCTAATTTGAAAACGTGTTCTAAATTCTTTTTGATGATCGCCATGTCTTGATCATGTGCTGATGGGCGCGCAATAACTAAAATATCAAGATCCGAACGCATTTTTGGCTTAAATTCCAAAACACTTTGTCGAATACGCCGCTTTACCCACACACGCTCATGACCACGCAAACCCACCTTTTTAGAAATAGAAATTCCTAGACGAAAGTGGGTTGGTTGTTCACGCGTCATTGTGTAAACAATAAACATTTTATTTGCGACCGAGTGATGCTGTTCAAAAACTAATTGAAAATCAGCTTCTTTTTTTACACGGTAACTCTTACGCATTTGTTTTTGCTCCAAACTTTTTCACGACAAAAGAAAACGCATGAATCAGCCAAAATAGCCGACTCATGCGCGATCATTATCAGTAATCCTAATAGAAGGCCGGACCTAATTAGGCTGACAATACCTTGCGGCCCTTTTGGCGGCGACGTGCTAGCACCTTGCGACCGTTACTAGTGCTCATGCGCTTGCGGAAACCATGTACGCGTTCACGGTGACGCTTCTTAGGTTGGTATGTACGCTTCATATGAATACACCTCCCATTCGTAGTTAGATTTGGCCTGCGGTTGGCGAGGCCAAACCACAATTCGTATTCAATTGTACCATTCCCAATACATCAAATCAAGAATATTAAGCATTTTAAGAATTCTTAAACTCTTTTAAATGTCAAAAAATGGCCAGCATCCATCCGCCTTAAAAAAAACTTTATATTTCAATAATTATCTTTTTTCGAAAAGTTTTCCAAAACCTAACGGAGCGTTATGTTAATAAAATCAATCAATGTAACAGAGCGTTAGGTGAGTTTTCCCCATAATCCACAGTTTTTCCACATGTTCCACATATCGGGAAAACCAATGTTAAATTACCCTGTGGATATGTGCATAACTATTTGCAGAACTATTATATCAAGCTTTGGTTGTTAACAACTACTTGTATATTTCTCACTTTTCCCCCGAGTTATCCACATTTTTCAGAATTTAGCCTAAAATTTGTTTCACATCCAGTTGATAACTCATATTAAGATTTCCACAGCCTGTGAATCTATCAAATTGTTACCTAAAATAGCCTAAACCGTTGATACATCAACTATATTCCTTGTGGAAAACTTATCCACATGCTGATAAAATGTAATTTGTCGAATTGTGCTACTTATGAAAGTAAGTTCAGCAAACGTCCTGTGGAAAACCCACAAAAAAGATAAAATTCTTAAGGAGGTTACCAAATGGATCCTATCCAACTTTGGAACGCTATTAAAGAAGAACTGCGGAATTCAATTTCGCAAGGCTTTTCTTATACAAATTACGTTGACACACTCAAACCATTGCAACTGGTTGAAAACGAAAATAATACGGTAACCTTACAGTTGACAACTGCTTATGAACAAGTTGCATCAGAATGGTTAAACGCCAATAGTTCTTACTATCAAGCCTTCATGCAAGCTGCCATGACAGCTACATTAAAATTAACGGGACAACCAACGTTCATTATTCCTTCAGTAACGTATGTCTCACCAACACCAACAACATTATTTGATTTACCAGAAGATGAAGAAAAGGTGCAGCAACAAAACAATGCCAGTCTTGCATCTGAGTTCGTCACACAATCTATTTTGAATCCAGAATTCCGCTTCGAAACATTTGTTTCTTCAGATGAAAATCGTGAAGCCTATGCCGTTGCACAAGCTGTTGCTGATAAACCCGGTACGCAATGGAATCCTTTACTTATCTATGGTGGTGTTGGTCTAGGTAAAACCCACTTAATGCAAGCAATTGGTAACAAAGTTTTAGAACGGACACCAAATGCAAACGTTAAATTTATTACGACTGAGGACTTCATCAATGACTTTACTGAAGCCTTGCGTCGCGGACAAAAAGAAACTGAAGCTTTCAAACGTGAATACCGGTCAACTGATCTACTAATGGTCGACGATGTACAGTTCCTAGCTGGTAAAGAAAAAATCCAAGAAGAATTTTTCAACACATTTAATGCCATCACACGTGAAAATCATCAAATTGTACTGACATCTGATAAATTGCCAAAAGAAATCCCAGGTCTAGAAATGCGTTTAGTCACACGCTTTGGCCAAGGGTACTCGGCAAACATTACAAAGCCTGATTTACCAACACGTGTTGCTATCTTAAGAAACAAATCCGATCTTGAAAATCTCAGCATTCCAAATGATGTCATCGACGAAATTGCTGCTGCTGTAGATACCAATGTTCGTGATCTAGAAGGGGTTTTCAACCAAGTTGTTGGTAAGATGCGTTTTTCAAATGTACCAGTCACTGTTGAAACTGCTCGTACAATATTAGAAACAATGAATTTCAAAAGACAGCGAGCAATTACCATTCCTATCATCCAAGAGGCAGTCGCTAACTTCTTTAACGTCACTGTCCAAGATTTAAATGGTAAAAAGCGTAATAAAGAAATCGTGGTGCCACGACAAATTGCAATGTATATTGCCCGCGAATTAACACAAGACTCTTTGCCTCAAATTGGTCGTGCATTTGGTGGTAAAGATCATACAACAGTCATGCATTCAACTGAAAAAATTGAAAATGCCATCGAAAATGATAGTATTTTAGCTGAACAAGTGCAAAACATTCGTGAAGAATTGAGCAATTGATAAAAATGTTATTGTGAATAATTCACTAACTATACAAAAGTTATCCACAGGTTTGTATACATAGACCAATTCCTGATGCAATGGTATAGATTATGGTTATCCACAATTTCCACACCCCTTATTACTATTATTATCTTTTTTATTTATAATTAAGTAAGGCATTACGCACTTCATAATTATGTTTTTGTGCATTGAGGAGATCTTATGGAATTTACAATTAATCGAGCAGCTTTTATAAAAGCAATGAATAATGTTAATCGTGCGATTTCATCACGAACATCAATGACGATCTTAAAAGGGATCAAATTAGTTCTTGATGAAACCGGATTAATCTTAACTGGATCAAATACAGATATTTCAATTGAAATTTTAATTCCAGCTAATGATGATGAAGCTAAATTACAAATTATGGAGCCAGGTGCCATTGTTCTGCCAGCCACTTTCTTTTCAAATATTGTTAAGCGATTGCCAGGTGAAACATTTAAGTTAACCAATGCTTCTGGTTTACAAACGAAAATCACATCTGAAAATGCCGAATTTGATATTAATGGGCAAGATGCAAATAATTACCCACATCTACCTGAAGTTGAGGTACGTAATGATTTGACATTATCTGCTGACACATTGAATGAAGTTATTGGTCAAACCGTAATTGCGGTTTCAAAACAATTAAGTCAACCCATTTTGACAGGTGTTCACTTTATTTTGGCAAGTGGTAATTTAACAGCAGTTGCGACTGATCGTCATCGATTAGCACAGCGTTCTGTCGCATTCGATGATTCAGATGTGAATGCAGATATTATTGTGCCAGGAACTTCATTGACTCAATTACAAGCCATGTTAGATGAAGTTGAGAATGTTGATGTGCGTGTTGCTGAGAATCAAGTTATTTTCCAATTAGGAGAAAATACAACTTTTTATTCACGATTATTAGAAGGAAATTATCCAGATGCGTCACGGTTGATTCCTACTGAAAAGCGAACAACTTTGACAATTAATGCTCGTGATTTGTTACAAACAATTGAACGTGCAGCTTTGTTAAGTCATGAGGGTCGTTCAAATGTTATCCAATTTGCAATCACAAGTGAAAAATCTTTGATCTCATCAAATTCACCAGAAGTTGGACGTGTTGAAGAACAGATTTTTGCTGCTGAAACAGCTGGCGATGATTTAACTATTTCATTTAACCCAGACTATATGCGCGAAGCATTACGTTCATTTGGGGATGAACAGATTCAAATTGGTTTTAAAACAGCCCTGGATCCATTCACATTAGTACCAACAAATAATGAAACTAACTTTATTCAATTGATTACACCAGTTAGAACTTACTAAAAACATTTAAAAAGCCGAAAATTGCTATTTTACGACGAAAAAGCAATTTTCGACTTTTTTATTTAAACGTTATTAAACAACCTGAGAGACGCTATGAAGCCGTAATTAGATTGTGAAAAGTTACAAAAAAGCGTATAATGTAAATAATATGGAACCGTGTAAATGCCATTTTAATTAATGGTAGGAAGGATGGAAAATTGGCAACAGAAGTGCAAATTCAAGCACCCTTTATTACATTAGGGCAATTGTTAAAAGAAGAAAGTATTATTGCAACTGGTGGTCAGGCAAAATGGTTCTTACGAGAGAATACTGTTTTAGTGAATGAAGAGCCTGATGATCGACGTGGTCGTAAACTATATCCAGGAGACGTGATTGCAGTCCCATCTGGTGAGCGTTTTGTTATTAATGGGACAGGTGCTAGTACGGACTAATGGAACTAATGTCGTTAAAACTAAACAACTTTCGAAATTATGAATCATTAGATGTTTCATTTTCATCGGGCGTTAATGTCTTTTTGGGTCCAAATGCACAAGGTAAGACCAATTTATTAGAAGCCATTTATGTTTTAGCTTTAACTCGTTCACATCGTACGTCAACTGATAAAGAATTAATTAGTTGGCAAGCAAAAGAAGCCCAAGTTGCTGGTACGGTGGCGCGTCAGTATAGTGATGTCCCATTATCGTTAAAATTTACAAATAAAGGTAAAAAGGCACGTATTAATCATTTAAATCAAGCAAAATTAGCTAATTATATTGGTCAATTAAATGTCATTTTATTTGCACCAGAAGATTTAGACTTAGTAAAAGGTGCACCAAGTGTGCGACGCAATTTTATTGATCGAGAATTTAGTCAGATGAGTGCAAAATACTTATATACTGCAAATCAGTATAAAGAGGTATTAAAGCAACGCAATCGTTATTTAAAACAGTTACAAAGCAAACAAGCCTCAGATAAATTATATTTGGATGTTTTAACCGAACAATTGGTCAATTTTGCGAGCGAATTAATTACTCGTCGTGTCACATTAATTAAAAAGTTGGATGCTGCCGCCCAACCAATTCAAGCAGCAATTACACAAAATAATGAACAGTTACACATCCAGTATGTTTCACAGCTTAATAATGAATCATTAGCTAATATTGAATCGGTTAAACAAGCAATGTTATCGAGATTTAAACAATTACGTGAACGTGAAATTATAATGGGGACAACACTGTTAGGACCACATCGCGATGATTTGCGTTTTGATGTTAATGAGCATGATGTGGCTAATTTTGGCTCACAAGGGCAACAAAGAACGACTGCTTTAGCAGTTAAGTTAGCTGAAATTGATTTGATGAAAGAAGAGACAGGTGAATATCCAGTCCTATTATTGGATGATGTTCTTTCTGAGTTAGATAGTGATCGGCAAACACATTTATTAGCTGCAATGCAAGATAAAGTGCAGACATTTATTACCACACCTTCGCTAAGTGATGTGGCACGTCAATTAATACATGAACCAAAGATATTTCATGTTGATTCAGGGCATTTAGTAGAAACTGAAGATGTTAAGGTAGACGATACTAGCGAAAATAACTAGTTGTTGAGTTTAAGGAGGGAAGCATGGCTGAAGAAGATGTATCACAAATGCATACACAGGCAGATGATTATGATGCCAGTCAAATTCAAGTTTTGGAAGGATTGGAAGCAGTTCGTAAGCGTCCAGGTATGTATATTGGATCGACATCAAGTCAAGGACTACACCATTTAGTGTGGGAAATTGTCGATAATGGTATTGATGAGGCCCTAGCAGGGTTTGCAAACCATATCACAGTAACGATTGAAAAAGATAATTCAATCACTGTTATTGATAATGGTCGTGGTATCCCGGTAGATATTCAAGTTAAGACTGGTAAACCAGCTCTTGAAACTGTATTTACGATTTTACATGCTGGAGGAAAATTCGGCGGCGGCGGTTACAAGGTTTCAGGTGGGTTACATGGTGTTGGTGCTTCGGTTGTTAATGCGCTATCAACAAACCTAGATGTACTGGTTGTGCGTGATGGTAAAGGTTTTGCCATGGACTTTGAACGTGGTCATGTAAAAACAGAAATGCATGAGATTGCCATTGATGACAAGCCTGTTTCACGTGGAACAATTGTTCATTTTGCGCCGGATCCAGATATTTTCCGTGAAACAACTGTATTTGACTATAAAACATTGATGAATCGTGTTCGCGAACTAGCTTTCTTGAATAAAGGACTACGTATTTCAATTACTGATATGCGTCCTGAAGAGCCAGTTGTTGAATCATTTCACTACGAAGGTGGTATTAAGGAATACGTTGATTTCTTGAACGTTAACAAAGATGTCATTTTTAATGAGCCAATTTATGTTGAAGGCATGGAAAATGATATCGATGTTGAAGTATCACTACAATATACAGATGATTTCCACAGTAATTTGCTGTCATTTACCAATAATATTCACACGTATGAAGGTGGAACGCACGAAACTGGGTTCAAGTCAGCTTTGACTCGTGTGATTAACGATTACGCTCGTAAAAATAAAATACTAAAAGATAATGATGACCCACTTTCTGGCGATGATGTTCGCGAAGGATTAACAGCCATTGTGTCTGTGAAACATCCAGATCCACAATTTGAGGGTCAGACGAAAACAAAATTAGGTAATTCAGACGCACGAACAGCTGTTGATCGCATGTTCTCAGAAACATTTGCTCGTTTTATGATGGAAAACCCAACAACGGCTAAGCAAATAGTTGAAAAGGGAATTTTAGCTGGTAAGGCGCGTATGGCTGCAAAACGTGCACGTGAGGCAACACGTAAGAAGTCAGGATTGGAAATTGCTAACTTACCTGGAAAACTTGCTGATAATACATCAAAAGATCCAGAAATTTCTGAACTATTTATCGTTGAGGGTGATTCAGCCGGTGGTTCTGCTAAGCAAGGACGTGAGCGTTTAACCCAAGCCATTTTGCCAATTCGTGGAAAAATCTTGAATGTTGAAAAGGCATCAATGGAAAAGATTTTGGGTAATGACGAAATTCGTTCATTATTTACGGCAATGGGAACTGGCTTTGGAACAGACTTTGATGTGACAAAGGCAAAATATCATAAATTAATTATCATGACTGATGCCGATGTCGATGGTGCCCACATTCGTACATTGTTATTAACGTTAATTTATCGTTATATGCGACCACTATTGGAAGCAGGATATGTTTATATCGCACAGCCACCACTTTACCAAGTACGTCAGGGTAAATTTATTAAATATTTAGATGCTGATTCTGAACTTGAAGCCCTGTTGCCAACATTACCAGCATCTCCTAAGCCAATTATTCAACGATACAAGGGTCTTGGAGAAATGGACGCTAGCCAATTGTGGGAAACAACCATGGATCCATCAGTTCGCCGTTTATTGCGTGTGGAAATGGATGATGCAATTGAAGCAGATATGATTTTTTCAATGCTTATGGGTGATAAGGTTGAACCTCGTCGTAAATTCATTGAAGAAAATGCACAGTATGCTGAATTAGACGTCTAAACAGGCACACAATTATAGTAAGAGAAAGGAAGTCAAATGGCTGAAGAAGAACAAACAAACAGCCGCATTAAATCTGCTAAACTTGGCGAGCAAATGCGAACATCTTTCTTGGATTATGCCATGTCAGTTATTGTGGCACGTGCACTACCAGATGTACGAGATGGGTTAAAGCCAGTTCATCGTCGTATTTTGTATGGCATGAATGAGTTGGGTGTGACCCCTGATAAGCAACACAAGAAGTCAGCCCGTATTGTTGGGGATGTTATGGGAAAGTATCACCCACACGGAGACTCAGCGATTTATGAATCAATGGTTCGTATGGCGCAAGACTTTTCATATCGTTACATGTTGGTTGATGGTCACGGTAACTTTGGATCTGTCGATGGTGATCCAGCTGCCGCTATGCGTTATACTGAGGCGCGATTGAGCAAAATTGCGACTGAAATGTTACGTGATATCAATAAAGATACGATTGATTTCCAAGAAAACTATGATGGTACTGATCGTGAACCAGTTGTTTTACCAGCTCGTTTTCCTAACTTACTAGTTAATGGAGCAAATGGTATTGCGGTTGGAATGGCAACGAATATTCCACCTCATAATTTGGGTGAAGTTATTTCGGGACTTCATATGTTGATGAAGAATCCAGATGTGACGACAGCTGAATTAATGGAAGCTATTCCAGGACCTGATTTTCCAACGGGTGCAATCGTCATGGGAAAATCAGGTATTCGTAAGGCTTACGAAACTGGAAAAGGTGTGGTGACCGTCCGTGCAAAAACGGAAATCGAGACTGAAAAATCAGGTAAAGAACACATCATCGTGACTGAGTTACCTTATATGGTTAACAAAGCCAAGTTGATTGAGCGCATTGCTGAATTGGGTCGTGATAAGCGTATTGAAGGTATCACTGGCGTTAATGATGAATCTGACCAAGAAGGAAATCGAATTGCGATTGAAATTCGTCGTGATGTGTCAGCATCTGTTGTATTGAACAATTTGTACAAAAATACGTTGATGCAAACAGGCTTTAGTTTCAATATGCTTGCAGTACAAGATGGTCGACCAAAGTTACTTAGTTTGAAGGATATGTTGGTCGCTTATCTTGATCATCAGCAAAAAGTTGTTCGTCGTCGAACAGAATTCGAATTACGTAAAGCACAGGCACGTGCCCACATTCTTGAAGGGTTGCGCATTGCTTTAGATCATATTGATGCCATTATTAATATTATTCGGCATTCAGAAACATCAGAAATTGCTAAGCAAAAGTTGATGGTTGATTATGCCTTATCTGATAAGCAATCACAAGCTATCTTGGACATGCGTTTGGTTCGTTTAACTGGCTTGGAACGTGACAAGATAGAAAAAGAATATCAAGGATTGTTAACAGCAATTGCTGATTTCCAAGATATTTTAGCTAAACCTGAACGTATTGATGAAATTATCTATACTGAATTACTTGAAGTGCAATCAAAGTATGGTGATGAACGTCGTACTGAATTGCAAATTGGTGATGTCACAAGCATTGAAGATGAAGACTTAATTGAAGAAGAAGATATTATTGTTTCATTGACACATGCTGGCTATATCAAGCGTATGCTACAATCTGAATTCCGTGCGCAAAACCGTGGTGGTCGTGGTATTCAAGGTATGGGTGTCAATGATGATGACTTTATCGATGAATTGATTGGTACGTCAACCCATGATACGTTATTGTTCTTTACAAATTCAGGTAAAGTTTACAAGATGAAGGGATATGAGGTACCAGAATATGGTCGTACAGCCAAGGGTATCCCAGTTGTCAATTTGCTCGGTATTGAATCTGGTGAGAGCATTCAAACGGTTATTAATGTCCGTGGTGATGCTAGCGAGAGTAGTGATTATCTCTTCTTCACAACCCGTCAAGGTGTGGTAAAGCGTACACCAGTTAATGAATTTGGTAATATTCGTGCGCATGGTTTGAAGGCAATTAACCTGCATGATGGTGATGAATTAATTAACGTCCTTGTTACTGATGGTGATCAAAATATCATTATTGGAACACACGGTGGTTATGCAGTATCCTTCAACAGTGAAGCAGTTCGTTCAATGGGACGTTCTGCTGCTGGTGTTCGTGGTATTACCTTACGTCCTGATGATTATGTTGTGGGTGCCCAAGTATTAATTGATAACGGACATGTCCTCATTATTACTGAAAAGGGTTATGGTAAGCAAACGCCAGTAGACCAATATCCAATTAAGGGACGTGGTGGTAAAGGTATTAAAACTGCACAAGTCACTGAAAAGAACGGTCCATTGGCTGGTCTAAAGGTTGTAGATGGTAGTGAAGACATCATGTTGACAACTAACAAGGGTGTCATGATTCGCTTTACAGTTGATTCTATCTCTGAAACCGGTCGTGCCACACAAGGTGTGCGTGTTATCCGATTGGATGATGACTCAGCTGTGGCAACTTTTGCCAAAGTAGAGCACGTCGTTGCCGAAGAGGTTGATGATGAAGATACTGATTTATCTGAAGCATCTTCTGACTTACCAACGGCACCTACTGAAGGTGAACAACCAGCGGAAGTAACTGAATTATTACATCGTGCTGAAAACGATGATCAAGAGTAGTATTATTTTAATTGAATTTTGGAGGCTGGGACAAAAAAATTGGTCCAGCCTTTTTGTGCTAAAATGTATTAATTATAAGCATGTCAGTTTTATAGTATAAATTGGGGGTACAATAATGAATAAAGCAGGATATCAAGCACATCAAAAAACTTGTACAACTATTCTAGTCGGCAAAAATGCAACAATTGATGGTTCGACCATGATTGCACGTAACGAAGATGGTGGTGATCAGCCTAATCCACAAAAGTTTGTTGTCTATCCAGCTAATGCTGCCAGTACAACTTATGAATCTGGAGCTAATCATGTCAAAATTCCGTTGCCTGGTAATAGTTTGCGGTATACTGCGACACCAGATGCAGATGATTCATTTGGTGTTTGGGCAGGAGCCGGCATTAACAGTGAAAATGTTGCAATGACAGCAACTGAAACAAGCACAACGAATACACACGTGCTAGCTGCCGATCCTTTGACTGATGATGGAATTGGTGAAGCCGATATCACGACGTTAGTATTGCCGTATATCAAGTCTGCACGTGAAGGTGTTGTCCGTTTGGGAGAATTACTAACAGAATATGGTACCTATGAATCTAATGGTATTGCCTTTTCTGATCATGATGAGGTTTGGTATTTTGAATCAATAGGTGGTCATCATTGGGTAGCTATCCGAATTCCAGATGATGCGTTTGTTGTGGCACCAAACCGTTTTAATATCGATTATTTTGATTTTAATTCAAATGATACGATGTCATCAGCGGATTTAGAACAATTTATCGCTGATCATCACCTTAATCCAGATATTGATGAGACAACCGTCAATCTTCGTCATATTTTTGGTAGTGCAACTGATAAAGATCGCATTTATAACAATCCACGTGCTTGGTATGTGCATCAATTATTTGCCAAGGATAGTGAGAATGAGCAACCTGAAGATCAAGATTTACCATTTATCGTTTATCCAAAGAAAAAATTGTCAATTGATGATGTGAAATTTGCCTTAAGTTCACATTACCAAGGCACAACCTTTGATCCATATGATCATGTAGAGAAACCAATAAAGTATCGACCAATCGGAATTAATCGTAATCAGGAATCACATATTCTACAAATTAGACCAAATGTTCCGGCTGATATTGCAGGTGTTCATTGGTTAGGATATGGTCCAAATACCTTTAATGCATTTGTGCCTTTTTATGTCAGCGTGTCAGCTACGCCAGCTAGTTTTGAAAAAACAACCCCAACATTTGATGTATCAACGAGCTACTGGTTGACACGAGTAATTGCAGTCATTGCGGATAAGGATTTTTTAACTTATCAAGATATGCAAGCCAGGTTTGAACAACAAATTGTCGCAGATAATGTACGATTACAACAACAGACGGATAATGCTATCCAATTAGGTCAAACGGTTGATCTAGAAGCGGTCAATCAAAAAATGGCTGATAATTATATGCAGGCAGCCAATACGTTACTTGGCCAAATGACTATTTTGGGAACAAAGAAGATGCATCTACGTTTTTCAGTAGCAGATTAGAAGGTAGATGCTTAGTTATCTTAAAAAAATAAACTGAAATATATAATATATTTAACCTTGACAGTCGAAGTCAATGAGTTTAAAATTCATATCAGATTAAAATAAGATTAAAAAGCAATGAAAAGATGAGTAAGTTCGTAATGTTTTCAGAGAACTTGTGGTGGGTGTGAACAAGTAACTAAGCGGACTGAAGATGGTCTTTGAGCGAAAGATTGGCGAGCATTAGTAAGCTATCGATGGTTAACTACCAATATCAAGTTAATTATGGCAACATGATAAGCTGGTTTTTACCAGGAATTAAGGTGGTACCGCGTATGAAACGCCCTTAAGAAAGATATATTTCTTAAGGGCGTTTTTTTTTAATCTGTCTATCAAGTTAAATAATGTGATTCGGAAAGTAGATACAAAACAAATTTACAGAAAAACGACAAATGATGAGAGTCGTGATTTAGTTTGTAAACGAAAAATGGCCGATGATTAAGCTGTGTGAGCAATCATGTGAGCACTGTTCGGGTTGTCTCCGTTATTGGACAGACCGAAATATAGGTAAATTATCTATATTTTGGTTAATGAGGTTTGTCTGAGTAATCGACAAACGAATCAGAATGGTAACGTGATGCCCTCACTTCTGTTGTTATAAGCAGAAGTGAGGGTTTTTAATTTGTTATGAAAATGGCATTGAAAAGGGGATATAACCATGGGAAAAACAGCAATTATTACTGGTGCGGGTCAAGGAATCGGCGAAGCTGCAGCTTATCGTTTAGCTAAAGACGGCTTTAGCATTGCGGCAGCGGATATTAATCAACAAACGGTCACCAAAGTTGTTCAAAATTTACGTGACCAAGGATTCCAAGCAAAGGCTTACGTATTAGATGTTGCTGATCGGCAAGCTGTATTTGATTTAGTTGATGAAACTGTTAGTGACTTGGGTGAATTAGCCGTATTTATCAATAATGCGGGAATTGCTTTTATTGATTCAGTGATTGATTCAGATCCAGAAAAAATATCTAGACTGTTTGATGTTAATTTGAAAGGAACTTATTGGGGAATTCAGGCTGCTGCAGCTAAATTTAAACACCAAGGTCATGGTGGTCGTATTATTAATGCAGCTTCACTTGCTGGTATTGAAGCATCGGCTTTGCAAAGTGCATATTCAGCTTCAAAATTTGGTATTCGTGGTTTAACGCAGTCGGCTGCTAAAGAGTTAGCGCCTGATCAAATTACCGTTAATTCATACAGTCCTGGAATTGTTCGCACACCATTGCGTGATGCAATCGATGAAAGAACATCACAAATTAAAGGTATTTCCGTTGCACAACAACAAGCAAATTGTTTAACAGAAATTGGATTAGGTCGCGAAGCAACACCAGAAGATGTGGCCGAAATCATTGCTTGGTTTGCATCACCAAGTGCGGCATATATTACCGGTCAATCATTATTGGTCGACGGTGGCATGCACTTTAGCTGATTAATCATTGTTTATTGTCAGTAATCAAGCAAATAAAGGAGGAACCTGCAATGGGTGTAGCAGATATTGCAATTGATCTGCAAGATATTAATGTTACTTTTAAGCGAAAAAATGAAACAGTAACCGCTGTCGATAATGTCTCATTACAAGTAAAAAAAGGGAGTATCTATGGCATTATTGGTTATTCAGGTGCTGGTAAAAGTACCTTGGTGCGCGTCATTAATTTATTACAACGACCTACTAGTGGCAAAGTGACAGTATCCGGCAAAGATTTACAGCAATTAACTGATAAAAAATTACGGGGTGTCCGACAAAAAGTGGGGATGATTTTTCAACACTTTAATTTATTACGTTCACGAACAGTTTTGAATAACGTTGAATATCCACTACTCAGTCGGAAAATATCACGTAAACAACGGCAGGATAAAGCCCTTGAATTACTGAAATTGGTTGGACTATCAGAATATGCCCAATCATATCCAGAAGAACTGTCAGGTGGGCAAAAACAACGTGTTGCAATCGCTCGTGCTTTAGCAAATGATCCCGATATATTGATTAGCGATGAAGCCACCAGTGCGTTAGACCCACAAACGACAGAATCTATTCTGAAATTATTAAAAAAATTGAATGATGAGTTGGACCTGACAATTGTGTTGATCACTCATGAAATGCAAGTGATTAAATCAGTTTGTCAGGAAGTGGCAGTAATGGAAAATGGCCAAATTATCGAACGCGGTCCCGTTGGTGACCTATTCACCGAGCCAAAGCAACCATTAACAAAGAAGTTTGTTGAGTCAGCAGCAAATGTAACGGAAATGCGCCAACAGATCGTAGAAGATAAATTAGTAGAGAAATTGCAACCAAATGAACGGTTGCTTTATCTAAGATTTTCAAGTCAGTCAACGAGTGAATCAGTTATTTCAGAATTGGCTATTCAGTATGACGTGAAGGCCAATATTATCTTTGCGAACGTACAAAAAGTCGCCCAATTATCTTTGGGTTACATGTTAGTTATTTTATCTACAGCAGATGGTCAATTTGATCAAACGTTCCATTATTTAGAGACAGCTGATGTGAAGGTCACTGATTTTTCTAATGATGTCAGAAAGAAAGGGGCAGCATATGTTAGCTAATTGGTTTCCAAATGTTGCTAGTATTTGGCCACAATTTGTCCAGGCTACTTGGGAAACATTGTATATGACATTTTGGTCAGCAATAATTGCTGGTGTATTGGGTCTTGGTACTGGTATTTTTCTTGTGGTTACCCAACCAGGTGGCATCAATGCCGATCCACCATTTTATAGTTTTCTAGATAAAGTCGTTAATTTATTGCGGTCGGTGCCATTTATTATCCTGCTAGCAGTGATGGCACCAGTCACAAAGTATATCGTTGGTACAACAGTTGGTACACCAGCAGCTTTAGTGCCATTAATTGTTGGTATCTTTCCATTTTATGCACGCCAGGTTCAAAATGCGTTATTAAGTATTGAACCATCGGTCATTGAAGCTGCGCAAGCAATGGGATCAAGTACAACTGAAATTATTTTTCGTATTTATTTACGGGAGTGTTTACCAGATATTATTCGTGTTTCAGTCGTTACGATCATTAGTTTACTTGGTCTGACAACGATGGCGGGTGCTATTGGATCCGGCGGACTTGGTGATATTGCAATTAGTGTTGGCTATGCTCGTTTTGAAAATGATGTGACAATTGCGGCACTATTGGTCATTTTAGTTTTGGTATTTATGACACAAATTATTGGTGATTGGGTCGCTCGTCGAGTTGAACGACTATAGTATCAAACAATTCATATCTAGGCATCATAGTAAGGAGGGGCAGAAAGTGAAGATAAAAAATTGGTTGATATTAATTGGTAGTTTGGTGATACTTGGTGTTATTTCAGTTGGCTTGCATACGTTTAATACTTATAAAATAGCAAATGCACCTGACCAAATTACGGTTGGTTCAATGGGGAGTGACTATGAAGTCTGGCAGTACATTGCCAAAAGCAAAGAGGCTAAGGCGCTTAATTTAAAAATTCGTGTGAAGCAAATCAATGATGGGGTGCAGTTGAATAATGCGACTTCAGAGCATAATGTCAACGTGAATGCTTTTCAGTCATATTCATATTATGAGGCTTACAATCATGAGAATCCAAAGCATAAATTAACGGCGTTAGGAACCACATACTTAGAGCCAATGGGTATTTATTCAGATAAGTATCAATCAATTAAAGATATTGGTACTGGGGCAACCATTGCGATTGCAGATAATCCAGCAAATACAGCGCGAGGATTGTTGCTATTACAAGATGCTGGACTAATTAAATTGAAGGCAGGTTTTAATTCATTAGGTAATGTGGGTGACATTGTATCAAATCCACGTCATTTACAATTCAAGAAGATTGACGATACAACAGGTCCACGTGTATTAAAAAGTGTTGGTGCGGCTTTGATCTCGAATACAGTTGCGCTGGAAGGACATCTTAATGTATTGAAAGATTCACTTTATCATGAAAAAATTAATCAAAGTACACGCCAAAATATTAATATTTTAGCGACAGCAGCTGATATTTCTAATAAAGATAAGAAAGTCTATCAGAAATTAGTTAATCTTTATCATGAGCCAGCTATCCAAAAGCATGTGAAAGATAAATATCAAGGTACAAAGATTGACGTACAAAAACCAGTTTCTTACTTGAAGTAGCATTGGTATAAAAAGCAGGTAGATCGCTTATTAGTTGCGATTTACCTGCTTTTGTTTTGGACTAGATACTCTCTGGAAATTCTTCTTTTTGGTAAATATTGTCTAATATTTGATAATCATTAAACATATCATATTTATTTTCATGCATGTCATTCCAAAGTAAAATGCCCACCATTTTACCAATATCCCAAAAAATCTTATCATCTTTTTGCGTTGTAATTAACAATTCAATAAAATTATTTTGGATGGTTTTATTAAAGTCATGATCATTCTGTTGCTGGGTGATGATTTGTTCTAAAGCAGAAAAATAGACATCATGGATACTTTTAAATGGTTGTTGCTTGAAATGTTTAAGATTGATCGATTGATTTTCAAATAGGAAAGTTACCCCTTGTGATTATAAATCATATTTATCATTAAAGTACTTGTAAACGGTATTACGATGAACTAATGCTTTTGCAGCAATTTCAGTCATTGTGATCTCAGAAAATCTTTTTATAGCTAATAATTCACCAAAACTTTCCAAAATTATTTTTTTAGTACGTTGTTGGCTTAAATTACTCATACAATTATCCTCCATTGCCTATTTTGTGTGCACTTCACATTAATTGTACATGGAATCTTTTTGTGAAATCAATTAAATTAAGTAAATGATAATATAGTCATGTATTGTTAGAAGGAGAGCGTATGAAAAATGGTTTAGCCAAGTTTGGGAAATGGGTTTATAACAATAAGTTTAAGTCCATCCTTGCTTGGATTGTTATATTAATTGTTTTTGTAGGTAGTTTGGCCACAATGGGCTCAAACTTTAATACAAATTTGAAGATTTCAGGTGTACCATCAACTGATATACAGAGCGTTTTAAAGAAAGAATTTAATCAGTCTGTTGATGCTGGGACAATGAATATTGTTGTCCAGAACAAAGATGATCATAGTATTAAATCATCAGCTGATAAGCAACGGATAAACGCAGCAGTTGCGAAAATAAAGTCAGAACATAAGGATGATATCAAAACAATTACGAGTCCTTATGATTCACAAACAATTAGTTCAGATAATACAACTGGTATTGTTGCTGTAACTTTTAAAAAAGAAGCGAATAATGTTTCAAAAAGTGTCGTTCATGATATTGAAAAAATTGGTAACGACAAAATTAAATCACAAAATCTAAAGGTTGCTTACTCGGGAAATACGGTCGCTAGTTATGACATCGGTGGTACTTCTGAAATTATTGGTATTGCGATTGCCTTTGTTTTGCTATTAGTTTTGTTCCGTTCTTTTGTCACAGCTGGTCTGCCAATTATTTCAGCGCTTGTCGGTTTAGTAAGTGGGCTAGTGCTAGTTATGATTGGTACGAATTTCTTCTCAATAGCTAGTGTGGCACAAACATTATCAATTATGATCAGTTTGGCTGTTGGTATTGATTACGCGTTGTTCATTATTCATCGTTTTATTGGGGAGTTGCGCACAAGTCGCCAGCATGAAATGGATGACTCAGGAAAGGTACTTGCGCCAGATGAAGCTATGGGAGTAACTTTAGCTAGTGCAGGAAGTTCAGTATTATTTGCTGGAATTACGGTTATTATTGCTTTAGTTGGGTTGTCATTAGTACGAATTAGTTTCCTAACTCAAATGGGAATTGCGGCAGCTGTGGGGGTCGTGTTTGCGGTTCTTTCAGCCATGACCTTCTTACCAGCACTGATTTCACTACTGCATAAGTTTGTTAAACCATCAGAAAAGTCAGTCAAAGTAGCTAAGAATAAGAAGGATGGCTGGTTTACAAAGTCAATTATTCAGCATCCAATTATTATGAGCCTGTTGAGTGTCGTTGTCTTGGTTGCCTTTATGGTACCAGCAGGTCATATGCGGTTAGGAATGCCATTTGATGGTGTATTACCTAAGAATAATACACAGCGGCAGGCTTATGATATGACTGCAGACAAGTTTGGGGATGGTTATAATGCGACATTGGTTGGTGTCGTTAAGTTAGATACTTCTAACACTGATGCGCAAAATAATAAAATTTTAGAGAAGGTCACAAACCACATCAAGAACATGGACAATGTGAAGATGTTGGCTCCAGTGGTTAATGAAGCAGCAGTCGCTAAGTTTAAGACACCAGAAATGCAACAAAAGTTGAAGGCAGAAGGTCAACAATATGTCCAAACTAAGGTGATGGACTATATGAAGGCTAATCCAACAGCTAGTCAAGCAGAACAACAAAGTGTTACAAAAAAGTATACCAGTGAATATCAGGCAAAAGTAAAAGCTGATATGAAAAAGGCAGCTATGTCGGGTATACCAGCCAAAATTAGTAAGGATAAAAAATATGCTTTGATTGTTGTAATGCCTAAAACAAATACGGCGTCAGCTAAAACAGAAAATCTAGCGAAGAAGATAAATAGTTATTCTGATTCTCTAAAAAAGAGTGATCATACAAAGATTACGTTGACGGGAACCAATGCGGTTAATATTGACATTACTGAAAAACTAAATAATGCGATTCCAATGTTTATGGGAATTGTTATGCTACTCGCATTTGTTTTGTTGATGTTCATGTTTAAGTCATTTATCATTCCACTAATGGCAATCATCGGCTTTGGTTTATCATTGATTGCATCATTAGGATTGACGACATTGATTATGCAAGATGGTGTTTTCCATATTAGTGAAGGGTCACCAATTATTGCATTTTTGCCAGTCATTATGATTGGAATTGTCTTCGGTCTGGCGATGGATTATGAAGTGTTTATGGTCTCACGGATTAGGGAGACATACATTGCCACTGGAGATACAAATCGGGCTGTTAAAACAGGATTGCAAGAGAGTGGTCCAGTCATTATTACAGCCGCTTTGATTATGATTGCTGTCTTTGGAAGTTTTGCCTTGGTTGAAGATCCAACGATTAAGTCAATTGGTATTTCATTAGCCAGTGGGGTTCTATTTGACGCCTTCTTGGTTCGTCTGATTATTATTCCAGCGACAATCAAGATATTCGGTCGTGCTAACTGGGTATTCCCAGGAGCAAATTACTATAATAAGTTTAAGGATGATGCGCAATAAATAGGTATTGTGGCATCAAAAATATTTTTTTGGGAGTGATTTTAATCACTCCTTTTTTGTTTGATTATGTCGCATTTTTGATATCTTTACTATTTATAAAACAATACAAATAATTTTATTTTTGAGGTAATAAGATATAGAATGGCACTAACTTGTCGTTTAATATTCATAAAAATTATGGGGGAGTAGCTGTGATAAAAACCAAGAAAACTAGTCTTGTCATTGGGTTGATTTTGGGGGCAGGCTTAGGGTTATATGGCAATATTGATGATGATGTTATGGCTGCAAAAACTGATAGTCAAACAACTAAGGCAGTAAAGCAGGCAAAATCATTAAGTCAACAGTACCAATATAAAGAAGCAAAATCAGTGTTATCGGGGCACAAAGGAACAACAGTTGATCATCTAAAAAAGAGTATTAATAAGCAACAGTCAAAGTTGGTCACGTGGGATGATCCGACAAAAATTTCACATCTTTTTTATCATTCACTAATTGTTGATCCTGGTAAAGCTTTCTCATCTAAGCAGGCACAGGGATACAAAGATTATATGGTGACTATCGACGAATTTATGCCGATGCTGAATCAGTTATATGATAATGGCTATGTATTAATTAACTTTAAAGATATCATTTCGATTGATAAACAAGGGAAGGTGACTTTCAAACCAGTCAAATTACCTGAAGGCAAGAAGCCTTTAATTATCTCACAGGATGATGTTAACTATTATGAGTATATGAAGAATTCTGGATTTGCAGATAAATTAGTCGTCAATAAGCAAGGTGATGTTAAAAATAAATATACCAATAATGGTCAGAAGAAAATTGGTGATTATGACATGGTACCGATTATTGATACCTTCATCAAAAAGCATCCAGATTTCTCATACGGTGGATCAAAGGGTGTGATTGCTGAAACGGGTTATAATGGGGCGCTAGGTTATCGTTCATCAGAGAGTCAATATGGTGATACAAAAAAGACACATCGCGAAGCTAAGAAAGCGACAAAGGTTGCTAACGCTATGAAAAAGGAAGGTTGGCAGTTTGCATCGCATTCCTGGGGTCATATAAATATGACTACGGCCAGTGTTGATGATATCAAAAAGGACACTGCACTTTGGCAAAAGGAAGTACAACCAATTGTTGGTAAAACACCAGTATTGATTTTCCCATTTGGAGCAGATATTGGCTCATTTACAAATTATACAAATGATAATGCAAAGTACACTTATCTTAAGAGTAGCGGTTTCAGTATTTTCGATAATGTTGATGCGTCACAGACATCATGGGGTCAATTAACAAATGATTATTATCGTAATGCGCGGATAAATGTCGATGGTATTCGTTTACATGAAACAATGACTGGTGAGAACACGGTTCTAAATGACTTCTTTAATACAAAAGATTTTTATCATCGTGGTAAGTAATGAAGAGTGCGAGACAAAAGTCGTTTATGATTATTTAACAACTTAGGACTCAGTTATTAAATTAATAGAAAAATAGTTAAGATTCACTATTGATTTGTAAATTCGCGGTATAATGGTACGCAAGAGCAATATGTAGTGGAGGAAAGATTTATCATGGGAAAAAATCGCGTACCTGCTGAGGCAGTTCGGAATGCGTTAATACATTTTATTAAGAAACGTAATATTTCCATTCCGATTATTTTAAAGTCTGTTGATATCTCTAGATCGCGTTTGTATGACTATTTAAATGGTAATGGTCGAGTTAGCGCAACGACGTTTGTGAATTTGTTGAGCACAATTGGTGTATCTTACGATGAGCTTTTACTACATATTTATTTGAATCAGCCCGAATTGGTTGATTCAACGATTAAAGAATTGGGATTAGACCCAAATTCTTATACGCAAACACCAAATGAAGATATGGTGTATCAGGTCTTGGCGTTATTTGAAGAAACACAAGATACTCGATTATTGCTAAATGTAGTACGCGCAATTAATGCGCAAGTGGTTGATTTTGGGCAACGTTACCGCTTAGTTGAAATCGCTCGTCCTGCAATTGTGAAATTGTTAGGTCATCGTGATTCATATTCTTCGACAGATATGCTATTGTTTGCGAATATCATTCGTCATGAACCATACGAAACGGTCAAGGTCATGGTAAAAAAGATGTCTGATCAAGTGCAACAAATTGCAACATTAGAAGGCTATGGTCTAGTGGAGATGGATAACTTTTTGCCAGCAGCTGTTTGGAATGTTGGTCTCTTAAACTTCCAGATGTTATTAATAGCTTTAGAAAATGGTGATCAGGAAACTGTTGAGGGGACATTGACCTTTATTAAAGAATGTCAATTACCAGACTTTGGTAGTTACTTTACATTCGTTAAGAAATTATCAGAAGTGGTTAAGTTAACCTTGGATGATCAGCAAGATGAAGCAGAAAAGCTTTGGCAATCAACAGTTCATGCTTTAAAGTTTATGGTTGATGATCGTTTCTGGCCAAGTTTCACATACTTGTCACAGCAATCGTATCATGAATTTATCAAACCAGTTATCGATTATCGTCGTGTGATCGATGCAAAATAAGACAATATGAAAAAAGAGAGCAAGACAAAATCGTTTCGTTGAATTTTGTCTTGCTCTCTTTATAGCTTTTATCTACTTTATAAAGTTAGAATCATATGGCGGTGGTCAATGTTGGCATCTTTGAAAACAGGACCTTCAGCAATGAAGCCAAGTTTTTCATAAAAACCAATTGCCGTTACTTGAGCACCTAAGTCAAGTGTTTGTACCTGTGCTTGCTGGGCATCAGCAATAATTTGTTTTAGCAGGGTCGCAGCATAACCTTTACCACGAGCGTCACGTAACGTGGCAACACGCTGAATGTGCCAATTTTTGGTAGCTTCATTAATAGCCACTCGAGCAGTTGTGACTGGCGTGTGTGATAGAAAACCAACATAGTGATCGGTTTGGTGATCAAGATTATCTATTTCAATAGTTGTTGGGACACCTTGTTCTTCGATGAAGACACGTTTGCGAATAGTTAGGGCAGCGTCATTGATGGCACCAAGACCTTGCGCATGTTTAATTTCTAATTTATTTTCTGACATAATGTGATCCCCACTTAATGATGTTTTTATTATTTTAACGCATATTTCTTAATTTAGAAAAAGTCTAAGGTGTATCAATCAAAATTACGCTATAATGGAAAAGATTATTATTTTTGGAAGTAATGAAACAAGATTTAGAAAGAAGAGAACAGACAACTATGATGCATAAGGGTCGTTTTTCTTGGATCAATACACGATTTGGTTTTGTTATGGTATTGATTGTATTGGTCTGGGCAAAAACACAACTAGCAAATATAATGGATTTTCATCTCTATTCAGGTGCATCTATTATTCAAGTAATTACCTTGTTGCTCAATCCAATACCGATTGCTGCGTTATTAATCGGAATAGCTTTTTATTTTCGGAAATCTAAGTTATTTTACCCCGTAGCAATTATTATGTATCTCATCAATACATTGTTGATACATTTAAATGTTATTTATTATCGTGAATTTACAGATTTTATGTCTGTGGCAACGATGCTGGGATACAACAAGGTCAATCAAGGGTTAGGCGCATCTGGATTTGCGTTAACTAACATTCATGACTTACTGTACTGGATTGATGTACCTATTTTTATTGTATTGTTCTTATTAAAGAAGATGCATTTTGATAAGCAAGCAACAACGAAATTCATGGGCTTTGCATTTTCAACGTTTGCAATTTTTGGTGCCATGACGGTACTGGTGCTAGGCGAGGCTGATCGTCCACAACTAATTACGCGTCAATTCGATAGTAAGATGTTAGTGAAATATCTAGGGATCGATACTTATACTGTGTTAGACGGTATTAAAACACACGGTGTAACAGAGATGCGTAAATCAGCTAAAAAGTCTGACATCGATAATGTATTATCATATGTTAATAATCATTATGCAGATGCCAATGCAAAATATGCTGGGATAGCTAAAGGAAAGAACGTTTTTGTGATTCATCTAGAATCATTCCAACAGTTTTCGCTTGATTTGAAAGTTAATAATCAAGCGGTCACACCAAATCTGAATAATATTTATCATTCAGATTCAACCATTGCCTTTGATAATTTCTTCCACCAGGTTGGACAGGGTAAGACCTCTGATGCTGAAAATATGCTAGAAACTTCAACGTTTGGCTTACCACAGGGATCGCTATTTGCTACCCAGGGAAATAATCAAACATTTGAAGCAATGCCTAATATTTTGAAACAAAATGGTGGTTATTCATCAGCAGTGTTCCACGGTAATAATGCTAGCTTCTGGAATCGCAGTAATGTGTACAAGAATATGGGTTACCAATATTTCTTTGATGCCAGCTATTATGATACTTCTGGTGATAAGGCTACCGGATATGGGTTGAAGGATAAACTATTATTCTATGATTCAATTCCATATTTGGAAAAAATGCAGCAGCCGTTCTATGCAAAGTACATTACGGTAACGAACCATTTCCCTTACAGTCTTGATGACGAAGATAAAGATCCTAATTTCACAACAACGAATACAGATTCAGACGTTGTTAACGGATATTTTGAAACAAATCATTATCTAGATCAGTCAATTGGTGAATTCTTTAACTATCTGAAGAAATCGGGATTGTATAATAAGTCAATTATTGTACTGTATGGTGACCATTATGGTATTTCAAATTCTGAAAATAAGCAGTTAGCGTCAGTATTAGGAAAAGATCCTAGTGATTGGAATGATTTTGATAATGCCCAATTACAACGTGTGCCATTTATGATTAATATTCCTGGTTGGCATGGGGGTGGTATTAATCACACATACGGCGGTGAGATCGATGTTATGCCAACGTTGTTACATCTTCTAGGTGTTAATACTAAGAAGTATGTACAGTTAGGGCAAGACTTACTAAGTACTAAGCGGCAACAAGTTGTTGCTTTCCGTGATAAGGACTTTGTCACACCGAAGTACACGTATACTAATCATGTGTTGTATGATAATGCCACAGGTGAAGCAATTAAAAATCCTTCTAAGAAGATAAAGGCGCAAGTTGCTAAGTATAAGAAAGAAGTTCGTCAACAATTAAGCGTTTCAGATAATTTGAATCAAAAAGATTTGTTACGTTTTTATAAACCAAAAGGCTATAAATCAGTTAATGCTTCGGACTACAATTACTCAAATGGACTTGCTAAACTACAAAGGCTCAATAAACAGTTAGGAACCGGTTCGACTTCACTATGGCATGAACGTGGTGACAAGAAATCACAATCGCTATATGAAACAGATGCACCAGAAAAGGATAAGCCAAAGTCTGATACGTCACGTATTCAACAGGTCAATCCAGATGGTGGAGATGATACTGATGGTGGCGATGATACGCCAAATCCTTAGTAGTAAGAGGGAGCGAGACAAAAGTCGTTTTGAATTAATAACTTTTAGCACAAAAATTAGAGGCTGAGACAACATCCGTCCCAGTCCTCTTTTTTAAATACTATCGTGAAAAGGCGTGACTAGTTTTTGATTTAAAGTGAATTGTGCTATTTTTAACGAAGTTGACAAATTTGTTAGATAACCTGACAATAAAGGCGATGATATTTGAAGGAGAGAGATGATGGCATTTTCAGGAGAACATCACTTACGAATGAAAGCTTTAGCATCTGAATTGTTTCAATTCCGTATCGGTGAATTAGCGACAATGACTGGTGTGTCAACTCGCCAATTACGGTATTGGGAGAGTAAGGGCATTATTTCCTCATTAGAACGTGAGGGAGAACAAGATGCACGTGTCTATAATTATACGGCTTACGTCACTGTTGCTGCGATTAAGGAATTTTTAGACGATGGCTACACATTAAAAGGTGCTGTTAAAAAAACAAAAGAGTATCAAGAGAACTGGCGGGTCTTGCATGACGTGATGCATAATGCGGTGAAAGGCGTTGTTTTGTTAGACAATAAACCCGTTGTTGATCTAGGATTTTTTAATGAGGATGAAACCCAACGTTTGTATGCAACTATAGATAAAAATAACCAGGTGAAGTACCTAGTCCAAGCTTGGCCAAGTGATGCAAAGAGCATTGAGTAGATAGAGGTTTCAGATTTTTTGGAACGTGTTTATCCTGTAAAACTAACATACTTTTTAGCACAAAAATTAGAGGCTGAGACAACATCTGTCTCAGTCTCTTTTTATATAAAACGCAAAATCTTGTTAAGAACTGTTAAACTAATAATAGATTAAATAAAGAGGGATAATGTATGACAAATTGGCATAGTTTTTATAAACGACCATGGTCAGAACGTCTAACTATTTTGACCGATAATCAAAATTTAACGATTGATGAACAGCAATTAATGCAGGACCAATATGATGATATCGGTGCGCAACAAGTTGAAAATTATATTTATAATTTTGGTGTACCGACAGGTTTATTATTACAATTACCAGTAGACGGTCAAGAATTTATTGTACCTATGACAACTGAAGAGCCTAGTGTCATTGCAGCTGCTAATAATGGTGCTCGTATGATGCGACAAGGTTCTGGCGTGAAGACGAAACGGCGAGAGCATCTCATGCGTGGTCAAATTATGCTTGTTAACCTATCAGACATGGCGAAACTGCAGCAATTCATCCAGAATCAGGAGTTGCAATTGTTGCAAATTGCAAATGATGCTCATCCATCAATGGCAGCTCGTGGCGGTGGTGCAAAGCAGTTGACCATCGATGTGCTAGATGAAAATACCGCGGCGGTTAATGTGTTGATAGATACTAAAGAAGCTATGGGTGCAAATACAGTAAACACAATGGCGGAGGCTGTAGCAACACAATTACGTCAGCAAGGCTATCAGGTTTTGATGGCTATTTTGTCTAATTATGGCACAGAGGCATTGGTGGAAGCAGAAGTAGCTATCCCGGTGACAGCATTAGCAACGAAACAAGGGGTGTCAGGACAGACGATTGCAGAAAAAATTGCCTTGGCAAGTCATTTAGAAGAATTATCCCCACATCGGGCAGTCACATCCAATAAGGGTATTTTGAATGGTATTGAAGCAGTTGTATTAGCAAGTGGTAATGATACAAGGGCTGTTAATGCTGCTTTGCACGCATATGCCGCACATACTGGTCAATACAGTGGTTTGATCTCATGGCAAGTAGAACATGATCAATTAGTTGGTCGTACTGTCATGCCAATGTCAATTGGTGTTGTTGGCGGATCGATTGGTATCGTGCCAGCAGTGAAATTGAACCACCACATTATGGGTAATCCAAGTGCAGAACAATTAGCAGGTATTATCATTGCCACCGGTTTAGCACAGAATTTAGCAGCTTTGCGAGCCCTTGTTTCAACCGGTATTCAGGCAGGTCATATGGCTTTGCAGGCTAAATCACTAGCTATACAAGTCGGTGCGATGAATGATGAAGTTGAACAATTAGTGGCGCAGCTAAATCAAACTAATCAGATCAACGCAGCGATGGCGCGTCAATTATTACAGAAGATGCGTGATTCACACGCAGAGAACTAAAGATAGGACAGAAAAAATGAAATTTGCGAAAGAAACAATTACATTGTTAGACCAGGTCAATGCACTATATCCTGGATCAGTTGTCTTACGAGGTAACGAAGATGCTAGTGGCATAATTACTCATGATCAAGTATCAACATCAATGTTAGGTACACGACTAATGGTTGAAGTCAATGATGGGACGGCACCTGATTTTTTGGCAACATCAGAATTATTGCTGATGCTTTTGACATTGAACGGGTACCCACAGGTTTATTTTCAATTGAAAGATGATGATGTGGAATTAACGAACCAATTAATGGTTATGGCAACCTATCTTTATCAACCAGCATTACGTGCCATTGTTTATCGTGAGCAGGCAGCGCATGGGTTACTGACGGATGATGTTGTGGAAGGCGTGGTTGATGGCGTACAGCAGACGATTTCAAAAGAGATTGCGGATGATAATGGTGAAGCAGCACTACGATTATTGACGTTATTAGATTTCCAAGTATTTTTGCATGCTGTGCCAAATGACACGACGGCAATCGTTGAAAAAATGGCGGCGCTTTATCCAAAAGCTTGGTCAGCGGCTGAAAAAATAACAATTGCTATGAAGATTGATGATATTAAAGATCCATTCAGTGTCCATCGTGCGGTTGTGACAGCTTTTTCAATGTTTGATGAGCAAATGGTTGCTTGGGACTTGCCAGAAATTTATGCTAGCGAGTTTGCAACATTGACACCAGTTCTGTCGGAACGTCAATTGCGGTTACCTCTCGCGCAAGTATTTGATATTAAACACATGACGATGAAAGATCGCCATACAGATAAAGATGCTTATGCAGGGCTATTAAAGGCTTCAGGTCAAAATAGTTTTGTACTTGCTGCACCAGAAGATAAGTTGGCTGACTTTTTTAAGGAGCTCTATCAAACGCCAGTTAAAGAGGTGCTGACTAAACTTGGACAACCATTCGCAATACGATAGGAGGAAATGATGGCATTGGTAACATCAGACGTACAACAACTATTTGATGATGCAAAAAATATCGTTTTTTTGACGGGTGCAGGTGTATCCACGGCTTCAGGTATTCCCGATTACCGATCAAAAGGTGGTATCTATGATGGTATGACATTACGTCCCGAGTATTTATTGAGTACGGAAGCATTAGCAAAAGAACCAGAAAAAATGTATGAATTTGCTAAGGAAAACATGTATTTTCCAGATGCACAACCAAATATTATTCATCAAAAAATGGCTGAATTGACGCAAAAAAATCGTGCACGTATCATTACGCAAAATGTTGATAGCTTGCATTTAAAGGCTGGGGCTAAGAATGTTATTGAATTTCACGGATCACTCTATAACATTTACGCAACGAAGGATGGTAAACCTAGTGATGTGAATACCTATCTACATTCACTTTATCGTGAAGATGGTGCGCTATTACGACCAGCAATTACATTGTATGGCGAGATTCCATTTAGAGTAGATGAGGCAGCTCAATGGATGTCGCAAGCAGATTTGGTTGTAATCGTTGGGACTAGCTTTGTGGTTTATCCATTTGCTGGGTTGCTACAGTATGCTCGTCCAAATGTACCGATACTAGCAGTTAATTTGGAGAAAATTCCCGCACCAGCTCATGTTGAGCAAATCGTTGGGGATGCACGCGAGTTTTTCTCAGAGTTGCAAGTGTAGGGGGTGTTTGTCAGCTTAGCAATTATACTAATTGTTGTTACATTGAGGCTTCAGACTTTTGGAACGCGTTTATGATATCAAACTGACATGCTTTTAATTAAGATATTTTTAGCAAAAAAAGTTGGAACATTTTCTGTTGTTCCGACTTTTTTGTTATATATCCGCGACTTATTTTTTAGACTCGTTATGTTTAATGAATTGTAATGTTCGTAAAAAAATAAAAACGATAATCTATTGACGAATATTATGATTGCTGGTATGATATTTAAGTGGTCGCGTGAGACAACTTAGTTACTAAAATTATTGATTAATAATTATAGTAATTAATAGTTGACAATCATTTGATTATACTGTAATATCAATTAAGTTGTCAGCGAGACAACAAAGAT
>NZ_GG697128.1:0-64395 GCF_000160575.1 Weissella paramesenteroides ATCC 33313
TATTACTAATATGGAAATTGCACCTATAGCGCAACTGGATAGAGTGTCTGACTACGAATCAGAAGGTTGAAGGTTCGAATCCTTCTAGGTGCATTTAACAAATTAATACTTGTTATTATTTCGGGACGTAGCTCAGTTTGGTAGAGCACCTGGTTTGGGACCAGGGGGTCGCAGGTTCGAATCCTGTCGTCCCGATATTCATTCGCGGTGTAGCTCAGCTGGCTAGAGCGTCCGGTTCATACCCGGGAGGTCGAGGGTTCGATTCCCCCCGCCGCGATTAGCACAATGCGGATGTAGTACAATGGCTAGTGCTCCAGCCTTCCAAGCTGGGAATGCGGGTTCGATTCCCGTCGTCCGCTTTGATAAAACTCCGATAAACATTTATTATCAAGTGTTTATTGGAGTTTTTTTATGTATATACTTTCCTGTGTCATTATAAATTTATCTCAAATGCATCGTAAAAAGCAGCCATGTCTATCTACTAATTAATCATATATTAACAATCTCATATTTTGAATAATTTTCAATGTTTAGGTTAGGTTGATGCATGAAATTTGTGAGTGTTATATACTATACAGTATAAATATTTTTAGGGGAAAATTATGAATACGGTTATTTTTGATGTTGATGGTACGTTATTAAGTACAGAAAGTATGTATATGCAGTCACTTATTCAAACATTTCGTGACCGCGGGGTTGAAAAATCTTACGAGGAAGTGTATAAAATTTTTGGATTACCATCATTAGATGGATTAATTAGAATGGGTGTTGAAAATCCAGAAGAAATGCAATTAGCTTGGCAAAGCCATTATCATGATTTTTGGCATGAGGTTAAATTATTTGATGGTATTACTGAGATGCTTTCCAAACTTAAATTAAGCGGTAAAAAACTTGGCATAGTGACTTCAAATACACCAGAAGAATTTGATAGTCATAGTGATAGTTTTGATTTCAAGAAATATTTTGATGACTTTGTGTTTGCAGGACAGACACCTCATATGAAACCTGCAGCGGATCCAATTTTAAAATCATTGGATAATCTAAAAGCAGATAAAGCAACGGCAATGTATATTGGTGATTCTGTTCATGATATGCAAGCTGCGCATAATGCAGGCATTAAGTTTGGCATGGCTGCTTGGGGAGTTCGTGATCAATCTGTCTTTAACAATCAGGCAGATATGGTTTTTGGAACACCGTCTGACCTGTTAGCTTATATGCTGAATGATAAGTAGATATTATTGAAGGATACGGAAATTTTATAATTTAAAATAACTTTTTGAAAGAAGTGAAAAATATGGATAATCGTGCAATCGGATATTTAGATTCAGGTATAGGTGGTTTGTCCGTCGTCAAACAAGCTCTAAAACAATTACCAGATGAGCAAGTCTATTATATTGGCGATACTGCACGAATGCCGTATGGACCAAGAACATCAGATGAAGTTAAAAAATTTACTTGGCAGTTGGTAGATTTTTTAATGGAAAAAGACATAAAACTATTAGTTGTTGCCTGCAATACAGCTACGGCAGCGACTTTGGATGATTTAATCAAGTACTTACCAATTCCGGTTGTTGGCGTTATCCAACCAGGAGTGGATGCAGCTAGCCAGGTAACAGAGTCAAATAATATTGGTATTATTGCAACCCAGGGAACAGTTAATTCAATGGCTTACTATGATGGCTTGAAGAAGATTAATGCTGATTTTCATGTTTTACAATTAGCCACACCAACCTTAGTTAAAATTGCAGAGCAACCGGAAAAGAATGAACTAACTGTTAACCAGGTAGTTACAAAAGTTTTATTACCGATTAAAGCAAGTGGGATTGATACATTAGTATTAGGATGTACCCATTTTCCCTTGTTGGCAAAGTTTATACAAGAATCTGTGGGCGAACAGGTAAAACTGGTTGATCCAGGAACATCCACAATTGCGGCTGTCGCACAAATTTTGGATGATTTTAAAATTAGACATGAGAGTACAAATGGTCAGAAAAGAAATCTGGACAAGTATTTTACAACTGGCGATCAGAAAATTTTTGATCTTCTTGCAGAAAATTGGCTCCAGATTTCAAATTTAAATGTACAACACGTAAGTATTGTAGGTGAACAGCTAATATCTGTAAAATAAAATTTTTGGGAGAACAAGATAATGACTAAATTAATTTTTGCATCAAAAAATAATGGTAAAATACGTGAGTTTCGTGAATTTTTGTCGCCTTTTGGTGTAGAAGTTATTTCATTAAACGATTTGGAAGATGTACCAGAGATTGATGAAAATGGGTCTACTTTTTTAGACAATGCGACTATCAAAGCGAAGACGATTTCAGACACTTATCACTTGCCGGTGGTAGCAGATGATTCTGGATTGAGTGTTGATGCTTTAAATGGTGCGCCTGGTGTCCATTCTGCACGTTACGCAGGTGATCATGATGATCTTGCAAATAATAAAAAGTTACTATCAGAATTAACTAATGTAAAAAAACCAGATCGCACAGCGACATTTCATACAGTAATTGTTGGATTAAAGCCAACAGGAGAAAAAATTGTGGCAGATGGCTCAGTTAATGGTAGTATTTTATTTGAAGAACAAGGAACCGATGGATTTGGATATGACCCATTGTTCTATTATGAACCATTGCATAAAAGTTTTGCTGAATTGACAGCCACAGAAAAAAACAGTGTTTCACATAGAGGAAATGCTTTAAGACAATTTATCGTGTTATTTAAAGATTGGTGGGGAGATTAATTATGGATTATTTAATTGTATCTGATACACATGGTGATCGACAAATTTTGACTGATATTGTTGCGCATTACAAGGGAAAAGTTCGGGCAATGTTTTATAATGGTGATTCGGAATTACAACGGTCCGATGAACTTTTTGACACATTACTTCCAGTAATTGGTAATATGGATGATGACCCGATGTTTCCTGATGATCGTAACTATGAAGACGAATTTGTTAAAATTTATCAAACTCATGGTCACTTAGTGCATACTGAGATTTCTCTTAATCAATTGAGAGAAGTAGCATCGCATAAAGATGTGGATGTTGTCACGTCAGGCCACACACATATGTTGGGCGCTGAAAAGATTGATGGCAAGTTATTTATTAATCCAGGGTCAATTTCCCTTCCTAAAGGACCATATGCATACCTCAAGGGAACATATGCAATCCTTTCAGTAGAGCCTAAAAAGTTCATTGTGCAATTTTACACACGTGATTTACAGCCGGTACCAGGACTGAAATTTGAGTTTGATAGATAAAATGTATGTTAAATTAAATTAAAAAAAGTAGATCGCAATAAACAATTTACGTTAAATTGTTTATTGCGATCTACTTTTTGATTGTCTTAATTAGTACTTTCTTCATAGTTAACTAAATGAAGTGACGCATTGGTCGTTTTTTGACTCATGGATGAATTGAAGACGTGTGCTAAACCTTGAGATGAAAAATCTGTTGTTTGAAAGGCGTATCTGTTTTCAGTTGAATTATATACGACCATGGTAGGGTAGGTTACAATACCCATATTTGCCGCAATATTTTGATCATCTCTCAAAGCATTTAAGGTTGAAAGTGTATTATAATCTTCCAAAAAAATATTTTCATCTAAATTCAATTCAGCAATGGTCGACAAAACTAAATTTTTAGAGTAAGTTTTATTTGCTAATAATTGCGTCTGCATTTTAAAGTAAAATGCCCTGGCAGCTTTTCTTCCTTGAGATTGGACAGCTTTTGTATCTAATACTAATTGTGATAAATTATTTGCAACAGTTGCGTAATCAATGTTTTTGTAATTACGCTTTAATTCGTGGTACGTATCTCGTACTGACTGCATTGTGACAATTGGAATCAGCTTGTAGGAAACAAATTGATTCATTTCTTCAAAATAACTCATAATCATTTCCTCTGATGCTATACTTTCAGCTGAGAGGGGAGTGACGAAGTGGTACACTTCTAACATAACAAGCGACAACCTCCAAAAACGTTTTTATGCATACCCATCAATAGTACGCTATCATTGCTAGTGTGTCTATATGATCTTTCTTTTTATAACAGAACTAAGGATAACCCTTTTAGTGAAAAAATGCATAATATAAGTTTTCAAATACGGATTATTTATTAAATAACACTGGTAAGAACTCCTTAGTAATTGTAAAATTAAAGCATTGTGTTATTTGTTATAATAAGCTGACTTAATTATATAATTTTCACAACGAATACGATAATATTCCGCTTGTATAACCTATTATAGATACTCTGTGGTTAGTTATTTTAGCGTGTTAGTTTGAAGTTTTAATAGCAGGACACAAATAATAGTGAGACTTATGAAATTTTTGGGGGAGTAAAAATGACACAAGATGAGTGGGAAAAATTACTGCAACCTTATGTTCAAACAGTTGATGAATTAAAGGTTAAATTGCGTGGCATGCGCCAAGAATTTGAATTACAAGGTATACAAACACCGGTTGAATTTGTGACGGGAAGGGTGAAAACAATCCCGGCTATTGAAGAAAAACTTATTCGACGTCATATTAGCATAGATCGTATTGAGCAAGATATGGAAGATTTGGCTGGTGTTCGGATCATGACACAGTTTACCGAGGATATTTATCGAGTGGTTGACTTGTTACGTAAACGCAAGGATATGGTTATTCTGGAAGAACGTGATTACGTGACGAATGAAAAACCATCAGGGTATCGTTCATATCATATTGTCATTGAATATCCTGTTCAGTTAGTTACTGGTGAGAAGAAAGTACTAGCAGAAATTCAAGTTCGAACGATGCAAATGAATGTGTGGGCGACCATTGAACATGCCATTAATTATAAATACGACGGTGAATATACCGAAGAAATGCAAGAAAAATTAAAAAATGCTGCAGAGCTTAGCATAAAAGTTGATGAATTATTTTCTGAACTCCATAATGGACTATCAGAAAATGAAACGAATGGTAATTTATAAAAGCAAAAAGGAAGGCTGCTAAATGAAGATCGCTGTATATAGTAATAATGTACCTCATTCTAGGGCAGTAGTTTCCTTACTGAAAGAAAAACTCATTGCTCGGAGTGAGGGGCGAGTCATATTTGACAATGAAAATCCAGAAGTTGTCATTACGGTTGGTGGTGACGGGACATTATTGGGGGCTTTTCATCATTATACTGATCAATTGGATAAAATTCGTTTTATTGGTGTGCATACTGGGCATCTGGGATTTTATGCAGATTGGCAATATTTTGAATTAGATGAGCTGGTTGAGAGCTTGGTTAATCAAGAAACAACCGCTAAAACAGTTAAATATCCTCTCCTGCATGCTAAAATTCATTACACAGATGGACATGAGGAAAATATTTTAGCTTTAAATGAGGCAGCTATCAAACGCCCTCTTGGTACATTGGTTGCTGACGTTTATATTCAAAATGAATTGTTTGAACGATTTCGAGGAGATGGTTTGACAGCTTCGACACCAACTGGGTCGACAGCTTATAACAAAGCAATTGGTGGAGCAGTTATGCATCCGAGTTTACAAGCAATTCAATTAGCTGAAATTGCTTCAATAAATAGCAGGGTTTTTCGTACATTAGGGTCTCCTTTGATTATTGGTAGTCACGAGGTTGTTAAGGTACAACTAGAAAACGATGGTTCTGCTGTGACGTTTAGTTATGATCATTTAAATAAAATATCTTCGAATATAGATTGGATTTCTTTCCAGGTAGCTGATCAAAAAATTCAATTTGCTGAATACCGGCATATGCATTTTTGGCACCGTGTACAAGCTAGTTTTATTGGAACGGAGGTGAGATAAGTGGCTCATTTTAGTTGGAAAAATCAAAGTGATAGTACATTACGCATCAAAACCTTTTTAGCACAGCGTGGTGTTTCACATCGTATGTTTGCGATTATTAAACGTGGTGGTGGCCAAGTACTACTCAATCATAGACCAGTTAGAACATTAGATGATGTTGAGCCTGGTGACTTGGTTGAGGTGAAAATGCCAGCAGAAAAATCCAATGCAATTGTGGCTGCTTCTGACTTACCAATTAAGATTTTGTATGAAGATGAAAATTGGTTAGTGGTAGATAAGGTGGCAGGTGTCACTTCAGTTCCTGGAAAAGCTGATCGAGAGACAACCATGGTTAATCGTGTCAAAGGTTATTTGATTTCAGAAGGGGCAGAAGATCTTGTACCGCATGTTGTGACTCGATTAGATAGATTTACATCTGGTGTTGCCTTACTAGCCAAGCACCGGTTTGCACATGGTCTGTTAGATAAGCAATTGCAAACGCATACAGTAGATAAGCGCTATTATGCAATTGTTGATGGCATTGTCCCAGATGACCATGGGTTTATTGATGCACCAATTGGTCGGATGGATAATGATTTTATTAGACGTGAGGTACGTGCTGACGGTCGACCATCACAAACAGAATATTGGGTAGTGAATCGGATGCCTAATCAAACATTAGTGAAGGTTCAGTTACATACCGGACGCACACATCAAATTCGTGTGCATTTTAAATATATCGGACATCCATTAATCGGGGATGAAATATATGGTGGTCCTATGGATCGAGGAATCGAACGACAAGCATTACATGCCTATTGGTTGGAGTTCTACGATCCTTTTAGTGAAATAAAGCGCCATATTCAGAGTCCGTTGCCTGAAGATTTAAAGCAAATTTTGACAGATAATTCTACAGAAGATATGGTGAGCAAATCTTAGATAAATAAAAAATGGCGTGGTGAATAATGAAAGAAACATTACAAGAATTGACGGAAGAAATGCGTGATGAGTTATCAGAACAGGCCCATTATTTAGTTCAATATATTGAAAATAACGACAAAGATGCCTTTTTAAATAGTTTTGATGAATTGCATACATTTGATCAAGCGATCTTTTATGTTTCATTAACAGCGCAGTTAAGACATCAAATTATTGACTGGTTAAAACCAGTGGAGCTTGCGGATATTTTTGACGAGATTGATCCTGAAGACGTTGATTTTAATGATCTCTTATCTGAAATGTCTCCGCACTATGCGGCAGAAATGTTAGCTGAAATGTACACCGATAATGCGGTTGATTTGATGTCTGACTTAGACAGTAAACAATTAGCGCTTTATTTATCATTAATGCCGAAAAAAAGTGCTGAAGAAATCAAACGCTTTTTGAAATACGATGATGATACTGCGGGATCTCTGATGAGTACCGAGTTCATTGCTATTAACCAACAGCTATCAATTGGTCAAGCAATGGTAGAGGTTAAGCAAGCCGCCCAAGAAGCAGAACAAATCAATTATATTTATATTTTAGATGACAACGGTGTGTTGGTGGGGGTTATCTCACTGAAATCATTGATTGTGTGGCCAGATGCAGCAAAAGTTGCTGAGGTAATGGATACAAATTTGATTACTGTCAGTCCTGCAGATGATCAAGAGGAAGTTGCCAAAATTATGGCTGATTATAATTTTGTTGCAATTCCTGTTGTTGCCGAACAAAAGATGGTTGGAATGATTACTGTCGATGATATTGTTGATGTTATTGATGAAGAAGCTGCAGAAGATTATTCACGACTGGCTGGTGTGGACGTTGTCACTTTAGAAGATAATCCAATTAAGTCAGCAATGAAACGTTTACCTTGGTTAATTGGATTGATTTTTTTGGGGATGGGAACTGCGTCAGTGATTGATGGCTACAATTATTTAGTAGCAGAGACATCAATTCTAGCGGTTTTTATTTCTTTAATAACTGGTACAGCAGGAAATGCAGGTACGCAATCGTTGGCAGTTGCAGTTCGTCGCATTGCTTTACAGGAAAAGAAATCAATCTTTAAATCATTGTTGATTGAAATTTTGATTGGTGTAATGATTGGTATACTTGCAGGTGTAACGATTTTTCTAGTCATCTTAATTTGGAAAAACAATCTGTTATTGGGAATTGCGGTTGGTTTAGCAATGAGTGTTGCTATTTTGGTCGCTAATGTTGCCGGGGCATTTATTCCGTTAATTATGGATAAAGTTGGCGTTGATCCTGCAGTGGCATCTGGGCCATTTATTTCAACGCTATCTGATTTAACATCCGTTATTATTTACTTTAATGTGGCAAAAGCATTCATTGATCATTTCATGATGCATTGAAATATGAAGAGCTGTTACTTGCCTACAGGATAAATTCGTGATACTATAAAGTTTGTTAATGAATATGCTCTTAATTGAGTGGCCGGATTTCTTCTCGGCCGCTCATTTTTTTAAGGAGTTTATTAAATCGAGCGAATATTGATGCATGAAGGGAGGGTTAGAATGGCAAAAGTTACAGAAAATGTTCAAGCAATTTTAAAACCTATATTGGCTAAAAAGGGTTTTGATCTTTGGGATGTTTTGTATGAAAAACAAGACAGCGATTTTGTTCTTCGAGTACTTGTAGACCGTGTTGATGGAGAAATTAATATGGATGATCTCGTGATGCTAACGGAAGTTATCAGCGACGAGCTAGATATGATTACTCCTGATCCATTCCCACAGGCTTATCTTCTTGATGTTTCATCTCCAGGTGCTGATCGAGAATTACAGCAACCAGGAAACTTTGTTTGGGCAGTTGGAAAATTTATTGAGGTGATTTTAAATAATCCAGTTGCAGGTTTAGAAAAATTTACTGGCCAGTTGGTATCATTTTTAGATGACAAATTGACTATAGATGTTGCATTAAAAACAAAGCACCAATTGATTGAGATTGATTTAGATAATATTCAGAAAGCCAATTTATCTGTCAGCCAAGATCGTATTTTGACTACTGAAGAGGATTATGAATGGGCACGTCATAAATTAGTGCACATCTCAACTTATCAAAAAATTAATGGTCGCAAAGAATTTTTAGGTGAATTAAATAATTTTACACCAGAAGATCTAATCATTACTGATGAGTCCAATGATGAATTGCTGATCCCACGTCGCGCGGTTGCACAAGCACGACAATCAAATGATTTTTAAAAATACGGAGAAACAAAAAATGAGTAAGGAATTAGTATCAGCCCTTGATGCACTTGAAGAAGAAAAGGGTATTAAAGCCGAAGTTTTAATTGCAGCACTGGAAGAGGCCTTAAAAAAGGCGTACGAAAAAAACTATGACGAATCTGAAAACGTCGAAGTTCAATTCGATAAGAAAAAGGGTAGTATTAAGGTATATGCGGTTAAGACAGTCGTAGATGAAATTGAAGAACCCTATGAACAAATTAGTTTAGAAGAGGCCTTAGAATTAAATAAGGCTTACGAAGTTGGTGATGAAATTCGTTTTGAAGTCACACCAAAAGATTTTGGCCGTTTAGCAGCACAAACAGCAAAGCAAATTATTATGCAAAAAGTACGTGAAGCTGAACGTGGCGTTGTTTATGATAACTTTGTCGGTTACGAAGATGAAATTATCACTGGAGAAGTTGAACGGGAAGACTCACGTTACCTGTATATCATTTTGCCAGGTAATCAAATGGCAGCGATGAAGCCAAATGACCAGATGCCTAGTGAAAATTATCAAATGGGTGATAAAATCAAAGTTTTGGTTTCACAAGTACAAAATGAGCAAAAAGGCCCACAGGTTTTTGTCTCTCGTACTCATCCTGATTTGGTTAAACGACTATTCGAAGCAGAAGTACCTGAGGTTTTTGATGGTACTGTTGAAATTAAGTCTATTGCCCGTGAAGCAGGAGATCGTTCAAAAATTGCTGTCTACTCACATAATGAAAATCTGGATGCCGTTGGAACAATGGTTGGTCAACGCGGTGCACGTGTGCAATCGGTTGTTACTGAATTATCAGGTGAGAACATGGACATTGTTGAGTGGACAGAAGATCCAGCTGAGTTTATAAAAAATTCATTGAACCCAGCGGAAGTTGTTGAAGTGATTTTTGATCCAACTAATGATCGCGCAGCAACAGTCTTGGTTCCTGATTATCAATTATCATTGGCTATCGGTAAACGCGGTCAAAATGCACGTTTAGCTGCACGTTTGACAGGATTTAAAATTGACATCAAACCTGAATCAGCACGTGAAGAAGTTATCGCTGAACTAGAAAATCAATCAACAGATAATTCTGTTGCTGAAAATATTGAAGAAGTTGAATTAGACGATAATTCAGAAGAATAGGAGGTCGCATATGAAGCCACGTAAAATTCCAATGCGTAAAGATATTGTTACCGGAGAAATGGTGCCTAAAAAAGAACTTGTGCGTATTGTACGAACACCAGAAGGTAATGTCATTTTAGATCCATCAAATCGAGCAAATGGGCGTGGTGCGTACATCTCTCTATCTGTTGATGTGGCAGAAACCGCTAAGAAAAAGCGTATCTTTGATAAAGTATTTGAAACAAAACTTGAAGAGCAGTTTTATGATGAGTTAATTGCTTATGTTGATCATCAAGCAGCACGTAAGGAGCTTTTTGGCGATGCAAAATAAACAAAAATTATTAAACTTATTAGGCCTTGCTAGGCGTGCTGGTAAGTTAGTTACTGGTGAATCATTAGTTTTGAATGCAATTCGTTCTGGCAAAGTGAGTTTAGTTTTTTTTGCATCAGATGGTGGTCAAGCGAGCAAAAAGAAATTTACAGATAAAACAACGAGTTACAAAGTTTCGTTTTCGACAGCATTAACTCGACAAGAGTTGGCAGATGCAACTGGATTAGC
This sequence comes from Weissella paramesenteroides ATCC 33313, assembly GCF_000160575.1. Taxonomy (GTDB): domain Bacteria; phylum Bacillota; class Bacilli; order Lactobacillales; family Lactobacillaceae; genus Weissella; species Weissella paramesenteroides. The sequence goes on from NZ_GG697128.1 coordinate 10,676, forward strand.
ACGAACGGTAATTGGAGTAGCTGATCAAGGATTTGCTAAAAAAATGCGAGAATACTTAGATAATTAGGAGGAAGTTATATGACCAAGCGAATTTATGAGTTGGCGAAAGATTTGAATGTTTCATCAAAGGATTTAGTGTCAATTGCAAATAAAGCGAACATGTCGGTTAAAAATCACATGTCTACATTAGATGATAAAGCAATTCAAACTTTGACTAACGCTGTGAAGAAAAATAATAACTCAGCAAAGTCCCAAGCAGCTGAGCAAAAAGCACCGAAAAAAAATGTGAACCATACCAAGGATAATAAGAAGGAAGAAAGTAAACCTTCTCGTCCACAGCATACAAAGCAAAAGACGCAACAACAAAGCAATAATGAAGGCAATGCTGGACGTAATAATACCCATAATTCTCAAAATAAAAATCGTCGTTTTAATAATAACAACAATAATAATAATCGTAATAATCGACGTGGTAAGAAAGGCCCAGGACGTAATCGGAACAATAATGAACACCGTCCAGCACCAACAGTACGTAAGGATCAGCCACTTCCAGAAACACTAGTATATTCTGTTGGTATGAATGTTCAGGATATTGCTAAATTAATCCACCGTGACGCAACTGAAATTATTAAGAAGTTGTTCATGTTGGGTGTTATGGTTAACCAGAACCAATCATTGGATGCTGACACGATTGAATTATTAGCAGCTGATTATGGTATCAATGCTGAACAAAAAGTTGAAGTAGACATTGCTGACTTGGATAAATTCTTTGAGGATGATGGTGAAGACAGCGAAAACATGGAACCACGTGCACCGGTTGTTACTATCATGGGTCACGTTGATCATGGTAAGACGACTTTGCTAGATTACCTACGTAATTCACACGTTACAGAAGGTGAAGCTGGTGGTATTACACAGCATATTGGGGCCTACCAGACAAAGTTAAATGATCGCGTTGTAACCTTCTTAGATACACCAGGTCACGCAGCCTTTACAGCAATGCGTGCGCGTGGAGCAGATATTACCGATATTACTGTTTTGGTTGTTGCAGCTGATGATGGTGTTATGCCACAAACGATTGAGGCGATTAATCACGCTAAGGCTGCAGGAACACCAATTATTGTTGCTGTTAATAAGATTGATAAGCCAGGTGCTAATCCAGAAAATGTTATCAATCAATTAATGCAATACGAATTAGTGCCTGAAGAATATGGTGGAGATACAATCTTCGTTAATATTTCTGCAAAGTTTGGACAAAATATTGATGAGCTATTAGAAATGATTCTTTTGACTGCTGATGTTTTGGAATTGAAGGCAAATCCTAACAAAAGAGCCGCAGGATCTGTTGTTGAAGCTCGATTAGATAAAGGTCGTGGTACTGTCGCAACTGTATTGGTTCAACAGGGAACAATGCATGTTGGAGATCCAATTGTTGTAGGTAATACATACGGACGTGTTCGAACGATGACTAATGATCGTGGTCGTCGTGTTAAAGAAGCTTTGCCATCTACACCTGTGGAAATTACGGGATTAAATGATGTGCCTTCTGCTGGTGATCGTTTTGTTGTCTTTGAAGATGAAAAAACGGCTCGTGCAGCTGGTGAGGAACGTGCAAAGCGTGCTGTGATTGCAGAACGTAATCGTAATAATATTGTTTCCGTATCTGACTTGTTTAATAAGATGGCTGAGAAGCAAATGAAGTCTGTTCCTGTTATTATTAAGGCAGATGTTCAAGGTTCTGTTGAAGCCCTAGCTGGTTCATTCCGTAAGATTGACGTTGAGGGTGTTAAGGTTGATATTATTCATACAGCCGTTGGAGCTATCAACGAATCAGACGTAACACTTGCGGAAGCTTCTGGCGCAATTATTGTTGGATTTAATGTACGACCAACACCACAAGCAAAACAACAAGCTGATACTGATAAGGTTGAAATTCGTTTGCACAGTGTTATTTACAATGCCATCGATGAAATTGAAGCTGCCATGAAGGGTCAACTAGATCCTGAATTTGAAGAAAAAGTTGTTGGAACTGCGGAAGTTCGTGACTTATTCAAGGTATCAAAGGTTGGTACAATTGTTGGTGGTATGGTAATGTCAGGTAAAATCACGCGCAATTCATCAGTTCGTCTAATCCGTGATGGTATCGTTATTTTTGATGGTAAGATTGGCTCACTACGTCGTTATAAGGATGACGTTAAGGAAGTTAAGAACGGATATGACTTTGGTCTAACAATTGAAAAATACAATGACGAAAAAGTTGGCGATATGATCGAAGCGTATGAGATGGTTGAAATTCCACGCTAATTAATTTCACAATGTATATATATTGATGGGAGGAAATTAATATGGCACAACAGAATTTTCGAGTTGGTCGCTTAGAACAAGAAATTCAACGAGAAATTAATGATTTATTGTTAAAGCGAATTCGTGATCCTCGTATTGAGGGTGTCACAGTCACTGGTGTAGAAGTCACTGGAGATTTGCAACAAGCAAAAATCTTTTATAGTGTGTTATCAGAATTAGCATCAGTTAACAAAAAGGCTGCAGAAGGTCTTGATGCAGCAACTGGATTAATTCGTAAAGAATTAGGTTCACGTTTGCGTATCTATAAAACACCAGAGTTAAAATTTGTTAAGGATGAATCTGTTCAATATGGTAATAAAATTGATGATTTAATTCGTCAATTACACCAAGACTAATCATACTTATTATGAATAGGCATGAGAATAATTAATGAAAGGGCATTTTTTACCAGCTTATTTTGGTACAAAAGCCCTTTTTATATACATATAATTACACAAAAATCGAAGGTGAGAAGTATGGACGGAATTATACCAATTTATAAAGATAAAGGGATGACTTCCCATGATGTTGTTTTTAAATTACGACGTATTTTAAAAATGAAAAAGATTGGACATGCTGGCACGCTTGATCCTAATGTTGACGGTGTCTTACCTGTGGCACTTGGTAAAGCGACAAAGACGATTGAATTTTTGCAAGAAACCGGGAAAATATATACGGGTTCAATCACACTCGGTATTGCAACAACGACAGAAGATATGGATGGAGATGTGATACAAACTCAGCATCTTGTTAAACCATTCTCAAACGATGAAATAAATAAGGGAATGCGCACGTTGACAGGACATATCACTCAAATTCCGCCAATGTATTCTGCGGTTAAAGTTAATGGTCGTCGCTTGTATGATTATGCACGCGCTGGTGAAACTGTTGAACGGCCAAAGCGTGAAGCGGTAATTTATGAATTTAAAATGACATCCGCTACAACGTTTGATGAAAAAAAAGGTACACAAACATTTTCATTTTTAGCTAGAGTATCTAAGGGTACGTATATTAGAACGCTGGCTGTTGATTTAGGTCGGCAGTTACAAGTACCCTCAGTTATGAGCCAGTTAACAAGAATTAGTGCTGGCGGATATGATATTACTCAAGCACATCGTTTAGATGAAATTGCGCAACGTATGACAGAAAAAGGGTCATTAGGTGATTGGCTAATGCCACTTGAAACAGCGGTCGCACAATATACGCACGTCGAATTAAATGATGAACAATGGGAAAAGGTAAAACATGGGATTGGGCAACCGGCAAGTCTGCATGAACCAACGACAGAAAAAATTGTTTTAACATATAAGGGTGATGTGAAATCAGTTTTTGCTTGGCGACCTGATAAAAATCAATATCGAACTTATCGTACTTTTTCAATAGAATGAAATGTTCTTAGAATAACATGTGTTATGATGAATACACTAATACACAAAAAAAGAGAAGAAGGGCTTACTGATGGAAGTTATTTATTTGCATCATCCATATGCGGTTAATCAAATAAAAAAAGAGCCAGTTGTTTTAGCAATGGGATTTTTTGATGGCGTGCATGCTGGGCATCGTATGGTTATTAAACGAGCTGCAGAGGAAGCAAAAAAAAGGGGTATCAAACTAGCTGTTTTAACATATGATCATCACCCATCAATCGTATTTAAAACATATAATAAGCCACTTACTTATTTAACTAGATTACCTAAAAAATTGGCTTTATTGGCTGAATTGGGGGTTGATTTAACCTATGTTGTTAATTTCACATCTGAGTTTGCACAATTAACGCCACAGATTTTTGTCGATCAATATATGTTTGGACTACATGCTGAGGCTGTTGTTGCTGGATTCGACCATACTTATGGTCCTAAAAATGCTGATATGAAACATTTACCTCAATATGCACAAAGTCGCTTTGATGTGATTGAGGTCCAGCAAGTAAATGTGGATGGGAAAGAGAGTGCATCAACTACAGCACGGAAGATGGTTGATGAAGGTCGTTTAGATACATTAACGCACCTATTGATGCGGCCATATGAGACAACAGGTTTAATTGTACATGGTGAGGCGAGAGGACGAGAATTAGGATATCCAACTGCCAATATCGAAACGACGCCGGGTGAGAGATTACCAGGTGTTGGTGTGTATGTTGTAGAAATGAAAATTGACCAAACTTGGTATCCAGGTATGGCTTCAATTGGATATAACGTCACTTTTGGTGAAAATAGACCCAAAACAGTTGAAATTAACTTATTTAATTTTAGTCGTGCTATTTATGGTGAAAATGTACAAATTAAATGGCACCATTACTTACGCGGTGAGGTGAAATTTAATAATGTACAGGAGCTAATTGATCAATTGGCCGAAGACGAAAAAGAGGCGCAGGCATTTCTACTAAACCTTTAGTCAGAAAGGAAAGTGATAAATAACATGTCATTCGATGGACTTTTTACACATGCAATGGTGCATGAGTTAAATGATAAATTAGCTGGTGGACGAATCATGAAAATTCATCAACCATATGCGAATGAAATTTTTTTGATTATTCGACATAATCGACAAAATTTTCCAGTTTTATTGAGTGCCCATCCAGCATTTGCTCGTGCACAGATTTCCAAAATAAAATATACCAATCCGCAAACTGCACCAAATTTTGCAATGATGCTACGTAAGCATCTTGAAGGATCAAAACTAATTAAAATTGAACAAGTTGAAAATGATCGTATTATTCGATTTGTGACGTCAGGACGCGATGAACTTGGTGATGAAGAGCAAACAACATTGATTTTAGAGATGATGGGACGTCATTCAAACTTGTTTTTAGTAGACGAGGCAACGCAACGAATTATTGACTTAATTAAACATGTACCTGCAGATCAAAATCGAGTTCGAACTTTGATGCCTGGGGGAACTTATATTTTGCCGCCTAAGCAAAATGTTATCAATCCATTCGAAAGCTTGGATGGGTTGGCCAATATTATTTTAGATAATCCTAAAACTAATGACTTGGCAAAGGAAATTCAACAACATTTCCAAGGTTTCGCCCATGACTCTGCCAATGAGTTGGCACATGTTTTACAACAATCTGGTGATTCATTAGCAATCACAACTTCGTGGTTAAACCATTTTAACAAACCTGAACCAGAGTTAATCAGTACGGATAAAGGGGTAGCTTTTACACCATTTAATTGGGTAACGATTGATGGCATTAAAGCACCTTACGAGTCTTTAAGTGAACTTTTAGACGCTTATTTTGCGGAGAAATCTGAGCGTGATCGGGTACAGCAACAAGCGGTAATTGTTTTGCGAACTGTTCGTAATGAATTAAAAAAGAATAAGAAAAAAATTCAAAAACAAAAGAATGAATTAGCTAATGCTGACCATGCTGACGAATATCGTGTAAAAGGTGAGTTGTTAACCACGTATATGTCTCAGATTAAACGTGGTATGACAGAGATTGAATTACCAAATTATTATGATGACAATAGGTTAATGAAAATAACCTTGTCTAACCAAATTGGTCCATCTCAAAATGCACAAAAGTATTTCACAAAGTACAACAAATTAAAGAATTCAGTAAAATATTTGCATTCACAGATTGCTTTAGCACAGCAGGAAGTTGATTACTTTGAAACACTACTAGCACAGATAGACATTGCTTCACCAAAAGATATTGCTGAAATCAGAGAGGAACTAACACAAGAGGGTTATCTTCGGGTACAGCGTAAAAAGAAACAGAAGCCAAAAGTTAGCCAACCTGAAAAATTCTATGCCACTGATGGTACATTGATTGAAGTAGGGAAAAATAATTTGCAGAATGAACGATTATCGATGAAGACTGCGGCAAAGTCTGATATTTGGTTGCATACAAAAGATATTCCAGGTTCACACGTTATTATTCACGATAATGAGCCGACAGAGCAAACTTTGTTTGAAGGGGCAATGTTAGCAGCTTATTTTTCAAAAGCACGTGAATCGGCCAACGTTCCAGTAGATTATTTACCGGTCGGACGATTGAGAAAGCCAAATGGTTCTAAACCAGGCTTTGTTATTTTTGAAGGACAAACAACAATGACTGTTACCCCAGAGGCACAATTAGTGCAGAAATTACGACAAAATAATTAAAAAAAACTTTAAAGTCAGGTTAATAACGTGTATTAATCTGTCTTTTTTAGTATCTTATGTATAAAAAGAATTTCATCACATTTTTTAAAATTGGTAGGTCGTGTTCTGGGTGAGTAGATTGGAGGGATCATATATGGAAAAAGAAATTGCATTGGCTGATATACCAACAATGAAAGCCGCAATCTCTGCTGGGGTAAATCGTGTTGAATTAAATGCTAATCTTGAGTTAGGTGGTTTAACACCAGACCCAAAGACAGTCGCAATGGCAGTTCAGCTTGCTGAGAAATCTCAAGTTGATTTAGTTGTGATGATTCGGCCTCGATCAGGTGATTTTAATTATACTTATTCCGAGATTGAAATGATGCGACAATCTATTCTAACTTTTAAAAGTTTGGGTGTTAAAATGGTTACCTTTGGTGTGGTTGATGCTAAGGGCCGTTTAGCTCGTCACCATATGTTAAAACTACTTGAAGCGGCGAAACCAATGAAAGTTGTTTACCACATGGCTTTTGATGCGATTGATGTGAGTTGTCAGTCACAAGCTTTACAATGGCTATATCAATATGGTGTTGTTCGTGTCTTGACGCATGGGGGGACATTACGTACGGGCATCGAAGAAACAATTCCTCATTTACAGGAAATTATTGCAATGGCCCCCAAAGGGCTGACCATCATGCCTGGCGGTGGTGTGACGTATATGAACGCATCTCGGGTGGCAACTGTTCTTGGCGTAAATGACGTTCATGGATCTAAAATTGTAAGACTATCATGATTTATAAATTGGTGGTTATTGGCAAGCGTGCAATCATGTGGAGGTTGAAATGAAAACAATTCTTGAAGCGCTTCGGCAGACTGAAAAACAATATAAAACGGCTTTAACAAAAATTACCAAAGACAATGGTGTAACCATTGCAGAATGGCAGCTCTTACAGCATTTAGATGATGAAATTGATACGCAAGATAAACTATCAGTTGATACGGGCCTTGATAATTCAACTTTATCACGACAACTACACTCATTAGTTAAAAAAGAGTTGGTAGCTAGTGAAGCTATTGGCAAGGATCATAGACAACTGATATATAAACTCACAATTCTCGGATCAGATACCTTAATGGCAATTAATGAAAAACATCGATTTTTTCAAGAAAATGTTTTTAAAGTATGGTCAGAAGAAGAAACTAGTATGTTACAAATTCTATTAAATCGTTTGAATAAATCAATGACAAAACCTTTTTAGACTGCAAATAATTTAATCGAACTGAAAACATTACTGATTTGTGTTATGATTTAATATCGAGTGATTAAGTCATTATATATACAAGAATAAGTTCTTAGAATAGTTAATTACATACACAAAAATTACGTAAGAACAAATTAGGCGTGCGTCTACACGTTAAATGACTTTGAAAGGATTTTATTAAAATGAAACTTGCAGTCGTCACTGATTCAACAGCATATTTGGATCAAGAAGAAATTGATAAATATGATATTAGGGTCATGTCATTACCGGTTATCATTGATGGGACAACGTATCATGAAGGTATTGATATTACAACAGAAGAATTTTATGAAAAATTAGCTAATGCTTCAGAATTTCCAACAACTTCTCAGCCAGCAATTGGCGATTGGCTATCGTTGTTTGAATCGCTAAAACAAGAAGGTTATGATGGTACAATTGTCATAAACTTAGCATCAACAATTTCAGGAACAGTTAATACAGTTGCTGGCTTAGATAGCATGATAGATGATTTTAAAGTTTATGGTTATGACTCAAAGATAACGGTCCGTTTGATGGGACACCTAGTAATGAAGGCCGCACAATTAGTTAAAAAAGGTGAATCTATCGACAACATCATTAAAGTATTGGATGAACTATCAGCAACAATTGATGAGTGTTTTATTGTTGATGATTTACAAAATCTAGTTCGAGGTGGTCGTCTATCAAATGCTTCTGCATTTATTGGGACAATGTTGAAGATTAAACCTTTATTAACTTTTGACGACGAGACCAATCAAATTGTGCCATTTGAAAAAGTGCGTTCAATGAAAAAAGCCATGCAACGTGCAGAAATTTTATTTGCACAGGCGAAAGAAGCAGCAGATTATCCGCTACGTGCAATGGTTATTCAGGGAAATGATAAAGAGGCTGGTCAGGCTTGGCATGATAAACTACAAAAAGAATATCCAGATATGCGTATCGAATTTAGTTATATCGGACCAGTTATTGGTGCACACTTAGGCAAGGGTGCATTAGCTTTGGCTTGGCTACGAGACCCAGATTCCTTATAAGAAATGTCACGAAAGTTGTTGTAATCTTTAAAATAGAATACTGCAACTTTTTTTGTAGCAGGAACGTCATTTAGTTATAAAAACCAGATTATCGGTTTTTATATATCAGATAATTGAAAAATTCTAAAAAAAATGAGATAATTAAGCATAATGAATTACAAGAAAACGGGGAATTAAATATTATGGCCCAAGTAAAAATTGTTACTGATTCAACAGCAATGTTATTACCACATGAGATTGAAAAATATGATATAAAAATTATTCCACTAACAATTACGGTTGATGGTGTAACCTATCAAGATGGTATTACCATATCACCAGTTGAATTTATGGACAAAATGGCTGCATCTAAAAGTTTGCCACAAACTTCTCAACCAGCATTAGGTGTTTTTACAGAAATTTACGAACCATTAGTTGCTGATGGCTCATCTGTTATTTCAATTCACTTAACAAAAGGGCTATCTGGTTCTGTAGATGCAGCACGTCAAGCTGCAATGATGGTTGATGGAGATATAACGGTTATAGATTCTGGTTTAATTGATCGTTCACTTGGTATGGTTGTTTTAGCAGCAGCTGAAAAGGCCGCTAATGGTGCATCGCGAGATGAAGTATTGGCCGAAATTAAATCAGTAAAAGAAAAAACGGAACAGTATTTGACTGTCTCAAAACTTGACAATCTTGTTGCCGGTGGTCGTTTGTCAAAAACAGCAGGTTTGTTAGCAGGTATGTTAAATATTCGTATCGGTGCACATGTTGTTGAGGGAAATATTAATGTTGAGACTAAGGGTCGTGGTGCCAAATCAACTAAAGCCTATATACAAAAAATTATAGAAGTACTTCAAGCAGCACCAAAGGGTGTACATGCAATTGGAATTTCAACTGCCGGTATTCCAGATGAAAGAGAAACATTAGGCGAACAATTACGAACGCTTTTCCCAGAGGTAGAAGTGGTATTGCAACAGACTACGCCAATTGTTGCGACACACACTGGTGATGGCGCAATTGGGTTTAGTTATCAGTTAAATTAATAAGTAATATTAATGTGAACTAGCGAGATGTGTTAATCTCGCTTTTTTCGTGTTGCCATAAAATATGGTAAAATTATTAATTAGGTTATTGTTAATGAACGATAGAAAGGAGCCACCTGTTATGCCAAGAAAGATGTATTTAGTATTGACCAGTTTATTGGCTTTTTTCCTAATCGGGGTCACAACAGTACATGCAGATAGTAAAGATAGCATTAACTTTGTTGCAGTTGGCGATTCACTAACTGAAGGAGTTGGTGATACAACAAAACAACAGGGGTACACCAAGCGAACGGCAAAGCAAATTTCAAAAAAATACAATGTGAAAGTTGATACATCAAATTATGGAAAAGCTGGCGATCGTTCTGATCAAATTTTAGCGCGTATTAAAGCAAATGCCCAGGCTAAAAAAGATATAAAAAATGCAGATGTTATCACTCTGACAGTTGGTGGCAATGATTTGCAACAAACCTTATTTAAGGCAGTATTAGCTAGGTCTGAATCTGCTGTTACAAGGCAAGTTGAAAAAGCAATGCCAGATTATACTGAAAATTTAACGAGGTTGATTAATTATCTAAAGAAACAAAATAAACAAGCGCCTATTTATCTATTTGGTAATTATAATCCACTGTATGTTTATTTAGCTAACCGGAATGATTTAAACGATGATGTAAAAATATATAATGATATAAATGCAAATTTAGCATCTGTAGATGATCGTGTATATTATGTATCTACATTTAGAACATTAACGTTTGGTCAATATAAAACCAAAGCATCACGTGAAAAATTACAAAAGAAATCTGAAGCTGCTAATCGCGGATCATTAAATAATAAGATGGTAACGGAAACACTAACTTCGGGAAAAAATGAAGAACTAAATCAATATATAACAACGCAGGATCACTACCATCCAAATAATTTAGGTTATGATAAGATGAGTGCTTTATTGGTAAAAAAAATGTCATTAAGTGAACAAGAATGGTTGAAAAAATAAGATGAAACAAGACAATGTACGGTCAAATATAGATGAGATTATTCGTCAATCACAAAAAAGAGGCTTTTTAAAAGGAATATTAGGAACGATACTTGTATTAGTTATTTTAAGTACAGTTCTGTTATTCCTGCCACAGAGCCATCAACATGTAACGGATTCACGACCAGAAATTGGTCAGGCATCGTTTGAGGTTAGTGTTAGTCGCAAGGAGTTGAATGCTCTTGTTGAAAAATACATTAATGCTGATCCATCTTTACGTCATCAATTTCGCTTTGAAATGCAAAAGAAAGGTATGATGTTGTACGGCACATATAAGCTTTTTGGTCAATCTGTTGATTTCGGTATGAGAATGACACCAGAAGTTACAAAGCATGGTGGAATATTACTTCATGCAGATTCAGTTGCTGTGGGACAATTACCTTTGCCTGTGAAATATGTGATGGACTATTTTGGTAAAAAAGTCGATCTACCTAATTGGTTGACATTGGATGCACAGAAAAAAACGTTGTTAATTGATTTAGGTAGGGCACCAAAGGTACAAGGTGTCCATGTGAAGGCAGTTCAAATTAATCCCGAAAAGGATAAGTTTGTGTTCAGAGGAGGATTTTCAGACAAATGAGACGCCCATTTTTCCAATGGCTAATGACTCAGCGTAATCCAGTGACGAGTGATGAAGTTGAAAATTTTGCCAATGCAGCTTTTTATGATACACAGTTTCCAAAACAATCTGATGACTTTGACTTAATTTCAAGATATTTGGAAGAAAATGCCACTTATTTATACAATATGTCAATATTTGATCAAGCCTGGTCAGAATATAAAGCGTCAGAAGAATAAAAGAATTTAAAGGAGAATAACATGTCTCAAATTATACAATGGTTTCCAGGACATATGGCCAAAGCCTTTCGCCTTATGCGTGAGAATTTAAAGCATGTGGATATTGTTTTTGAATTAGTTGATGCACGTATCCCATTGTCATCTCGTAATCCAGAGTTAGATGATGTACTTGGAGATAAACCTCGATTATTAATCATGACAAAAACGGATTTGGCAGATCCTGAACGGACAAGTATTTGGCGGAGTTATTTTGAATCACAGGGATTAACAGTTGTATCTTTGGATACGCGAGGACATAAAACACCTCAAATTATTACGAAAGCAGCACGTGTTGTACTGGCAGATAAGTGGCAAAATTTGGAAGAAAAGGGTGTTCAAGATAAAGCAATCCGTGCATTAGTAGCAGGAATTCCAAATGTTGGTAAATCAACGTTACTGAATCATTTGGTGACCAAAAATGTTGCAATAACTGGTGATCGCCCTGGTGTCACTAAAAAACTACAATGGTTAAAGACACCAACCAATCTTGAACTGCTGGATACACCAGGTGTTTTATGGCCAAAATTTGTTGATCAACGGGTTGGCCAACATCTAGCCATGACTGGTGCAATAAAAGATCAGTTAATTAATTTGGATGATATTGCTTTGGCGGCATTAAAATTCTTTAGGGACTATAACGCAGAGGCAATTACGACACGTTACCACCTAAATTCATCAATTTGGGAAGAAAAGTCTGATGTAGATATTTTACTTACGATAACTGAAAAATTAGGATTTAAAGATGATTATGATCGAGCATCTGAAAGATTATTGATTGACTTAAGACGTGGTAAATTAGGGCGATATACATTAGAATTACCAAGTGATCATATTGGTGAGGTAGTGGATGACTAAAACAGAGACAATTATTGAAATTAAACGGTTATTATTTCAGCAACCATCTTCTGAAGATATTGCCCGATGGCAAGCTGATGAGCGTATTGGTGTACAAAAGTTGTTGCGTCAATATGAAAAAAAACAAGAAAAAATTTTATTCCAACAAAGAGCGTTTAATAAGCGATTAAATTTTGAAAGAAAAGCATGGCAACAGGGGAAAGTTGTAGCTGGTATCGATGAAGTTGGGAGAGGTCCACTGGCAGGCCCAGTTGTTGCGGCAGCTGTTGTCATTGATGATAGTTTTGATATGACAATCGTTCATGACTCTAAACAACTTTCTGAAAAAACACGCCAATCCATTGATACAGAAATACGTGAAAAAGTTGTGGATTTTGCATTTGGGGTGGTAGATGCAAAAGATATTGATCGATTAAATATTTATGAAGCTTCTAGAGTGGCTATGCGTCAATCTGTAGAAGCCTTGAGTGTTCCAATTGATGGGTTACTTATTGATGCGATGACAGTTGATTTAGAAATCCCACAAGAAAAATTAATTAAAGGTGATGATCGAAGTATCTCGATTGGCGCTGCATCAATTTTGGCTAAAAATTATCGAGATAATTTAATGAAAGATTTTGCACAGCAATTTCCAGGTTATGGATTTGAGCACAATGCAGGGTATGGTACTGCTGAACATTTAGCGGGATTAAATACATTAGGTATTACACCAATTCACCGCAAATCATTTGCGCCAGTCAAAAAATTTTTGAATTAATGAACAAATCACGTTGCCAAGTGTCCTTTTAATAAAGGAGACGTATAATGGCACAACGTGATTTTTTATTATGGTTATTAATGATTCCAGGATTAAGCATAAAAGGACGTTACCGCATTTGGATTTACTTAAAAGAAAATAAATTATCAAAATTATCTTGGCAACAGATATTAACTATTAGTAAAATGCGGCAATCACAGCGAAATGAGGCAACTTACTGGTTTAAAGAAATGAATTGGCAGGTCGAGTGGCATAAATTGCAAGACCAGACGTATATTGCAATTTGTGATGCGGCGTATCCAATAACGTTATCTGAATGTATTGATGCACCTATTTGTTTATTCTATAAAGGCGATTTATCATTATTGGTACAACCATTAGTTGCTATTGTAGGATCTAGGCAAGCCACAGCATATGGTATAAGTGTTTTAAAATCATGGATACCAGGTTTAACTGCGGCAGGACTAACCACAGTTTCGGGGCTGGCAGCAGGGATTGATGAGTTGACGCATCGTGAAACCCTCAAAGCGAATGGTCAAACAATTGCAATTATAGGTACGGGATTTGATTATGCCTATCCAAAACATTGTGAAGATCTTCAAAATACGATTAGTCAGTTAGGGTTATTATTATCTGAATATTTACCGTGGCAAGGACCAAAAAGACATCATTTTCCAGAAAGGAATCGAATTATTTCAGGTTTATGTCAGGTTTGTTTGGTCATTGAGGCTAAAAAAAGGTCTGGATCACTTATTACAGCTATGTTAGCGTTAGAACAGAATCGCACAGTTATGGCATTACCTGGACGGATTGATGGACAATATTCTGTCGGAACAAACGAACTGATTTTAGCTGGTGCGACACCAGTTTTATCGGTTGATCAAATCGTTTTAGAATTTGCAAATTTTTACTGATTTTTGTATGTATCATACAATGAGTATTTGGCAAAGTTTCGTTGTATAGTGTATAGTACAATATTGTTAGGAACTTAGACTAATGAAAATAATAAATTAAACTACAAGAAAAGAGGTGCACGCAAATGGCTTCACAGACTGCTGTTAAAGAAAAAAAGGCGCGTGCGGTGAAATCAACGACGACAAAAACTAAATCTCGAGCGAAGACAAAGGCAAAGCAAAAAAAGAATTTAGTGATTGTTGAATCACCATCAAAAGCAAAAACAATTGAAAAATATCTGGGACGAAACTATAAAGTAGTCGCAAGTATTGGTCATATTCGTGATTTACCTAAGTCAACTATGGGTGTGGATATCGAAAACGATTACCAACCAAAGTACATTAATATACGCGGTAAGGGCGATATTATTAAATCTTTAAAGAAAGAAGCAAAGGCTTCTAAACATGTCTACCTGGCATCCGATCCGGATCGAGAAGGGGAAGCGATTGCTTGGCATTTATCACATATTCTAGATCTTGATGTAGACGCAAGCGATAACCGGGTGGTATTTAATGAAATCACCAAAGATGCAGTGAAAGACGCCTTTAAACATCCTAGAAAAATTAATATGGATCTTGTCGATGCACAACAAGCTCGACGTATCTTAGATCGTTTGGTTGGGTATTCATTATCACCTATTCTATGGAAGAAAGTTAAAAAAGGATTATCTGCAGGTCGTGTACAATCAATAGCTTTAGGGCTTGTTATTAAACGTGAGCAAGAAATTCAGACATTCCAACCAGATGAATATTGGTCATTGGACACAATGTTCAAAAAGGATCGTACAAAATTTAAGGCTGTGTTTTATGGCCTTGATGGTAAAAAGGCAGCTTTACCAGATAATGATGCTGTTCAAGAGGTCTTGAAAAAGCTGGATCGAACAGCACCATTTAATATTACTAATGTTGTTACGAAGGATCGCAAGCGCAATCCACAACCACCTTTTACCACTTCAACAATGCAACAAGCAGCTAATACGCAGTTGAATTTTAAAACTCGTAAAACCATGATGGCAGCCCAACAGCTGTATGAAGGAATTAATTTGGGTGGTAAAAATGGCACGGTTGGGTTAATTACTTATATGCGTACTGATTCGGTTCGATTATCTGATACTGCCAAAACAGAAGCAGCATCATTTATTAATGATGAGTATGGTTCAGAGTATGCGGCTACTAAGCCAGTTGAGGGAAAGCAACAAGAAGGTGCGCAAGATGCGCATGAGGCTATTCGACCAACATCAGTTTTCCGTACGCCATTATCTGTAAAAGATAAATTAACGAATGATCAATTTAAGTTATATCAGTTGATTTGGTCACGATTTGTTGCCAGTCAAATGACACCAGAAATTTTAGCTACGATGGCAGTAACCATTGAACAAAATGGTGTGACTTTCCGTGCTAATGGTTCACAAACTAAGTTTGCTGGATTTACAAAGGCATACCCAGCTGCAAAAAATAAAGATAATAAATTACCTAGCTTGGTAACTGGCGATGCTGTGGATATGGTGTCAATGTCACCTGAGCAGCACTTTACACAGCCACCAGCCCGATACACTGAAGCAACCTTGGTGAGAGCGTTGGAAGAGAATGGTGTTGGACGCCCATCTACATATGCGGCAACGATAGAAACGATTCAACGTCGAGCCTATGTTCGGTTAGACACCAAAAAATTTGTGCCAACTGAACTGGGAGAACTGGTTCAAAATACTGTTCAAGAGTTTTTCCCAGATGTAACCAACATTAAATTTACAGCTCAAGTTGAGACAGACTTAGATAATGTGGAAGCTGGTCAAAAATATTGGGTGAAAGTAGTTGACGATTTCTTTACACCTTTCTCAAAAGAATTAGAGACAGCTGAAAAAGAGATGGAAAAGATTGTCCTAAAGGATGAGCTGGCAGGTTTTGATTGTGATATTTGTGGTGCACCAATGCTTAAGAAATTAGGTAGATATGGCAAGTTTTATGCTTGCTCTCGCTTCCCGGATTGTCGCAATACTAAAACAATTGTTGAAGAGATCGGGCTACTTTGTCCTAAGTGTAAGATGGGGCAAATCGTTGAGCGAAAGACAAAACGTGGTCGCAAGTTTTATGGATGCTCACGTTATCCTGAATGTGACTTTGTCTCATGGGACAAGCCAACGGAAAAAACGTTACCAGATGGTACAACACCTAAAGATGAAACCGATGATAAAGAAAATTCAGTAGAGACATCAAAAACTTCGAAATAGCATTCATATTTAGTGAGGGGTTGAAGTTATGACTGTAAATGAAGCTGAGCGTGCAAAGCAACTTTTTTTAGATTATTTACGTATTGAGAGACAATATTCACTTGAAACACAAAAAGCTTATGAGGGCGATATTGCCGAATTTTTGACATTTTTGTCAGGAACACAAGCTACTAAAAGTATCGTTTTATCAAATATTACGTCATTTGATGTACGTGTATTTTTATCTGAACTTTACGAAAAAGGGGATGGCTCAAGGACAATTGCTCGAAAAGTTAGCTCTTTGCGTAGTTTTTATCGATTTTTAATTAACAATGAAATGGTGGCTGAAAACCCTTTTGTTGGTATTGTTTTAAAAAAGCCAGGACAACATTTACCACGCTATTTTTATCAAAAAGAATTAACGAAAATGTTTGATGTGGTGATGACAGATCAATCCGCACTAGGACTTAGAAATCATTTATTGTTAGAAATGCTTTATGGTACAGGGGCACGAGTATCAGAGATCGCAAATATGACTTTACAGAATGTTGATAGTCATGCACGTGTTGTAACCATTACTGGAAAAGGAAATAAAACACGAATTGTGCCTTTTGGTCGTTATGCGGCCGATGCGTTAGCAAAATATTTGAAAACGGGGCGCCCTGTATTAGCAAGTAAGCAAGCTGATACGTCCAATAAATTATTTTTGAACCAACGCGGTGCACCAGTTACTACGGCAGGTATCGAATATATTTTAAAGCAAATTGGGAAAAAGTCAGGACTGACACAAGAAGTAACTGCGCATATGTTTAGGCACACTTTTGCAACTGACCTTTTAAATAACCAAGCTGATTTGAGAACTGTTCAACAATTATTAGGACATAGTAGTCTAAGTACAACACAAATATATACGCATGTGACGACAGATGCTTTACAAAAGAGTTATCGTAACTTTTTTCCCAGGGCTTCAGAGTAAGCAGATAATAAATTGGTAAAGACCAATTTTATTTGGTATCATTATGGTATTACCTAGTTATTTTGGAGGGGTTATGTCAGTCAAACTTGAAAATGAAAATATAATTGTAAAAATATCAGAAATGGGTGCAGAACTTACAAGTGTTAAGCGACGGGACTCTGGTATGGAATATATGTGGACAGCGGATCCTAATTTTTGGGGTCGACATGCACCAAATCTATTTCCGATTGTTGGTCGTCTGAAAGGAGACCGCTATAAATATCGAGATAAGACGTACTTTATGACACAACATGGTTTTGCCCGTGATAATGAATTCGATTTAGTGGAAAAAACCAGTACAATGGCTAGACTTCGTTTAGTAGATACAGAAGAAACTCAGTCAATTTATCCATTTCATTTTCAGTTTGATATCATTTTTAGATTAACTGATCAAGATATGCTGGGAATTACTTATGTTGTTACGAATACTGATACTCATGATATTTACTTTTCAGTAGGTGGTCACCCAGGTTTCCGTGTACCACTTGAAGCAGGTGATAAATTTACAGATTATTATGTCAATGTCGATCCAAAACGTAAATATGCGCGCTCAAAGCTTGTGGGTCCTTATTTAGACAATAATTTAGATACCACGTTTAATTCAGATATTCCACTTCGTTTACGATATGATGATTACAAAGATGATGCCATTATTTTACGACTAGATGGTAATCCTGTATCCATTATATTGGCTAAATTACGAGAGTCACATGGGATAACGATGCATGTCCAGGATGCCAAGTATTTGGGTATTTGGACGCCATATGGTAAGGATGCACCTTTTGTTTGCTTGGAACCATGGTGGGGAATTGCGGACACTGTTGACGCTGATGGACTAATAAATCATAAATATGCAATCAATAGTTTGGCGCCTGCACAAACATTTACGGGGTCATACTCACTATCATTTTTCTAAAATTATTAAATAAAAAAGCTCTCTCAAAGGCTAGAATGAAAACACATTAAAATGTGTATTTTAATTAACTAGCTTTGAGAGAGTTTTTTATGAGTGTTATGATTTTTTTGATAACCAATAGATGAGTCCAAAGGGTACTTTTGATTCTGTACCATTTAAAATTCGTTTAACATTGCTACGGTGTCGGTAGAATACAAATACGGTTAATACAAGCGCTATAGTTGCTAAAAACCAATCGTGAAGCCAGAATACTGATAGTAGGGTAACGACTGTAAAACCAAGCATTGAGCCAACAGAGACCATACTAGTGAGCAATATTGCTGTTATAAAGGCAATCACAGCGGCGAGGAACATAACTGGACTATAGAGTAATAACACCCCAACAGAAGTAGCAACGGCCTTGCCACCCTTAAATCCAATCCATATAGAGAATGTATGTCCCAAAATGGCACCTAATCCAACCACCATAAACATCCAATGTGGTGCTGATCCCCAGATAGTTGCCATTGAAGCACCTAAGATTCCTTTACATAAATCTAAAATCAAGACCACTACACCAGGAATTGTGCCAAGTGTTCTAAAAGTATTCGTTGTGCCGATATTTCCAGATCCCAACTCCAATATATTCTTTTTGTAAAAAATTTTTCCAATCCAATATCCTGATGGAATTGATCCAAATAAGTAAGCCAACACAAAACTAATAATAAAATGAAAAATCGTCACGACGATATCTCCTTAAATGTATTTTAATAATTGCATGGTTCTATTTTATTAAAGAACGTTATCTATTCTAGCATGTTTCTAAAGTTTGAGACTTTAAATTTTTTTAATAGTATTGCGTCAGAGGTCAGTTTTGAGCTATTATGAAATTTGAAACGCGTTAAAACGCACGTTAAATTATATGAAAGGGAAACGTCCATGACAAAGAAAAATGATTATTCGGATGATTCCATTACAGTTTTAGAAGGGCTCGAAGCAGTTCGTAAACGACCGGGAATGTATATTGGTTCGACAGATGGTAAAGGCCTTCATCACTTAGTGTATGAGATCTTTGATAATGCTGTTGATGAGGCATTGGCCGGATATGGTGATGAAATCAATGTAACCATTCATGAAAACAATGCCATTACAGTGGTAGATCATGGCCGTGGTATGCCTGTGGGGATGCATTCGTCTGGTAAACCAACACCAGAAGTTATTTTGACAGTTTTACACGCTGGTGGAAAATTTGGTCAGGGTGGTTATAAAACATCCGGTGGGTTGCATGGTGTCGGCTCATCAGTCGTTAATGCATTATCTAGTGACTTAGTTGTCACAATTGTACGTGATGGGGTAAAATATCAGGAACATTTTATAAATGGCGGGCATCCTGATGGTACCCTAAAGAAAATCGGTAAAACAAAAGAAACTTCGGGTACTACCGTTACTTTTAAACCAGATTCAA
Organism: Weissella paramesenteroides ATCC 33313; assembly: GCF_000160575.1. Lineage (GTDB taxonomy): Bacteria > Bacillota > Bacilli > Lactobacillales > Lactobacillaceae > Weissella > Weissella paramesenteroides. Next base: position 30,467 of record NZ_GG697128.1, read on the forward strand.
AGATTTTTTCAACAACGATTTATAATTTTAATACGTTAGCTGAAAGGTTACGTGAATCTGCGTTCTTACTTAGAAATGTAAAAATTACCTTGACTGATGAACGACCAGGACAAGAACAAACAGAAACTTATCATTTCCCAGAAGGTATCAAGGCGTTTGTTGATTATCTAAACGAAGATAAGGATACACTAGGCGATATCATGTATTTTGAAGGTATCGCACAAGGGGTCGAAGTTGAAGTATCAGCACAGTATAATGATGGTTTCTCTGAGACAATGATGTCTTTCGTGAATAATGTGCGTACCCCAGATGGTGGGACCCACGAAGCTGGGTTAAGATCAGCATGGACAAAAGCATTTAATGAATATGCCCGACGAGTAAACCTTTTGAAAGAAAAAGATAAGAATCTTGAAGGATCAGATGTTCGTGAAGGATTATCTGCAGTTATTTCTTTACGAATTCCAGAGAATATTCTTCAGTTTGAAGGCCAAACAAAAGAAAAATTGGGGACGCCGGAAGCTAGAACAATTGTTGATAATATCATTACGGAACAGCTTGGTTTCTATCTAATGGAAAATGGTGAATTTTCCCAGAGTTTAATTCGAAAGTCGCTTCGTGCTCGAGAGGCTCGAGAGGCTGCTAGAAAGGCGCGTGATGAAGCCCGATCTGGAAAAAAGAAGGGTAAAAGTGAGCGTTTATTATCTGGAAAATTGACCCCAGCACAATCGAAAAATGCTAATCAAAATGAGCTTTTCCTAGTTGAGGGTGATTCTGCCGGTGGTTCTGCTAAGCAAGGACGAAACCGTAAATTCCAAGCCATTTTACCTTTACGAGGTAAAGTGTTAAATACTGAAAAAGCCAAGTTACAAGATATCATGAAAAATGAAGAGATATCGACGATTATTTATACCATTGGTGCTGGAGTTGGCCCAGAATTTAAAGTAGCTGATGCAAATTATGATAAGATCATTATCATGACAGATGCGGATGATGACGGTGCACATATTCAGACGCTATTACTAACATTCTTTTATAAGTATATGCGTCCATTAATTGATGCTGGTAAAGTATACATTGCCTTACCGCCGTTGTATATGTTACGTAAGGGTAAAGGAAAACAACAAAAAATTGAATATGCGTGGACAGATAGTCAGTTAGCTACGGCAGAAGAAACGATTGGTCGCGGTTATACACTACAACGCTTTAAGGGGCTTGGAGAAATGAATGCCGAGCAACTTTGGGCAACAACAATGGACCCAACGCAACGTACATTAATTCGAGTTAAAATTGATGATGCGATGTTAGCTGAAAAAAGGGTGACAACATTGATGGGTGATAAGGTAGAACCACGTCGTAAATGGATTGAAAGTAACGTAGCCTTTAACTTAGTCGAAGAGGGTGATACCTTGCTTGACGAAGCTGCTCAAGGCGAAGAACTTGATTCACAAAGTAAAGAATTTGTTGCGCCAATTATAGAAAGCTGGCAAGACAAAAAGGAGTAATCTGAATGGTAGAAACTGGAAATATTCAAGAATTAAGTCTAGAAGCGGTAATGGGTGACCGTTTTGGACGATATTCAAAGTACATCATTCAAGAGCGTGCATTACCAGATATTCGTGATGGGTTAAAACCTGTACAGCGTCGTATTTTGTACGCTATGAATAAGGATGGCAATACTTTTGATAAACAATTCCGTAAATCTGCGAAGTCAGTTGGGAATGTTATGGGTAATTTCCACCCACACGGTGATTCTTCAATTTATGAGGCGTTAGTACGAATGTCGCAAGATTGGAAATTGCGTGCACCACTAATTGAAATGCATGGAAACAATGGTTCTATTGATAATGACCCGCCTGCAGCAATGCGTTATACAGAAGCACGTTTATCTAAGCTAGCGGGGGAAATGTTACGTGACCTGGATAAAGAAACTGTTGATATGGTATTGAACTTTGATGATACCGAATATGAACCAACCGTTTTACCAGCTCACTTTCCTAACCTATTAGTAAATGGGGCTACGGGTATTTCGGCCGGATATGCAACAGATATTCCACCGCACAATTTGGGTGAAGTGATTGATGCTTTGATCTATTTATTAGCACATCCTAATGCTAGCTTGGAAGATCTAATGGGCTTTGTTCAAGGACCTGACTTCCCAACTGGCGGTATTATTCAAGGGGTTGACGGTATTAAGTCAGCCTATAAAAATGGTCGTGGACGAATCGTCGTGCGATCAAAAACTGAAATAATAGCCTTAAAGGGTGGTAAATCACAGATTCAAATTAGTGAAATTCCATACGAAGTAAATAAAGCAACCTTGGTTAAAAAAATTGATGAAATTCGTTTGAATAAGGATGTGTCAGGTATTGTTGAAGTACGAGATGAATCTGATCGTGATGGTTTGTCAATTGCCATTGAGTTAAGTAAAGATGCAAATGTTCAAGGAATCTTAGCATATTTGTTAAAGAAGACTGATTTGCAGGTAACTTATAATTTTAATATGGTGGCAATTCACAATTTACGTCCAGAACGAGTTGGGTTAAAGACGGCTTTACAAGCATTTTTAGATCATCAAGTTGAAATTATTACAAAACGAACTGAGTATGATTTACGTAAAGCGAAAGAACGACAACATATAGTTACCGGGTTAATCAAAGCACTTTCAATTCTTGATGAAGTGATTGCAACGATTCGTAGTTCTGAAGATCGTAAAAATGCCAAACAAAATTTGGTTGATAAATATGAGTTTACACTAGAACAGGCTGAAGCAATCGTTACTTTACAATTGTATCGGTTAACGAATACAGATGTGACTCAATTGCAGGCGGAGTTTGAAGAACTTTCCGACAGAATCATGCATTTTAATGCTATTTTGTCTGAACCAAAAGTATTACGTCAAGAATTACGCCAAGAATTTAAGTCAATTAAGAAGGAATATAATTCACCTCGATTAACGACAATCGAGGCAGATGTTCAGGAATTAAAGTACGATTCAACGGTGACAGTAGCCGATGAGGATGTTGCAGTACTCGTTTCAAAAATGGGTTACGTTAAACGGTCCTCATTACGGTCATTTAAGGCTTCAGGGGATGAAAATGGGCTGCGTGATGATGATGAACCGCTATTTATTGAACGTGTAAATACTTTACAACACATGTTTATTTTTACAAATAAAGGTCATGTGATTTACCGACCTATACATGAGTTGCCAGAATTTAAATGGAAAGAACCTGGTGAACATTTATCACAGTCGGTTAGCGGATTTATTTCTGATGAAGAAATTATTCATGTTGAGATTGTGAATGATATAAATTCACTTGAAGGAACTTGGTTGAGTGCAACCAATGATGGTTACATTAAGCAGTTTAATTTTGAAGATTTAACTCCTAGAAGTACGTATAAAAAGCGTAGTACAGTCTATATGAAGTTAAAGGCGGATGATTCATCAATCATTGGTTTGGAGTATCTATCAATTGGTGCAGCAAGTGATCGGACAGTGATTCTAACGACAAAGCATGCTGTTGGATTACGTTACGATGTTACTGAAGTGCCACTTTCTGGTAATCGGACAGCCGGAGTAAAGGCAATGAATCTCGCGGATAGTGATAATATTGTTAACATGTCTACTGCTACAGAAAAACAAGCGTTGGCGATTATTACCCATCGGGGAGCTTTTAAATGGATGCCAGTGAGTGAGATTCCGATTACTAGTCGTGCTCGTAAAGGTGTGGCAATCATGCGTGAGTTAAAGAAAGACTCTCATGAGATTATTGCAACGATCGTCATTGATCAGCAAGCGCCAGCAGCATTGTCAATTTATACTAGTCGAGGCAAAAGATTTGATGTGTCGCCGAAAGATCATGCGTTAAGTCAACGTTATAGTAATGGCAGCTTCATTATTGATACGGATACAGATGGACAGCCAACGACTATCAAATTATATGATGAAACAAAAGTTGAAAATTAATGTTTTCTAGATGTTTCGCAATTAAAAATGGTGTATTATTAGAATAATAAAGAAATAATGAATTGGAGAATTATCTGATGACTAAAACATTGGTTTTTGGACACCAAAATCCTGACACAGACACAATTGCATCTGCTGTTTCTGCAGCATACTTTTTGAATAAAGCATATCAAGTTGAGACTGAAGCTGCTGCATTAGGTACACCTAACGCAGAGACTGAGTACGCATTAAACTATTTTAAAGTAGACGCACCACGTATCATTGAAAAAGCTGATACTGACGAAGTAATTTTGGTTGATCATAATGAAGCAAGTCAATCAGTTGCAAATTTGGCTGATGTGACCGTAGCCGGTGTATATGATCATCATAAAATTAATTTTACTTCTGCTGCGCCATTATGGTTCATTAACAAGCCTCTTGGCTCTGTGGCGACTGTACTTTATTATGAGTACAAAAACGCAGACATTGAGATTCCAGCAAAAATTGCTGGGTTGATGCTTTCAGCGATTATTTCTGATACGCTTTTGCTAAAGAGTCCAACAACGACACCATTAGATAAGCCAGCATTGGAAGATTTGGCAAAGATTGCAGGCTTGGATGACTGTGAAGCCTATGGTTTGGAAATGCTAAAGGCTGGTACAGATTTATCAACTAAGACAGCAAAAGAGCTAATTGATGGCGATGCGAAGTCATTTGAGTTAGCTGGTAAAACTGTTCGTATTGGTCAAGTTAACACCGTTGATGTCAATGATGTCTTTGCTCGCCGTGACGAAATTGTTGCCGCAATTGAAGCAGAATTATCAGATGATGGCTACGATACTTTCGTATTTGTTGTTACCAATATCTTGGATTCAGACTCAGATATTCTTGTACTGGGAGAGGATCAAGAAAAAGTTGCATCAGCATTTGGCGTAAAGTTAGTTGATGGTCGCGCTTCATTACCAGGAGTTGTTTCTCGTAAGAAGCAAGTTGTACCACCACTTACCACTGCGTTTGAAGGATAAAAAAGAATTGCTGGTTAAAACCCTAATAAGGATTTTAACCAGCAATTTTTTGTTTGTAGTAAACTGAACAGTTATTCATAAAAGAGATTATAGACATTTTGTACGCTTAATTCGTCACCAACAAAGTATAGTGTATCGTTTCTCTGTATCTTGGCATATGGTCCAGGAGATAGGGTTAAGCGATTTTCATGTAAAATACCGACCAGTGTTGTCCCGGTTCGATGCCAAAAATTCAATTCACTAACAGTTTGATCAAACATAGGTGAGTCATTAACTAACTGTAATTCATACGGCCTAAACGGATTATGTTTCTTGTAGTATTGTGTTTGTTCAATAAAAGCGTTTAGTGATTGGGTTAATGTCATAAGACCAGCTTTCTGGTCTTCAATTTGTTTGGACAGATCCGTCTGTAAGTTTTGCAGGTTTTGTGCATCACTTTCAGAGTTGATGAATTCTTGGGCCTTATCACGTGAAATGATAATTGCGCCGCTTCCGTGACGAGTCTCAACAATACCTAAATCTTCCAAAATGCTGATTGCACGGCGAGCTGTTTCTGAAGACACACCATAACTAGTTGCAAGGGTAGATCGCGCATGAATTTTTGTGCCTACTTGTAATTGACCATTACTAATCTGTTCAGCAATCCTTAAAGCGATTGTTCGATAGCGAGGTTGCTTAATTGCTGGCATAATATTCTCCTAAAATTAGTCATATAAATAAAGAATACCATATATTTCAGAAAACGGATGTTATTAAAAATTATAAAAAAATAATTGGTACAGCTTTTACTTCGCTGTTTATTATTTAAGTTTTAACATTTTCATGTGATTGGTATAGTTTATATAATTTGACCAAAGTGACAACCTTATGTTTACAATAGAATTGTCACTTAGCGAAAGTAATTGTCTTTCGAGCGAGTAGGAGGAGAAAATATATGTCAAAGGTAAAAATTGAACACCTGACTAAGATTTTCGGAAAGCGTGTTAAGCCAGCATTACAACTGGTTGAACAACATGAATCAAAAACTGAAATCTTAAAAAAGACAGGAGCAACTGTTGGTGTATATGACGCTAACTTATCTGTTGAGGAAGGTGAAATTTTCGTTATCATGGGTCTGTCTGGATCAGGTAAATCAACATTGATTCGATTATTGAATCGATTAATTGAGCCGACATCAGGCAATATTTACATTGATGATGAAGATGTGTCAAAACTAAATAAAGAAAAACTGTTGGATGTGCGACGGAAAAAAATGAGCATGGTCTTCCAAAGTTTTGGATTGTTCCCACATCGTACGATTTTACAAAACACGGAGTATGGACTTGAAGTAAAGGGTGTACCAAAGGCCGAACGACGTGAAAAGGCTGAAAAAGCTTTAGAAAATGCAAATTTGTTGGCTTTCAAGGATCAATACCCAGATCAATTATCTGGAGGAATGCAGCAACGTGTCGGACTAGCTCGTGCGTTAGCTAATGATCCTGAGATTCTACTAATGGATGAGGCCTTCTCAGCCTTAGATCCTTTGATTCGTCGGGATATGCAAGATGAATTGTTGGATTTGCAAGAACAATATCAGAAGACGATTATCTTCATTTCCCACGATTTGAATGAAGCACTTCGTATTGGTGATCGTATTGCGATTATGAAAGATGGGGAAGTCGTTCAAGTGGGTACCGGAGAAGAAATTGTTACACAACCTGCTAACGATTATGTTCGGGCCTTCGTTGAAGATGTGGATCGGTCAAAGGTATTAACGGCTGAAAACATTATGATTACACCTTTCTTTACAAATATTGAGGTCGATGGTCCTAATGTTGCCTTAAAGAAGATGCGTACAGAAGAGGTTTCTGGTTTAATTGCTGTTGATCGTCGCCGTCAGTTCCGCGGTTATATTACTAGTGAGGATGCAATCCGAGCTCGTACGGAAGGACTAAAGCTGGCTGATGTTGCGACACAGATTCCGACTGTTGAACCAGATATGTTAGTAATGGACATTATGCCAATTATTTACGATTCACCAACACCATTAGCTGTTGTGGAAAATGGACGATTGCGTGGTATTTTAATTCGTGGTCGTGTTCTTGAAGCGTTGGCTGAAAATGGTCAGTCAGACGAAGCTGAAGCGGTTGAAGAAGAAATCGAAAAAAATTATGCGAAATCTGAGTCCAATCAAGTAGAGACAAAGGAGGAAGTATAAAATGTTTGTTTTAGCAAATTTATTTCCTAAAATACCTTTAGGCCCTTGGGTTGATTCAGGAATTGATTGGTTAACAGCACATTTGAGTGGCCTCTTTGATGCGATTCAAAAAGGTGGTAACGCCGTCATGGATACGATGACTGGTGCGTTATCAGCAATTCCAGTCTGGTTATTTATTATAGGAATAACCATCTTTGCAATTCTAATGTTTGGTAAAAAGTGGGGAGTCCCATTTTTTACGTTTATTGGGTTAATTATTGTTGAGAATCAGGGCTTGTGGTCTGATTTGATGAGTACGTTTACCTTGGTCATTATTTCTAGTTTGATATCAGTGATTATTGGTGTGCCACTTGGAATTTGGATGGCTAAAAATGAAACGGTTAATAAAATTATTCAGCCAATCCTAGACTTTATGCAAACGATGCCGGCCTTTGTTTATTTGATTCCAGCAGTTGCATTCTTTGGTATTGGTGTTGTTCCAGGTGTGTTTGCGTCTGTTATTTTCGCATTACCACCAACAGTTCGTATGTCAAATCTTGGTATTCGTCAGGTACCAACTGACTTAGTTGAAGCAGCGGATTCTTTTGGATCGACTGGAAAACAGAAGTTGTTTAAGGTTGAATTGCCACTGGCTCAAGGAACTATTTTTTCTGGAATTAATCAAACATTGATGCTAGCTCTTTCAATGGTGGTTATCGCATCTATGATTGGTGCACCAGGATTGGGACGTGGTGTTCTCTCAGCCGTACAAAATGCTGATATTGGTAAAGGGTTTGTTAATGGATTCTCATTAGTTGTATTGGCAATTATTATTGATCGATTTACACAAAAACTTAATCGAACACCAGCAGACAAATCAACACCATCAAAGCACCATTGGAAAGGTTGGACTGCTCTTGCAGTTGCAGTCGCCATGATTGGTGGAGGTGTTGTGACTTCATTAACTTCTGCAAGTTCACAGAAAGAGTCAGTTAAATTAGTTTATGTACAGTGGGATTCAGAAGTTGCATCAAGTAATGTTTTGGCCCAAGCTATGCGTCAACATGGATACCAAGTCGATTTAACACCACTAGATAACTCAATTATGTGGCAGTCAATTGCTAATGGACAAGCAGATGCCTCTGTATCAGCTTGGTTACCAAATACGCATAAGGCACAATATAAGAAGTACAAGAACGATATTGATCTTCTTGGACCTAACTTGAAGGGTGCCACAACTGGATTAGTTGTCCCTAAGTACATGAACGTTGATTCAATTGCTGATTTGAAGAGTGAAGCTGGTAAGAAGGTAACGGCGATTGAACCAGGTGCAGGTGTTACTAAAGGTGCTGAGAAGGCAATTAAGGATTACGGTCTAAATAGTCAAGGATGGCAAGTTACACCGTCATCATCAGGTGCAATGGCAGTTGCCTTAGGTAAAGCGATTAAGGCAAAGCAAGATATTGTTGTTACTGGTTGGGAACCACATTGGATGTTCCAAAAGTACGATTTGAAGTATCTAAAGGATCCAAAGAAATCATTTGGTGGTGCTGAGACTATTAACACAATGACTCGTAAAGATTTGAAGCAAGATAAGCCGGACGCATACAAGGTCTTAAAGAAGTTTAAGTGGACTAAAGAAGATATGGGTAAGGTCATGCTTGATATTCAAAATGGTAAATCAGCAAAGCAAGCCGCAAACACTTGGATTAAGAATAATCAATCAAAGGTTGATTCTTGGTTCAAGTAGGGGAGAAAATATATTATATGTTAACCGAACAGATTGAAGATGCCTGTATTTATTTTATGGTTCTTGTACTAGCGCTTGTTGTTAGTATGACGATTATGGCAGACAAGTCACTATTTGCCCAAATCATGATGACGCTAGGTTCAATTACTGGTACAGTTATGTTGGTAAGACAGTGGCGAAACAATTAATGAGGTTGTGACCATGATGATCAAAAGTCATCATGGTTTTTTTGTGCCTTAAATTTGAATATTTATTGACTTTATTGTGAAATAAGATACAATATATTTGTGAAATAAATAACTTTTTGATGTGTTATTTTACGTATTAACCTATGTATATTGTTTTTACGGTATTTTTATATTGTGAATAATAAATCAATCGATAGTTTATAAGTTAACAATGAATTTTGAAAGGAATTTTTGGTGGCAGAATTATGAAAGTAGCAATTATTGGTAGTACTCATGCAGGGACGTTTTCGGCAATTCAAGTAAAAAAACAACATCCTGATGCCGAAGTAACAGTGTTTGAACAACATTCAACAGTTTCATTTTTATCATGTGGTATTGCACTGTGGTTAGGAAATCATGTATCAGATGAACAACGGATGTTCTATGAAACACCCGCTTCAATGAATGCGCAAGGCATCGAAATGAAAATGCAGCATGAAGTGGTAGCTGTTAATTTAGCTAAAAAGAATATACAGGCTAAAAATCTATTAACTGGAGAATTGCTGTCAGAAACATTTGATAAGATTGTCATTACAACTGGCTCAAAGCCGTTGAAGCCCAATATTAGCGGGATTGATAGCGACCGTATCTACATGGTTAAATCATGGGAAGATGCAAAGGCCATTAAGGCCATTGCTAATGATGTAAAACGTGTAATTGTTATTGGTGCTGGATATATTGGTGCTGAAATTGCAGAACAATTTTCAGTAACGAACAAACAGGTTACATTAATTGATGGTTGTGATCATGTTTTACCCAAAAATTTTAGTCCCGTTATTTCAGAGCGTTTAGAAAAATCATTTAAAGAACACAAAGTTGAACTTGCGCTAAATCAGATGGTTACATCATTTGATGAATTACCTAATGAAGGTATTCGAGTCAATACAGATAAGGGAAGCTATGAGGCGGATATTGCAGTCTTAGGGATTGGTTTTTTGCCAAATACGCAGCTTTTTAATGGTCAAGTTGATATGTTAAAGAATGGTGCAATCATTACTAATGAGTATATGGAGACTAGTGTACCGGATGTATATGCTGCTGGCGATGCAACTACTGTATACTATAATCCAACACAGTCTTATGATTATTTGCCACTTGCAACAAACGCAATTCGACAGGGAATGTTGGTTGGCCAAAATATAGATGGTCATCAATTAGCATATACAGGTACACAGGGTACTTCAGCTGTTGAATTATATGGCTTTGCCCTGTCGGCAACTGGCATGACTAAGGCAACAGCTGAACACCATGGTTTGGAAGTTGAGGAAACAATCCATGAAGAAAACTATCGACCTGATTTTATGTTGTCAACAACGCCAGTACTATCAACTTTAACTTGGGAAAAACAAACTCATCGAATTGTGGGTGCAGCATTTATATCAAAACATGATATTTCGCAAGCAGCAAATGTTGTATCGTTGGCAATTCAAAATAATATGACGATTGATGATTTAGCAATGGCTGATTTCTTTTTTCAACCTAATTTTACTCAGCCCGTCAATTTTGTTGGTGCAACGGCTTTAAAGGCGATTGATGAAATGAAAAATTAAATTGATGTTTATAAAACTGTTGACTAAAAAATTAGAATCGTCTAATATATTTGACGTACACAAAATATTTTTGAAACAAATTGATCAGGAAAGTACATCATCGTCCGATGTTTAGAGAGCTGCAATTGGCTGAAATGCAGTCTGAGGGAGATAATGGAAAATGGCCTGTGATTGGGTTTTATAAATGGCAAGTCCATGAGTAAGACACGGGTTGGTCTTCGTTATTAGACACACGTATAGGCATTGCATCATATCGCACCCTGCTTGCACGTTCGGAGTTTTTATTGAGCAATCATTAGAAAAAAATAGAATGGTAACACGATTTGTCGTTTCTAGGTATATCCTGGAAACGACTTTTTTTATGGAGGAAGATATGTATATTGGGAAAGTACGTACTGTATCAGCAATAGTTGGCGCACTAGGCGTTTCTATTTTGATGATAAACACGGCTAGTCAATCAGTTTCTGCAAATAGTCAAGAGAAGACAGTAACTGTTGGTCTTGTGGGTGATTCTGACAGACAACTTTGGGAATATGTAAAAAAGGATGCAGCAAAAAAATATCATATTAATGTAAAGCTAAAGGTATTTACTGATTATGTAAAACCAAATCAGGCGCTAGTTGATAAGTCAATTGATTTAAATGCAATGCAAACAATTAATTATTTCAAAGAACAAAATAAACATTTAGGTAATAAATTGGTGTCAATTGGTAAAACTTATGTTACACCGATACGAATTTATTCTGAAAAATATAAGAGTTTGGCTGATTTACCGAAAAATGCAACAATTGTGGTTCCAAATGATGGTTCCAACGAAAAAAGAGCATTAGACGTATTAGAAGCAGCAAAACTAATAAAATATGATCATTCTAAAAAAATACCGGGTGTTGAGGATATTACCACCAATAAAAAGCACTTTAAGATTAAAGAAGTTAATTCTGAACAAACAGCATCAGCGTTGAAAGGTGTTGATGCTGGCGTGGTTAACACAAATTATGCACTGGATGCAAAACTCGATATCAACAAAGCGCTCTACACAGAACCAATTAATAAAGCGAATAAGGGTTACATCAATATAATTGTTTCCCGTAAGGATAATCAGCACAAAAAAATATATCGTGAAGTTGTTAAAGCCTATCAAACGGACAAAACAAAAGCTCACATGAAGGATCTATATGGTTCTGCTGAGAAGGCAGCTTGGGATATTAAACTAAAATAAGGAGAAAAGATAATGGCAGAAGAGACAGCAATTTTTGCAGGTGGATGTTTTTGGTGTATGGTTGAACCCTTTGAAACGCTGCCAGGTATTTTAAAGGTTCGTTCTGGATATACTGGTGGTTTTTTGGAAAATCCAACTTATGAACAAGTGAAGGCTCATGAAACGGGGCACACTGAAGCGGTAAAAGTTTGGTTTGATAACAACGTTGTTACATACCAGGATCTTGTTGAACTATATTGGCAAACAGCTGATCCCACAGATGCTATGGGGCAGTTTCAAGATCGTGGTGATAATTATCGACCAGTAATTTTTGTGAATTCTGATGAACAAGAGGAGATTGCTAATAAGTCTAAAGCATTATTGGCAGCATCTGGTATATTTGGTGATGATGCAATTGTGACACAAATTGAAAAAGCTGACATTTTTTGGGATGCTGAGGATGAACATCAACAGTTTTATAAGAAGCATGCAGATATTTATGCTGATGAGAAGCAAGAACGTGATGCGTACAAGGCAAAATTTTGGGGCACTCACACGAAATAATGAGTTAATAGGCAAACCTTGCAGAATTCGTTATACTAGTAGTTAGCGATTTTACGAAGGAGTAGCTATCAACATGGCATATCGTTTTTTTGTTAATCCAACTGCGGGCAATGGCATTGCTGAGAAGAAATGGCGAAATTTACAAATTTATTTAGATGAGCAGGCAATCGCTTATAGTGTGTTTTTTTCTAAAACATCAGGGGCTATTGAAGAACAAATGGGTCAGTTGAATCAAGATCAATCACAGTTTGTGATTATTGGTGGGGATGGAACGCTGCATGAAGCTATTAATGGTTTGATGAAAAATAGAGCACAAGGGATACAAAGACCACTTGCATATATTTCAGCAGGTTCGGGTAATGATTTTGCTAGGAGCCATCATTTAGCGGGCGATCCTATTACCGCATTTAAACGTATTCATCAGCAAATAAATAATCAAGATGTGACTTTATTAGATGTTGGTGAATACACCAATGAGTCCACTGGCATGGTTCGTTATTTTGTAAATAACATTGGTATTGGGATTGATGCAACTACAGTGGCTTTTGCAAACCAATCAAAAATCAAGCGTTGGTTGAATAAATATCATTTAGGTGGCCTGAGTTATTTTTTAGCGATTTTTCAGAGCCTTACTAAGCAAGATGCTTTTGATGTTGTATTTACTCTAAAAGATCAGCAGAAAAACTTTCATACGGAGAAAGCTTTTTTGATAACTGTATCTAATCAGCCATATTTTGGTGGGGGAATCAAGATACTGCCCGATGCGAGTTCAGTGGATGGCATGTTTGATATTATTTTAGTTGATCGGCCTAAAAATTTAGGCCGTTTAATTTGGTTGATTGGTGCCTTACTACGAGGGAATCACTATCAATATTCTGAGGTGCATCATTTTAAATCTTCACAGATTGGACTACAGTCTGAAAAGGATGAGTATAGTCATTTGGATGGTGAAGTTGTACCTGCTAGAAAAAATAGTTTGCGTTTAACTTCGAAGAAATATCCGTTTTATATATGAAATAAGGCCTCGCCTAACTTTTGACTATGACAGTCAGTGTTAGGCGAGGCCTTATTTTATTTTTTAAATCATGATAAACATCGGTAAGATTAGTGGCCGACGCTTCGTTTGCTCAAATAGGAATCGTTGTAATTGTGAGACAACGGCATTTCGAATAATATGTTCGTTAGCAGTTGGCTCATGCATTGCAGAGAGGATAGCGTGGAAGATAACCTTACGCCCCTCATTTATTAAATCTTCAGATTCACGCATATAGATGAATCCACGTGATAAGATGTCCGGTCCGGCAGTAATTTCTTTATTCTTTAAATCAATTGTTGCAACGACGACAACTAAGCCATCTTCAGATAACATCTGTCGGTCACGTAACACAGCTGTACCAACATCACCAATACCATTACCATCGACGTAAGTATCTTGTGCTGGAATATGTCCAGCCACTCTGGCTTCATCTGGAGAGACTGCGAGAACATCACCATTGTCTAAAACAAAAGTATTTTCTTCAGGGATACCAATATCATGGCCAAGTCCTTCGTGAACTTTTAACATTCTATACTCACCGTGGATGGGCATAAAGAATTTTGGCTTCATGAGTGAAAGCATCAACTTTTGCTCTTCTTGACCCCCGTGACCAGAAGCGTGGATGTTATTAATTTTACCATGAATAACATTCGCACCAGCTTCTTCTAGTTCGTTGATAACACGGTTAACAGATTGTGTATTACCAGGAATTGGAGAACTAGAAAAGATGACGGTGTCATTTGGTTGGATAGAAATCTGTCGATGCGTACCATTAGCGATACGTGCTAGAGCAGCCATTGGCTCACCTTGAGAACCAGTAGACATAATGAGTACTTCTTCTGGTGGTAAGCGATTGATTTCATGGGCATCTACTAGCATGTCTTCTGGAATATCCAGGTAGCCAAGAGCTAGGCCATTGGTTACAGCACTTTCCATTGAACGACCAAAAATAGCAATTTTACGACCGTGTTCAATAGCAGCTTTTGTTGCCATTTGAATTCTTGACATATTTGATGCAAAAGTTGCAAAGATAATTCGACCATCAATTTCATTAAACAATTTGTCAATTGTTTTACCAACCCAACGTTCAGATTTTGAGAATTCTGGACGCTCGGCGTTGGTTGAGTCAGACATCAATAATAAAACACCTTCTGAACCAATACGTGCCATTTTCTGTAAATTAGGCGGCTGTTTTGTTGTTGGTGTCAGGTCAAATTTAAAATCACCTGTTTCAACAATGGTTCCAGAAGGAGTATGAACAGCTACACCAAATGTATCAGGAATTGAGTGGGTTGTGCGGAAAAATTCAACACTCATTTTGTCGAATTTTAGGACAGTATCTTCATTAATCTCATGAAGTTCCGTACTATTTAAAAGACCATGCTCATCTAATTTATTTTTGATTAGGGCGATTGCTAGTGGTCCAGCATATACGGGTACATTGACAGCATTCAAAAAGAAATGAATGGCGCCAATGTGATCTTCGTGCCCATGAGTGATAACGAGTGCTTTGATTTTATCTTTGTTTTCTTTTAGATAGGTATAATCAGGGATAACGTAATCAATTCCTAGGAGATCGTCCTCTGGAAATTTGACACCAGCATCGACGACGATGATTTCATCGCCATATTCAATACCATACGTGTTTTTCCCGATTTCACCTAATCCACCCAAAGCATAAACCGCTGTTTCATCGGGCCGAATAGTTAAATCAGTTGTCATATATTAAAACTCCGTCAACTTAAAGTCTGGACCTTGTTGCTCGTAGGCAAGGGCCTTTTCTGATAATTGTTCGATATGCTCGACGTTATAGTCAGTATTTGATTCAACAGCCAAACGAGCAGCTGGTAAATCTTGTGCATCTAAATATAGAGAATGTGTGTTTTCACGTTCAGGACTTTGAAAATTATTTGGTTGATAGTAAACTTTAAAAATCATAGTAATAAAGTATCTCCTTATTTTTTATTCCGATTATTCGTATACAGTTAGTTTAGCAGAAAAAGGCATTGTCTGCTACTAAGGCAAAATTTCCTATTTACAAAAATATACATAAGATACATAATCCGTACGTTTTAACTCAGTTTCTTTAAATACTGAGTTTCAGATACTTAATAAATCGTTTTTTACTTTGAATTCAGGTACACTAAATATAGTAATGATTAATAATTAAAATAATATATAATTTTTTGAGAGGAGCCTATAATGTGGATTCTATGGATGCTGGTAGTTATAATAAGTATTATTATCGCAGTCACAATTTATCGACGCTATGGTCGCCGACTAACAGAACGACAAATTATTGCATCTCAGCAAGTAGTGAACAAAGGTTTAACGTATGCATTGAGTGATTTGGGTGATGCACTGTACTTAGTTCCTGAACGACGTATTTCCTCTACTTTGGTCGCAAACATTTGGGGGCATGAAGTGATGGCTTTTGAATTTGTGTTACCCGTATCGGATATGCAGGAAGTTGTTGTGGTAAGGCAGGCAGTTAATAATGCACTAAAAGAATATGCAGAAAAAAATAATTTAAAGAGTGCATCTGAGACAGACATGGCTTTATTGGTAACAGATGTTTGGTATGATACACGAGTTTCAGAATTACATATTGATATTGCGCATATTGTTAATCAGGAAACTGCTGCGTATATAAGAGATTTAAGGAAATTAAATCAACCCGTTTAGAATTTGGTATACTAAAATTAACTTAAAAAAATAGGAGATTCTGAAGATGTATTTGATGAATGAAATTGTACGTGATGGTGATAAGGTTTTGCGTGAGCGTGCTGCTAAGGTTGAATTTCCTTTGTCTGATGAAGTGAAAGAAGCTTCAAAGAATATGATGGAGTATCTTGTGGTCAGCCAGGATGAAAAAGAAAATGAAAAATATGGATTACGCCCAGGCGTTGGCTTGGCAGCTCCACAAGTAGGTATTTCACAACAGTTTACGTCAATCTTAATTCCATCAGATGACGTAGAAGAATTACAAGATAAAAAAACAACGGATAGTGATTACTTCTTCAAAGGGACAATTTATAATCCAGTAATTACTCGCCAATCTGTTAAAAAGGGTGCCTTATCAATGGGGGAAGGTTGTTTATCAGTTGATAATGATTTGCCTGGGTATGTCGCACGTTCATATCGAATCACTGTAAAGTTCCAAGATGAGAATGGAGATAAACAAGAATTACGTTTGGAAGGGTACCCAGCAATTGTCTTTCAACATGAAATCGATCATTTACATGGTACGTTATATTATGATCACATTAATAAAACTGAACCATGGGCAGAGACAGAAAATACGCGTTACTTAGGGTGATGAATATGTCAAATTCTGATAAAAATTTCACCTATCCAATTTTACCTGGCTGGGAAAAAGAAGACATTATTACGGCAAGTAATCTGTATTCAGCAGTGGCCAATGCTTATGAAGTTGGAATTGAACGGGATACACTTCTAAATGCCTACAATGCATTTAAGCTAGTTGTTCCTAGTAAAAGTGAAGAAAAACAAATTGGACGTGAATTTGAAAGAACCTCTGGCTATAGTATCTACAAGACTATAAAATTAGCTCATCAGACAACTAGTCATCGTCTCAAAATGGAGGACTAGCTTTTATGGATCAGACACAACTACAAAAGATGGATGAAACGGTGCTGGATTGGCTAGATGATATTAGTCACCTTGTCATGAAACGAGTTCAGCAAAGAATGCAGATTGAGACAAAATCAAGTCATCGTGATTTAGTAACCAATGTTGATCGAGAAGTCGAACAGTACTATGTACAGCATATACGAACGTTTGATCCTGAAGCTCAAATTTTAGGTGAAGAAGGTTTTGGGGATGCTGTAAAGTCAACAGAAGGTCGTATTTGGTATGTTGATCCAATCGATGGCACAATGAATTTTGTAAAGCAACAAGATGAGTTTGCGACAATGGTGGCCGTTTATGAAGATGGTGAGCCGGTGATGGCATGGATCATGGACATTACCAAACACGATGTGGTCCACGGAGGTCCTGATTTTGGTGTCTTTCATAATGATGAACCGCTTCATGCGCCAACAGATACGGCACTAAAAGATGGATTGATTATTTTATCAGGTGCACGGTTGTTATATGAAGAAAAGGGATTTACAGAGCTAGCAAAATCAGCACTTGGTTATCGTGTGTATGGATCAGCAGGAATTTCATATTTACATGTATTGACAGGGAAAGCGGTTGCATATCTTAGCCGTATGCGTCCGTGGGACTTTGCTGCTGGTGTTGCACTTGCAAAATCTTTGGGCTTGAAGGTTGGAACGATTGACGAACACCCTTTGAATATGTTAGTATCAGGTTCAGTACTTGTGGCAACAGAGAAAACATTTGATGATATCAAGTTAATTCAAAAGGAATGGACTTAGATTTATTAGGTTTGTTTTTCGATTGTTACACCGATTACAGAAAAAAGTGACGTATGCGTCAAGGAGAATAGGATTTTGGCAAAACGCGAAAATATCCGCAATATTGCAATTATTGCTCACGTCGATCACGGAAAGACAACGTTGGTTAATGAATTACTAAAGCAGTCTGATACGCTAGATTTGCGTACAGAATTAAGCGACCGTGCGATGGACACAAACGATCTTGAAAAGGAACGTGGTATCACAATCTTGTCAAAAAATACGGCTGTCAAGGTTGGAGATAAGCAGATTAACATCATGGATACGCCAGGACACGCGGATTTCGGTGGCGAAGTTGAGCGTATTATGGGTATGGTTGATGGAGTTTTGCTTGTAGTTGATGCCTTTGAAGGAACAATGCCACAAACTCGTTTTGTTTTAAAGAAAGCTTTCGAACAAAACTTGACACCAATTGTTGTTGTGAACAAGGTGGACCGTCCAGGTGCTCGCCCATCAGAAGTTGTTGACGAAGTCTTGGACTTGTTCATCGAACTTGGTGCTGATGAAGAACAATTGGACTTCCCGGTTGTTTATGCTTCAGCAATGAACGGAACATCTTCATATGATCCAGATGTTGAAACGCAAGAACACACAATGGCACCAATCTTTGAAACTGTCTTCAAGACAATTCCTGCTCCTCAGGATACTTCAGATCAACCATTACAGTTCCAAGTGTCACTTTTGGACTACAATGATTTCGTTGGTCGTATTGGAATTGGTCGTGTATTTAACGGAACAATCAAAGTTGGTGATTCAGTTGCCGTTATGAAGGTTGATGGATCAGTTCAAAACTTCCGTGTTACAAAGTTGTTTGGTTACATTGGTCTAGATCGTATTGAAATTGATGAAGCACAAGCTGGTGATTTGATTGCTATTTCAGGAATGGATGAGATTTCCGTTGGTGAAACTGTTGTTGATCCTGCTCACCCTGAAGCTTTGCCATTACTTCACATTGACGAGCCAACATTACAAATGACTTTCCGTACAAATGATTCACCATTTGCTGGAAGAGAAGGTAAGTTTGTGACTGCCCGTCAAATTGAAGATCGTTTGAACCGCGAATTGCACACTGACGTTTCATTGCGTGTTGAAGACACTGATGAAGCTGGTGCATGGTTGGTTTCAGGACGTGGTGAGTTGCACCTTTCAATTTTGATCGAAACTTTGCGTCGTGAAGGCTTTGAGCTTCAAGTATCACGTCCACAAGTTATTATCAAAGATGTTGATGGTGTTCAATCAGAACCATTTGAAGCAGTTCAAGTTGATACACCTGATGAATATTCTGGTGCGGTTATCGACTCATTGAACCAGCGTAAGGGTGAAATGCGCAACATGGAGCCAACTGGTACAGGAACAACTCGTATGGAGTTCCTTGTGCCATCACGTGGTTTGATTGGATATTCAACTGAATTCATGTCATTAACTCGTGGATATGGTATTTACAACCACACATTTGAGACATATGCACCAGTTGTTAAAAACTGGAACCCTGGTCGCCGTAATGGAACGTTGGTTTCAATCAACCAAGGTCAGGCAACAACTTATGCAATCATGGGTGTGGAAGATCGTGGAACGATGTTCATTCACCCAGGTGATGATATCTATGAAGGTATGGTTGTTGGTATGAACAGCCGTGACAACGATATCTCTGTTAACGTTACTAAGGCTAAGAATCAAACTAACGTCCGTTCATCTAACAAGGATCAAACGGCCTCAATCAAGACACCACGTGATATGACCCTTGAAGAGTCATTGGAGTTCTTGGATGATGATGAGTACGCTGAGGTAACACCAGAAAATGTTCGTATCCGTAAGCAAATTTTGGTTACAAACGAACGTGAAAAGGCTGCAAAGCGTCGTAAGATGTCACAACAAGGTTAGTTAAAATAGTATTAAAGAAGCGGTTGTTACCTAGTGATAGGAAGCAACCGCTTTTTAATGAATTTTTTGATAGAAATGAGTTATCTATTTGAAGAATAAAGGTTGGGCGTTATCAGATGTGATAAAATAGAAAAAGCTATTTATAAAAGGAGCTCATTGATATGGAAGCAAAAATGACTCATCAACATCGTGATGAGAAAAGACATCTGAGCTTAATGGGACGAATAAAAAATAAGTTTCGTTATTTAGATTTATGGTTGTTAATTCCAATTATCGCAATAATGATTTTTGGTGACGCAATGGTTTATACATCAAGTACTAACATGGCCATTGGATCTGCCAGTAGCTTTCTAATTAAACAAGCTGTATTTGGTTTCATGAGTTTAATAATAATGCTATTTATTTTTACACTAAAAATAAATTGGCAGTCAAAATTTATTATTAGGACGATTTTAGGAATCAATATTATTTTATTGATAAGTTTGGCTTATGCTTTGCTATTTGGACAAGTTACTTCAGGAGCAAAGGGTTGGATATATATCGGTTCTTTTGGAATCCAGCCTGTTGAGTATTTTAAAATTAGCATGATTTTATATATTGCTCATCGTTTCTCCAGAAAGAAGCCAGATAAAAATGGCTGGTTTCCCAAGATTAAAATGCAAGATCTGTTTATTCCTTTTTTAGGAATGATGCTGGTTTTTTTGATGCCAGATTTTGGTGGAATTGTTATTCTGCTACTAATATTTTTAATTGTTTTAATGATGGCTGGTGTTAGGATGCGCAGTCTTTTAGCGTTAATGGCAGGTGTGCTCGCAATTTACATTGCCATTCCATTTTCGTTGCCATTACTTGAGAAGTTACCTTTTTTTCATTATCAAATTGCTAGATTTGAAGCCTACGTTAATCCATGGGTCGCCGGCGATTCTGGACATCAACTAATTAACTCATATTATGCGATTAGTAATGGTGGTTTGTTTGGTCGTGGCTTGGGTAATAGTATCCAAAAAACGGGCTATTTACCAGAACCAAATACTGATTTTATTATGGCTATTGTTGGTGAAGAACTCGGAGCTATAACAATTTGTATTGTCTTAATCGTTTTTGCGGTTATCATTTGTCGATTAGTAATTATGGGGATCCATGCCCATCGTATGCAACAAAGATTAGTACTCTATGGTATTGCAACGTATGTTGTGGTCCAAATTCTAATTAACTTAGGTGGTGTGGTTGGTATTTTACCAATTACTGGGGTTACTTTCCCAATGGTTTCTTACGGTGGTTCTTCTTTGCTTTCTTGGGGAATAACGTTTGGTGTTGCACTAAATATTATTGGTCAAATAAAATACGAAACGGAATTGGAAGAGGTAGATTAAATGACATTTGTTGTAAAGCCAAGGCGCAGTGTGATTGTCTATTTAAAAAATGTTCGACAAGCTCGTCAATTGCGCCGTTTTGGTGTTGTTAACTATATATCTGAGAAAATGAAATACGCTGTGATTTACATGGATGAGCAAGATATTGAAACAAAAACAAAATTGATTGAAAGATTGGGTTTTGTTTCCTCTGTTAGTTTGTCGCATTGGCCAGAGGTTGATACAACTGTTGGTGGTGATGGTGAGTCATTTGAATTAATGATTGATCCTGATGAATTATCAGATGAACCTGTTGATGAAGAGGAATTGTGATGCGAATAATAAGTGGTGATTTTGGAGGGCGGCCTTTAAAGGCTGTTCCAGGTAATGCAACCAGACCAACAACCGATAAAGTAAAAGAGGCATTATTCAGCATGATTGGCCCTTATTTTGAAGGCGGCAGGTCTTTGGATTTATATGCTGGTTCGGGTGGATTGAGTATTGAAGGTGTTTCGAGAGGAATTGACGAAGCAGTCTTAGTAGATCGACAATACGCTGCAATCAAAACCATTAAAGAAAACATTGCAGTTACGAAACAGCCAGAAAAATTTCATGTTATAAAAAGTACGGCTGAAGCTGCTATTCATCGCTTACAAGGTAGTTTGCCATTTGATATCTTGTATTTTGATCCACCATACGCTAAACAAACAATTATTAAGGATCTGGAAGCACTGGTTGTTGCAAATCTTGTTGCACCTCAGGCTTTAGTAGTAGCTGAAACTGATCAGTTTGCTGATTTACCAGAAACTGTACCTGGATTTGAGTTAATTAAGCAAAAGGATTACGGTATTACTGTCATTACTTTATATCGTTACACCGGGAGGTAAAATATGGTAAAAGCATTGTTTCCAGGTAGTTTTGATCCATTTACAAATGGGCATTTAGATGTTGTACAGCGTGCTGCAAATCTTTTTGATGAGATTGTTATTGGTGTTGGTACTAATTTGAGCAAACAGTATCTTTTCCAACCTACCGAAAAAATTGCCATGATTGAAAAAGTGACCGAACAACTAGCAAATGTCACAGTTCTTGAAATGTCAGGGTTAACAGTTGAATTTATGAAACAAATCAACGCTGATTTGTTAGTCCGTGGCTTAAGAAATGAAAAAGACTATCTATACGAGCGTGATATCGCACAGATGAATCATGAGTTAGGTGATGTTGAGACGGTATTCCTTTTAGCCAAACCTGATCATCAATTCCTATCAAGCTCGTTACTAAAAGAGGTAGCTAGTACCGGTACAGATATTTCAAAATATGTACCTAACATTATAGAAAAAGCTTTATATGAAAAGTTAGGTAAATAATATGGAAATAAAAAAAGTAAATAAAAAACATAAGCGTTTAAAAATAATTGGACTAGTTGGTCTTGTGTTAGTTTTAATCGGACTAATTAGTCCCTTACCACTCTATGCAGAAACGCCTGGAGAGGCCGATAATCTGAAATCATATATCAAGGTAGATGGCAAAAAGCCAAAAGTTGATGGGCAATACATGATTACTGCTGTTTATTTGTCTAGAGTGAATGGACTGGGTGCAATTATTGCAGCGTTGAACCCAACAACAACCTTGATGACAAGTCGTGAAGCCAATGGTGGATCAAGTGAATCAGATAGCCAAGCTATCAACAAAATATACATGGATTCTGCCGTAAATGAGGCAAAGGCTGTTGCATACAAGGCAGCAAAGGTTCCATATCAGCGAACTTTCAATGGTATTTATGTGATGTCTATCCAGGAAAACTCGACCTTCAAAAAGAAACTGCATGTTGGAGATACAGTGACTGCTGTTGATAACAATCAGTTTAGTTCTGCAAAAGGTTTTCAAAAATATATTCGATCGCATAAAGTCGGCACATCAATGACAATTACTTATAAACAGAATAACAAATCAAAAACTGCTACTGGAAAATCAGTTGCTTTAGCTGGTACAAAGAAACTTCCAGGAATTGGTATTGCTTTGACAGATTCTGTTGATGTGACTTCACCTCGTAAAATTACGGCTAATATGGGCAGCATTAGTGGTCCATCTGGTGGATTGATGTTTGCATTGGAAATGTATGATAGTTTGTCTTCAGAAAACTTGGCTAATGGTCGTAAAATAGCCGGCACTGGTACTATTGATAAAGATGGACGTGTGGGCGAAATTGGTGGTATTGACAAGAAAGTCATTGTTGCTCATGAAGCCGGTGCAAAAATATTTTTCGCCCCATATATTAAACCAACTAAGCAAAATTTGAAATATGAATCAGACGGTAAAACGAACTACCAAGAGGCAGTCAAAACTGCCAAAAAATATGCACCAAACATGAAGATAGTTCCTGTTAAAACTTTTTCAGATGCTGTAACATACTTACGCAATTCCTAAAATAAAAGTAGTTGCATATATGGTACACATTAAATACAAAAATAGGTAAAAAAATGTCGCTATTCTAACACATCTATATGTGTTAATAGTGGCTTTTTTTATTTCAAAAAAATATTTATTGTTTGTTTATAACATAAATAAAAATGCTATATATATAAAATATAGCACTTTTTCAAATTTAAAATTCTTGTTTTGTATGATACATAAATAGTGCTATAATAAAACTTGTAGAAAGATGTAAGCGCTTTCTTGGAGGGGGAATATATGTAGTGAGGTACATTAATTATTTAGGCACAGATGCCTACCAGAATATTGCTATGGATAGCTGGTTGTTATACAACCTTAAGCCAAAAGAACCAGTATTTACTTTATGGCAGAATAAGAAAGCTGTCATTGTAGGACAAAATCAAAATACTTTTGGAGAAATCAATCAAGAGTATGTTGATAAAGAAGGTGTACAGGTTGTTCGCCGAATGTCTGGTGGTGGCGCAGTTTACCACGATTTGGGGAATATTTGTTTTACTTTCTTTGTGCCAGTTGAGAGTAGTAGTCAGGTCAATTTTAAGCAATTTGTTGAACCAATGTATGACGCACTACACGCAATTGGCATTGATGCCAAAATTACTGGTCGAAATGACTTAGAAGTTGATGGAAAGAAGGTCTCAGGTAATGCACAACGTTACGTCGGTGGCTACCTAATGCATCACGGTACGTTGATGTGGGACACCGATGTTGAGGCAATGGTTCGTTCTTTAAATGTTGCTGATGAAAAGTTTATTTCAAAAGCAGCAAAATCCGTTCGTGCGCGAGTGGGTAATATTAAGAACTATGCACCTGAAGGCCAAACTTTAGAAGGCTTTATGGAAGCTTTACGTTACTATCTAACCAATGAGGGAAAAGATAGTGAGTTGGTACTAACTGATGATCAAATTGCCGACATTAAACGTTGGCGTGATGAACGGTTCTCAACTTGGGAATGGAATTATGGTAAGAGTCCTGAGTTTGATTTCATGAATCATGCCAAATATGATGGCGGTAGTATTGACGTTAAGGCGAATGTTAAGGAAGGTAAAATTCAAGATATTGATTTTACAGGGGATTTCTTAGGTGTTCGTGACTGGCGTGAGATTAAAGATAAGTTCATTGGTCAGGTATTCTCGCCTGAGGCAATCCTTAAAGTTTTGGAATCTAATTCAGATGGCCAATATTTTGGTGGTATTACCAATGATGAGTTAGCGGTATTGTTTACTGGAGACAGTGATAAGTAGAAAGGGGCTACATGCAATGGCAAGTATCGCAGATGCAAACAAGAAGGTTTTAGATTTTGATGGACAATTGCAAGCGCAAGATGATTTTTTCCCAACATTGAAGTTGTTGGACAATGATGGAAAATTGTTGGATAAAGCAGCTTACAAGCGTTCTGAATTAACAGATGAAGATTTAGTTGCAATTATGAAGAAGATGTTGTTTAGCCGTCAGCTTGACATCCGTTCAACAAAGTTGGCTAAGCAAGGACGTTTTGGTTTCTTCGCACCAACTGCTGGACAAGAAGCTTCACAAATGGCTTCAGCATACGCCTTTGGTAAGGAAGACTGGCTATTCCCAGGATATCGTGATATTCCTGAAATTGTTGATAAGGGCTGGCCAGTTTGGAAAGCTATTCTTTGGTCACGTGGTCACGCAAAGGGTAATGAGTTCACTACAGAAGATGGTGAGCCAGTTAACTCATGGATGCCACAAATTATCATTGGTGCTCAATATGTTGAGGCAGCTGGTGTTGCTCTAGGTTTGAAGAAGCGCAAGCAAGATGCTGTTGCCTATGCTTATACAGGTGATGGTGGAACTTCGCAAGGAGACTTCTATGAAGGTGTTAACTTTGCTTCAGCCTATAAGGCAAACGCTGTCTTCTTCGTACAAAACAATGGTTATGCTATTTCAACACCACGTGCTTTGCAAACAGCCGCACCTCATTTGGCAGCTAAAGGATGGGGATCAGGTATTCCTAGTCTAGTTGTTGATGGTATGGATCCATTGGCAATGTACTTAGCAGCTAAAGAAGCTCGTGCATGGGCTGCTGCTGGTAATGGTCCTGTATTGATTGAAACGTTGACTAATCGTTTGGAGCCGCACTCAACAGCTGGTGATGATCCACTTCGTTATCGTACAAAGGAAGATATTGCCGAATGGTGGAAGAAAGAGCCATTGATTCGTATGCGTAAGTTTATGAGTGAAAAGGGTATCTGGGACGACAAGAAAGAAGACGATTACATTGCTGAAGTAGATAGTTATATTGACGATCAAATCAAGATTGCTGATAACATTGAAAAGCAAAAGATTTCTGATTTCTTAAAGAACACGTTGGAAGTTCCAGGACAAGCGATGAAGGAACAAATTGAGCACTTCGAGAGCGAGGGTAAGTAATTATGGCTAAGAAAACATATATTGCAGCAATTCAGGATGCTTTAGATTTAGCTTTGGAGAAAGACGAGAACACCCTAATTTTTGGTGAAGATGTTGGAGAAAACGGTGGTGTGTTCCGTGCAACTGATGGTTTGCAAGCAAAGTATAGTGATGAACGTGTATTCAATACACCATTGGCAGAATCAGGAATTGGTGGTTTAGCTATTGGGTTAGCAACAACTGGTTATCGTCCAATTATGGAAATTCAATTCTTTGGATTCCTATTTGAGGTCATGGACTCAATTGCTGGTCAAATGTCACGTGCTCGTTTCCGTTTCAATGGCACACGTAATATGCCAATTGTGGTTCGCTCACCATATGGTGGTGGTACCAAGACACCAGAAATGCACGCTGATAACTTGGAAGGTATTGTTGCTCAGGTACCTGGACTTCGTGTTGTCATGCCAGCCAACCCAGCTGATGCTAAAGGATTGCTATTAAGCTCAATCGAGTCTGATGATCCCGTTGTTTTCTTAGAGAACTTGCACTTGTATCGTTCAATGAAGGGTGAAGTTGCTGATGGTTATTATACAACGCCATTGGATAAAGCAGCGATTGCTCGTGAAGGTTCTGATTTAACCATCGTTTCATATGGTGGTGCTGTTCCTGTATCATTAAAGGCTGCTGATGAGTTGGCCAAAGAAGGTATTGAGGCAGAAGTTGTTGATCTTCGTACCGTTTCACCAATCGATATTGAAACTATTGGTGAGTCAGTTAAGAAGACAGGTCGTGTTGTTGTTGTACAAGAAGCACAACGTATGGCTGGAGTTGCAGCTACAGTGATGGCTGAAATTTCAGAGCGCTTTATCTTGAGTTTGAAAGCACCAATTGGTCGTGTAGCTGCACCTGATACAGTTTACCCATTCGCTCAAGCAGAAAATGACTGGATGATGAAGGCTGATGACGTTGTTGCTAAGGCCAAGGAGGTTGTAAACTATGACTGAAATTTTTAAGATGCCTGATATCGGTGAAGGAATGGCCGAAGGTGATATCACAAACTGGTTAGTTAAGGTTGGTGATACAGTTAAAGTTGATGATTCCGTTGCTGAAGTACAAAATGATAAGTTAGTTCAAGAAATTCTTTCACCTTATGCGGGAACTGTTACAAAGTTGTTTGTCGAGCCTGACACAACAGTCGCTGTTGGTGATCCATTAATTGAGTTTGACGGTGATGGTAGCGGCTCAGCAGCTGGTGAAGCTGCACCCGCACCAAAGGAAGAAGAAAAGCCCGCTGAAGAACCAGCAACACCGGCAGCTCCTGAAGCTCCAGCTGCACCCGCAGGAAATGTGGTTGCGACAAATGGTCAAATCTTAGCAATGCCGTCAGTTCGTCATTATGCATTTGAAAAGAATATTGACTTGTCACAAGTACCAGCATCAGGACGTCATGGTCATATAACGATGGCTGATGTCACTGGATTTACTGGTGCACCAGCTGCAGCGGCAGCACCTACACCTGAGCCTCAAGCAGCACCAGTTGCACCTGAAGCAAGCGCACCAGCACCAGAGAAGAAGATTGAAGTAGCTGATACTAAATCAGGACGTCAACCAATGTCTGGTGTTCGTAAGGCAATTGCTAAGGCAATGTCTGTTCAGAATTCGACAATTCCAACGGTTACGAACTTTGACAGTGTTGAAGTTTCAAAGCTTGTTGCACACCGTTCAAGCTTCAAGGAGTCTGCTAAAGAACAAGGTGTTAAGTTAACTTACTTGGCATATGCAGTGAAGGCTTTGGCCGCAGTTGGTAAGAAGTTCCCTGAAATTAATGCATCAATCGATATGGACACTAATGAAGTCATCTATCATGATACAGTTAATGTTGGTGTTGCCGTTAATGCACCTTCAGGATTATACGTGCCAGTTATCGCTCATGCCGAGAGTAAGTCAATTATGACAATTGCTACTGAAATTGCTGATTTGGCAAGTGCAGTTCGTGAAGGTACAATTAAGCCTGCTCAGATGCAAGGAGCAACAATTACCATTTCTAATTTGGGCTCAGCACGTGGTACGTGGTTCACACCAATTATCAATGGTAAGGAATCAGCTATCTTAGGTTTGGGTTCAATTTTGAAGGAACCAATTGTTGATGAAAATGGTGAATTAGCTGTTGGACAAAATATGAAGCTATCACTAAGTTATGACCACCGTTTGATCGATGGTATGTTAGGACAACAGTCAATGAATTACTTGAAGCAATTATTGGCAGATCCTAGCTATATGTTGATGGAGGTATAGAAAATGGTTGTTGGAGCAGAAGCAACTGATGTTGGTACAGTTATCATTGGTTCAGGACCTGGTGGATATGTGGCAGCAATTCGTGCTGCTGAACTAGGTCAAGATGTTACTTTGATTGAACGTGACAATATTGGTGGAGTTTGTTTAAACATTGGATGTATTCCATCAAAGGCATTGATCAATGTTGGTCACCATTATCGTGATAGTCAAGAAGAAAACCCATTTGGATTATCAATGACTGGTCAATTAGATTGGGCAAAAGCACAAGATTGGAAGCAACATAAAGTTGTTGATCAATTAACTGGTGGTGTTGCCATGTTGTTGAAGAAGCACCATGTGCAGATTATCAAAGGTGAGGCGACATTTAACGATAATGAAACTTTGAATGTTGTACAAGAAGATGGTCATCAATTATTGCGCTTTGAAAATGCTATCATCGCGGCTGGATCACGACCAGTGGAAATTCCAAGCTTAAAGTTTGGTGGTCGGATTGTTGATTCAACTGGTGTATTGAGCTTGCCTGAAGTACCAGAACATCTAATCATTGTTGGTGGTGGTGTAATTGGTTCCGAACTTGGTGGTGCATATTCTAACTTAGGTGCGAAAGTAACTATCGTTGAAGGCTTGGATCATACACTGAACGGCTTTGATAAAGAGATGACAAAGCCTGTTTTGAATGACTTTAAGAAGCACGGTGGTGAGATTATTACATCAGCCATGGCTAAGGGTGCGACACAAACTGATAAAGATGTTACTTTGACTTATGAAGTTGACGGTAAGGAGCAGACGGTCACTGGTGATTACTTGCTAGTTTCAGTTGGTCGTCGAGCTAATTCTGATACGCTAGGCTTAAATAACACGGATGTCAAAATTGGTGATCACGGTCTAATCGAAGTTGATAACCAAATGAAGACAAGTGTGTCACATATTTATGCCATTGGTGATATTGTTGCCGGACCTGCTTTAGCACATAAGGCTAGTTTTGAAGGCAAAGTTGCTGCAGCTGCTATCAGCGGTGCAAGTAATGCTCATGATCTTCATTATTCATTACCAGCAGTTGCTTATACACAGTATGAATTAGCAACAACTGGTGAAACCCCAGATTCAGTAAAGGAAAAGGGATTGAATGCTAAGATCAGTAAGTTCCCATTTGCTGGAAATGGTCGTGCCCTTGCCATGGACGCGGGTGTTGGCTTTATTCGTTTGATTACTGATAAAGATAGCAATGCGATGTTAGGTGCACAAATTGTTGGGCCATCAGCGTCTGATTTGATTTCTGAGCTTTCATTGGCAATTGAAAATGGATTGACCTCCGAAGATATTTCGTTAACTATCCATCCACACCCAACTTTGGGCGAGGCTATTATGGATGCTGCCGAAGTAGCAGATGGTTTAGGTATTCATGTATAATAGATTAAAATAATTATATTGAGGTGGGTAGGCAATGTCTTTCTTTAAATCAAATGACGGTGTCCGATTACATTACCAGTTTGATGGTAGTAGTGATCAACCAGTCGTCGTTTTTCTCGGTGGCTATACAAGTATGATAACGACATGGGTGGCTCAAGTTGAAGCATTTAAAAATGCAGGCTTTCGAGTACTAAGGTTTGAGTATCGAAATCATGGCCAAAGTGAACAGACGGACAAGAGCTTGCGTATTTCTAGGTTAGCAATGGATTTAGCAAATTTAGTGGACTATTTGCATGTCGATCATTTTACTTTGATTGGACATTCAATGGGTGCGATGGTTGCAAGTCAATATATTTCACAGTTTAGTGATCGTCGTGTAGACGCGATTGTAACAGAAGATCAAACACCCAAGATGCTGAATGAAGATGGCTGGCAATACGGCGTTAAAGATTCCTCCTTTGCTCGTATTAGCCAGATATCGGATAGTTTTCCGACAACAAAGTTGGTTAGACAAGCCATTCCAAAAGAACTGAAGCGTCAAGTATCAGATGGTTATGTGCCGTTTGATTTCAAAAAAAATCGGCCATTGATGATTGATGGTATTGTGCAAGATTGGCGTGATGTTATCCGTCATGAAAGCATACCCCATTTATTTTTGGCTGGTAGTGCTTCACCGATGTATCCAGTAGATCACGCGAAAAATGCGCTTGATCTACAAAAGGTTACCGGCTCAGCAATGCATGTTTTTGACGGTGCAGGTCATATCCCACATTTGGAATTTCCGGATGAATTTAACCAAATTGTGTTAGAATTTTTAAAAAAGTTTAGTTAAGCATGCCTTTAGCAATAAAACTATCCACAATGTGCATAGTTAAAATTTAGATGTTTAGGAATAAAACTCCTAAACATCTTTTTTTATGTTTCGTTTGATAAATTAAAAAACAATTAGACAAATGAGAAATTGCATGGTATTATAATAACACTATTAAAATTAAATCGTTCACAAAAGGGAGTTTGGCATGAAAAAATTTGGCAAAGTAGCAGCCGCCGCTGCGTCGGTGGCGATGGTGGGTAGCGTTGCATTACCGGCAGTCTCAGCATCTGCTGCATCAACGGGCAAAACAATTAATTGGTCAGAAGTTGCGGCATTACCAACAATGGATCCAGCAAAGTCTACAGACACTGTATCTGCAGATGCGCTAGGGGCAACAAGTTTACCATTGTTACAATTTGGTAAGGGTAATAAACTTGAAAATGAGGCAGCGAAGAGTTACGAAAAGTCTGATGATGGATTAACATATACATTCCACTTACGTTCAGGTTTGAAGTGGGAAAATGGGGATGCTCTGACAGCAAAAGACTTCGTTTATGGTTGGCAACGTTCAATTGATCCCAAAACTGCATCTGAATATGCTTATTTGATGGATAGTGTAAAAAATGCGAAGGCTATTGAGGACGGTCAAAAGCAACCGTCTGAACTAGGAATCAAAGCAATTGATGATCATACATTACAAGTAACGTTGGAATCACCTGCCTCATACTTCTTACAAGAAATTACGATGCCCGTATTCTTTCCAGAAAACCAAAAATTTGTGGAGAAGCAGGGTAGCAAGTATGGAACATCAGCAGCCACGTACTTGTCTGCTGGTCCATATAAATTCAAAGGATGGACGGGATCAAATAATAAGTACTCATTTGTGAAGAATGATAAGTATTTTGATGCTGATAAGGTGAAGACCAAGAAAATTGCTGTTCAAACAATTAAGGATCAGAATACTGGTTATAATTTGTATCAAGGCAAGAAACTTGATTTCACGCCATTATCTCCAGATCAAGTGAAGGCTTCAAAGAACAAGAAGGGGTACAAAGTTATCAAGACTGGTGCTACCCAAGCACTACAGATGAACGAAGAAAAAGTACCTGAATTTAAGAATACCAAGATTCGTCAAGCAATTTCTTATGCAATTAATCGTGATACATTATCAAGTAAAATTGTGACTGGGTCAGCCATTCCGGCAACAACGTACACGCCTAAAGGCTTAGTTAAGAATCCAAATAATAATAAGGATTTTGCAACCGATGCTGAAGTAAAGGGTGCTGTTAGCTTCGATAAGAAGAAAGCTGCTAAGTTGTTTAAGGCAGGACTTAAGGAAGTTGGCAAGTCAAAGTTGTCTGTTCAACTATTGACTGACGATGATGATACATCAAAGCGTGTGGCACAATTCTTGCAAGAGCAGTTAGAACAAAATCTAAAGGGTATGGATGTTTCGATTAAGACAGTACCAAAGAAGCAACGATTGAAGTTGAGTACTGATGGTGATTTTCAAATGCTAAACTTCGGTTGGTTAGCTGATTACCCTGACGCATCATCATTCTTGGATCTATACAAGAGCGACGCTTCTTATAATTATGGTAAGTGGAATAATGCAGATTACGATGCTGCATTAGAGAGTGCCGAAGGAAAGAATGCTAATAATACTAAGGCTCAGTATGCAGACTTCAAGAAGGCTGAACAAATCCTTGAGAAGGAAGCGGGAGTTGCACCTTTGTACTACCGTTCAACTGCTTCATTGTTGAATCCTAAGGTTAAGGGAGTTATTGCAAATCCTACCGGTGCGCCATTTAATTTCAAGTATGCTGTTAAACACTAATAACTTATAATTGCACAAATCACTGAATTTGATATTCAGTGATTTTTTTAATTAATGTTAGAATATAGCTAAATGGTATGTGTAGAAATTGCTAACTATTGAAGGAGGAAAAATTGAAAATAACTATAATGGGTGGTACAGGGTATATTGGTCAGGGAATCTTATCTGTCCTTATGCAGAATAAAAGTCAGTACGAACTGATTAGTTTGTCTCGCTCAGGTGCAAAAAACCACTTAAATTTGGTTGAATCTGTGACTTATTTGGCGGTTGATTTAACTGAACCGGGTGATTGGCAAACGGTCATTGATAGTTCAGACTTAGTTATCGATTGTGTAGGTATTTTTTTACCCAGTAAAAAGAAAAATACTAGCTATGAAAAAAACAGCATTGCGCCCGCAAAAACGGTGATTGATGAACTAGCAGTAAAAACAAAACAAACGAAATTTATTTTTATTGCGGCAAATAATGCACCGTGGATCCTTAATGATTATATGAAAGCCAAAGAAGAGGTTATTGCTTACGGTGTCAAAAAGTTGGATAATCGATTTGTAGCGGTTTATCCTGGTATGGTGTATGACCGTCAGCGTCTTTTTAATTTCATTCCAGGCATAATATTACATGTTGCCATTAATGGGTTACATTTGAATTTTTTGAAAAAATACCGACCAATTAAGCGTCAGACGTTCAATCAGGAAATTCTTCGAATTATTAATAATCAGCCCAGTGATTTGACAAACAAAATATCATAATTATCGTAGGAGAGAAAAGTTGATCACTTTAAAATCAGATAGAGAAATATCAGGAATGGCCCACTCAGGTAAAATTTTAGCTGGTGCACATTTAGCATTACGCGATCAAATATATGTGGGGATGGATACTTGGGAAATCGAAGAAATTGTTAACCAATATATTCTGGATCACGATGCAACGCCTTCAGAAAAAGGATTTGAAGGGTACAAATATGCAACTTGTATCAGCATTAACAATGAAGTCGCACATGCAACACCACGAAAGGGACTGAAATTAAAGAACCACGATATTGTGACAGTGGATTTTTGTGTTAACTGGCATGGTTATGAGAGTGATTCAGCTTGGACGTATGTTGTTGGTGATAGCACACCAGAGATTGATCATTTAATGGATGTGACGCATACTGCCTTATATTTGGCAATTGACCAAGCACAAGTTGGTAATCGTTTAGGTGATATTGGTTTTGCCATTCAAGACTATGTAGAAAATAAAAATCATATGGGTGATGTCCGTGATCTAATTGGTCATGGGATTGGACCAACGATGCATGAAAAGCCGGATGTATTTCATTACGGGGTGGCACATAAGGGATTGCGCCTAAAAGCAGGAATGGTTATTACTATTGAACCAATGGTCAATGCTGGTGGTGATTGGGAAATAGAGACTGAAATTGTTCCAGAAACTGGTTGGGAATACTATGTATCAGCAGATGGTAGTTTATCAGCCCAATATGAACACACAATTGCTATTACGAATGATGGTCCTAAAATTTTAACATCACAAGATCCGATTGGTGACGCCAAATATTTGTGGCAAGATTAAATAATAAAAAACGAGAATGTCATCTTT
>NZ_GG697128.1:64658-86618 GCF_000160575.1 Weissella paramesenteroides ATCC 33313
AACGAGAATGTCATCTTTTTGTTAATGACATTCTCGTTTTTTATTAAGCCGTAACAGCAACCAATTGATCACCATGTTGTACGATCTTTGTGTCGATGGGTTCAACCATACTAAAGTTTCCTGTATTAGTTATTGCTACGATCACAGTAGTTTCATAACCAGCCATTTTGATTTTTTCAATATCAAAATGGCCTAATAATTCACCTTCATTCACGTGTTGGCCTTGCAAAACCTGTGAATCAAAATATTGACCTTTTAAATTAACGGTGTCAATACCTAAGTGAATGAGTACTTCGGCACCATCATCAGACTTAATACCATAAGCATGCTTTGTTTCATAAGCAACAGTGATTGTGCCAGAAACAGGCGCATAGATGTTAGTGTCAGTAGGAATAATTGCCGAACCATTACCCATTAGTTTTGATGAAAAAACTTGATCTTTGACATCACTTAATGAGATTACATCACCAGAAATAGGCGCTTTGATAATTTCATCAGAAAGTTTAGTGTTAACGGATGTTGATTCTGAAACAGCCGCTGTGGATTTTTTACCAGCATCAATGACAGCAAATTTTGTAGCATTTTTCTTACCGTACAAATAAGTTAATGTAAATGCCACAACAAATGAAATAACCTCACATAATAGATAAGCTGGAATTGATTTTGCGTTGATTGATAGGAAGCCAAGGAAACCGGCTGACCCAAGTGAAACTGCAATGACATGCATGAATCCTGCAATTGCTGCAGCAACACCAGAACCGATTAATGCACAGAAGAATGGAAATCTATACTTTAAATTAACTCCGAATAAAGCTGGTTCTGTAATTCCTAACAAAGCAGAAACTGTTGCTGAAGATGAAAGGCCCTTCATCTTTTTATTCTTAGTTAGAGCAAAGACACCAAATGTTGCAGCTCCTTGGGCAACGTTCGCCATTGAAGCAACCACAAAGATAAAATCACCATAACCAGTATGATTTTGGGTAAACGCTGTAATCAACTGTGTTTCAATAGCAGGAAAACTTTGATGGAGACCGGTTAATACAATTGGTGAATATAATAGTCCAAAAATACCTGTACCAACAAAGCCTAGTGTTTGATAAACAAAGACAATACCATCAGTAATGCCATTTGAAAGTAAACGCATTAGTGGTCCAACAATAACAAATGTCAGGAAACCAGTTACCATCAACGAAATTAAAGGCGTAAATGTAAAATCAACAGCAGATGGTAATTTTTTGTGTAAGAATTTCTCAATCAATGACAAAATATAGACAGCAGCTAAAACAGGAATAACCTGGTAGTAGTAGTTGTTTTGTGAGACAGTTAAGCCAAAAATATTCCAAGTTTGGTTAGCAATTAAATCTGGTGACACCATAATCATTGCTAATGCAGCACCTAAGTATTGGTTAGCACCAAAACGCTTAGCAGCTGAAATACCAACTAGGATTGGCATAAAAATAAATGGTGCAGCTGACATTAATTGAATCATCGCTGAGAATCCCTTAATGACAGGGAAACTTTCAACTAGAGCTTTTGGTCCAAATAACCCAGCAGATGTTAGGAAATTGTTTAAAGCCATTAATAGACCACCCGCAACCAGGGCTGGGATGATTGGCACAAAAATGTCAGATAACAACTTAATGAAAGACATCACGGGATTAAATTTTTTGTCTTCTTGGGCAACATTTTTGAGTTCTTCAGTAGAAACAGGGGCGACATTGGCGATGTTTATTAGTTCATCATAAACATTGTTGACATCCCCTGGACCAATAATAATTTGGTATTGGCCATTGGTTTTGAATGTTCCTTTGATATCATCGTTGTTGTCCAAAGCTTCCTGATTAATTTTATTTTCGTCCTTGAGGACTAAGCGTAACCGTGTCGCACAATGTGCAGCAGCGGCGAAATTGTCTTTACCGATAGCATCGACAATTTCATGAGCAACTTTTTTATGATCCATTTGTCCACTCCTTATAACTGAAAGCGTTTTCTTTTTCTTTACACTTATTAGAATAACGCATTTTTAAGATATGTCAAACGTTTGACATAAAACTTTTTTATTTTTTGAGGCATCTTACTTTTAAAATGCTTCTTATGTGTCAAACGTTTGACATTATCTGTTATATAATTTATCTTAGAGATGACAAATAATAAATTAGAAAGCGCTTCCAATTTAATAGGAGAGTAAATCGCATGACTTGGACAAGAGAAAAAAGATATCAGCCTTACAGTGCATATTCAGAGATAATCAAACAATCTTTAGAAAAAAAGGTTGCGACATCAATTTATAAACCAGGCTTTCATATTAGTCCGGCGTCAGGTTTATTAAATGATCCAAATGGTTTTTCTTATTATAATGGTCAATGGCACGTATTCTATCAGGCTTTTCCTTTTGGTGCTGTACATGGCTTAAAATCCTGGGTACATTGTATTTCAGATGATCTTGTTCACTGGCATAATTTAGGAATTGCGTTACAACCTGGAGGCCAGTTTGATTCTCATGGTGCCTATTCAGGTTCGGCCCAGGTCATTGATGATCAATTATTCTTGATGTATACGGGAAATGTTCGCGATAATGATTGGCATAGAAGTAGTTTTCAATTAGGTGCTTGGATGAATAAGCACAATGAGATTACAAAAATAAATGCACCATTGATTACAGCACCTAAACATGTGACAGATCATTTCAGAGATCCACAATTACTAAAAATTAATGGCACATATTATGCGCTAATTGGAGCTCAAGATAAGCAGAGTCTTCGTGGTGAATTCTCATTATATCGGTCTGATAATTTAAAAGATTGGCAGGACATGGGGTATGTGCAACATGAACTGGGCGACTTGGGATATATGATTGAGTGTCCAAATCTTGTTTATGTTAATGATAAAGTAGTGTTGATTTTTTGCCCGCAAGGTATATCGAAAGATAACTTACAGGTTGCTAATATTTACCCAAATGTTTATGCAATCGGTAGTGAATTAGATTTGGAAACGGGTAAATGGCAAGCTGAACAACAAACTATCGTGCAATTAGATGATGGTTTTGATGTTTATGCTAGCCAGGCTTTTAATGCACCAGATGGCAATGCATATCTAATTAGTTGGGTTGGTTTACCTGAGATAGAATATCCGACTGATCAGGAAAACTGGGCACATTGTTTGAGCCTAGTTAAGCAACTAAAAGTGGTTAATAATCAACTCTACCAATTACCAGTACCAGCGATGTCAACATTGGCTGATGCCGAAGAAATATTATCTGAAAATCAGCAACAATTAGTTGCAGATGCAGGACAACAATATGAATTAAAGTTGAACCTTGCAGCTAATCAAACGGGTAATTTATTGCTGGTCAGTGATGGGACTACGGCACATAGTTTACAATTAAAATTTGATACAAATGATGAAGGTTATTTAATAGTTGATCGTTCAAACGTGGGTGAAAAATTTGCAACATCATATGGTGAAACTCGTCAAATATTACTTAACACACACCAGGCTTTGACTTTAGATATCTTTATTGATCACTCAATTTGTGAAATTTTTATTAATGGTGGTGAAAAAGTGATGACATTACGTTTTTTCGCGCCACAACAACAAACAATGATTGCGTTTGCAGGACAAAATACGATAAAATATTCAGGTAGTTATTTATCATTAAGTAATATGTAGTACGATGTTAGTCAATCAAAATTAAGGATGTGTCATTGTGAAGCCAAAGTTATCAGATGTTGCTGAAGAAGCGGGTGTATCACCAACAACTGTCTCACGTGTTATTAACAACCATGGTTATCTAAGCGCGCGAACAAAACAAAAGGTTTATGATGCAATGGAAAAATTGCATTATCAACCCAATTCATTAGCAAGATCTTTAAAAGGCAAAAAAACAAAAATTATTGGGTTAATTTTTCCGGGCATCACAAATCCTTTTTTCGCGGAGTTAATTGAAAAATTAGAAAAACAATTATTTTTAAAAGGTTATAAAGTTATTTTGTGTAATGCTGCAGACGATATCGCCAAAGAACGTGACTATATTAAAATGCTAATTGCTAACCAAGTCGATGGTATCATTACTGGTGCACATAATTTAGGTATTGAAGAGTATCAAAATATTCATTTACCAATCGTAGCATTTGATCGGAGGTATGCATCAGGCATGCCAACGATTAGTAGTGATAATCTACAAGGTGGTATTTTGGCAACGCAGACTTTGTATGAAGCCGGCGCTCGCCACATTTATTTTATGGGAAATCCTAACCAAAAAGGTAATCCAACTGACAGACGTTTACAAGGTTATTATCAACAAATGACGAAATTAGGTTTAGAAAGTCAAGTGATGCCAATTTTCTTTGATGAGACACCGAAAATAAAAAAAGTATCTATTCAACGTTTTTTAAAAGAGAGAAAAGCAGATGGCATCGTTTGTAGCGATGATTTAACGGCCATACTTGTACTACAATCTGCGAAAGAATTGCAAATTGAGATACCTGATACCTTAAAAGTAGTTGGATATGATGGTACAACATTTATACAAACATATTTCCCTGAACTAACCACCATTGTTCAGCCATTGGATGATATTGCTATGATGCTTGTTGAAAGTCTTTTGAATCGCATGAGCAATCGTGTGGATAAACTTGGTGAAAATGATTTTATTTTACCAGTTTCATTGCACCATGGTGCAACAATTTAAATTTTATAAACAAATACAGTTTTTGTCAGAAGTAGTAATTAATGACAAAAACTGTATTTGTTTTTTTGTTCAAAAATTAGTTCATTAGGTGGTTGTCATTGTGATATTTTTAAGTCATCAAAAATTGATGGGTGATTCAAATACAATAGTTAAGTTTAAAAAACCTGACTAGTCTGGAAATCCTAGTCTGTATACTTTCACTCTCAACCTGACTAGTCTAGTTACAAAATGCCCAGTACAAAAGAATTGAAAACGGTTTCATGGTCATGTACACTGAACATGTTGAAAGGGGGAATACTGGAATGGAAAAGTATCAAAAAATTTATTCTGATCTTTTGAAGGCATTACAAGAAAAGGTCTATCAACCTGGTGATTATTTACCAAGTGATGGACAACTTGTCATACGTTATCAAGTCTCTCGTGAAACGGTTCGTAAGGCTGTAAAAGCATTGGCTAATGATGGCTATGTGCAAAGGTTACCCGGTCGTGGGTCGATTGTTTTGGACCGTAAACATTTTGTATTTCCTGTTTCAACACTTGAAAGTTATCGTGAAATGGTTGCACAAGCACATTTAGATGCTAGTAATGATGTTATTACTATTAAGCGGCATGTACCTGTTCCAGAAAATTTAACTGGCGATAACTTATCAATATTATGTACCTTGGTAGTCCGCCGCCGCTGGGTGGATGGTGAGGAAATGGTCTTAGACTACGACTACATTAATCAAGATGTTATTGACCATATTCCTTATGAGGCGGCAAAGAATTCATTGTTTGATTACTTTGAAAATCAGTTAGGTTTACAGATTGATTATGCGGTGAAACGAATGACTGTTGAGAAGGGGACTTTTGAAGATCGACAATTACTTCATATTGATGAAAGTATGTCAATGGTCGTCATTCGAAGCGAAACTCGTTTAGCAGATAATCGAATCTTATCATTTACTGAGTCACGACATCGGGCAGATCGCTTTACAAGTGTTGAATTTGCAAGACGTCACAAATAGGAGGGTTTTATTTATGTTTGGGTTTGGAAAGAAAAAAACGGTTGCCAATGATAATCATTTGTATACACCAGTGACAGGTGAGGTTATTAAATTAGAAAATGTTTCTGATCCTGTTTTTGCTGGCAAAATGATGGGAGATGGTTTTGCGGTCGAGCCTACGGGTGATACGATTGTGTCTCCGGTTGCTGGAAAAGTAACCATTCAACAAGGCCACGCTGTTGGGTTAGAGCGAGCAGATGGATTAGAAATTCTGGTCCACATTGGTATTGATACGGTTTCTTTAAATGGTGGCCCATTCACACCACAGGTAAAAGTTGGGGATGTTGTTGATGGTGGTGATCCGCTAGCTGAAGTGGATTGGCAACAAGTAGATGATGCAAAATTGCCGAAAACGACAATGGTTCTAATTACAAATTCAGCAGACAAATTAGATAATTTTTCTGTAGAAGTTGGTGATTCAACTGCTGGATCCCAAATTGGTCAAGCAATTGCCATAGATTAAGTGAGAGGTGATTAAAATGGCAAAACAAAATTATGATGAGTTAGCAAAGAACATCATTACGAATGTTGGTGGTAAGGATAATGTCAATAAGGTTATTCACTGTATCACAAGATTACGATTTTATTTGAATGATGAGAAAAAGGCAGATACAGATGCAATTCAAGATTTAGATGGCGTTGCTGGTGCGGTTTATAATGCACAATTAGGTCAATATCAAGTTGTTATTGGACAGGCTGTTGAAGATGTTTACGATAAAGTTATCGAGCAATTGGGCGATGACGTTGTTGATAAAGAAGCAACTGATGCAGCTGTTGAGGCTACTGGTGGTAAGAAATCCAATAAGCCAGATGGATTTTTCGGACTGATTAAATATGGTTTTCAATTATTGATTGGTACGATTACTGGTTCAATGATGCCAATCATTGGTTTGTTAGCTGCATCCGGAATTTTAAAAGGTATTTTAACTTTATTTACGTTTAACTTGGGCTGGATTGATGAATCATCAGCCACTTATCAAATTATCAATACAATTGGTGATTCTACATTTTATTTCTTACCAATTCTTGTTGGTTATACTGCTGCAAAGCAATTAAAATCAGATCCAATCATTGTAGCTGCCATTGCTGGTGTATTAGTGCACCCGACTATGGTGGACTTGGGAGCAAAAACGTCAAAGAACTTTGCTGAATTCCTTGGGGTAACAATGAATGCTAACTTCTTTGGGTTGCCAATTCATATCCCATCATACACGTATTCGATTTTCCCAATTATCTTCGCAGCATGGTTAGCACGTCCGGTAGGAAATTGGTTTAAAAAAGTATTGCCATTGAGTTTGCGTTCAATTTTCCAACCATTATTTACATTATTTATCGTTTCAATCGTGGTATTAGTTGTTGTTGGACCAGTAATTACTTTGATTTCATCAGGACTAGCAACATTTATTAACTGGTTAGTAACATTAAATCAAGCCGTTGCAGGATTAATTATTGGTGGCCTATATCAAGTTCTGGTCATCTTTGGTTTGCATTGGATGATTATTCCGCTAATTTCAAACGATATTGCACAAACTGGCCATTCTGTTTTAAATGGATTGATTAACTTTACAATGATTGCACAAGGTGCCGGAGCACTAGCAGTTTGGGCAAAATCAAAGATTACAAATATTAAGAGTTTGGCATTTGCCGGTGCCTTGTCAGGTTTTGCTGGTGTTACTGAACCCGCAATGTATGGAATTAATTTGAAGTATGGTCGAGTATTTTGGATGGCTAATATCGGTGGAGCCGTCGGTGGCTTTATCGCAGGACTATTAAAAGTGGATATGTTTGGATTTACTGGTTCATGGATCGGATTCCCTTCATTCTTCTCAAAAACAAATCCAAATAACATTTGGTATTTCGTTATTGCTGGTGTAGTAACGACAGTTGTTTCATTCGTGGCGGTTTATTTCTGGGGATTCAAAGATGATGATGTTAAGAATGCTAAAGCTGCTGAAAAGAAAAATGTGTTTAAGGATGCAGTTAATAACTAATTGAGATGAAAGGAGCTTTTGATGAATTCAAGTAATTGGCAATTAGCCTATGATAAGGTAGCAACCGGAGTTCGTGCATATGGTGAAGAATCATTACTTACCTTAGGAAATGGTTATCTAGGCTGGCGTGGAGCACCAATCATGACATCTTACAGCGATGATCATTATCCGGGCCTTTATGTTGCGGGTGTTTTTAATCAAACTTCAACACCTGTTGCTGGTCGCGATGTGATTAATGAAGATATGGTAAATTTACCTAATCCACAATTAATTAAGCTTTATGTAGATGGTGAAGTGGTAGAATTTGCCCCGACTGAACGACAATCAACGTTACATTTTGATACGGGTATTTTATCAGAAAGCTTTACGATACCAACTGCGAAGGGAAAGATTACTTTAAAAACAAAAAAAGCTGTTAATCCTTTTAAGATGCATCAAATTGGTCTTGCGATTGAACTTAGTGGGGATTTTACAGCAAATATTACTGTGCAGGCCATTATTGACGGTCGTGTGGAAAATAAAAATGTCAAGCGATATCGTGACTTTGAATCTAAAGAGTTTGACGTGACTTCTTTGACGGCTAATAAATTAATTGCTGAGACGAAGCAGTCAAACATCAAGCTTGTCGTTGGTGCAAAAACAACTAGTGATGTAACAGATTTTTCGGTAACGACTGGGGATGACCAAGTAATTGCCACAGGTGAGTTTACTTTATCACCAGATAAAAAGATAAATATTGAACGAATTGTCGGCATTGCAACAAGTTATGAAGAAAAAAATCCAGAACAAATCGTGGATGAACAATTACGAAATGTTACTTTTGAAGAAATTGCAGCTGATTCATTTAAATATTGGCAAGAAGTTTGGGATGAAGCAGATATTGCTCTGGAGAGTAGTGACCCTGATTTGCAACGAATGATCCGTATGAATGTTTTTCATTTACGACAATCGGCACAACACAATGCCAACCAGTACTTAGATGCGTCTGTTGGTTCACGTGGTTTAACTGGTGAGGGTTATCGTGGTCATGTTTTCTGGGATGAAATTTTTGTGATCCCTTACTTAGCAGCAAATGATCCGGAAACTGCAAAGGACATTTTAAGATATCGGATTAAGCGTCTAGATGGTGCGAAACTCAATGCTCAAATTGAAGGTGAAAGTGGTGCGATGTACCCTTGGCAATCTGGTATGACGGGTGATGAACAGGCCCAAATTATTCATTTAAATACGGTGAATAATGAGTGGGATCCAGATAATTCTAGATTGCAGCGTCATGTGTCATTAGCTGTCGTTTATAATTTGTGGGTTTATGTGCAGATAACTGGGGATGAAAGTATTCTTCTTGAAGGTGGTCTTGATGTTGTCGTTGAAACTTCAAGATTTTGGTTAAATAAAGTGATGTTGGGTGATGATGGTCGCTATCATTTATCAGGAGTGATGGGTCCCGACGAATTCCATGAAGCTTACCCCGATGCAACCACTGGTGGTATCACCGATAATGCCTATACAAACATCATGTTAACTTGGGCATTAAATTGGTTGCAAGCACTGGGAGCAAATGAGCATTTACCTGCAATCGATACAAAATTACTAGAGAAAGCTCAAGACGTTTCAACACACTTATCACTAGAAATTGATAATGGTATTATTGCTCAGTATGCTGGATATTTTGATTTGAAAGAAGTTGATTTTAAAGCATACAGTCAGAAATATGGTGATATTCACCGTATAGATCGTTTGATGAAGGCAGAAGGGCTATCACCTGATGACTATCAAGTTGCAAAGCAAACAGATACCTTGATGACGCTTTATAATTTAGGATCTAATCATGTTCTGAAATTAGTCAATCAACTTGGATACAACTTACCAATTGATTGGTTGAAAAAAAATACAGACTACTACTTAGCTAGAACAGTTCATGGATCAACAACATCCCGACCAGTCTTTGCTGGAATCGATATTTCATTAGGAAATAAAGTAGAGGCATTGGATTTTCTAAAGACAGCTATTGGGTCTGATTATTATGATATTCAAGGTGGTACCACTGCTGAAGGAATCCATATTGGTGTGATGGGTGAAACCTTGGCTGTTATCCAAAATGAATTTGGCGGTGTGGCATTGCGAGATGGACATTTTGTTGTTAATCCAAGGTTACCTGATGACTGGACAAAGTTATCATTCAAACAAAAATTCCGTGGTATTTTAATTTCATTAGATATTTATCCTAATGAA
Source organism: Weissella paramesenteroides ATCC 33313 (assembly GCF_000160575.1). Taxonomy (GTDB): domain Bacteria; phylum Bacillota; class Bacilli; order Lactobacillales; family Lactobacillaceae; genus Weissella; species Weissella paramesenteroides. Next base: position 74,618 of record NZ_GG697128.1, read on the forward strand.
GTAAGAATAAAAGCCAATCAAGATATTAGTGTAACTGTCTACCATAAGGAAATTAATTTGCGTGCAAATGAAGAGCAACATATTACGGAGGATTAAACATAAATGAGTGATTTTGATGTAATTAAGGGATTTGCTTTTGACATGGACGGTGTTTTAGCTGATACAGCACGATTTCACACGATTGCGTGGCGCAAGATTGCAGATGAAGTGGGAACTACCTGGACAAAAGAGTTAGAAGAAGGACTCAAAGGCATTGATCGTATGGGTAGTTTGGCGTTAATCATAGCCGCTGGTGGTCATGAAAATGAATATGATCAGACTGCACGTGAGGCATTAGCTGAAAAAAAGAATACGAATTACCGTGAGTTAATATCAAAATTAACACCCGCAGATATTTTACCTGGGATGCAGAACTTCCTAGATGAACTTAAATTAAGTGTTGCTTCGGCCTCAAAGAATGCACCATTTATCATTGAACGTCTTGGACTGGATGATTATTTTAAAGCTGTTGTGGATCCGGCATCAGTTTCTGCAGGTAAACCCGATCCAGCTATTTTCTCGGCAGCAGCAGCGGTATTAAATCTAAAACCTGAACAAGTAATAGGTTTAGAGGACTCTGCTGCTGGTATCAAGAGTATTAATGGTGCGGGAGAAATTAGTGTTGGTATTGGTGATGCAACTGTTTTAGCTGAAGCAGATGTAAATTTTGATCAAACTGCGGATGTCACGTTAAATGCAATTAAGGAAGCTTTAGATAAAAAATAAGTTAATTAACACTAAAAGATAAATTAAAGAGTACCAATCTACAAAACAAGTTAGTAGATTGGTACTCTTTTTAGGCCTATGATTTACGTAAGTTAAATGCAGGTTTACTACTTTTTTAAAGTAGGTAAGAAAACTACCATAACTCATTTATTATAATAAGTTTTAGAGAATAGTGTATTGAATTCGTGAGGTTACCTAACACGTATTATTAAATTTTAATATATTTTTCTAATCGAAAACTCATTTTAATTATTGGTGATTCGATTATCAGCTGATCATATTTTTGTATTTTGCTTAAAAATTTTCAGTTCTAATTTTAACCATTTTTAATAATTATTTTTAATAAATAATTTTATTTATAGATTTAAAATGAAATCAAAAACAATATATTTATAGTTTAATCTAATTATATTGTCTATTTTAAAATTTAGTAAGCGTTTTCAACATAAAATAACGAAATAGTATTGTTTGAATCTAGAAAATTCTTTTTGAGGCATGAGTATCAGTGTTTTTTATTTACAAATTATTTTTTCAGTGATAGAATCATTAAAATCAAATGAGAAAGGGAAAAAGATTATGTCATCATTATTTCGAAAGAAAGATATTAATACGCTGACGGAAAATGCTTCACCGTTAAAACGAACTTTACGTACTTGGGATTTAACCTTCTTAGGAATTGGAGCGATTATTGGTACAGGAATTTTTGTTTTAACTGGTAAAGGAGCTTTGACTGCTGGCCCTGCGTTGTCAGTATCATTTTTAATCGCTGCAATCTGTTGTGGTTTTGCTGGTCTATGTTACGCTGAATTTGCTTCAATGGCTCCTGTAGCTGGTTCTGCCTACACTTACTCATATATTGCATTTGGAGAAATTATTGCCTTTATCATGGGGTGGGATTTAATTCTTGAATACGCCTTAGGAGCAGCGACAGTTTCAGTTGGTTGGTCAGGTTATTTTGTTAATTTGTTAGACAACATGGGAATTCATATACCAACGGCGCTAACAGCTGCAGCAGGTACGACGCCAGGTGTCAGCACGTATTTTAACTTACCAGCGTTTGTGATCGTTTTGATTATTACTTGGATTATTTCCATTGGGATCACACAAACAAAGCGAGTTAATGATACGATGGTTATCGTTAAGTTGGCTGTCATTATTTTATTCATTGTCTGCACGGTTTGGTTTATTAAGCCTGGAAATTGGCATCCATTTAGTCCATTTGGTTTATATTCACATACTAACGGTGTTGCGACTGGAATTATTCCAGCAGCATCAATTGTTTTCTTCTCATTTATTGGATTTGATTCAGTTTCATCAAGTGCTGAAGAAACGATCAATCCAAGTAAAACGCTGCCCAGAGGAATTCTATATTCTCTTTTGATCTCTACAGTGCTTTACATTATCATGACTTTGATTATGACTGGTGTAGTCAAGTATACTGTATTTGAAAAGTACTTAAACGCACCTATTTTAGCCGTTTTGGCAAAGACGGGTCAAACATGGTTGTCGATTATTGTTAGTTTAGGTGCTATTCTAGGAATGACAACTGTTATCTTAGTGCAACTCTATGGTCAATCACGTATCAGCTATTCAATGTCACGAGATGGTCTTTTCCCAGAATTCTTTGGACACGTTGATGAGAAACACCAGACACCTTTCAAAGGAACTTGGTTCTTTGGTATTATCACTGCCTTAGCTGGTGGATTTATTAATTTAAATATCTTGTCAGAATTGGTTAATATTGGAACATTAACAGCATTCATTCTAGTATCTGCTGGTGTTATGATTATGCGTCGTACGCAACCTGATTTACATCGTGGCTTTAAGGCACCTTGGGTTCCAGTTACACCAATTATTGCCATCGCCTTCTGTATCGTTTTGATTGCTGGTTTGAATTGGGAGACTTGGTTACGTTTCTTAGTTTGGTTGGCCTTTGGTATGATTCTATACTTTAGCTATGGTCGGCGTCACGCTGATGCAAAGTTTTAAAAGACAAGGAGAAATTTGATGACCTATAAGAATATTTTGGTTGGTTTAGATGGATCTGATCAAGCAGATCGGGCTTTTGCAACCGGGCTATCTTTAGCGAAAATTTTATCGGCTGAATTGCATATCGCATGGGTAGTAAATCGTGATCGTGGCATGGCCTCATCATTTGGTGTCAGTGAAGACTTTTACCAAGATTTGGCAAAAAAAGTTCAGAAAAAAGTTCAGCCATATGTCGCTAAAGCAGAGGCAGAAGGTGTCAAAGTATTTGGGCATACTGTAATTGGAAATATTAAAACCGTATTGTCTAAAGATTTGCCGGAAGAACATGATATTGATTTAATTGTCATCGGTAGTACCGGTGCTAATGCTGTCGAAAAAATGTTACAAGGATCACATAGTGGTTATGTCATTAGCCATTCAAGTAGTGATGTTTTGGTTGTTAAATAATCTGAGTGAATTAGCATCTTGGTAAAATAACAAAAGAAATACGCAAAATTGAACAAATTTAGCGTATTTTTTTTGTTGTTTTTAAAACGGTTAACCCAAATTAGTGGGTTAATAGCGAAAGATAAATGTGGTATTATTTGTGAAACATATCATTAAATCTCAAAGAGGTGTAAAAGATGCCAAAATTTGTTTTTCCTGTATCGAGTATCAATGATTTAAAAGAAAACTATGATCTAATTGTGATTGGCTCTGGTGCTGCAGGTATGACAGCAGCTATACAGGCTCAAGAATTAGGACTTAAAGCAGCTATTATTGAAAAGTTAGCTTCACTAGGAGGTAATTCAAATCGTGCTTCTACAGGTATGAATGCTACAGAGACAGTGACCCAGTTATCTCATCAAGTGATTGATGATCAAGCATCTTTTTATGAAGATATTTGGCAAGGTGGTGGGAAGACAAACGATAAAGAATTATTGAAATATTTCGTTACACATTCTGAATCAGCTATTAATTGGCTTGAAAAACATGATATTGCCCTAACAGACCTAACGTCTACCGGTGGTATGTCACAAAAACGTGCCCATCGTCCAAATAATAAATCGGCAGTAGGTAGTTATTTAGTCAAAGGATTACAAAAGCAATTACTTGATAAACATATCCCATTATTTTCACAAACAAAGGCAATGCAGATTATAAAAAATGGAGACATGGTAGCTGGTCTCAAAATTTATAATGATAAAATTGGTGAAAAAACGATTAAGACAAAGGCTGTTTTGATTGCATCAGGCGGTTTTGCACAAAATAAAACAATGTTAAAAAATTACGCACCTGATGTATTGTCATTAAGAACAACTAATCATCCAGGTGCTACAGGCGATGGCATAGAATTAGCTGTTGCAGCTGGTGGGGCAGTGGTTGACATGAACAAAATTCAAGTCCATCCAACAACACAACAAGATACCGACCACGTCTATTTAATTGGTGAAGGCGTTCGAGGAGAAGGTGCTATTTTAGTTAATCAAGCGGGGCAACGATTCGTTAACGAAATGTCCACTCGTGATAAAGTAACAACTGCAATTAATAATTTACATGAAAATGGTGCAACTCTCATTTTTGATCAGGATGTGCGGCAAGCATTTCCTGCTATTGATTTTTATCAGGCAGTTGGTCTCGTAATGACAGCCGATAGTATATCAGAGTTAGCTCAAAAGGCCCATCTAGATGGAGAAAAATTAAGGGAGACTGTTGCTAGGTGGAATGATAGTCAATTATCTGGCGTCGATGCAGAGTTTGGTCGAAAAACTGCGATGGATCGTGGCTTAAATTTGGCACCTTATTATGCAATTCACATCAAGCCGGCGATTCATTATACGATGGGTGGCATTAAAATAAATAAATTAACGGAAGTGTTGACAGAGACCGGCAACAAAATTAATGGTTTATATGCGGCCGGTGAAGTGACTGGTGGATTACATGGCAATAATCGCATTGGGGGAAACTCCATTGCAGAAACGGTTATTTTTGGGCGCCAAGCCGGCATTCAAGCAGCAAAATACATTTTTAGTAATGAATTGAAAAATTAGCATATTATTAATATTAATAAATTTTGTATGACTAATTGTTGCATTTGCGGCAATTGGTCTTTTTTTATAAAAAAATAAAGACCATACAACTTGTAAACGCCAGTTGTACGGTCTCGGATGTACATCTATTTTATATATTATTGTGCCGTATAGCCACCATCAACCACAAATTCTGAACCGGTTGCAAATTTTGATTCGTCTGAAGCTAGGAACACACACATGTATGCGATATCATCTGGTTCACCTAAGTGTCCCATTGGGGTTTTAGAACGTTGTGACATTGCTTCAACCATGCCAGGTGTACTTTCAACCATTGGTGTTCTGATATAACCTGGATGAACTGAATTGATGCGAATATCATAATCTTTTAGTGCGCAGTCAACAGCTGCAGATTTAGACATGATGCGGACAGCACCCTTTGAAGCATTATAAGCACCTAAATTAGAATCACCAACAAAGCCTTCAATTGATGACATATTAATGATTGATGCACCGAGATCCTTATTTTTCATTCGTTGAATACCTAAACGAGTACCAAAGAATACACCATCTAGGTTGACAGCCATAATCTGGCGCCACTCCTCAGTTGTCGTATTTTCAATACTATTACCAACGGCAATGCCAGCATTATTTACTAATGTTGAAACCGGCCCGAATATTTGTTCAGTTTGATCAAAAAGATCAACCCAGCCAGCTTCATCAGATGAATCATGTTGGATGAAACGAATAACATCTGGGGTACCAATTTTCTGAGCGGCTTCTTCACCGATTTGTTCCCGGCGACCTGTAATGACAACTTTAGCACCTTCTTGAACAAATCTATTTGCAATTGCCCAACCAATCCCCAAAGAACCACCAGTAACAATTGCGACTTTTCCCTTTAACCGTTCACCCATTTTTAAATCCTCCGAAAATTTTATAGTTTCTTTATATGTGAATTATATCACAAAATAATGATAGTTTGTAAAATATAAATATTCATTTTTAAAAAAATATCATATAAACAGGGACTTATAGAGAAATGATTATAAACACTAATCTTAATTTTATTGTTATTAAATTCACTATTTATTTTTTTGCTAATAGTGTATATAATCAAATTGGAAAAACGCTTATGTAAATACTTATATGTGATTTGCAGGGACATAAAAGAGATTACTTACCAAAAATCATTAATATGTAATTACAAAAACTGCTTGATAATATTTGCGTAAGCGTTTACCATATAGGCGAAGGTTAGTTTTTATATAAAAGGAGATTTTATGATGGAAGCACTTGTTTTAACTGGCATTAAGGAATTGACTGTAAAAGACATTGATCGGCCAAAGGTTTTACCAAATGAGGTATTAATTCATACAGCATTTGCTGGTATCTGTGGTACCGATCATGCATTGTATGCAGGATTACCAGGTTCTGCAGATGCTGTTCCGCCAATTGTATTGGGACATGAGAATTCAGGGGTTGTTGCGGAAGTTGGGGATGCAGTGACAAATGTTAAAGTTGGTGATCGTGTGACCGTTGATCCAAATATTTACTGTGGTCAGTGCAAGTATTGCCGAACAGGACGTCCAGAATTATGTGAAAACTTATCAGCAGTTGGTGTTACACGTGATGGTGGATTTGAAGAATATTTTACGGCTCCAGCATCCGTGGTATATCAAATTCCCGATAACGTCTCATTGAAATCAGCTTCTGTTGTGGAACCAATTTCATGTGCGGTACACGGGATTAAGTTACTAAAGGTATCACCATATCAGAAGGCGTTAGTGATTGGTGATGGTTTCATGGGTGAGTTATTTGTTCAAATTTTGCAAGCCTATGGTATTCACCAGGTAGACTTAGCTGGTATTGTTGATGAAAAATTGGCAATGAATAAGGCACAATTTGGTGTTCAAAATACATTTAATACAAAGAATGGCGATCAAATTCCTGCCGAAGAATATGATGTTGTGATTGAAGCTGTTGGTATGCCACAAACTCAAGAAGAGGCAATTGCGGCAGCTGCCCGTGGTGCACAAGTATTAATGTTTGGTGTTGGTGGTCCTGATGCGACATTTGAAATGAATACTTATGAAATCTTCCAAAAGCAATTAACTATCCAAGGCTCATTTATTAATCCAAATAGTTTTGAGGATTCTCTAGCTTTGCTATCATCAGGTAAGTTAAATGTTGAGGCATTGATGTCACATGAACTAGATTACAAAACGGTAGATGATTTTGTTAATGGTAAGTTGGGGGTTGTATCAAAGGCGGTTGTTAAAGTCGGCGGTGAAGAGGCATAAAAATGGACAGTGTGGGGGAAAAACAAGCACAGCGAAGTCTATCAATGAGCGCTTCAATCATGTATTTTATAATTTCCTTGATTCTTAATTCTTTGGGGAATGTGTTGACATTGGTTACATCAGCACATGTACATCCATCTTTTCTTGGATCAGCATATTGGACCGCAGGTGAAGCCAATTTAGGTAACGCAATTTTAGGAAATAATTCATTGGCACTATTTTGGGCGTTTCTAGTTCTTGGTATGTTGATATCATTTTTGAATGCACTGTTAATGAGAAAATTGGATTGGAAGCGGATCTTTGGTAACTTTATTTTCATGTTACCATTCTCTATTTTTATCCAATGGTTCTCGAATATTTTTAATCAAATTATGCCAGATGCAACGACATTACCAATGGTTATTTTGTATACGATTATTAATTTTATCGGTGTTGCGCTTATTGCGACAGCAATTTCTATCTATCAAAGAGTAAACTTAGTTTTGCATCCTGCAGACGATTTGATGCAAATTCTCAGATTTAAATATTTTAAAGGATCAGCTTTTAAAGCAATGTGGGCATCTTATATTCCGCCAACTATTTTTGCAATAATTGCGTTTATTATTACTTTCCCGTCACTTTATAATTTTGGGATTGGAACATTGTTCGCGTTCCTTTTCCAGGGGAGTATAACGGGATTTGCTGATCAGTATGTATTTCGTAATCTGCATCATCAAGCAATTGATGTTGGTAAATAGGAAAGTATTGAGGAGACAAAAATGGCATTTACGGATTATTATTCAGGATTGCAACACGTGGGGATTCCAGCCTCATCATTACAAGAATCAGAACGCTTTTGGGAAAAATTAGGATTTAAAAAAGTTGGTGATTTTCCAGTTGGTCATGTGATTTTCATGCAACGTGAGAATCTTGTCATTGAAACTTGGACTGGTGATGAAATTGTTGGTAAACCAGGTGCAATTAATCATATTTCGATGGATACATCAGACGCTGATGCTGCATTTACTGCTGCTAAGGCTGAGGGACTATCACTCATGAATTCTGAAGTACAACACTTACCATTTTGGGATAAAGGCATTAAGTTCTTCAATATTCAGGGACCAGATGGTGTTATTGTTGAATTTTGTGAAATAGTTAAATAATTTTAATGAAAAAAGTCGGAACAAAAAAATAACATGTTCCGACTTTTATTATTTAAAAAAAATAATAAAACTGCTATTAATCCTGTCTGAGCGATTTCTACATTTGACTAAAGTGACAACTTTATGTTTATAATTAAGTTGTCACTTTTTGAAAAGCTTGATTTTTACTAAACAAGCAGGAGGAGAAGGTATAATATGTTTGTTTTAGCAAGTGTTTTACCAAAAATACCATTTGGCCCTTGGGTTGATGACGGTGTTAATTGGTTAACAAAGCATTTAAGCGGTTTCTTTGGGGCAATTCAAAATGGTGGGAATGCCGTGATGGACACGATGACTAGTGCCTTGACAGGTATTCCAACCTGGCTATTTATTGTCGGAGTAACTATATTTGCCGCCTTAATGTTCGGTAAAAAATGGGGATTTCCACTTTTTACTTTTATTGGATTGATTATTGTTGAAAATCAAGGTTTATGGACCAGTATGATGAATACATTTACCTTGGTTATTATCTCTAGTTTGATTTCAGTTATTATTGGTGTGCCATTAGGTATTTGGATGGCAAAGAATGAAGTGGTCAATAAAATTGTCCAACCAATTTTGGACTTTATGCAGACCATGCCAGCGTTTGTCTATTTGATTCCCGCTGTGGCATTCTTTGGTATTGGTGTTGTACCAGGTGTATTTGCTTCAGTTATTTTTGCGCTTCCACCCACAGTTCGTATGGCGAACTTGGGAATACGTCAGGTGCCTAATGATTTGGTTGAAGCTGCGGATTCTTTTGGATCAACAGGTACACAAAAATTATTTAAAATTGAATTACCGTTAGCCAAGAAGACGATTTTTTCAGGAATTAATCAAACCCTAATGCTTGCCTTGTCAATGGTTGTGGTTGCATCAATGATTGGTGCGCCTGGTCTAGGACGTGGTGTGTTAGCGGCTGTTCAAGATGCTGATATTGGTAAAGGATTTGTTAATGGTATTTCGTTGGTTATTTTGGCAATTGTTATTGATCGATTAACGCAAAAGATCAATCAGATGCCAAATCAAAAAACAGTTCCTTCTAAATATCATTGGAAAGGGTGGACCGCACTTGTCGTTGCGCTTACCATGATTGGAAGTGGTGCTGTCACAGCATTTACAACAGCAAATTCGCAAAAAGAAACAATTAAGATTGCGACGACACCATGGGATTCAGAGAAGGCTTCAAGTAATGTGCTTGCACAAGCCTTGAGACAACATGGTTATAAAGTTGAATTGACGTCATTGGATAACTCAATTATGTGGCAATCAATTGCGAATGGCCAAGCCGATGTTTCTGTATCTGCTTGGTTGCCAATGACCCACAGAGCACAGTATCAAAAGTATAAGAGTCAACTTGATATGATGGGACCTAATTTAAAGGGGGCAACAAACGGATTAACTGTGCCTACTTATATGACTGATGTTAACAGTATTAGCGACTTGCAAGATCAGGCAGGTAAGAAGATTACCGGAATTGAGCCAGGTGCTGGAATTACGAAGCTAGCTAAGAATACTATTAAAGCCTATGGACTGGATAAAAAAGGTTGGAAACTTTCAGAATCATCGACAGGGGCGATGACGGTTGCATTAGGAAAGGCAATCAAAGAAAAGAAACCAATTATTGTTACTGGTTGGCAACCACATTGGATGTTCCAAAAGTATGATTTGAAGTACCTAAAGGACCCAAAGAAGTCAATGGGTAGTAAAGAAAATATTTATACAATGTCTCGTAAAGGTTTGAAGAAAGATAAGCCGGATGCTTATAAAGCTCTAGATAAATTCCATTGGAGTAAAGATGATATGTCAAGCGTGATGCTAGATATGTCTAACGGTAAGTCACCAAAGGAAGCAGCAAATATCTGGATTAAGCATCATCAATCACAAGTCGATTCATGGTTTAAGTAAATCGAATTATTTGATAGAAGATTGTGTCATTCAGAAATGGATGATGCAATTTTTTGTATGCTGCATTGTATTTAGATGTTTATTTTTATATAATTTACAAAATTATGTGGATTTGATCATTTTTATAAACAAGGGGGAGTTATGAAAAAAATATATCCAGCAAAATTGAAATTAGGCGATGAAATTCGTGTTATTTCACCAAGCTCTAGCATGGCAAGGATTGGCGGAATGGATGCAAATCTAGTTGCAAAGAAGCGATTAGAGAAATTAGGATTTAAAGTAACCTTTGGAAAACATATTGATGAAAATGATCAATTATCTTCAGCATCGATACAATCAAGAGTATCCGATTTTCATCACGCATTTCAGGATAAAAATGTTAAGGCAGTAATGACAACAATTGGTGGCTTTAACTCAAACGAATTGTTACCGTATATAGACTGGCGAATTGTATCGCAAAACCCTAAACTTTTCTTTGGGTATTCAGACATAACTAGCCTACATTCAGCTATTTTCACTAAAACAGGACTGGTTACCTATTACTCACCAGCATATTCGTCATTTAAAATGGATGAATTACAAGATTATCAAACGGAGCAGTGGCTTCGAGCTATTAGTGACAAGGATAATGCACACGAATACAAATTATTATCTAACGACGTTTATACCAGTGATCCTTGGTATGATCCAACTATCCCTAGAAATTTTTTGAAAAACGAGTGGAAAATATATAATGATGGACGTGCACACGGAACAATAATCGGTGGCAACATTCAGACTTATACACTACAATTGGGAACGGAGTTTTTTCAAAAGGTGCAACACCCGATTGCCTTTTTGGAAGAAGCAGAAGAAGGTGACTATACTGATTTTGACAGATTATTGGCGCAGTTCTTGCAAGTCCATCAAGATTTAGAGGGATTAGTTATTGGTAGATTTCCAAACGAATGTGATATGTCGCAAGAAAAGCTACTATATATATTGGATAAATATCCTAGGCTTAAAAAAATACCAGTTATTTATGATGTTGATTTTGGACACACACAACCCATTTTTACTTTTCCTTTAGGTGGTCAAATTGAATTCTCTACGGAACCATTATTTTTAAAAGTCGTAGAAAAGTAATTTCTGATTGCTGACACTTTACTTTTATGCAAGATTGCGGTATTTTTGAAGCGAAATAAGAGCAGATCACTGAAGGGGGGTGAGGTAGTTGATTAAAGTTAGCATGCTTTATATTTTCTACTGAAAGGCGGTGATCTTATATCTCCCAGTTGTGGGTCAAACAACCGGCAAATGAGTCGTTAATTTATTAAGTGTAGAATGAACATTCAAAAACGAATAATTAGTGTAGGTCGTGTCATGTGGCACGACCTATTTTTTAGATGCATTTTTTTTAGAAATAATTGTCAGTTAAATACAGTTGATGCTACTCTGATTACCGTAATAACTGCTTTATGGAACCTTGCCAGGAGGGACAATGCAGTTCAAAATAGTATTACGGTGCTGTGGAATAAATTACTGATCAGGAATCATGGTTTACAGCGACCGTTAGGCAAGTGGTACTAATAGCAGAATTATTTCCATCTATGCTATGATGGAGGTGGGAACGGTAGAGTCTAGCACATGGCTAGGTTTTGCTGTACAGTTTGAAATATCATGGCTTGTACCCAAAGTTAAAATCACGTGTTGAAGGGAAGCAAGGGGACTCTGTTGTTAACTAACATAAGTGAAACTAAAATCTGTGACTTGTATTTTTCGTGTCCGTAGCGCCCCAGCCACAAATTCATTGAATTTTACCACTAAATCCAAAAAATTGTTTAATATGCTAATTATCAATTACATCAAAGCTCCTTAAAGCTGTAAA
>NZ_GG697128.1:88052-115878 GCF_000160575.1 Weissella paramesenteroides ATCC 33313
AAAGGGGCTTTTTTTATACTAATTAAGTAACATTCTTAATGTTATTTTTTTGGTACTTGTATGTTCAATAAATACATTATTCAACCCGTGGATACAGTTGATGGTAATTTTTGTATTATTTTTAGTTAAAGAAAGGTCGGCTTTATGGAACCAGTTAATACTGATATGCAAGATATTAAACAAGGTAATATTCATGATTATGATAACTATTTAGAATATTTCAACAATAAACCTATTACACAAAATTATAAAACTGAATATCACTCAGTCACTTTTGTATCAACCGGAATTATCCCATATGATGGTGGAATTACAACGATGCTTCATCTTGGAACATTGTTAAGCAAAAAAGGATATGATGTTTATTATCAAAGCTGTGTACCGCAGAAAGTTGAGGATATGCAAACCAACGCCGATTTTAATTTTCCCGGCTATCAAGGAACTTGCTTGGCAGAGGCATCATTTTCACAGCATCATTCTGATATTTGGATAGCAACATTATGGGAAACTGCGTATTTGATCAAGAATTTGCCGGGGTACAAAATGTATTTTGTGCAAGACTATGAGCCCTATTTTTATCCCTATGGTGATCGCTCTCAACTAGCTAAGCGTAGCTACCAGCTTGGTTTACATATGGTCTCTTTAGGTTCATGGTGTGCGGAAATGGTACGCCAACAATGTGAACTCGACAGTCCCTTAGATCAGATTAACTTTCCAGTTGATGTTAATCACTATCAATATCATCATAGAAATTTCCAAGAATATCCAGGTAAAAAAGAACTTAATCTAGCAGTTTACACCAAATTTAATAGTCCTCGCCGTGCGCCAATTAACATTCAATTGCTTTTGTACAATACGGAAAAATTATTAGCGCAGAAAAATATCAAACTAAATATCAGTTATTTTGGTACTATTAAAACGGAAAAATTTATTAATGGTAAAAATCTGGGAAAGCTTAACAAAGAACAGTTACGAGAACTATACTATAATGCTGACTTTGGGATTGCACCATCAATGACTAATTTTTCCTTAGTGCCTTTTGAAATGATGAGTTGTGGTTTACCGTTTCTGGACTTTGAAGAAGGAACTGGCAAAGATTTTATTCCTGACGATTGCTGCTACTATACCAAATTCAATGAGTATGATTTGTCGCATTTGTTTGAAGAAATTTGTAATGAGCCGACAAAGTTAGAAAGAAAAACCAAGAACGCTAAAAGTTATTTAACCCAAATCACATGGGGAAAAACACTAACAGATTTTCTAGCTATCATTGAAAATATCGAACGAAAATCTGGTACATCCACCAATTAATCGCCTAATTTTCTCTCAATTTTTTTGGATATTTCAATAAAGGAGGATTAAATCATCAATTGAATTGTTTAGCAAGCATTATAATATGTTTGGATAAAGCATTTTTAACAGAAACTGGTGCTTCAATCAGCTGGGCTCCTGGACCAAGAAATAGTAACCAGTTAATCAGTGGTTCGAGAGGCGTTATATCACGTAGTGTCAACATACCAGTATTTTGAAAGGGATCTCGATAAGTAAGTTGCGCATTAAATGGATGGTATTTATGATACTGGCTAATTGCCTGCGCATCTAAGTAATAGATTAAATATGGTGACTTTTTTTGGTCCGATAGCCATTGCTGGATGGTTGACTGAGATGGTTGTTTTGATGTTGGAAGAGTAGCAACAGTCATTAAATTACTAATCGCAAGAATGATAACTGTTTTTGTTTTAAATTCAAGTAGTTGCGCATACCAACTACCGGATTCACGTAATAGATGAATTAGGTAACCTACATAGGTTTCAGTGTTTGTAGTAAGGCGGACAAACCGACTAGTTAGGGACAACTCCAGAAGCGTGTCGAGCATAGGGTTAGAAAAATCGGTAAGATCCAATAAATCCGGTTTAGAAGGATTTGTACCTTCAAAGATTAAAAGTCTGTTAAGTTCAATCAACTCATCTTGTTGTGTTTGGGGAATTAAACCAATCAACTTTTCCGCTATTGATTGGCGACTTTTAAGATAAGGTAGTTGACGGTTACGTGTTGCCATAAAAGCAATAAACAAGGCTTTGATTTGATCATCAGTAAAGTAGATTGGTGATAATACCTTGTTAGTCAATACTGAATAGCCACCATCATGGCCAACTGTTGCGGTGAGAGGGAGACCAAGATCTTCAATTTCATGAACATCTCGAATTGCAGTAGCTCGCGAAATATCAAACGTCGTCATCAGATCCTGAAGAGTAAAGAAGCTACGGTTATTCATAAAGCGCATCATGGTGTAGATTCGTTCAGTTTTTTTCATCTCATCCCCCAAAGGTATCATTATTTGATACTATTATACGACATACTAATTCTGTTAAAAGAAATACGCCATTAAAATTGGAGGAATTAATATGAGTGATTTTCATGTCGAGCAACAAGAGGCTTTTACAGTTTTAGGTATTCAAAAAGAGTTAACTAGCAATTATACCGATTTTGCTGGTTTGGCTGCTGAAAAACAAGCATTTTGGCAAATAATCAATGAGAATGGTCAACTAGAACGCTTAAAAATGCTGGCCATTAGTGATGAACTGTTCTTTGTTAATGAGGCAGTTGATAATAAAATGATGTATTACGTCGGTGTTCGTGCCGATAAAATGGACTCTAAGGCAGATCGCTTGATTCAGTTTCCTGTTGGAGAATATGTTGTGGTGCTGAGCCAAGGGGATGATACTTATTCACTTAGTGAGTCTGTTATCAATGAAACTTTTGGGAGTGTACTGGGCCAAGTGAGTGGTTATGCATATGTTGGTGGTCCCAATGGTGTGTCTATTACTGGTAGTGGTGATAATCTGAATGCAAAAATGTTTGTGCCAGTTGTTCAGCAATAATCAAAAAAATTTTGGAAATTTCCGCAACAAGAAATAAGATACTGTTAACAGACAGTAAAATGCTTTGAACTAGATCTAGAAATAATTAGTTGAATATTTTAGAAATTGAGCAACCAAATCTACAAAGAATGTTATTGCTTTATATAGATCAACAAAACCCCGTAAGTTGAAGTGATTTCCAAAACTTACGGGGTTTTACTATGTTTTCAAAAGAGGTATAAATTGCAACTGCCAAGTATCAAATAAAGTGGCCTTTTTGTAGAACCCAAAAATTGCCCCAAAATAAATGGCTAGTACTAATGCAAATTTTACTAATTTTGGCTAGGACTGCTATTGGCCTTGACATAGAAGGAGCGACTTCCGCGGTCAATTAGCTGTTGGAGTAAATGAAACAGTATAATAATCCAACTGAATGACAACACAAAACCGATAATTTCAAAAGCTGTCAATGATAAATAATTTACGCCCTCAAATAAAATATCAGCGGCTACTAGAATCGCACCAATCGTGTAAGAAAGTGAGAGAAACTCTTTGCTGATTCCTGGCAACAACCAGCGAATACCAATAATCAAAACAATGATAAAGTATACCAGGAAACCTGAGACTTTATCATGTATGTAATGTGAAGCAGCATTGTTTGGGGAAAAACCTACTGCACCAAGATCAACTGCCATAAATGTGAGAAGTGTCCGCAAAACATTTAATCGCCATGCATGCGGATAGATAGCATGTAGTGACACAAATATGTAATCTACCAGCGCCACCATGACAAGCGCCGAGAACATCAGAGTAATGTTAAACTGCCAACTATTACTGGCTAATTTAGTTCCCAAGAAGCTCAGATTATATTGCCACCACCGATGCGATGTATTGGAAGCCATGGAGATTAAGACACCACTGACAATCACTATCGTAAATACTCGTATTAACATACTAGGGGTTAACGAGAAGGCTGCGAGAATCATAACATAGTTAATAATCATTTCAAAAATAAAAAAGATGATTGTCGCTGTCAATAGGTCGAATGACAAGCCATCAAACATTGTTTCAAATAACCAGAAAAGGCCCAATAATCCCAAACCTAGAATAAGTCCGAATGATAAGATAATGACTGGAAAATTTCGCCAATAAATGTTTTTTGAAAATGGATTCGTTTGGTTCCGTCGCTCCCGAATAAAGAAAATACAAAATAATAGTGTCCCCATGATTGTCCCCAGCAAAATTGTTCCCGTGGCAAGTGACATTTTCCCACTCAACGCTATTTGGGTGTTTCCGTGTAACGTGAACAATATATTAAATATTAATGCACCGATTAATGCTGGTAGTATGTACCAGAATAACGAAATACGTTGATACAACATTTCACTCTCAGCTCTCTCAATTAGCGCATCATGGTTGCGCAAGGTTATTTTAACCTGGTCGTCTTCTTCAAGGTTAAGCTGCTTGGTTAACTTTTGTGGTAGTTTAAGCCACATGTTTTGTTCGGACATTGTTTTGCTTTCCATTTCTCTTTCTTAATACACTAATTTTACCAGTGCAGTAATACATATTATAATAGCCCAATTTTATGAAAAACAGAAATATTAAGGAATTAAACTATATTCTCTCGGACTGGACAATAATTTTAAGCTAAGGGCTAGGCTTCTAGTTTACATAATCCATGCAATCTAAAATAAGAATGTTGTCATAACAAGATTTATGTGTTTTCATAGGGCTTGACAAGATACTTGCATATTAAATATTCAAGCGTATAATTATAGGAGCTGGAAAAGTTCATTTTCATTGGAACGGAGGTGAAATATTATGGCACGAATTCCACAGAATCTTGTTGAAGAGATTCGTGAACGCGTTAATATTGTTGATGTTGTTTCACCATACGTACAGTTAAAGAAACAGGGGCGTAATTTGTTTGGGAAATGTCCGTTTCACGAAGAACGAACACCTTCATTTTCTGTTAATGAAGAGAAACAAATTTTCCACTGTTTTTCATGTGGCCGAGGTGGAAATGTCTTTAGTTTTCTAATGGAGATTGAGAATTTATCATTTCCACAGGCTGTTGCAAAAGTTGCACCACAGGCTGGTGTTGATTTGGATGAAGCCTATCTTGATAATGATCAGAATGTACAAGTTGATCCAGAGATTAAAGCATTGCGTGAGTTATATGAAGAGGCAACAAAGCTATATCATCACTTGTTAGTTAATACTGCTTCAGGTGAAGAAGCACTGTCGTATCTAACTTCACGAGGATTAGATGAGAAAACAATCGATGCATTCATGTTAGGGTATGCACCTGAAGGCAATATTCTATATGATTACTTCCAAACACAAAAGGTTGATTATCAGTTATTGCGCAAATCAGAATTATTTGTCGAATGGTCGGATGGCAGTCTGCATGATCGATTTGCTAACCGAGTATTATTTACGATTAGAGACAGTGCTGGACACCCAATCGCATTTTCTGGTCGAAAGCTAACTCAAAATGATGATGAGCCAAAATATATTAATTCACCTGAAAGTCTACTATTTAATAAATCAGCAGAATTATTCAATTTGGATTTAGCAAAAGATACCATTAAGAAAAAGAAGCATGTCATTCTTTTTGAAGGATTCATGGATGTCATTGCCGCGTTTCAAGCTGGTGTGCAAAATGGTGTTGCTTCAATGGGAACATCACTGACGTCTGAGCAAATACAACGTTTATCTAGAATGACTGATAAGATTAGTATTAGTTATGACGCTGATATGGCAGGACAAAAGGCGACAAAGCGAGCACTTGATTTAATTACACAGCAAGGACGTTTGTCTGCACAAATTATTCATATTCCAGATAATCAAGATCCTGATGAATATTTGCGTTCAAATGATGCAACGGCATTTAATCAAGTTTTAGTACACAATGTTGAAGACCCGGTTACTTTTAATTTAAGATATTTACAGATTGATCGTAACTTACATAATCAAACTGAATTGTTTTCATACATTAGTGATGCATTGGTGGTCATTGCAACAGTAAAAGAGCCTGTTATACGTGAACAGTTTTTACGTCAGCTTGCTAATGAATTTGATTTAAGCTATGAAGCATTACAGGATCAAATTCGCCCAATTTTATTACAAAAACAAGCACAACGATCATCGGGGGCTACTAACACTGAATCGGGTAATAGACAAAAAGCTCGCCATCAGTCCTTTCCTGATAATCAAATCATTAAAAAGAGTGTCACACGTATAGAAAAAGCTGAGCAAATATTGCTAGCATGGATGCTCCGTGATAATGATGTTTGGTTGCAAGTTACTAATCGTGCTAATTTCTCTTTTCAGGATGTACCATATGAAACATTGTATATGATTGCGATGGCGTATCGTGAAGAGTATCAGCAACAACCAGCAACAGACATGGCGGCATTTATGGATTATGTGCAAAAGCCCGAATTAACTAGAATATTAGCATCATTGGAAGAAATTGATTCAGAGTTATTTATGGATCGAGAGCAAGTCTCAGAGTATATTCGTGTGATTAGTGATGAAGCGCCGTTAGAGGAAAAAATTCGTCAATTATCACGTGATATAAAAGAAGCAAATCAATTGCATGATCATGCACGTATTGCACAACTGAGCGTCGAATATATGACAGTTTTAAAACAAAAGCAAACAAAGAATTTAGATAATTAAGGAGTTTACTATGACTGCAAAGAAAACAGAGGAAAGTGCTGCTCAATTCAGTAAAACTGATTTTGATAAAGCGGTTAAGAGTATCATCAAAGAATTTAAGAAAGATAAGCAAATCAAGGAAACTGATTTGCAAAAGGCAGTTGTTAAGCCAATGTCTTTGAATGCTGATCAAATTGATGATTTATACGATCAAATTGAATCTGCAGGAATTTCTGTTGTTGATGAAAATGGCGAACCCACTGCGCGTGCGCTAGAAAATAAAAAGACAAAGCTGTCTGCAAAGGAATTGAAACAAGCTGCAGATGCACCAACTGGTATGAAAATTAATGATCCGGTTCGTATGTATCTGAAGGAAATTGGTCGAGTTTCTTTGTTGACTGGGGATGAAGAAGTTTCTCTAGCCGAAAGAATTGAGGCCGGTGACGAAACGGCAAAACAAGAATTAGCTGAAGCAAACTTACGATTAGTGGTTTCAATTGCCAAGCGTTATGTTGGTCGTGGTATGCAATTCCTTGATTTAATTCAAGAAGGAAATATGGGATTGATGAAGGCGGTCGAGAAGTTTGATTATCGTAAGGGATTCAAGTTCTCAACTTATGCCACTTGGTGGATTCGTCAAGCAATCACCCGTGCAATTGCTGATCAAGCCCGTACCATTCGAATTCCTGTACACATGGTTGAAACAATTAACAAATTAATTCGAATTCAACGTAATTTGTTACAGGATTTGGGACGTGAACCAACACCTGAAGAAATCGGTGCTGAAATGGATGTTGCAACTGAGAAGGTTCGGGATATTTTGAAGATTGCACAAGAACCAGTTTCTTTGGAAACACCTATTGGTGAAGAGGATGATTCTCATCTAGGTGATTTCATTGAAGATAATGAAGCTGTTTCACCAGCTGACTCAGCAGCTTATCAAATGTTGAAAGAACAACTAGAATCAGTGCTTGATACACTAACTGATCGTGAAGAAAATGTGTTGCGACTACGTTTTGGTCTTGAGGATGGTCGTACACGTACTTTAGAAGAAGTCGGTAAGGTATTCGGGGTTACCCGTGAACGAATCCGTCAAATTGAAGCAAAAGCGTTGCGAAAGTTACGTCACCCATCACGCTCAAAACAATTGCGTGATTTCTTGGATTAAGTAACATAAGACAACAATTATAGAGTGGTTTAACTATTAATTCGTAGTTAAAGCCACTCTTTTTACATAAAAAATCTTGTTAATGTGTGAGGAGTAGGCAGATGGTTTTTATTTCTTTAGGATGTGCTCTTTTAGCTGGATTTTTATTAGCTAATCAAAATCCAATTAATTCTGACTTGAGTAGAATTGTCAGGTCACCATTTTTAGCAGCATCAATTTCTTTTTTAGTGGGTACAGTATTTTTAGGATTACTGAGTTGGGGAATGTCGGGTAATCTATGGCCTACTAGAGAATTTATTAGTAACCAACCAATGTGGATCTGGCTGGGTGGTTTATTAGGGGGCATTTACTTAACGTCTAATGTTGTCTTATTTCCAAAGCTTGGCGCGATGCAAACAGTGATTCTACCAATTCTTGGTCAAATTTTAATGGGGACAATCATAGACACTTTTGGCTGGTTCCAGGCAGCGATTATTCCGTTAACCATGTTGCGACTAGTCGGTCTGGTGGTTCTAATATTGGGAGTTGTCTGTGCGGTTGTTTTACCTAGCAAGTTAAAAAAAGATGAACTGATGTTGAATAATCTGGAAAAAGAGACAGGTAAATTATTCTGGCAAATTTGGGCAATTATTGCAGGGGCCATTTCGGCAACGCAACAAGCTATTAACGGCCATTTGGGTACCCTTTTACATAATTCTGAACAAGCTGCATTTATATCATTTTTTACAGGTTTTATATTAATTGCGATTTTTTCACTAATTCTTGAACGTCGACTACCTAAATTATCTGAATTGAAAACGACAAAGCTTTGGAATTGGTTTGGTGGTATACTGGGTGGTTCTTTTGTCCTCGCCACAGTACTAACTGTTCCAAAAATTGGTGCAGGATTAACAATTACAATGGGATTAATTGGTTCTATCACTGGGTCAATGCTGGTTCAGCAATTTGGTTGGTGGCGATCTGCTAAGTCTTCAGTCAGTCTGATTCAAATTATTGGTGTCATTATTATGGCTGTGGGTGTAGCGATTATTAAGTTTCTATAGTAAAAGGGGGGATGATGTATGGAAGAACATCAATCTAAATTAACAAATTTTAGTTTTCCATTACTCGCATCGAACTTTGCGTCAGTCTTCGGCGACGGCGTTTATCGATTTGGGTTGAATTGGTTCTTGGTAGCAAGTTATGGTAATGCTGAAATTCTTGGGATATTGACTGGTTTTGGGTTCATTGTCTATGTCCTTAATGATATTTTTGTTGGCTCAATTTTAGACCGATTTAATCGAAAAAAAGTCCTACTAATAGCGGATTTGTTAGGCGCAATTGGTGCATTAGGTTTATCATTCTTTATTGATCCAGCTAAACCACAAGTATGGATTTTATTCATGTTGACCTTTATCCTAAATGTTGATGTTTCATATTCATATCCTGCAACGAGAGCAATCCTACCTGATGTTATCAAAGAAAAGTCGTTAGCAGGATTTAACGCATGGGCCAGTGCAGCATTTTCAACAGGACAAGCAATGGGGCCATTAGTAGGTGGTTTATTATTACACTTTGAGTGGATCAATCTAAGAACTTTCCTGCAAATCCTTGGAATTATGCTATTGGTAACAGTACTGTTTAATTTAGCGATTAAGTATCGACCAGCACCAAAGGAAGAGCCACATATTATTGAGCCTTTCTTACAAAGTTTAACGGCAGGATTTAAATATGTGCAGCAATCACCTAAACTCTTTGAATCAATGCTACTTACTATATGGACAAACTTTTTCTTTGAGGGATTTATTTTAGCAATGCCATATCTTATTCAACATAATTATCATGGTACGGCTACAAGTTATTCAACAGCATTAACTTTAGCAGCAATTGCGGGCGTTTTTGTTAGTGTGATATTAGCAAAATTACCACAATATAACACAATGAGTTCTATGTACCGAGATTTCTATTTGTTAGGTGTTGCATTTTTAGTAGCAACATTCTTTAAGTATCTTTGGGTATTTATTGTATTAGTCATTTTGTATGGTTTTGCCCGTTCAGCTTTTGTTATTAAAATCAATACTGTGCGACAGCAAGCTAGTGCACCAGAATACTTGGGTCGTGTTTTTGGTATCTCTTTCTTTGCGACTGATTTATTCTCACCAATTATTACGGTAGCGTTGGGATACGGTGTATCCATAATGGGTGAGTGGACTATCTTCTTGCTCGGTGCGCTATTAATTATTGGTATGTTAGTAATTAAAGTTCTAAGTAATTACCATGCACGAAAGTTAGTAAGGAAAAACGACTTTTAATTTAATGAACATTCAGTTATTTAAAAAGCAATGATTAACCTTAATGTATGTCAGCAATTTACCCATTTTTCGTGGTAAACTTGTAGTTAATAGATAAAAATAGGAGTTTTTAGTTATGACAAAAGTTTTGGTCGTTGATGACGAACCATCATTACAAACTCTACTAACGTATAACTTAAAGAAATCTGGTTTTGATGTGGTCTCGGCCGTAGATGGTAAACAAGCATTAGACATTATTCATGAACAAAAAATTGATATTGTCTTATTAGACATTATGTTACCTGAAGAAAGTGGTGTGGACGTCACTCGTGAATTACGAGCTGAGAAAAATCAAATTCCAATTATTATGTTGACGGCTTTAGATGACGAAATTGATAAAGTTGTTGGTCTAGAGATTGGTGCAGATGATTATGTGACGAAACCATTCAGTCCAAGAGAAGTTATTGCACGTGTACATGCGGTTTTACGACGTTTTAGTCAGAAAACACAAACGGAAAAAGAACAGAGCGTGAAACATAGTCAATCATATGGTCGGTTGACGATTGATTTTGATAAGATGGTTGTGCAGTTTGACGGTGAAATTGTTAAACTGACCCCAAAAGAATACGAATTATTAGCATATATGGCTGAGCGCGAAGGACGCGTTCTAAGTCGTGAAACCATTTTAGATGGTGTTTGGGGTTATGAATTTTCTGGTCCAGATACTCGCATGGTTGACATGCACCTATCACACCTACGAGATAAGATTGAGCTGGATCCAAAACATCCGGTTTATTTAAAGACAGTTCGTGGCTTTGGTTATCGTTTTGACCGCTCACATGATGAACGAGAGTAAGGGGTTGAATGATGAATATTGATGAATTAATCCAATCAGCAAAACGTTTTGTCCTTTTCTGGTTTATTTATGCAGCAATTATTTGGCTCATACTATGGTTGACCTCACTGACGGGTGATCAAAATGTGACTCTGAAATGGCATGTTTTGGTATTACTTTCAATGATTTTGGCTGGTGCAACAACATTAGCCTTAGAAATTCAAAGACAAAGACGAGATGCACATTTAACACTGTTTATTGAAAAATTACAGGATTTGGAAACGACCCATACGCATACTGCGCATGTTCTAATGCACCCAGATGATTCTTTAGCACCGCTTGCAGCAGCAATTAATAGCGTTCAGCATTTAAATAGTAAGCGCATTAAAATCATGCAAGAGCAGAGTAGTACGATGGAAACTTTGATGGAGAATATGCCATTGGGTGTATTGCAAATTACTCCTGAACGTAAGATTATTCAAGCAAATGATCAGGCAAGTCAATTACTCGGTGTGCAACATAGTTTGATCAATCAACACTATGATAATGTTATTAAATATCATCGTTTAATGGAACTTTTTGAACAAGCGCTTAAACAAAAAAAGAAATTTCGTGAACTAGTTAAAATTGATGATAAGACAGTTGATGTTTCAGTTGTTTACTATGAAACACGTGAGCGTCATTTTGAACTATTAGTTCTGCTCTATGATATGACAGAAGTTATTCAAATGAAGGACATGCAAACTGCGTTTGTTGCCAATGCTTCACATGAATTACGAACACCTTTGACATCAATTTCAGGATTTACAGAAACATTATTAAACGGGGCGCAAGAAGATCCAACAGATAGACAACAATTTTTAGAAATTATTCAATCTGAGACAAAACGCTTGCTAGACTTGACTGATGATATTTTGACATTGGCGAAAGTACCGGAGCGAGCAAACACGCTGCAACAGTTTAATATGTCTGAAATGGTTGAGAAGATTTTTAATGCGAAAGCAGAAATTAAAGACAATTTGAATTTAACACTTAAAAATGAAGTTAACGATACACTTGTTGTGAACCAAAATAAGAGTAATTTTGAACAAATTTTGACGAATTTAATTGGTAATGCAATGAAATATAATCGGCAAGATGGTTCGGTTAAGGTCTCAGCGATGGTCACAGCAAATGAATTAGTATTTGCAGTCAAGGACACTGGACTAGGAATTCCAAGTGATGAACAAAACCGGATTTTCGAACGCTTTTATCGCGTTGATAAGTCCCGTACAAAATCAATTCCAGGTACCGGCCTAGGACTAGCAATTGTGAATGATTTGGTTGAGCAAGCGCAAGGAAAAATTGAATTAACCAGTCAAGTGGGCGTTGGTACAACAATCACAGTCACTTTACCATTACAATAAAGATTATTTTAACTACAAAGAAAGAGGTTTAACATGTCTATATCACGCCCAATGGTTATCGGTGTCACGGGAGGATCTGGATCTGGAAAAACAACCGTCAGCCAGGACATTATTAAACGCCTTAAAGGTGAGTCGGTTGTTATGGTTCCGCAAGATGCGTATTACCGTGATCAAAGTGAAAAAAGTATGGCTGAACGGCGAATGACCAACTATGATCATCCTGATTCATTAGATAATGAATTATTGATTGCCCAATTAAAGCGACTATTAAATCGTGAATCTATCGATCAGCCAACTTACGATTATACAAATCACACACGATCAGATAAGACAATTACAGTAGCTCCAGCTGATGTAATTATTTTAGAAGGGGTATTATTATTTACAGAGCCAAGATTACGTGATTTGCTAGATATTAAGGTATACGTTGATACTGATGATGATTTGCGTTTTATTCGTCGGATGCAACGTGACATTGTTGAGCGTGGACGAACAGTCGATTCAGTGGTCAACCAATATATGGAGACTGTGAAGCCGATGTATCACCAGTTTGTGGAACCCACAAAGCGTTACGCTGATATTATCCTACCGGAAGGTGGCGCAAATACGGTTGGTATCGGAATGTTGGAAGCTCAAATTCGAGCAATTTTAAGTCAAAACAAGGCATAAATAAATTTCCTAAAGAAAGCGTGAGAATATTGGAAGAACGAATTTGGAATCGTGTTGTAAAGTATACCGAACTACAGGGGACGTCTGGTCAGGAACATCTTGTTAGACAAGCATTTAGAGACGATCTTTCACCATTGGTTGATGAGGTCGTTCAAAATGGTTTGGGTGGTCTTTATGGTATCCGACATAGCGAAGATGCTAATGCACCACGAATTATGTTTGGTGCACATATGGATGAAGTTGGCTTTATTGTCACACAAATTACCCAACGTGGGATGTTAGTTGTCGCACCAGTTGGTGGTTGGAATCCATATACAGTCTCTGCTGAGCGTTTTACACTTTTCACTCGTGATAACGCTTATCCAGTCGTTTCTTCTTCAGTTTCACCACATCTTTTACGTCAGGGAAATGTTAATGGTACACCACAAATTCAAGATATCTTGTTTGACGGTGGTTTCACTTCAGCAGATGAAGTGGCAGAATATGGTATTCATCCAGGTGATTTCATTGTTCCCGATGTCACAACAAAAATGTTAGCAAATGGTAAGCGTGTTGTATCAAAAAGCTGGGACAATCGTTTCGGTTTAGTGACAATTTTAAATGCATTAGAGAATTTAAAAAACAAAAAATTACCAAATACTCTGATTATGGGAGCTAATACGCAGGAAGAAGTTGGACTAAGAGGTGTTGGACCAGCCGTCAACCAGTTAAAACCTGATATTTTCTTTGCATTAGATTCATCAGCAGCAGATGATACCCTATCTTCTGAGGGACAGGGTCAAATGGATCACGGTGCATTGTTACGCGTCTTTGATCCTGGTGTGGTTATGCCACTACGATTGAAGGAATTTGTTTTAGACACCGCACATGATGCTGGAATCTCATTACAATATTTTGTTGCCAAGGGTGGTACTGATGCACATGGCGCACAGTCACAGAATCAAGGTATTCCGTCCGTTGCGCTAGGTGTGGCATCTCGCTATATCCATACACATCAAACGGTTTGGTCGGTGGCAGATTTTGAGTCTGCGCAAGCATTGGTGGAAACACTAGCACAAAAATTAGACGCAACAACCGTTAATGACATTATTTATGGCGACTAATCATTTTAAAAAATTAAATTAATTAAAAGGAGTACTGACAGTATGCTAATTGCCAGCTATAATCCATCAGGCATGGGTGACAACCTAATTGTATTAACTAATCAATCAACTAACTTTAATGTTAATCATGCAGGTGATGTTGTTCAGTTTATCGGTGATAATGACGAATTGATTGGTTATAATTTTATTAATATTAGCCAATCATTAGACTTATCAAATGTTTCTGGGCAGGTCTTTCTTTCTAGTGAACAAGTTGAAAAACTAAATACATTGATTAAAAAAGCAGGATTTACTCAAGAATTGGTTATAGATGATGAACCTAAATTTGTTGTTGGTTATGTTGAAAAAGCAGAGCCACACCCAGATTCTGATCACCTTCAAGTAACAACGACCGTTGTTGATAATGATGAACGTGTTCAAATTGTTTCAGGGTCGCCGAACATGCAACAAGGAATTAAGGTTGTAGTCGCTAAGGTTGGGGCAATGATGCCTTCAGGGCTTATCATTTGGCCAGGTGAATTACGAGGAGTTTCATCAGATGGTATGATCGTTTCTGGCCGGGAACTACGATTGCCAAATGCGCCACAGGTTCCAGGTGCTTTAATTTTGCCAGATGATTTTGCACCAGTTGGTACACCATTTGACGTCAACTCTACGGCAGCTCAATCACTGTTTAAATAAAAGGGTGGTGATTTAATGGCTTTGCAGCGACCAATTGTTTTATACACAAATTTAATGCATACCTATGACCAACAGGTTGCAGAATTGTTGGCTGCCAAGACAGAATATATTTCTTTGGCAACTGATGATGACGATTATTTGGAAAAGATACCGGATAGACAACCGGTGATAGTAGAAATTTTAAAACCGCACAAGTTATCAACTTCAAAAAAACAGATAGCCTCAAAAACTAAAAAGGTTGTAAACAAAGTATCAAAGGTTAATAAGACTAAATCTATTAAAACTGGATTGGGACTCAGCCTAGATGATATTCTTTTAGAAGAGGATAGTTCAGCCGCTAAAGATCACAATGGCTACTTTATGGGTCACTAACCTTTAAAAAACATTTGCTGAAATTATATCAGCAGATGTTTTTTTCTGATAAGATAGATTTAATAGAATTTAACGAACGATATTTACGTTAGAATGGATGAGAAAAATGGACAAAAATCCAAATTATTATTTTATTGGTATTAAGGGCTCAGGAATGAGTGCATTGGCGTTAATTTTGCACGATCAAGGGTATCAAGTCTCTGGATCAGATATTGATGAATATACATTTACTCAGAAGCCCCTTGAGGAAGCTGAAATTCAAATTTATTCATTCGATGCAGCTAATATTAAACCAGGAATGACCGTCATTCGAGGAAATTCATTTGAGGATGATCAAGTTGAAGTTGCTGCGGCATTAGCCATGGCAGATGAATTAACAATTTTAACTTACCCTGATATGGTTGAACAACTGATTACGCAATATACGTCAATTGGGGTTGCTGGTGCTCATGGTAAGACTTCTACGACGGGGTTGCTTTCACACGTGTTATCAGGAATTGCACCAACTTCATATTTAATTGGTGATGGTACTGGTAAGGGTGTGCCAAATGCACGATTCTTCATTTTTGAAGCTGATGAATATCGTCGCCATTTTAAAGATTACACGCCTGATTATGCAATCATGACAAATATTGATTTTGACCATCCGGATTATTATACGGGCATTGATGATGTACGCAGTGCGTTTGAAGACTTTGGTAACAATGTTAAAAAAGGAATCTTCGCATGGGGTGATGACGAACAACTTCGTAAAATTAAGGTATCTGTTCCAGTCTATTATTATGGTACAAATCCAGAAACTGATGACTTTTATGCAACTAACATTAAGCGCTCAACAAAGGGATCAAGTTTTGATGCCTACTACCATGACGAATTTTTAGGAAATTTCAAAGTGCCTTTGTTTGGTCAACACGGTGTTTTGAATACATTGGCAGTTGTTGCCGTTTCATATTTTGAAGAAATTGAAACACAATTAATTCAAGAGGAATTATTGACATTTCAAGGAGTTAAAAGGCGTTTCACGGAAAAACATATCGGGCCAGTGACAATCATTGATGACTATGCACATCATCCATCTGAAATTACGGCAACGATTGATGCGGCCCGTCAAAAATATCCTGATCGCAAATTAACAGCTGTCTTCCAACCTCACACATTCTCACGAACGATTGCCTATCAAGATGATTTTGCAAAAGCCCTTGATCTAGCTGATAATGTTTTCTTAACAGAAATATTTGCTTCAGCACGTGAAACTGCCGGAGCAATTAGTTCTGCTGACTTAGGAAAGAAAATTTCTAAGTTTGAAGGTATTGTTTCGCCAACTGAGGTTGCACCACTTTTGGCAGACG
Organism: Weissella paramesenteroides ATCC 33313; assembly: GCF_000160575.1. Classification (GTDB taxonomy): domain Bacteria; phylum Bacillota; class Bacilli; order Lactobacillales; family Lactobacillaceae; genus Weissella; species Weissella paramesenteroides. The sequence goes on from NZ_GG697128.1 coordinate 104,436, forward strand.
AAGATGGTGTATTTGTATTTATGGGGGCTGGTGATTTACAAATGACTGAATTTGCTTTTGAAACTTTGCTAGCTAACACGCAAACTAATTTACAATAAAAGTTAATTTTTATGCTAAATATTAATCTTAAAATAAGCTTTCTGTTATACTATTACTAATGGAAAGGTTCACCAAACCATTGTCATTTGACAACGTAGGAGGTAAATATGGATAATTTTCAAAAACAAGAACCACGGCTCGTAAATCCGGATGTTAGTGGTGTGAATAACTTTTTCAAAAAAGTCTATTCATATATGGCATTAGCATTGCTTGTAACAGCGGTGACAGCATACTTAGGAACAACATTCTTTGCTGGCCCAATTGTGCGAATTTTCAGTAGTCCAATTTCGTCATTGATTATTTTTGGTATCATGATGGGATTTGTTTGGCTATTTTCAAGCCGTGTATATAAAAATCCCGCACAAGCATTCGGTATGTTAATGGGGTTTGCGGTACTTAACGGATTCACGTTTACGGTTATTGGCTTAACTATAAACATTGGTATGATTGCAATAGCATTTCTTACAACTGCATTTCTATTTGCAGGAATGGCCGCATATGGTTATTTTACTAAGAAATCATTAGCATCATTGTCTTCAATCCTATTTGGATCATTAATTGCTTTGATTATCGGGGGTATTATCAATCTATTTTTCTTTAATAGTATGGTTTACTTCTTCATCTCAATTCTTGGGGTGCTTGTCTTTGCTGTCATGACAGCATATGATATGAATCGCTTGAAGGCAATGTACTTTGAGTTTGGCGAAAATGATGCGCAATTGACGCAGGGAATCGCTGTCTCAGGTGCGTTAAACTTGTATATGGACTTCATTAATATGTTCATTTACATTTTGCAATTGTTTACAGCATTCGGTTCACGTGACTAATCAATAACTCAAAAGCGTTACCTTGTAACAACAAGGTGGCGCTTTTTGTGTGTAAAGGGTGTCATCACTATTTGAACTCTGATAAACTGTTAGTAGAGAAAAAGGGTATTTTACCCAGAAACGAGATAATTATGGCAAAACCAACTTTACTTTTAATTGATGGTAATTCTTTGGCTTTTCGAGCATTTTATGCATTGATAAACCAAGTCGATCGTTTTGTTAACCATGAAGGTCTACATACGAATGCGTTAGTTGGATTTAATAACCTGCTAGATGGTATTATTGATCCTTTTAATCCTGACTTAGCACTAGTTGCATGGGATGCGGGTAAAACAACTTTTCGTACAGGAAAATTTGATAATTATAAAGGAAACCGTGACAATACCCCACAAGAGTTAGTAGAGCAATTTGAACCGTTGCGTAAAATGGTGGAACTACACGGTATTAAGTCTTATGAGCTTCCTGGTTTTGAAGCAGATGATATTATCGGTACAATGGCCCGTTTGGGTGAAGAAAATGGTTATTCTGTTACCATTGTGACTGGTGATCGTGATATGACCCAATTAGTATCAGACGATATAACTGTTTGGGTAACGAAAAAGGGAATTTCAGAAATTGATCACTATACACCAGCTATGATTGCAGAACTTTATGATGGTTTAGAGCCAAAACAAATTGTTGACATCAAAGGTTTACAAGGTGATACCAGTGATAATTATCCTGGCGTTGCTGGAATTGGTCCAAAAACGGCATTGAAACTCATAAAACAGTATCATTCAATTCCTGAGATGTATGAACAAATTGATGAAATGAAGGCGTCAAAGCAAAAGGAAAAGCTAGTTAATGGGAAGCAAGATGCAATGTTATCGCGCGACTTAGCTAAAATTTTAACCGATGCACCAGTGACAATTTCATTATCAGATTTGAACTACCATGGTCCAGATTATGAAAACATCATTCCTTTTTACCAGCATTTAGATTTTAAAGCGCAATTAGTAAAACTTGCTAATCAGGGTTATACTGTGCCAACGAGTGGTCATACAAAAGATGCAGAGTTTGACATTAATAACACAACTTTAGATGTATCAGCTATTACGCCAGCAAGTTTAGCTCATGTTTCTCAATTAAAAGACACGGTAAGTTTTTATCTTGAGTTAGATAATGAAAATTATCATATAGCAAATCCGATTGGTTTTGTGATTGGAAACCAAGCAGATGGTTATTTTGCTAGTCGGGACATTGACTTATTAACGCAAAATTCACCAGTTAAGCGGATTCTTGAAGACTCAACAATTCTTAAAAATGTTTTTAACGCAAAAGAACTATACGTTAGTTTAAAGCGACTAGGTATTGCACTGAAGGGTGTTTCTTTTGATTTATTGTTAGTATCTTATCTGCTAGATACTAATGATAACAATAATGACCTAGGTGCATTAGCACACGATAATGACTACTATGCTGTGATGACTGATGAAGAAGTCTATGGGAAAGGGGCTAAGTTTGCCATCCCCGCAGCCGATGCAGACTTTTTCGAACATCTTGGGCGCAAGGCGATGGCCATTAATCTACTGCGTGAGCCTCTATTAGACAGACTGTTAAGCCATGAGCAGACGAAACTATATGAAGATATTGAATTACCACTAACCAAAATTTTAGCGGATATGGAATCAACTGGCATTACTGTTGACTCGGAACAACTGCTGCAAATGCGTAGTAAATTAACTGAACGTTTGAGTGAGCTTGAACAAAAAATTTATCAACAAGCTGGGCATGAATTTAATATTCAATCTCCTAAGCAATTGGGTGTCGTTTTGTTTGAGGAAATGAAGTATACACCAATCAAGAAGACCAAGACGGGTTATTCAACCAGTGTTGAAGTACTAGAAAAAATGGGCGATGTACCAATCGTAGAATCAATCTTAGCTTATCGACAAGTTGCTAAGATTCAATCAACATACGTTGAAGGTCTTTTACGAGTTATTCATGGCTCTGATTCAAAGGTGCATACAAGATATTTACAAACGTTGACACAAACTGGTCGCTTATCTTCAGTTGATCCTAATTTGCAGAATATCCCTGTCCGAATTGAAGAAGGACGCCAAATTCGTAAGGCATTTGTGCCAAGTCATTCTGACTGGCAAATCCTGAGTGCTGATTATTCACAAATTGAACTACGTGTTTTAGCCCATATTACTGGTGACAAAAATCTACAAGCTGCGTTCATAAATGGTGAAGATATCCACGCAGCAACGGCACGTCGTATCTTTGGCATTAAGGATGATGAACCTGTTGAAGGTAATGTGCGTCGTCAAGCGAAGGCAGTTAATTTTGGCATTGTGTACGGTATCTCAGATTTTGGGCTTTCAAAAAATATTGGCGTATCACGCAAGGAAGCGAAAGCAATTATTGAAACCTATTTTGATCAATATCCAGATGTTAAAAAATGGTCTGATGATATTATTGCTTCCGCCCGAGAAACAGGTTATGTAGAAACGATTGCCCATCGTCGTCGCTATCTGCCAGATATCAAAGCCAAAAGATTTAATGCACGATCATTTGCGGAGCGTACAGCCATGAATTCGCCTATTCAAGGTTCAGCGGCTGATATTATTAAGATTGCGATGATCAAAGTTCAAGCTGCTATTGAACAGGCTGGTATGCAGGCACACATGCTACTACAGGTGCATGACGAATTGATTTTTGAAGCACCCGCAAGTGAAATGGCTGACTTAGAGAAACTCGTGACAAAAGTTATGGATAGCGCAGTCAAACTAGATGTACCTTTGTTAGTTTCTTCTCACGTTGGTGCGTCATGGTATGATGCAAAATAATATTAATTTAGAAGATGTTACTCATTTTTCCAGATGATTAACATCTTTTTTTAATAGTGTCGTGTGTGGTACAATCTAGGCAATTCTACAGACACAACCATTTATTTAAGTTACAATAGATAATTGAAAACGTTTCCAGAAACGTTGTATTTATTTTAGGGGGATATTATGACAGCAAAGTTAGAATGGCTAGATGATCCAACTGTGTTTAGAGTAGGTAAATTACCTGCACATAGTGACCATAAAGTCTACCGATCAGCAGCTGAAGTTGTGCAAGGTGAATCAAGTTTAATTAGTAGCTTAGATGGTACTTGGCGATTTCATTTTGCAAAAACACCAGCAGAACGATTAATTAATTTTGAAGAATTAAATTTTAATACTGAAAATTTTGATGATATTCAAGTTCCAGGGCATATAGAATTACAAAATTTTGGTCAGATACAGTATATTAATACCTTATACCCGTGGGAAGGTAAAACTTATCGGCGACCACCTTATGCACTGGGTGCAGATAAAACATATCCAGGTATTTTTAGTGAGGCAAGTGATAACACGGTTGGCCAGTATGTTAAAACCTTTACGCTGCCTGATAATTTCAATAGCCATGATGTTCATATTCAATTTGATGGTGTCGAAGAAGCCATGTATGTCTGGTTAAATGGTCAATTTGTCGGTTATTCTGAGGATAGTTTTTCGCGGGCTGAGTTTGATTTAACCCCATATTTGGTAAATGGTGAAAACAAGCTGGCTGTTGAAGTGTTCAAGTATAGTACGGCTGCTTTCATTGAAGATCAGGATATGTTCCGTTTTTCAGGTATTTTCCGAAGTGTTAATTTAGTCGCAATTCCACAAGTTAATGTGGTTGATGTTCACCTCAAGCCAGTTGTTTCAGATGATTTGCGTTCGGGAAATTTGGCAATTGCGTTAACTTTAGCAGGGGAATTATCTGATACAACTGCACAGATTATTGTTAATAATCCAAGAGGAGAGGCAGTCCTCGAACGAACGGTGACTGCTGAACAAACCATTCAGATTAATGAATCAATAGAAAATATTGCGCTTTGGTCTCACAAGCAACCCGATTTATATGAACTAACTGTTACAATTTTTGATTCAGATAAACAAGTTATTGCTGTTGTGCCATATGCCTTTGGATTCCGTCGCTTAGTTAAGGATGCAAATAACCATGTGACAATCAATGGCGTACCGTTGCATTTAAATGGTGTTAACCGTCATGAATGGAGTGCAGTAGGCGGTCGCAGTGTTACCCTTGATGAAATGAAAACAGATATTGAAATATTCAAAGAAAATAATATCAATGCTGTTAGAACATCACACTACCCAAATCAAATTCCATGGTATGGCATGTGTGATGAAGCGGGTATTTACATGATGGCTGAGACTAATTTGGAATCTCATGGTACCTGGCAGAAAATGGGCGCAGTCGAGCCATCATATAATGTGCCAGGTTCGATTCCACAGTGGTTAGATGTTGTTTTAGATCGCGCGAAGTCAAATTTTGAGCAATTTAAGAATCATCCATCTATTCTATTCTGGTCATTAGGAAATGAATCATATACTGGTGATAACCTTGTTGCAATGGATGAATACTTTAAATCTGTAGATGATTCAAGACTAACCCACTATGAAGGTATATTCCAAAATCGAGTGGATGAAGATCGTATGTCAGATGTTGAGAGTCGTATGTATGCATCACCCGCTGATATCCAAGAATATCTATCAAATAACCCTAAAAAGCCATATCTAAATTGCGAGTATATGCACAGTATGGGAAATTCAGTCGGTGGTTTTGATGAGTATGTTCATTTGTATGATGAATTTGACACCTACTTGGGTGGTTTTATCTGGGATTACATCGACCAGGCTTTATATGTTACGGATGAAGTAACAGGTAAACAAGTACTTCGCTATGGTGGCGATTTTGATGAGCGACATTCAGATTATGAATTTTCCGGTGATGGGATTGTCTTTGCAAATCGTCAACCTAAGCCAGCAATACAGGAGGTAAGCTATTATTATGGACGCTACGATAACTAATCAGTTGCAAATCGTGTATGGTGATGGATCATTAGGTGTACGAGGCAAAAATTTCCATTACCTTTTCAGTTATGAAAAGGGTGGTCTTGAATCATTAAATGTTAGTGGGAAAGAATGGTTATACCGGGTACCAAAATTAACTTTCTGGCGAGCAACAACAGATAATGATCGTGGTAGTCATTTTTCGACAAAGTCAGCAACTTGGTTTGGTGCAGATATGTTTACTGAGGCTACTTCAGTGACCGTGAATGTTGATGGTGAAGAACTTGGATTACCGATTGCGCCTGAGAATAATCGTTTTTCAGCTAATGAATATGCGAGCTCGGTGTCGTTAACCTATACGTTTTTAACGGCTACAACGCCACAAACAACAGTGAAGGTTATTTACACGGTTGTCGCAAATGGACAAATAAATATGCAAGTTGACTATACTGGATTAGCAGGCTTGCCTGAGCTTCCAACATTAGGCTTGCGATTTGTTATGCCAACTGTTGCAGATGGTTATAGTTACGCAGGATTATCAGGAGAGACCTATCCTGATCGGATGGCTGGTGGCCAAATTGGCACGTATGAAGTTGATGGCTTGCCATTAACACCCTACATCGTACCTCAAGAAATGGGCATGCACATGCAGAACTCAAGTCTGACAGTTAGTCGTTCAACAAGTTTAAACAACGCTGATGCTTCAACAGAAACTGGACTATTAACGTTTAAGCAATTAACTGACTCATTTGCCTTTTCAGCATTACCATATACTGCTATTGAAATAGAAAATGCCACTCATATTGAAGAATTACCAGCTCCTAGAAGGACTGTGGTAACAATTTATGGTGAGGTACGCGGTGTTGGTGGGATTGATAGTTGGGGAACAGATGTGCAGCCACCATATCATATTTCTGCTGAAACTGATCACACGTTTGACTTTACAATTCAACCAACAAAATAACAAAAAGATAGTTCAACGTAAAATTTAATTCTTTTAGATATACGCAAAGGTCATTGATCTAACCATTTGGTAGATTAATGACCTTTTCATGTTTTAATGGTGATTTTTGTATTTAATTTTTTAAAAGTTCTAACAATCATACCTGAATTCTGATAGAATATTAACTTGTGTTCATTAAGGAAAGAGGTATAAACGATTGGCATATTTTAAATGGCTTTATAGAGAAATTACATCGATTAATACAGCAGGTAGTATTATGCTTGCCTTTATTTTCGGTGTGCAATTAGCATTATTTTTGAGTAATCCAATCACCTTACTATCTGTGATTACTTTATTAGCGACTTTAATTGGTTCATCATGCACGGTGTACATGATGATTGGTAAGCCCATTAATGGTTTATTAGGATTGATTAGTGCACTTGGCTATATTTATATTAATTGGCAAGCAGGCCATTATGCATCTGTCCTTGATCAATTCGTGTTTATTTTATTAATTGATCTTCCTTTGATTGTCACTTGGAAAACATGGGGACATCGCATCGTTGGTGGTGTAAAATTCTTGCGTCTGCGGGGATGGCTCATCACGATAATTTTGATGTTGTTATTGTGGTGGCCAGTTATTTGGATTTACACACAATTAGGAGATACTAATCCAATTTGGGATGCTATTGTCTTAATTATTGGTGCAACCGCCTCATTATACGTTTTCTTTGGTTACGGAGATTCGTATACTCTTTGGCTAATGTCTGATGCAGTAAACATTATTTTATGGATATCGGCTCTCTTTGCAGGTTATTCAGCAAGTTCATTACCTATGTTGCTGACAATGGCCTTCTATCTAGCAACGGCATTATATGGACGTTTTTGGTCAATTTGGAGTGGTAAAAAGTTAATTGAAGTTAAAGACTAGTCGGATATTTGTTGAAAATAAAATTGACTGGTACAATATAGGTACAGGTAACTAGATTGTTGCCGGTATTTTTACTACATTGAGTGTCTATCGGTTTGGTAGGCACTTTTTTGTATGATATCTCTTTTAGGCAACTTTAATTTTTAAATACTATAATCTCTAACCGTAGGTAGTGGGACACTGCCTATATTTTTACTACAAGTGCACCTATTCTTTTCCTTAGGGTTAAAGATAGGTGTATTTTTGTGTAAAAAAGCGTCTACTCCTTGGCTGTGAGTAGACGCCGGTGTAATTAGAATTGGGACTCTATTACACAACTAATAGTAACACCAGAAGTGTTAGTTTTCAATACTAAAAGACAAAGTCTTGGTTATTCAAAATTTTGCAGAAAATAAAGCATAATATTATATATGGGGATAGTCCATTAGTGAGTACTACAAACTAAAAAGGCCACCTAATCTGTCTATGTTTGAAGTCGGTAGATTGGGCGCCTGAAATGTGTTTTAAAGACTGTTACGGTCAGTCTCAACCCATCTTTTGTTCCACTAGTAATTATCCATAGAAGAGATAATACCTGAAATGATTGCACTGAGGAAGAAAATATAAATTAGTACAAATAAAATGCTAATAATGAAATTAACTAACCCAGCTCTATTCCAAGTAGCTTGAACTGCTTTAAATGTTTCAATATCTTTATAGTCATTTTTTTGCCACGCCCATTCATTACCTTTGAAACCGACGACAAATATCCATACTATATTGAATAGCGGTATTAAGCAGAGCAGGGGAAGATATGTTTTATTTCCAATCCCCCACATAACGTTAAACATAAATGCGCCCCAATTCCATCCCTTAACTTCTTGTGGGACGTTCTTGCCATTCTCATCCATAAAACTGCTCCCATTAAAGCTTTTAACGTGAATCCTTCCTGCACGTATGTATTCTTTTTATTTTCGTAAATATAATTTACAACAAGATGATTTGTAATTATTTGAATTCGCTTTCATTGTATATAAAAGAGCAGAATATCGCAATTATTTAGTACTGAACATGATATGTCATAAGGATAGCTACAAGTATGCTATTCATTATTTATCATGTAATTTGCAATAAGAACAAACGGCGGAATAGTTTAATGGTAAAACTATATACAAAAAACACCTTTGATTAGGTGTTTGGTTTCCCGTTATGTTACAATTTAACTATAAACTTATATGAGGTTTATGAAATAATATAGTGGGGGTAAATCTATGAAAAAAAGTAAAAGTAAAAATAAACAGAGTCTTTTAGAAAAAATCATGTTAGTTATTACTATATTTCAATTTATTTCTAGTCTGTATGGTAAATTAAAAAGGCACTCACAACGCAAACAACATAAATAGTTTAAAGGAGAATATAATGAGCACAATTCTAAAAGTTCTATTATCAACCTTTTTAATAATCAGTGGCCTGGCTGTTTTTACAACTATTTTTCTTTCAAAGCAAATCGATCATGCTGGTGATTACTTACAAGATAAGATTTATAACGACTAACTTAGTATGAGTCATATTTAAAATCATTTTAAATTATGAGGAGGAAATCATTATGATTTGGTCAATAATCGTAGGTGCCATTATTGGTGCAATCGCAGGAGCAATCACGAACCGTGGCGAGTCAATGGGGTGGATTGCTAACATATTTGCAGGTTTGATTGGATCGGCTATTGGACAAGGTATTTTGGGAAGCTGGGGACCAAGTCTGGCCGGAATGGCTATCATTCCATCAATTATCGGTGCGATTATCTTAGTTTTGATCGTTTCAGCGATTTTTGGGGTTAGAGGAAATAAGTAAAATCGCCTCATTAATATCTTGTAATTTTGACTAAGTTAATTGATGCTGAAAAAACTAGTCTAAAATAGTAAAAAGAAGTCACTAAATAAAACCGTCTTCATTAAAAGTGAGACGGTTTTATTTTATTACTAACATTTTTAATTCAAACTAACAACTGAATTACAGTTAAGGAACAAACTTCTATACTTTATGGCTTACATCAGATAACCAGTTTATATGATGTAAGGATTTTATATAGCGTGGTTTTATTCTGCACATAATAGGCACCAACAAGTGCCTTTTTTAAACTTCGATCCCTTTGTTTGCTAGATTCTTAACGCACTCAAGAAGATAGACATTATTGTGTTCAGGAAAAATAGGCGAGGTTAAATCTACAGCATGTAATGAATCATATGGTGGTACTTTAGTGCCTCGATATAATGGATCTAGCCAAAGTTCATTAGGTTTGTATCCTCGGCGTTGCATTTCATGCATAACTTTTTCATGGTACTGAAAGAGCTTGTAAGGCGAGTGTGTGAACACATAGTTAACTGTTTGGTGTTTCTTGCCCCAGCCACCACCCCGAAGCGCACAGCATTCTCTATGTTGGCCAAGCAATTGTTGTCTAGGTAATTTAGGTATCAATGTTTCGTGCCAAAGTCTCATTAGCTTGCCTTTCGAGGGATATACGTATGGCCACCAGCAGGGTGTTTTTTACTATTAGTTGATGAGAGTAGTCTGTTTAGCTTTCCAAACTTCTAGCTTTATGCCGACCCAGAAACTATAAATTCCAATCGTTATTATAATTAGGAATAACCACTTAATCCAATTTCCAAATAGTCCAAAGGCGGATCCAGTAAATCGCATACGATGACCATCAATGACGGTGTGGTTAATTTTCCATCCATAGACCATAACTAATGACCAAGGATATAAAATTCCGAAAGATAATACAGTGACTAAGAAACCTAAAATTGTCCAACCAATTAATGCTAATAAACCGCCATCAAAGAATGATGACCTACCAAATTTTCTTTCTGGTCCCATATCAATACCTCATATTTAAAATTACAAAATTTTTTCTGCAAGCAAGCGTTGAACATCTGATAAATCTTCACTTTTTTAAATTGTAAAACTTCTGAAGGTGCAGCTTGATCAGAAATCCTAATTTTTATTACTCTATCCAAGTCAAAATGCCCGGCTGTTTCAGTAGCAAACTTAGAAATTGAACGATAAATGATTGATTTGTACGCATGCCCATTATCCCACCTAATAATCCTAATAAGCTTTTAACGTGAATCATTATTGCACGTATTGAATTATATATATGCTAGCGATATTCAATATATTCGTTTTAACTTCTCACTGATTATATTAATTATTATTACAAAATAAGGAAAATGAAATATATTCTAAAACATTATAAATTTTATGGATTTTCCTGATATTAAATAACAATTGTTTTAATCCAAATTGTTCTTTAATAACACCGAAAATAGATAAAGGTACTGAATATTTTATTTTATAATATATACATTAAGTATCTTAATTATAACACTAAAAAGGAATTGCTCCTATGTCAATAAATGGCACATCTTTTTCTAAACACTCGTTCTAATTCTGTCGGAATTAAACCAACTGATGTAATTTGAGGTTCGGATTACCAAGTCCTCAAAATTGGAAAAAGTTGTTTGAAAGGTAAACTCTCTCTTCAACAATGAGTGAAAAGCTTCAATTGGCCCATTATCATAAGGATAACCTTGTTTTGAGTATGAGTGGCTAATCTGATGCCGTTCAAGTAAAGTTTCAACTTCGTTGATGGTGTACTGTGAACCCATGTCAGAGTGAAAATATTGTGGCTTTTGATGACATTCAAGCGCCTGATTAATCGTTTCTACAACTAACGTCGCCTCCATCTGACGACCAATCTTGAAAGCAAGGACTTGATGAACCTTTGGTTCG
>NZ_GG697128.1:116373-175764 GCF_000160575.1 Weissella paramesenteroides ATCC 33313
CTTTTAATCGCTGATTTTCCTTTTGAAGTTGTTTGAATTCTTTGGACGTTACTTCAGTACCGTCTTCTAGCTCAACTGATTTAGCGCCTTTAACCCAGTTATGAATTGCGGCTGGAGAAACACCGTATTCCTCGGAAAGCGAGCGAATAGATCTTTTCTCTTCACGATGCATCTTCACAATGCTGGCTTTAAAATCATCTTGATATCGTTTCATTGGAATGCTCCTATCTTGTTTTATTAATTATGGCACAACTGTTCAGAAATTTATGTACCAAATACTAGGATAGGAGCATTATTAGTCATGATGCAAGGTAGTTATTTATGTGGAGAAAATTTATGTTAAAATTAGCTGTATATTATGTAATACCTATTCAGTTTCTTGTTTCCATTTAAATTTTTATTAAAATAATAAAACCTTTCTATCTGTAACAATTTATGTAACATACAAAATACAATTTAACAATTAGGAGATTACTATGTTTTTAGCCATTAAAGAAATGCTACATGAAAAGTTACGTTATAGCTTAATTATTGTACTAATATTTTTAGTTAGTTATCTGTTGATAATTCTTACTGGATTAGCTACTGGGCTATCTACGTTAAACAAATCTGCAGTTAATGAATGGCATGCGTCAAGTATTGTCTTAAATAGTGATTCTGAGGGTCGGTTACCCCAGTCGTTCCTTTCACAAGATAATATTAACAGGTTACCTAAAAATGGAACAAAAATTTCACAATATAGTATGCTTGTAAAGTCAAAAGGCGGGTTAAAAGAGAATGCTCAATTAATAGCGGTTGACCCACAATCATTCGTATATAAAAACCTTAAATTAACAAGTGGTAGTAAAAACATTAGCAAAAATTTTGGTTTAGTATCAGATAAATTAAAAGATGATGGATTTAAGATTGGAGATTACCTGACAGTTGCTAATTCCACAATGAAAATTAAAATCACAGGTTTTACTTCCAATGCAACTTTAAGTGCATTACCTGTTATTTATATTTCATCAGACACAATTCAACCCCTTAATAAGGGAGTAACAAATGCAGTGTTATTCAAAGATAAGTTAAAAAATTCAAAGATACCAAACGGTTTAAAACAATTAAATATCAAGACATTTATTAATAAATTGCCAGGTTATAGTGCACAACAACTTACCTTTAACTTTATGATTAGTTTCTTGTATATTATTATTTTGATTGTTATTTCTATTTTTTTATACATTCTCACTGTTCAAAAGTTACCCAACTTAGGAGTTTTGAAGGCACAGGGTGTTTCAACACAATATCTTATTTTGAGCACTTTATTTCAGTCACTTGTTATGTCAGTTGTGGGTGTTATCATAGCAATTACACTTGGTGAAATAACAGCTATGAGTCTTCCAAGTGAAGTGCCAATTGTCATTGATACGAACAATGTAGTTGTTACCGGATTAGGTATTGTTTTTATGTCGTTATTAGGTGCTCTAATACCTATCCGACAAATTGCAAAGATTGACCCTTACAAGATTATTGGAGGTTAACTTGATGTCAAAATTGATTTTTGATTCAGTAACAAAAGTTTTTGGAGAAGGAAGTAGCGAGTACGTAGCACTAGATAATATTAATTTCGAAGCAGAAAGTGGACAACTTATTCTGGTTGTGGGGCCATCCGGTTCTGGGAAAACAACTTTTTTAACGATAGCTGGTGGACTACAAACTCCGACTAAAGGTAATGTAAAAATCAACAATACTAACATTACAAATTTATCGAAAAGACAACAAACCAATCTACGGCTTAAAAAAATAGGTTTTGTTTTACAATCTTATAACTTAGTGCCATTTTTAACTGTTGAAGAACAATTTAAATTCGTAGACAAAATAAATCAAAATAATCTTACAGAAAATAAAATGCATGAACTTCTTGAAGATTTAGAACTTTTACAGTTATTAAAAAAGTACCCCAATCAATTGTCTGGTGGTCAGAAACAACGTGTGGCAATTGCTAGAGCCTTATATACTGATCCTGAATATATTTTGGCAGATGAACCAACAGCTGCCTTAGATACAGAAAGATCTATGAAAGTGATCGAATTGTTGAAGAATTTAGCACACAAAAGAAATAAAATTATTATTGTTGTTACTCATGATTTAAGGTTAAAGGATATAGCGGACAGAGTTTATCAGATAATTGATGGGAAAATGACGATGCTTTAGATTTATTTACGACTACATTCTGATCGGATTGAAGTACTTGGTGTTGATAAGAACGGAATTGCATTTGGAACACGTTATGGCAACGTGTGGGAGGATGCAGGAACACTAACTGAAGTTAAATAAAATCAAGCCCACTAGGTTATTCTGAAAGAATGACTTAGTGGGCTTTTTTTATAAGAAGATATTAAATATCAGTATTTTTAGAAGAAATCAGATAAGCATTTTAAATAATTATAAGAACGGTTTGTTACAAAGTTGATATTGACGATTATGTCGTGTACGATATAATTATCAGAAAGGAGATCATATATGTCTAATAAAGATACACTGTATGATGAATTGTGTTTGTCTGTATATACTACAAATCGTTATTTTCATCATTTATATGGAGAGGTTCTAGGAGATTATGACTTGTCTTACTTGCAGTATATGTCATTGCTTATCGTCTATAAAAATAAATCTGCTAAGTTAATGGATGTCGGTAAGGCATTAGATCTATCAAGTAATACACTGACACCAGTAATTGATAGATTAGTTAGTAAAAAATGGCTTATCAAGGTACCTAGTGAAGTGGATCGACGTGTAAAATATTTAAAAATATCAGAATCAAAGCGTTTAGTTTTTGAACAAATATTATTGAATATTGCAATTATACGAGATGAATTGATTGCAACTAGTAGCAAACCAGTATCTAAAATTATTTCTGAAAATAAAGTTTTAAACGAGACATTACAGAAAATGATTTTAGCTCGTAAACGGGAGAATCAATTAAATGGATAACTATGATGTAATATTTATTGGGAGTGGTCATGCAGCATGGCACGGAGCACAAACCTTATCAAGAGCTGGTAAAAAAGTTGCCTTGGTAGAAGAAAATAAAGTTGCTGGTACTTGTACCAACTTTGGATGTAACGCTAAAATCTTGCTAGATGGTCCAGCAGAATTAATCCATCATTTGCATCACTATCATGGAATAGGAATTGATGAAACACCAAATATTATTTGGCCAGAATTAATGGCATACAAACATAAGGTAATTGATCCGTTGTCCGAAGGCCTTGCACATATGCTTTCAGTAGATGGTATTGATATTATTTCAGGACATGCCAAATTTACGGATGTAAAAACATTGATGGTAAATGATATAACATACCAAGCAGATAAATTTGTTATTGCTACAGGACAAAAACCTGCAAAATTACCTATTCCTGGTAATGAATTATTACATGATAGTACTGATTTTTTGGAATTATCAGAAATGCCACATTCAATTGTGTTTATCGGTGCAGGGTATATTGCAATGGAATTTGCATCAATTGCTCGTGCTGCCGGTAGTGAGGTGACTATAGTTGAATATAGTGATCATGCACTTTCTGGTTTTGATAGTGAATATTCGCAAGAAGTTGTGAGAGATATGATTAATAGGGGTATTAAATTTGACTTTAATCAACGTGTTTCTCAAGTAATTTCGACAGAAAATAATCAGTATATTCTTGAAACAGCTCAAGGAAAAAAGTACACGACTGAATACGTGATGGATACAACTGGACGTACACCTAATATTGAAAATCTTGGATTAGATGCTGCTAACGTTGAATATAATAATCATGGTGTCGTTGTTAACGACTATCTACAAACGTCTAATGTAAATATTTATGCTAGTGGAGACGTTATAGATAAATTAATACCACGCCTTACACCAACTGCAACGTTTGAATCAAACTACATTGCTAGAATTTTATTAGGTGATTCTAATCCTATAAAATATCCTGTTGTGCCATCGGTTGCGTTTACCCTGCCGCGATTAGCTCAAGTTGGTGTCACAGTTGGTATGGCAAAAAATGACAAACAATTAAAGATATACGAAATACCATATGGTAAACTTATGCGTTTTCAGACTTTGAATGATGAAAATGCCAAGATAAAAATTATTCTCAATAAAGACAAAAGATTAGTAGGTGCTTCGATAATTGGCGATTTCGCGCCAGAGATCATTAATGATCTTGTTCAGGTAATAAATCATCAATACACTTCTGAAGATATTCAAAATCAAATTTTTGCCTTTCCGACACATTCTGGTATCTTGTTGCCTATGATTGCCCAGTATTTAGCTTAGGAGAAAAATGATGAAAGCAGCTATTATTAAAGAATATGGTGATGTAACTCAACTTGAGGTTACTGATATAGATAAGCCTATTCTAAAAGAGGATGAGGTGTTAGTAAAAAATTTTGCTAGTAGTATAAATCCGATTGATTATAAAGCTCGTCAAGGGTTACTTCAATCAATGTTTAAATGGCAATTTCCAGTAGTATTAGGTTGGGACTTAGCTGGAAAAATTGTTGCTTTGGGAGATAAAGTACAAGGCTTTAAAATTGGAGATGAGGTATTTGCCCGGCCAGATATAGATCCTCTTGGTACGAACGGATCTTATGCAGAATATACGGCTGTAAAAGAGGATAAACTAGCGTTGAAGCCTGAAAATATTAGCTTCGAAGAAGCAGCTGCAGTTCCTCTGGCAGGCTTAACAGCTTTACAAATGTTAAGACAACTCAATTTAGAAGCTGGTCAAAAAATACTTATCCAGGGTGGTGCAGGTGGCGTAGGTATCTTTGCAATCCAATTAGCAAAAATATTTGGCGCTTTTGTTGCTACTACTGCTAGTGAAAATAACACTGAATTTGTGAAGTCGTTAGGTGCGGATTTAGTAATAGACTATCATGAAAATACAATCACTGAAGTACTATCTGATTATGATGCTGTTTTAGACACGGTTAATGATATAGAGGGTGGTATTAGTATTCTTAAAACTGGTGGAAGTTTTGTAACGATTTCCGGTGCGTTGACTGAAGAACAAAAAGAGATGTCAGATAAGCATATAATGACTGGCTGGTTACAGCCAAATGGTGAAGACCTTAGTTTCTTAGGCAAACAAATTAGAAATAATAATTTGAAGATTGTGATTGATAGCACATATCCGCTTACAACTGAGGGAATACAATCTGCCCAAAAGCGTAGTGAAACACATCATGCTCGTGGAAAAGTTATTGTTAAGATAAAATGATGCACGTAATTTCTGTCACAGGAGAAAAAATTTATGATTGAAACTATTTTGATAGCTATTGTGAGCATTGAGGCAATAGGTATTATGATTTTAGAAATGTTTGGATCGCCTAAACAACAAGCAAATGCATTTGAATTAGATGAATCTTTTGTTAAAATGCCTGAGGTTAAAACTTTATTAGCCAATCAAGGAATATATAATGGCCTTTTTGGTGCATTGATTATTGGTACACTCGTATTTTTGAAAGGGCCACAGCAAACAACAATGTTGGAATTAGAAATGTTGTTTGTGGTTCTAGTAGCGATTTATGGTAGTCTAACAGCTGCTAAAAAAATACTCATCATACAAGGATTACCTGCTTTTTTAGCTTTTATGGTTTTAATCTTCTAATCTGAATTAGATAAAATTAAAGCTAGTGCAACTAGTATCATGAAATTCAGCACTAGTTATGAAACGTGGCAAAGTGTAACAGTTACTAACTGAAGTTAAATAAAATCAAGCCCACTGAGCTATGCTAAATTGCATAACTTAGTGGGCTTTTTTTCATGTTTCGGATAAGATAGTATAATATTGTGTAGGACTAAAACAGATAAGGTTAAACTTAACGCTACTATCACTAATAAAATAATAGTGATTGACAAAGTGATTGATTAAAATATAAATATTGATATAACGGGGTTTAAAAGAGATATGCCAGAGCTACCAGAAGTAGAAACTGTTCGCCGCGGACTGACAAATTTAGTGGCAGGTCGCACGGTTGAAAGCACAGAAGTTAGATGGGAAAAAACAGTCGGCGGTTTTACAGCAGAAGAATTTGATCAAGCTTTACGAAATCAAACAATTCTAAAGATCGACCGTCGCGGAAAATATTTATTATTTAGATTTACAGGTGGCATCACCATGGTGTCACATCTTCGCATGGAGGGATCATACTATACCGTACCAGCTGGGACAAAGCCAGGTAAACATGATTTAGTAACTTTCCATCTAGATCATGGGGTGGATCTGTTCTATCGAGATACGCGTAAGTTCGGTCGTATGAATATCGTACCCAATGATCAGGTCATGACAGTGGCCGGATTAGCAACGATTGGACCTGAACCAACAGAAGATACATTGACATTGGATTATATGATTTCTGAATTTGGTAAATCAAAAATGCACGTGAAGCCGTTCTTGTTAAATCAGAATCATATTGCTGGATTGGGGAATATCTATGTGGATGAGACACTTTGGCAATCAAAGATTCATCCCCTCACAGCAGCAAATCAATTAACAACAGACGAACTAGCTATTTTACGTAAAAATATCATTGCTGAACTAGCACGAGCAACTGAGCATCATGGGACGACAGTTCACAGTTTTACAAATGTATTTGGTAATGCTGGAGAATTCCAAAATGAATTGCAAGTTTATGGACGAGTGGGAGAACCATGCTTACGTTGTGGAGAACCATTGGTCAAGATTAAAGTTGCTCAACGAGGGACGACCTATTGCCCAGTTTGTCAGATTGAAAGGACAAAATAATGTTCAAATTAGGACTTACAGGTGGTATTGCGACAGGCAAAACGACCATATCGAACTATTTAAAAACTAAGGGAATTCCGGTATTAGATGCTGATGAATATGCCAGAAAGGTTGTCGAGCCAGGTACACCAGGTCTAACTGATATCGTGAATACTTTTGGTAAGCAAGTGTTGCAATCAGATGGCTCATTAAATCGCAAACTTTTAGGACAAATCATATTTAATGATATGACAGCGCGTCAAAAATTAAATGGCATTACGCATCCCCGAATTCAACAAATGATGACTGATGAATTACAAAAATTAGCTAAGGACAAAACACCATTAGTTATTTTAGATATTCCACTGTTATTGGAGAATCATAATATTGCTGGTGCAGACGCCATTATGGTTGTAACAGTACCAGAATCAATACAATTAAACCGATTAATGCAACGTAACAATTTAACTAAGGAAGAAGCACAGCGCAGGATCGATGCACAGATGCCTCTTTCTGAGAAAGAAAAACTAGCAGATTTTATCGTTGATAATTCAGGTACGATTGCAAACACGTTAACCCAAGTGGATAAAGTTATTCAAAACATTACTGAATCAATTTAGTAAAGGAGAATATGAATCATGGCGGATTTTTCTATACAACAACGCTATCGGCTTATATATGATGAATTAATTGATATGACTGCAGTACGATCATTAACTAAGGTATACTTACCAATCATTGGCCGTGATGCGTATACCCTTTATTTGGCTTGGGCAACTCTTGGAGAAACGCCAGAAGCAAAAAATAGACATGTTGATCTTTTAGATCAATTAGCAATGAATCAACAGGCTTTCCTAACTGCTCGGAGTAAATTGGAGGGTATGGGGTTAGTAAAATCATATAAACAAACCACTAATTTTGGCTCACAATGGACGTATCGAATTTTTCCGCCAATGGCAGTGCGTGCATTTCTTTCAGATGCATTACTTTCTAGTCTACTAGCACATTATCTTGGTGATGAATTATTTGACGAGCTAGTTAAGGATGAACTACCTGATTCCAAAAAAATTGCTGGTGAGAACGTATCAAAGACTTTTTTTGACTTAGCTGGTCAGGAAAGTTTCGTTCATCGAAATCATGCACCATTTTCAACAAGTGATCACGAACAAGGTTTAGCTCAAGAAGTTCGTAAGGCCACTAAATCCTTGAATTTAGGTCTGATGGCGGATATGTTAAAGTCCTATGGTATTAAATTGAGAACGCTACAGACTAACGAAGCTGATTTGATGATTCAAAAAGCACTATATGGTTTATCAGATATTGAGTTAGTCAGAGTCATTCAAGCGACAACTTCTCCAAATAAACAAATTGATTTGCCAGCAATTAAGAAATCACTTGAAGGTAATTTCAGAAAAATACAAGTTCGCACAAAAGGTATTGAAACAAAAGTACAAACGAATGAACCCAAACAGTCATCAAATGATGAATCTAATCCTGCAATTCGTTTAGTACAGACCGTAAAATCAGTAGCTCCGTTACAATTCTTAAAGAATTTGCGGCAAAAAAATAATGGTTTTGTCGCTGATAACGAAGTGAAGGCTATTTCGGATATTGCAGAAATGAATATTATCGAACCTGAAGTGCTAAACATTGTGCTGTATGAATTAACTGTTATTGAGAACAGAAAAACCTTAAATAAAACAATTTTACAGACACTTGTGAATGATTGGGCACAAAGTGATGTTACTGATGCAGTCAGTGCATTACAATATCTACAACGTCGATCTAAGAAACAGCAATCCCGACAAACGTCACAATCATCTAAAAAATTGTCACGACAAAATAAGCAAAGTAAGCAAGAAACACGTCCTGATTGGGAAAATCAACATGGAACGCCAATTTCTAAAGCAGATGCTGATTCAGCTAGGGAGGCTTTGGCAGCCATGCGAGCCCGACGCAGACAGAATGATTCAGAGGAGAACTAACTGTGAGTGAACAAGAATTTGAAAAAGAAATAGAAACATCAGACTCATCTCCAATGAATGTTGGGGATGCATTACGGGACTTTATGGATCGAAAGCAATTAAATACTCGATACCAAGCGTTACAAAATGAAGTTTTTAAAGATGCTGATATTCGTCGTTTTTTCAACGAGAACAAGACGAAACTTTCTCGTAAAATAATTGAACGTGATTTCGCAGTTCTTTATGAATATTATTCACAGCGGAATAATGCAAAAAATGGCAAACCAGTAGTCCACAAGGGATATACACCAGCGTTAACCGTTACCGAAGGACGGATTGTTATTATCTATGAACCGGATGAAGAAACACTCTTAGCACAACGCATGAGTATGCAGGCACATTTAGTAAAATCTATTGGTATGCCAAAGTTAATTAAAAAGGCGCGTTTAGACGATTTTTCTGAAAATGATGCTGAGCGACTTGCGGCCTTGACTGGCGTTCTAAATTTTATTAATGACTATATACAAGACCCTGATGAGTATCATCGTGGACTTTATATACATGGTTCATATGGTGTTGGTAAAACCCACTTGATGGGGGCAATGGCAAATGAATTAGCTTTAGAAGGTATTCCTGTTACCTTAGTCCATTTACCAAGTTTTGTTGTGGAAATTCGTGGCGCGATTGGAACAGACCAAAAGCCACAAGAAATGATTAATACGATTAAACAAGTACCTATTCTAGTCCTTGATGATATTGGCGCAGAGTCATTAACTTCATGGGTCAGAGATGATATCTTGGGAGTTATTTTAGAATATCGCATGCAAAATGAACTGACGACCTTCTTTACTTCTAATTTTTCTATGCAGCAATTAGAAAAAGAACACTTTACTGTTACCAAGGATGGCGCAGAACCTGTCAAAGCAGAACGATTAATGCAGCGAATTAAGTTTCTTTCTAAAGAAGTCCAAATGGCAGGAGCAAATCGTCGGGAGTTTAATTAATGCAAAAAAGAAGCACAAGAATCATTGTTTTAAAATTCCTCGTTGTGTTTATTTTGATGATTACAAGCTTTTTTGTATTACAACATAATGCAAGTTGGTATCAACAGCCTGTAGGGGAAGTGATGAGCGTGAAAAACTTATCATCTCAATCTCTACAGGACCAATACGGTAATAATATCAAACAACATGATGAGCGGGTTAAGGTTAAAATATTAAATACCGAGAAGAAAAATGAAATTATTTCGTTTAAAAACACTTATGATGATGCAATGGCTATTACACAACCTTTACACCAGCATGATCAAATTTTCTTATCAAAGTCAGAAAAATCATGGGGTCTAAAGGACTTTAAAAGAGATACTTTCTGGATACCAATTTTAATTCTAGTTATTGGTGTATTAATCATTACCACTGGAAAAGCAGGTGTGATGATGACCACATCACTTTTCCTTAATGTAATACTGTTTATTTTTACAATATATTTGAATTTAATCACAAAGGACGCCAATATTTTCTGGTTATTTATTTTGTTTAGTCTGGTTGCCTCAGCAATAACATTAATGTTTGTTATGGGAATCAAGAACAGGCTCACTTGGACTGTTCTTTTAACTGTGATTACTTCGACAATATTAGCTATGTCAATTGGTCTGTTGGTATTCAGCTTAACAAAGGGTAAGGGGCTTCATTTTGAATTAATGTCGTTTATAACCCAATTACCACAGCCAATGTTTTTATCAATGACGTTAGTTGGTGTGCTTGGAGCTGTCATGGATGAGGCAACAGATATGATTGCGACACTTTTTAGTGTTGAACGTGAACATCCAGATATTGGTCTAAAGGATCTATTAATTACTGGACGACATGTTGGACAAGAAATTTTTGGAGCATTAAGTAATACATTGTTCTTAATTTTTATGGCTGAACAAATACCAATGGCCATTCTATATTTAAGAAATGGGAACAATTGGGGATTCACTTACACAATGAACTTATCACTGGGGATGATTCAAACACTAATCAGTGCCATTGGTATCGTGTTAACAGTTCCAGCAGGTATATTTTGGGTTTGGATCCTTCATAAATGGCAACAAAAGAAAGCAGGTATACAATCATGAGCGTTTTAATGATGTTATCAGTTATCTTATTTGCTTTAATGCTAGCAATTGGTGGTGTTAAAGGAATTGGAGCTTTTGTTAGTTTATGGATCAGTTTTGCCATTATGGTTGTGATGACTATACTAATTAGTTTTCAATTTAATGCCTTCTGGGTGCTACTTATTGGTGGTGCAAGTCTATTAACCGTAACCGTTCTAAGTGCTAGTGCTGATGAAAGAACGACGATCATTGCTTTAATTGCAAGTCTCATTGTTATGTTAATTTTATTAGCAGTTATATTACCTACCGAACATATTGCCATTGCGCAAGGCTTTGCAGAAGAAAATTCTGAGGAGTTGGAGGGATTATCACTAGCCATTAATATAAACTTTGGTACATTAGGAATCGTGGCGGCCCTATTAGCAACTTTGGGAGCGATTGCTGAAGCATCGGTTGCCATTGCAACAGGTATTGGCGAATTATTAAACAGCAAACCATCACTTCAAGATAACGAATTGATAGGCGTTGGACAATTACTTGGGAAGCAAATTATAGGTACTGCTGTTAATACCGTACTCTTTGGTTTTCTAGCAGACTTTCTGAGTCTAGCAGTATTATTTAGTAAATTAAAATATACATTTAGCGAAATTTTAAATGCAAAATTATTTACTTCTTCAATGCTGTCGCTATTATATGCGTTACTAGGTGTCATAATTACCTTACCAATTACAATTATAATTTTTTTGCTTTATCAAAAACACCAAAAAGTCGACGCCAATAGGGGGAAACTATGATTTATTAGAAAATCATGGTATGATTAGAATAAATATGCCAGAGTAGTGGAGTGGCATTATATCTTGTAAGAAAGTAACCAGAGGTATAGCGTATGAGCAGTGTGCTTGTGATTGAAGATGAAGAAAATTTGGCTCGTTTTGTTGAGTTAGAATTACAACATGAGGGGTATGAAACCCACGTTGAGGATAATGGGCGTAGTGGGTTAGATGCCGCCTTAGCAAATGATTTTGACTTAATTTTGCTTGATTTAATGTTACCCGAGTTAAGTGGTTTAGAAGTTGCTCGCCGCTTACGTGAAGAAAAGAATACACCAATTATTATGATGACTGCACGTGATTCTGTTATCGACCGTGTATCAGGATTGGACTACGGTGCAGATGATTACGTTGTTAAGCCATTTGCTATCGAAGAATTATTGGCTCGAGTTCGTGCACTTCTACGTCGTATTGATATTGAAACAGAAGAGCACAGTACGCATCAAAGTGTCGTTCGATATCGTGATCTGACAGTTGAAAAAGAGAATCGAATTGCTCGTCGCGGTAATGAAATCATTAATTTAACAAAACGTGAATATGAATTATTATTAATTTTAATGGAAAACATTAATGTTGTTCAATCACGTGAAGAGTTACTTAAGAAGGTTTGGGGATACGATTCAGAAATTGAGACTAATGTTGTCGATGTGTACATCCGTTACCTTCGTAATAAAATCGATCAACCTGATTCAAGAGCATCATATATCCAAACGGTTCGTGGTACTGGATACGTAATGCGCCAGTAATTTGGAGGAATTTTAATGGGTAGGCAAACGTCCATTATTAAAGAAACACCACAACGTACAGGCCTCTCCTTAAAGTGGAAATGGGCACTTGGATCTGTTGCTGGTGTTTTTTTAATATTTATTATCTTTACATGGTTTGTGATGCAGGCATTTGCAACTCAAATGATGGACACTGAAAAGCAGCAGGTATCTAGTTCGCTAAATGCCGTAACCAATCGACTGCAGCATATTAATGAATCTCAGATGTTACCCTCTGAAATTGATAAATTACTACGCCCAGATAGCACGGATCTTGATCAAGTTGTGAATGATCCAGTGTTGCAACAAATTACTCGAAAAGATTATACGATTCGGGTATACAACGAAAATGGTGCTCAAATATATCCTGTCGGAGGAGCCAGGATTCCATTTCATGAAACTAAGAAGCGAGTTATTAGAACAGAACGTATTCAAGGTGTAAAAATGCTGGTTGGCCATCAAGAATTACGCAACAATAACAATACAATTATTGGTCATATCGTTGTTGAAAATCATTTGACGAGTTATCATAAAACGTTCAATCGTGTCTGCTCTATCATTGCAATTCTTATTATTCTTGGCTCATTTTTGATTGCATTATGGGGCTATTGGTTGTCAGGATTTTTCTTGCGTCCAATCGATAATATCAAGAAAACTGTTGATGATATTAATCGTGATCCACAGGCTCAGGTTCGTGTTGTAAATGAAGAACGCAAACCTGATGAATTGACTGACTTATCTAACCTGCTAAATGATATGCTAGACCGTATGCAACGCTTTATTCTACAACAACATCAATTCGTAGAAGATGTTTCTCATGAATTGCGAACACCTGTTGCAATTGTTAAAGGTCACATGGAATTACTAAACCGTTGGGGAAAAGATGATCCGAAAGTACTAAATGAATCCATTGCTGCATCACTACAAGAGATAAGTAGAATGGAAGGATTAGTGTCAGAAATGCTAGACTTGACTCGCGCTGACCAGGTTGAATTAACTTTTCGTGATGGTGATACTGATGCAAAAGAGTTGATAAATGGCATTTATACGAACTTCAAGATGATTCACCCTGAATTTACTTTTATGATAGATGATGATTTGAAAGGTCCAACTATTGTTAATATGAATCGTGACCATCTAGAGCAAATATTGATTATTTTGTCTGATAATGCTGTTAAATATAGCCAGGATCGAAAAGAAATTCATTTTGCTGCTTCACGTTCAGGCAATGTTGTCGAGTTAGCTGTTCAAGACTTTGGTGAAGGGATTAGTCCTGAAGATGCCAGTCGTGTCTTCGATAGATTCTATCGTGTTGACAAGGCAAGGTCTCGAAAGCAAGGTGGTAACGGTTTGGGGCTAAGTATTGCTCAAAAGCTGGTAGAAGGTTATGGTGGACATATTCAACTGGAATCTGCTATTGGACAAGGATCAATTTTTAGAATAACATTACCAATTAAAAACATGGATAAAAATTAATAAAGAAAGTAGGGCAGGATAGTTACGAGAAAAATTTCTTATTGCTATTTGACCTTACTTTTTTGTTATGAAGGATATAAATATGATTATTAAGCACGTGATTTTGCATGTTTTAGACAAAAATAGTGGCAATTTAATTGCATCTCAAAATGAATTAGACTTAGCTCAGCCTAATTTACATGAATACATTGAGAAGTTGATTGAAAAATTTGAAAATAGCGACTACAAGATAGGTCAATTAACTGACAACGATACAATTGGCATGGTTGTATCAGATAATGACACGCGTTCTTTTACAGAGAAAGCAACAGATTTGGCTGAACGATTATTCGAAATTATTGCCCCCAGTGAATCTATTCCAGCAGGAGATTTATTGGTTGTCGAATTCTCAGAGGGTGCGGATGATTTCTTTGGCCTATTGAAATTGAACTTCACGCCAAGATATACACATGCTGTTGAATATCAAGATGACAAATTAATTAACAACTTGGTCTTAAACCAAGCAGTATTACCCGCCGCAACACAAACTGTTGATGAAGGTGTGTTAATTAATTTAATGTCTGGTACCTATAAGCTATTAGAAAAGAGTTATCTAATCGATGGCCATCGCATTAACTATTTTTCGGAGAAGTTCTTGCAACTTTCACCAGAGAATTCTACTAAAGACAATATTAAAGTGATTAAACAAGCTGTTAAATCTGTCGCTAGTAAATTTGATCTTCCTGAGCATGAAGTGTTAGCAAATACACAAAATACAATTTTTGATAATGTTCAAGATGATGGTGAAATTAGTACTGCTGCAATTGCTGAATCAGTTTTTAATGGCAATACTTCAGCACAAGAAGCATATCACGAGATCATAAATAATAAGCATTTAAACGAAGATATTGTCGTACCAAATATTGAAAAGATTGAAAAAAAATATCGTTTACAACGTTTTAAACTTGATTCAGGAATTGAAATTTCTATTCCGATGGATATCTACCAAGATAAAAATAAAGTTGAATTTATTAACAAACCAGATGGTACGATGTCACTGGTTATCAAAGACATTGCATCTATTATTAATAAATTTAGCTCTTAGTTTTTTAGGGTAGCCAAAGAATTAGAACATATATCACGTTTCGTGATATAATTATTACTTGAAAAAATGAAATAGGTAGGATGACATACTCCATGAAAATTAAAGGTTTAACACCCATATTATTAATTGTGCTAGTCGTTTTGTTCGTTACTGGACATGCAGATTTTCTGAAAAGTCCATTAACTGACTTTATGAACTGGTCAGAATCAACAATAGGGGGAGTAAATGCAGTTGGCTGGTCAATCATTATTTTGACTTTGGCTGTACGACTAATTTTGCTACCAATGATGGTTCATCAACAACGTAACGCAACAATTCAACAAGAAAAAATGCGTTTGTTGCAACCACAATTAAAAAAAGTACAGGATGCACAAAAAAATGCGCAAACACAAGAAGAACAATTATTAGCTTCACAAGCAATGATGACAATCTATCGTGAGAATAATGTTTCATTATTAGGCGGGATGAACTTTACAACATTGATTATCCAATGGCCAATCTTTATGGGACTTTATTCAGCAATTAGATATTCTAATGAAATAGCTCATGCATCATTTTTTGGCATTAATCTTTCTTCTCACGCACCAATTTTAGCAATTGCAACAGCTGTTGCTTATGGTATTCAAGCATACTTATCAATAATTGGGGTTCCTGCAGAGCAAAAGAAGCAGATGCAAATGATGATGTACGTCATGCCAGTAATGATGTTGTTTATGACTTGGGTCACTAATGCCGGTATTGCGTTATACTTCTTTGCTGGTGCATTAGTGATGATTCTCCAAACTCTAATTATTATTGTTTGGCGTCCAAAGTTGAAAGCTCATGTTGCTGAAACTTTTGAAGTGAAAGATGTTGTTGATGACGCTTTGGCTGGTAAAATTAAGTCAAAGCCAACTGGACGATTTGCTGAAGCAATGCAAGCTGCTCAAGAACAACAGCAGCAACAGCAAGCTGGACGTAAAGATATTACAAAATCAACTCAAGAACGTACAAGCAATTCAAATGGTGGTCGTAACGCTGGGAAGCAACAACGTAAATAACACATAAAGTAAAAGGACTTGATAAATTTTTTATCAAGTCCTTTTACTTTATATAATCAAATATTTGCATGTTGAGCAGTGGTCATTTCATTAGCAATTTCTACCATCTGATCTATTGATTCATGTGCGCCAGTTGCAATCCAACGGATAGCTAAAGCGAGCATACCTGATGCGGTAAAGTCAGAAACGTAGTCAATTGACCGATTAAAAGAAACCTTACTTTGTAGTAATTCTGCGTATAAACCATGCAGTATATCTCTTAGTGGCGGATAGAATTGTTCTCGTAACCCAGCATTAAGTAAGACAGCAATTGCAATACCATTTGCTTTTACAAAGCCAAAAAATGCTCGTGAAATATCACTAGAATTTAAAGGTAATTCCGCAGCTTCTTTTTCAAAATCTTGTGTTAATTGGACAACAATAGCTTTAATGACTGCCTCTTTTGTACCAAAATGGCGATAGAAAGCCATCCGTGACACGCCTGCCTTACGGGTGATTTCTGTAACCGCAAGTTGGTCGTAGGATTGACTTTGCAACAATGTCAGCGTTGCGTCAATAATTTGATCGTCAGTTTTTTGACGAATACTTTCTGTTAACATGTTTTTCATATCTTAATTTTACGCCTTTGCATTTAAAGTAGGTGAGAAATTAAGTAAATTGAAGATTCATTTTAAATGTTTAAGAAAACCTTTGTAATTACAACCGAAACGTTAAAATTATAATTGTCGTTGATCTTTATAATTTTGTAGCTCTGGTGAGAGTACATAGGGGACTTTGGTTAAATCATTTGCAGAACGAGCACCAACAAGTGCGTATAATTTTCTTAATTGTTGCTGCCAGTTTGTGATCTCATTAATTAAACCAGTTGTGCCATCCTGAAGAGTCGTATGAAGAAAATGTCCAGCAACTCCCACGGCTTTAGCCCCTAAAACTTGTGCTTTTAAAACATCTAACGGATTTTGAATACCGCCTGTTGCAAAAATGATTGGTTTTTGCTGTAATGACTGTGCTTCTAACAGACTTTCTGCTGTCGTTTGTCCCCAATCATATAAAAAATCATAATTGAATTCCTTATCACGATAGCGGCGATTTTCAATAACAGCAAAATTTGTACCAGAACGGCCACCAATATTAACGTATTCTGCACCATTTTCGTATAATTTCTTAATCGTTGTCGCATCCATACCAAAACCAACTTCTTTAATTAGGACAGGAACAGATACGGTTTGAATAATTTCGATAATATTATCAAGCCATAAGAAATTTTCGTCTCCTTCAGGCATAACGACTTCTTGTGCGACATTAACGTGTACTTCAAGCGCATTTGCACCAATCATATCAACAACTTGCTGTGCTGATTGTGCTGAATGTCCAGCACCGATATTGGCCATAATAAAACCGTCTGGATTTGTATCACGGGCAATAGTAAAACTCTCAATAGCATCTTTATCTTTTAAAGCAACACTTTGAGAACCAACGGCCATTGCTAAGCCAGTTTCTTTGGCGGCTTCAGCCAATTGTTGGTTAATACGACCTGTACGAATGCTACCACCAGTCATTGCTTCAATATAAAAAGGGGTAGTAAAGTTAAAATTTTCATTCCTAATTGCTGTCGAAACATCGCTAATTTTTAAATCCGGTAAACTTTGGTGAATCAGCCGAACTTGTTCTAATGATGATACTGGTTGATGCCTCCGATATTCGGCTTCAGCCAATGCTAAATGTTCATCTTTTCGATGTGCGTGCGCTGATTCCATAACGATTATTCTCCTAATAATGCAATATTTAATGGCAATGGAATAATTCCTTCATTTTGCCAAGCTTGACGAAGTTTTTCAGCCACCTCATCATTATCGGCGATAGCAATAGCGTTATCACCACCACCAGCTCCTGAAACTTTTGCAGCAACATCTAAATCTACGGCTTCGGAAATGGCATTTGATAAATCTTCAGTTAAATAGTTAATACCAACTTGATGAGTATATGTCATTAAGAAGGTCAAATTATAAAAAATGTTTATGCCAATCAATGAATAGTCTGCATTATTGATTCCCATGCTGATATTTGTAATAATATTTCGCGTTTGTAACGCCAACATTTCTTTTGCCTTTGCTTGTTCTGCTGAAGATACTGTTTCAAGCAATTTTTGTGTATCTGCAACTTTACCAGTCCAACCGACTAAAAGTTGCCATTCTGATGGCCAATTTAATTGTTGAACGTCTAAATATGGCCAAGGTGTACTTATGATTGTTTCATAATCTGAATTTTGTTGTATCAACTGTTTTACAAATTGATCATCAAACTTACGATATGCAATGACACCACCATATGTTGCAGCTGCTAAATCACCCATCGATCCTTTATCAAAGTGGGGTAGGGTCAGCATTACAAGTACACCTAATTTAAACTGTTGTTGTTCAGTTAACTTAAGATTAAGCAGTTTGTGGAATGCCTTTATGATAGACATGACAACTGCAGCAGAAGAACCTAACCCTAACTTTTTACGCTCAAAAGTGAGATCACTTGTTAGGGTTACTTTAATACCTGGAAAAGCGGAAGTATCATCAAAATGATATTTATTCAACACTTGGATCGTGCGTATAACCAATTGCCAGTCATCTGGGTAGGATATCTGATCCAGTTGCTCCACTGGAATAGCAAGATCTCCTAATTGGTCGCTATTCAATTGAATTTTTTGAACATCGATCTTATCAATTGTTGCTGTAATGTACTTGTCAATGGCGACAATAATTGCACTCTGATTTGGTAGAGTAATTGAGTATTCACCGGCAAGGTACAATTTACCTGGCGCTTTAGCAGTTGCTATCATATTTTATCTCCTGAAGTAACTTTTATTCCGGGACCCGGACTAGCGATAATAATTTGCGAACTTGTCACTATATTGGCAAGTTCTTTTTTAATAATGAATGTGTCCTCTGGTCGAGAAATTAATTTTACGTTAGGGCCAGCATCCATTGTTGCATACACAGGAATTCCTTGTTCCCGCAATTCCTGAGCAATCATTATGACTTGCCAACTTTTATCCGTCAAATAGTTAAAAGAAGGGACAGATGTTGTATTCATTGCATGCATTTGTAAAGCATTTGCTTCAGCAAGTTCACCCAATTTCACTATATCATGTTGTTGAATTGCCAAAATCATGTCATTAACTTGACTATTAGCTAATCTTACCCACATATCATAAAAAGGGGCAGTATTTTTAGCATGTTGCATACCTAAACGTGATCCAATTTTTTTAGGCTGATCATTAATAACCACCGTCAATAATTGAATAGGCCAATCAACTTTTTCAAATATGGGTGTAGCAAATGACGTACGATCATCACCAGGAACCCATTTAGCAAAACCACCAAATATTGATCTTGTCGCTGATCCTGAGCCGTGACGTGCTAATCTAGATAATTCCGTAACACTTAAATTTAATCCTGCAGCTTTGCTAGCAGCACCAGCTAAAGCCGCGAAAGCTGATGCTGAAGAAGCTAACCCAGCTGCTGTTGGAACATGGTTATTAGAAACAACGTATGCTTTGTCATTGATATCAGCCATTTCTCGGACTACATCTAAAAATCGACTGACCTTCTGAGCTGCACTACCAGAAATTGTTTCACCATCAAGAATTAATTGATCACTTTGCAGCGACTTATCAAACCAAACAGTTGTATCAGTATAAAATTCGTCTAGTGTCAATGAAATTGAGGTTGTCGTAGGTGTAATGAGTGCTTCATCTACTTTTCCCCAATACTTTAGTAATGCAATATTTGTATGCGCCCGAGCGGTATAATGCATGTTAAATACTCCTAAAACTATTTGTCATTGGTATAATTTTGTGTCCAAACTTCTTGAGCGCCAGCATCTTCTAGTGCCTTGATCACTCGAGCTGTTTGTTCATCGTCTTTTGTGATTGCAATCATCGTACCACCGACACCACCACCAGTTAATTTAGCTCCCAAAGCACCAGCATGACGTGCCGCCATAATTAATTCATCTAATTTTGGATGAGAAATGCCTAATGCAGAAAGATGCTTTTGAGCTTCATTCATAAAATGGCCTATTTTCGCTAAATTATTTTCAGCAATTGCTTCTCTTGTTGCTTTGACGATTTCCCCAATTTTATCAATATGTTGTTGCCCAACTTCAGGGTCATTTGTTAGATGTTCACGGACAACCGAAATGGCTAACCCCGTTTGGCCTTGAATACCTGTGTCGGCCAAAATTAACGTGCCATCTAAAGACATATCAATTTTTTCAGGTTGTTGCCCTTTAATAAACCAAACAGCTTCATCATGTGCTGCCGTTGCAGTGTCTAATCCAGAAGGGGATCCATGTGTAATAGCTTCTTCGATACTTGCCCAACGTTGCAGTTCTTGTTTAGATAATGACTCATCGAAAAAATCAAAAAATGCTCGAACAATAGCGATGGCAGTTGCTGCTGATGAACCCATACCTCGTTCTTGAGGAATATTGGATGTAATCGTCATTGTAAAGGGCATTTCATCTGATTTGAAATGTTGCAATAAACGGTTGATAAGTTGTCGAATTCCCTCATAGACTTCCGCCATTGCTACCAATGGGCCTTGATAGGATTGTGATAGCACAACCTGACCTGCTTCACGTGATTCGATTTTTACAGTCATTGCTAAATCCGTTAAAGGAAGTGCAATAGCTGGCTGGCCGTAAACGACCGCATGTTCGCCAAGTAAAATAACTTTGGCATGGCTGACGCCAATTCCTGGTTTTTTCACTTTGAAATTACCAATCCATTCTATTTTTTATTTTAGCTTTCTTAATCATACCAAATTCAATGACTAATTACATCCTAGATATTAGGATTTCAAGCTTAAAAGTTTTTTTAATCTTTAATTTTAAAATATTCTGAATAAGTAATTTTTAGATATATTTCATATGTTCAGGAAATAATTCGATGCAAGTATCGGTAAATATTACACTGCAAATATGCTATAATCAACATAAGATTACTAAGAGAAAGTCGTGGTACGTTTCGATGCTAAATAAGGACATCTATGCGGTTGTCGATCTAGAAACAACCCGTACAACGAGCGAATCAGGTCGTATTATTCAAATTGCGATTGCGTTCGTACAAAACAAAAAAATAATTAACCAATTTTCAACACTCATCAATCCTCATGAATCAATTCCACGTAATGTCGTACAACTTACAGGCATTAATGCCGAAATGGTGGCAGGGGCTCCTTCATTTGAAGAGGTTGCTGAATCAATTCATACCATGCTAACTGGGACTATTTTTGTAGCTCACAATGTCAACTTTGATTTACCATTTTTAAACGCAGAATTTCAACGGATTGGCATGAACACTCTTAATTTAGTAGCAATTGATACAGTAACATTGAGCCAAATTGTTTGGCCAACCGCACCAGGGTTTAGATTAGTTGATTTAACTTCATATTTGGCATTGGTACATGGGCGGCCACATCAAGCAGATAGTGATGCACTAGCTACTGCAGAACTATTGATTCAAATTTTTAATCGTCTTGAAAGTTTACCAATGGTAACTTTACAATCCTTGGTTGACTTGCCATTGGTTCTACCTCAAAACACAAAAACGTTGTTTGAACAGGTTCTTACCAAAGCAAAAATCAAGCGACATCCGTTACCTAAACAGTTACAGGTAATCGATGGTTTGGCAATTCGTCGTTTTAGTGATCCTGAACCATTAGTTGCCAATAAGAGTATGACTTATCCTGCAAAACGAGCAGCTAAGCAGCAACTGTATGGTAACCAGCTAGTTTATCGAGAGCAACAAGCAAAACTAATGAACGCTATTAATAATCATTATTCAGGTAGTTCGTTATCAGAAAAGCCTGGAGAATCTGCATTTATAGCTGAGGCACCAACAGGAATGGGTAAAACATTAGGATTTTTACTACCTTATGCATACCTGACCAATCAAAATCAAAAAAAGGTGATTGTTACTGAACCAACGATCACTTTGCAAACCCAAGTAACAGAAACCGTCAATACAGTATTGCATGACATTCTACCATTTGAGGTACGTGCAGTTAGTTTGAAGGGGCGTCATCAGTACTTGAATTTACAAAGCTTTAAACGTTCTTTACAAATTGATGAAGGTACAACATCCTTGCAATTTATTAAAGCACAAATTTTAGTTTGGCTGACGGAAACAATGCGTGGTGATTTTGATGAATTGCATCTCATGAATGCGCAACAAAAATTCATTGCCAAGTTATCTCAAAATGCAAATAATCCTGCAGGATCTCCATTTTATGGCTATGAATTTTTTGAAAGGCAATATGTCCTTGCGCAAAATGCCCAATTCCTAATTGTCAACCACAGTTACTTAGCAGAATACGCCAATGAATTAGGTACTTCTGAGAATAAACCGTATTTAGTTATTGATGAGGCTCAGAATTTACCGGATGCTGTTCTAAACCAAAGCCGTCATCAGTTGCCAATACAAACTTGGCTAGCACGAGTGCAAACTGCAATTAATCTTATCCTACAAGATGCAAAACCAGCTGTTGGTGATATTTTAAGAAACATATTTGGTGGTAATCAATTAAAGAACAAGTTACTTCGTGCACTAGAAATGCTGTCAGTTGAAATTCCACAATTGCAAGTTTCGTTGTATCGTCGCTTTCTATTAAATCAGAAGGCACCTGCAACACAAGGAACTTATGAAATTGCTTTAGCCAACAATGACTTTGCACAATTTTGGATTGATCAAAGTAACCACGTTCAAAGTATCCATACGGGAGCTTCCGACTTAGAAGATGCTTTGCAAGAATTGCTGACACAATTTAGTGATACAAAGGGAGCATTTTCATTAGGTGAACGGCAACAGTTAGCTGATTTTCGTCGATTGCTAGATAATATTAGCCAGTATGAAAAACAATTAACTACTTTTCAACAAGATTTAGTTGATTTTCCAGAGGCCAGTATCTTTTGGCTAACAGAGACACAAAGTCATGATAGTAGTAATTTACAGTTAAGTGGTGGTCTACTGCATACCTTAAATTACTTTAAAGAGAAAGTGTATCCACACTTCATGGCACCCACAGTTATTGGGGCAACTTTATTTACATCAACCAAATCAGGATACTTATATGATCGGTTAAATTTGGATAAAGAGACTGCAACAGTCAGACATTACCCTGATATCTTTGACTTCAAAAATCAAGCTGATTTGATTATGGTAAAAAATGCACCTTTACCAACAGAAAAAGACTTTTCAAATTACTTAGCAAAACAATTGGTTGATGTGACAACGTCTGTTAACCAAAACACACTAGTATTATTTAATTCATTAGATACTATTCAGCAAGTCTATAACCACATACAATCAAACAAAAAATTTCAACAAAGTTCATTAACTTTATTAGCTCAGGGTGTCACTGGTACACGGGGGAAAATAAAGAAACGCATGCAATCTGAAGATGGACTTGTGGTACTTGGTGCTGCTAGTTTTTGGGAAGGCATTGATTTACCTGGTGATCAGCTCAGACTGCTTATCATAGCTCGTTTGCCATTCGATCGACCAAATACGGTACTACAAAAGGCTGAAGAGGCTGTCATCAATTCAGAAGGTAAACAACCATTTTATCAAAGTACTTTACCCAAAGCAGTTTTGCGATTAAGACAAGGTATTGGTAGACTTATTCGGACACCTACAGATTATGGTGCAGTCATTATTTATGATGCTAGGATTTTGACTAAATCTTATGGCAAAACCTTACGTAAAATGATGCCATCTAACTTACCGCAAAAAGAATTGAATGATTATGAGGTATCTTTAGAGTTAAAGAATTTCTTTGATGAACATCATAAATATCTTTAATATGCCGCCAAACTTTGGTAAAGTAATAAGTGGTTTATTTTTACAGTGGGCAAAAACTATACACAACAAAGGAGCTTAGTAATATGGAGATGCGATCAACGGTACACGGACGCCGTGGTAAGCGGCTTCGACACTGGTTACTTGGCATTCTGATGTTTTTATTCATTATTTTGATTGGCGTATCGATACTGGGAGAGGCACAAAAACCTGTCGATACAGCTAAAGAACGTGTCACAAAAATTGCAAAGCAATCAAATAAGTTGACCTCTGTATCAAAATTTTATCGTATTTCTAGACAGAAAGTTTACTATAGTGCTGTTGGCGAAAATAAAAAGCATCAGAAAGTCGGCGTTATTGTTCAAGGAAAATCAGATAAACTAACAACTATTAATATGACGGATGGTTTATCCGAAAAACAGGTTAAAAAGTTAGCAAACAAGCAATTCCATCCGAAAAAGGTAACGAGTATTGGGTTAGCACTTTATAAACAAGTACCTGTTTGGCAATTAACTTTTGTTGACAAGGACAATAACTTAAATTTTATTACTTACCAGTTTTCAGATGGTAAACAAGTTCAAACGATTCGTCATTTATAAAAGTAACAAATAATAAGGGAGCTCAGGACAATGGAGACAATTCGCATTGAAGACGCGAAAAATTATGTTGGCCAAGAAGTACGTTTAGGTGCTTGGTTAAGGAACAAACGTGGATCAGGTAAAATGCAATTTTTGCAATTACGTGACGGAACTGCTTTTTTTCAAGGAGTTGTTGTAAAATCTGTGGTTGGTGAAGAGATTTTTGCTAAGGCAAAAGCACTTTCACAGGAAACAAGCATGTACTTAATTGGAACAATTGTTGCCGATGAGCGTTCACCATTTGGGTATGAGATGCAAGTTAAGGACTTGACAGTTGTTGGCTCTTCAGAAAATTATCCAATCACTCCTAAAGAGCATGGTACAGATTTTTTGATGGATCATCGCCATCTATATTTACGTCACATCCAACCATTTGCTGTTCTTCGAATTCGAAATACATTGATAGCAGCAACCTATGAATTTTTCAATAAAGAAGGATTTATTAAGATTGATTCACCACTTTTAACTGGATCTGCTCCTGAAGGAACTACTGAGCTATTCCATACAGAGTATTTTGAGGATGACGCTTATCTTTCACAGACAGGTCAATTGTATGCAGAAGCAGGTGCGATGGCATTTGGTCGTGTTTTCACCTTTGGGCCAACTTTTAGAGCTGAAAAGTCTAAAACACGACGTCACCTAACTGAATTCTGGATGATTGAACCAGAAATGGCATGGATGACACAAGAAGATTCTCTAAAAATTCAAGAACGTTATATTGCCTACCTAATTCAATCAGTATTGGATCGAAATGAGTATGAATTGGACCTACTTGGTCGTGATAAAGAACTATTAAAGTCATACACACAACTGCCATATCCACGTGTATCTTATGATGATGCAATTAAGCTATTGCAAGAAAATGACTTTGATGTGAAGTGGGGCGTTGACTTTGGTTCTCCTGAAGAAACATTTTTAGCAAACCATTTTGCAAAACCTGTATTTATCACAAACTTCCCTAAGGAAATTAAAGCATTCTATATGAAGCGACACCCAGATCGTGATGATGTTGTCATTTCTGCCGATTTGTTGGCTCCTGAAGGCTACGGTGAAATCATTGGTGGATCAGAACGTGATACTGACTTTGATTACCTAGAAAAGCGAATCAAGGAGCAAGGGTTGGATATCGATGAATACTCTTGGTACCTAGATTTGCGTAAGTATGGTTCTGTACCACATTCAGGATTTGGTCTGGGACTTGAACGTGCAGTCACTTGGATTACTGGAGAAGAACATATCCGTGAGGCGATACCGTTCCCACGCACTATGAATCGTCTTTGGCCATAAACTAAATATAAATCCTATTACACCGCTATGAATGTTGTTAAATCAATGTTTGTGGCGGTTTTTACTTGTTCTGGAAAGTTCTTTAATGTACAGTGAAATACTGTAATATTCCCACAAAAAAATCCAGTGAATTAACACTAGATTTCGTCTAAAAATTTAATTGTTTTATCTTCTTAAGCGGTTTGTTTTTCAAGCAGGAGATGAGCATATATTTGTTGGGAAACCATGATGTTTCGATACATAAGGAATATCGATAGTCTAATAGATATGAAGCAGGGTAATGGATCTAACTGTTGATCTCGAGTTGGAAGCAGTAGACTCTGCAAACTATATATGACATGAGCCGATTACGGATTACCGGGTATGAATTATCATTTCAATTCTGATTCAAAATTAACTGAACAGGAGAAAGCAGTTGTGTTTTTTTGACTAATTCTATGAATTCTTGTGGATCTGGTCTGTCGTCATCGCCAATCCATATAATTACCAATTCTATTAACCCACGAGAGACAAATCGCTTGATATATGTTGATAAATGATTATCTAACACAGTTACTAGGGAAATTTGATTACTGATTGATTGCGTAATTTTGTTTGCAAAATTAGGATCACCATTTTCAGACAACATTATTTTTAGAAAATTAAAGTTAACTGGTTCTAATGCAAAAACAATCAACTGTTGAATCGACATTACAACCCCATTTTCAATGGAATTATTCTTAAACGTAGTATTAAGAATCGTTTCTATTTCATTAATGAAGTAACCTTCTAAGTCTTCTATTAAATCAGCTTTATCAGCATAATGGCTGTAAAAAGTACTTCGATTTACCATGGCTGTTTTAGTTAAGTCACTAACGGTTATTTTATCAATGGATTTTTCTTTTAAAATCGTTAGTAGGGCATTTCTTATTTTATTTTTAGAATGCCGTATTTTTGCATGTTCCATAAGTAGACCTTCTTTATCCAACATTTTTACTTGTTTTGTTGGTTGTACTGTTGAATTTGTTTTTGTAAAATTAAAACCAACAAACTGTTGATTTTAATTTTAGAAGATAAGGAGATCAAAAGCAAATGTCAGAGGAATTTATACGACTATCACATGTTTCAAAAATATATAATGCACATCAAGATAATGAAGTCCGAGCTAACGATGATTTGAATTTTAATATTAAACGTGGTGAACTTACTGTCATCGTTGGTTCATCTGGTGCTGGCAAATCTACATTGCTCAATACTTTAGGAGGCATGGATAGTGTTTCAGAAGGCGAAGTATGGGTAAATGGGATTGATATTGCTAAGTTTTCTGAAAAAAAAAGAACGACTTACCGTCGAAGAGATATTGGCTTTGTGTTTCAGTTTTATAACCTTATTCCAAATTTAACAGCTCTAGAAAATGTGGAATTAGCGAATGAAATTGCAAAAGACCCTTTAGATGCAAAGAAAGCTATGAAATCTGTCGGATTAGAAAAAAGGATGGATAATTTTCCACCACAGATGAGCGGCGGAGAGCAACAACGAGTTGCGGTTGCTAGAGCAATTGCGAAAAATCCAGCCTTACTTTTAGCTGATGAACCAACAGGGGCACTAGACTATCACACTGGGAAGAAAATACTGAAGATATTTCAAGATTATGTACATGACACTGGGAAAAATGTTGTTATTGTAACTCATAATAGTTTAATTAAACCAATGGCTGACCATGTCATTGAAGTTGTTGATGGCAAAATCAAGAGTGATGTTATTAATGACCATAAAACTCCTGTAGAAGATTTGGAGTGGTAGAATGTCAAAAATAAATTTAAATACATTGCGTGAGTTAAAATCTTCTAAAGCTAGATTTTTTTCAGTAACGCTACTGTTAGCTTTAGCAGTATTTATTTTTGCTGGATTAAAGGCTACAACACCCGATATGAATCAAACGATGCGTAGCGAATATGATAAAACAAATTTAGCTGATGCACAGTTAAATAATTCATTGGGGTTTACTGGTTCTGAGATAGAATCTATACAGAAAAATAAAAATATCAAGAGCGTCTCTAAAAGTTTCCAAACGATTGCTGTAACTAGTAATAATAAGCATGCGATCAATATTATCTCTAATCCAGAAAAACTATCAAAATTTACTATAACAAAAGGACGCGAACCAAAGAAAGATAATGAAATTATTTTGGGTGAACAGCTCCGAGGTGATTACAATATTGGTCAACAAATCAAAATTAAACATAATGATGATTTAAAACAAAAGCAGTACAAAATTGTTGGATTTGCAACTAGTAGTGTTTATATGAAAAAAAGCAACTTAGGTCAAACAAATCTCGGTGATGGTCAAATAGATGCCTTTGCAGGTGTTTAAAAAAGCAACTTTCACTCGTTCTGACCCAAATATTTTGCAAGTTCAGTTTAAAAATCTATCAGGTGATGCTTACCAAGACAAGTATGAATACGCACTTCGTCACAAAGTTTCCCTTTTACAAAGTAAATTAAATGATTTGAGTCAGCAAAGAAGAAATGAATTACTTAGTTCAGTTGACGATAAAATTAATCAGGCACATGCAGCACAGACTGCGTTATTAAAGCAAAAAATACTCACGTCAAATGGCGCTACTTTGCAGGCGTTAAATCATAAACAAGCTGATCTCAAAGCCCAAATCAATCAAGCAGAAGTTCAGAAAGACACAATTAATCAATTGAAATACACCGTGCAATCTCGTGGTCAATTTTCAGTTGGCTATAGTGATATGGGAAGCGACGCTGATAGAATTACAGGATTGTCAAATACATTTCCTATTTTCTTTTTTACAGTTGCCTTGATGGTTAGCTTCACTGTTATGCGTCGTATGGTAGAAGAGAAAAGGGTCGAGATTGGTACACTAAAAGCATTGGGTTATAGTAATAATAAAATTGCCTCTGAATATTATTTGTATGCTAGTTTAACTAGTGTCGTGGGAACTATTATTGGTGCTGGACTTGGTTTGTTTATTTTACCTAAAGTTATATTTAACTCATTTGCAGCCAATTATGTTTTGAACGATGTTCATTTAACATGGCAAACAACACCAATACTCGTGTCATTTGCTTTGACCCTATTGAGTACAGTCTTTGCCGTATTTCTAGCAATAAGGCCTCTATTTGCTCAGCAAACTACGGCCCTCATGTTACCAAAGGCGCCGACTGCAGCCAAAAAAATTCTATTAGAACATATAACGTGGTTTTGGAATAAACTTTCCTTTTCACGTAAAGTAACAGCCCGAAATATTTTTCGATACAAAGGAAGGATGTGGATGACAATACTCGGTGTTGCTGGCAGTACCGCCATGTTGATTACAGGGTTTGGCATGCAACAATCGTTAAACAAAATGATTCCGACTCAATATGGAGAAATAACCCATTACCAATTACTGGGCGTGTTTAATAATAACGCAAACAACGCAGCTGACTATGGCAAAATGGTAAGAAGAGACAAAAATATTTCTGATTCTAAGCCGGCTTATTTCCAAAATGTAACTGTGGCAGTTCCACATATTCAGGATTTACAAAGCGTTCCAATGATTGTTACCAATAATGACAATCTTTCAACATTTATTGACTTGAAGTCAAAGAATAATAAAAAAATCAGTTTGAAACAAGACGGGATTACCATTAGTAGCAAGTTGGCTAAAATACAAAATCTTTCTTTTGGTGGACATTTCACTATCAAAGATGCGCAACAAAATAAGCACCGAGTTAAGATAGCTAATATTACCAAAAATTATACGGGTCACGCTATCTATATGTCGCAAGCTTATTACAAAAAAATATTTAAAAAGAGTACAGTACAAACGCATATCTTATTAAGCTGAACAATAATCAGCAAGCTGAGCAGGTAAGTAGAAGATTAAACAACGTCACGTCGTCGATTACTGTTATTAATTCTGACGATACAAAAGAAACAATTAACAGTATTTTAAAAAGTTTGAATAGGGTCGTGTGGGTAATTGTTGTAGTGAGTGCGATCCTTGCATTTATCGTACTTTACACACTAACTAACATTAATGTTTCTGAAAGAATTAGAGAACTCTCGACCATTAAAGTCCTAGGATTTTATCCTAAGGAAGTTTTAGCGTATATTTATCGGGAAACTATCATTTTAACGTTTGCGGGTTTAGTTATTGGTTTTATAAGCGGAATATTTGTTCATGCGTACTTGATGACTATTATTACACCTGAAAATGTGTTGTCAGTACCAGGAATTTCTTGGCAAATATTTGGTATTGCGATGCTATTAATCATATTATTTACTGGATTAGTGGCAATATTAATGAAAAAGAAAATTGATGCAGTAGATATGCTAGAGGCATTGAAAAGCGTTGATTAATTCAATATTTATTTAAGTCATCTTTGATCAAAAGCTTAAATACTATTACACCGATCACCGCTATGAACGTTGGTAAATAAACATTCATAGCGGTTTTTGTATTTCTAAAAACTTTAATTTGTACTTGAAGTTAAGTATTCATTGTCACATTCGACTATGGTATGCTTATAATTGATATTTATTAAGAGGTGACCGAAAAATGAAAATTGATCAGGATAAATTACTAACATTTTTAAATAATGGTCATACAACATTAGATAATTTTTTGCTATTACATTACCGAGAAATTGGTATGAATAATGAAGAACTACTAGTATATATTCAAACAAAAATGGGAATCGATAAAGGAAATTTCGAACCTAGTACAGAATTAATTAGCCAGACAATGGGGTGGTCAGCTAAAAAAGTTTTTTCATATTTAGATGCCATGCGTAAAAAGGGGTTAGTAAACTTTAAAAGTCGTCATGCGAGTGATGGCAAGGTGACAACAGAATTAGATTTTAATCCACTATATTTAGCACTATTAAATATAAAATCAACAGAAGGACACGCAGATGAACGTGTTAATAATCAAGGTATTCCTAATATAGATAAACAACAAACGCAACAGGCGGATATTTACAATTTAATTGAACAAGAGTTTGGGCGTCCTTTAAGTCAGATAGAAATTGAAACTATTAAGCAATGGTTTGATGTTGATCATTTCGATCCAAAGTTTATTAAAGCTGCTGTTCAAGAGGCGGTGTTAAACTCAGCACTAAATTTGCGGTATATAGAGACCATCCTTGTATCTTGGCAAAAAAAGAATTACCATTCACTGAATGACATTAAAAATGAAAGACAAAAATATCGTCAATATAAACAATTGCAAGCTGACGAGGTCGTCGATATTCCAACCGATGTTGATATTTTAAATACTGATTGGGATAAATTTAAATAGAAAAATAATACCACCTGAGTTAAGAATAATCTTAACTCATTTTTTATTTTAAATTTATACGTTTAATAACGTATGCATTAGGGCGCAAAAAAACTGGTCGGAAAATTTGGTTTAATACCACAATTTTTCCGACCAGTCAGTCATTTAAACTTTATGCAATTTTTTCAAATCCATCTTACTGTGAGTTGCCATTACCGTTATTTGATGATGGTTGACTCGGCGTGCTTGGTTCCTCAGAAGTACTACTGCTCTGTGGTTCTGAAGAAGAAGTTGACTCATCAGAGGACGATGTCGACGCTGATGATGAGGAACTACTACTTGATGGTACGCTTGAGCTTGAAGATGACTCCGAACTAATACTTGATGACGAACTAGATGAACTACGTGATGAAGAAGATTTAGATGAAGAACTCTTAACAACTTGACTGATTGTATCTTCAGAAGATGTATCGGCACCAACAACTGAATACTCTTTCACACCGTTAACTGTTGTACTCTTTACAGTACTTGGCATGGTCCAATCTGAACCATCAGTACCGCTACCTGACATGATATAGTCCATCAATGCCTTGTATACACGAAGAGGGGTAAACTGTTGTTCACCAGCTGCTAACGAATGTCCAGTTTCGTTTGGTTGATCGTAACCAGTCCAAACGGAAATTGAAGCTGCTTTTGTGAAACCAGTAAACCAGGCATCTGAGGCAGAGGCATCTGGCATATTCAATGAATCATCATAAGCTGTAACACCAGTCTTACCAGCTTGGGCATAATCTGATGTGTTAATAATCTTAGCATATGAATCAGTAATAACTGACTTCATCATATTAGTTAACATAAATGCTGTTGATGATTTCATTGCAGTGCTTCCTGAATTTTTAAATTCTTTCACAGCACCACTTTGATCAGTAATTTTTGAAATATATTGTGGCTTATAATACGTACCACCATTATCGAAGGCAGCAAATGCTGCTGCTTCTTGTTCACTTGATACATCAATACCAATCGCATTTGATGCCACTAGGTTACCATTATTACTCTTAATCGTGATTCCTAGCTTCTTTAGGAAGGCAGATGAATTATCATAGCCAACTTCCTGCAATGTCTTGATAGCCGGAATGTTTCGTGAAAGGGCAAGAGCCTTACGCATGGTTATTTTTCCTAGATAAGCACGGTCAGCATCATAAACAGAAGTATTTGTACCAGGATAAACATAAGCTGAATCATCAACAGTATGATTAGTTGACCAACTTAGATTTTCAACCGCTGGTCCATAGTCAACCAGTGGCTTAGCAGTTGATCCTGATGAACGGTTTGTATTCGTTGCGCGATTTGTTCCTTGTAAGTCACTTTGCTTACGACCACCAATTTGGGCCATAACTTCACCATTATTTGGATTAGTAACTGTCAAACCTACTTGCATCAAGTCATCTGTCCATGAGACATAATCATTCGTATTAGTAATATCGTAAGCTCGTTGTTGAACATCAGGATCTAGATTTGTCTGTACGACCAAACCATCCTTGTTCAAGTCGTAACCTAAGCTAGTCAATTTATTACGTACAGATGTAATATAGGCATCATCAACCTTAGCATTTTTATCTTCAGAATCAACTGCTGCGTGTTCAGCAGTTAAACCATCTTTAATTGATGTCTTGCTATATTTTGTAGCGTCAGCTTGAGAAATGACATGGTTATTCGCCATTGCCTTTAATACATTATTTCGACGAAGGGTGGCACCTTTAGGATTAGTATATGGG
Organism: Weissella paramesenteroides ATCC 33313; assembly: GCF_000160575.1. GTDB lineage: Bacteria > Bacillota > Bacilli > Lactobacillales > Lactobacillaceae > Weissella > Weissella paramesenteroides. Next base: position 149,222 of record NZ_GG697128.1, read on the forward strand.
TCGTAGCCAGAAGGTGATTGAGGTAGACCAGCAAGTAATGCCATCTGTGGTACCGTCAATTGAGACAGATCCTTGTTAAAGTAATATTGTGCAGCAGTTTTCATACCATACACACCATTACCCATGTAAACTTTATTCATATAAAGAGTTAAGATCTGGTTTTTTGAATATTGCTTCTCTAATTTCATTGCCAACCAAGCTTCTTGTGCTTTACGCTTAATCGTTTGGTCACTGGCATTTGTTGAAAAGACAGTTAATTTAATTAGCTGTTGTGTTAGCGTTGAACCACCTTGTAATCCTAATGATGAACCGGTTACGTTAGCAAAAGCTGCACCGATGATACGACGAGGATCTACACCGTGATGCTTATAAAAACGTCGGTCTTCAATTGAAACAACGGCCATACGCATTTCCTTTGGAATTTCACTCTGTTTTGCCGTTTCTCGTTTTGAACCAGTTGTATAAAATACATTGCCATCTTTATCTAAGAATTTAGTTTGTGAAGTTCCAACCAGTGCGGCATTCGTGACCTTAGGAGCGGAAGATGCATAATAAGCAAATAAACCTGCACCAGCAAATCCACCAACCACAAATAAAATAACAAGCGTCCAGAAAGTGTACTTCAAAATACGCTTTACTTTAGAGCCGGACTTTTTAGGTTTCGGCTGCGTTGGCCGTTTGTTATTTTTCGTGCTGTTACGTCCTCGTTCAACACGTGACATTTCTTCTGTCATACTAAGTTATCTCCTTTTTGTTCACGTCGTTCTAGTAATTTATCCACTGCCGTTAAATAAGGAGTAGTAGGGTTGATTCCTTGTGCAATCAACTCACCTGATTTAACAACTACTTCATATGGAATGGACTTTCTACCAGTTTCCTTATTATCCCAATATTGAAAAATAAGATCTGCCCACACGACGTAAGTTTCTTTTAAAACCGAAAATCTAATTATCATAAACGCTAAGCCGTGTTGTGTAACAATAGATTTTAAATGTTCGACTTGATGGTCATGAATATTATTTAATGGAAACGAACGTTTATGGGTTGTTTCCTTTGCATCAAAGTCAATATAATATCCTTTGTAGATACCATTGTAATCTGTTGTAGAGGCTTGACGAAAATATGCCTCTGTAATTTTAGCTGCAGAACGAGCCGGATAACTAACATTAACAATTTGAATTGGTGTTGGTTTCTTATGGATAACTGCCTGTCCAGTTGCTAAGTAATAGTTATTCGCTGCGTTGATATCAGCCTCTAAAGACATTCCTCGATTACTTTGCGAACCACCTTGACTGACTCTTGGTTGTTTGAAAGATCTGTTATCAAAGGACTGTCCGTTCGGATAATTAAAAGCCATGACGAACTCCTATAGTTAAACTTTATCTTTGTTATTATACCAAAAGTAGCGCAATAGTGACAGGTTGCATAGATTTGTCAAAAAATATCAATTATAGAAAGGTGTATAAAACTTAATGAATCGGATTTGGATAACCGGATTTCGAAGTTATGATTTAGGTATTTTTAATAATAAAGATCCAAAATTAGCCATTATTAATTTTGCCCTAAATAAACTTTTGACTAATGCTATTTATGATAATTGCAATTGGCTCATCACTGGTGGGCAACTTGGCATTGAACAGTGGGCAATAGAAGAAGCATTGCGCTTAAAGCAAACAAATTTTCCAGACTTCCAAATTGCTTTGATGACACCATTTTTAGATTTTGGAAAAAACTGGCAGGAGGGCAAACGGGATAAATTGACTTCTTTAAAGCAAGCTGTCGACTTTAGTAGTTCAGTATTTGCTTCAAATTATGAAAGTCCAAAACAATTACAAGCTTATCAAGAATTTATGTTAAACCATACAGATAGAGCAATTATTTTTTATGACCAGGAGGCAGAATCTTCACGTGCTCGATTTGACTACCAAGCGATGAAAAATTATGCGTCAAACCACAATTATCCGGTCATGTTAATTGATTTAGATCGCCTACAAGACTATGCTGATGAATACCAACTTGAAAAATCTGACTATTTAGAATAATAAATATTATTTTTTACACAACTAATTTTGTCATCTCTAAAGAAAGCTGGTAAACTAGGATAAGAAGAAAACTAAGGAGTGCAAGTGATGGAAAACGTGCAACATACTCGTGAAGAAATTCTAAACAAGGATTTTAAAAAAACTCGTATTGGTACCGGATACGATATAACAGATGTCGATGCTTATTTAGATGAGATTATTTCTGACTACCAAGCCTTTCAGACTAATATCAATGAATTAAATAATCAAAACCAAAAACTAAAAGACCAAGTTGCTGAGTTGACAAAACAAGTTTCAGCAGCACCAACGTCAGCGCCGAAAGCATCGCCTGCTCCTGCTGTTAATACAAATATGGATATTCTAAAGCGCTTGTCAAATTTGGAACGCCGTGTATTTGGTGCCTCATCGGATCAATTTAAGCGAAATCAAGAAAAAATTGATGACAAACCTGAAGAAGTAGAAGATGTTATTGTAAAAGAAAGTAGTTCACAATCCGCTGAATAAGTGTATAATGGTTATTCGTGATGTGTTGGTGGGTAATTGCGTGTGGCTTATGCTGCATGAGGAAAGTCCATGCTCGCACTAACTGTGATGTTAGTAGTGTTCGCGCTAGCTGAAAAAATAAGGCTAGGTATTCAATTAACTTGAATGACGGCCAGTGAAAAATCTAAGGACTTTGTCTATGATCTAGTAACTGTTAAGGTGCCACAGTGACGAACCATCAAAGAAATGCGATGGGTGGAACGCGGTAAACCCCACGAGCGGGCAACCCAAACTTTGGTAGGGGCGCTTGACCTAACAAAAAGAAGTGATGGTCGGGGAAACAGAAATGTTTGAGATAGATGATTACCACCAAATAAAAATTGCCAACTTTTATTTGGAACAAAACATGGCTTACAGCTAATACATCAGGCAGCCGACGTCCTTGTGGCGTCGGTTTTCTTTTTGCCCAAATTTTTAATCTCATTTATAATGAAAAGTATCAACTTGAAAAGAGAACGGAACATGAAAAACTTTAAACTTATGGCAACAATGGGTGCTGGTATGGAATCACTAGTAGCCCGTGAACTAAAAGAAATGGGGTACGCAACAGAAACAGAAAACGGACGAGTTTTTTTTGATGGTACTGTTGAAGATATTTATCGAACAAACCTATGGTTGCGCGTTGCTGATCGAATTAAAATAGTTGTTCAAGAATTTGATGCAAAAACTTTTGATCAATTATTTGAAAAAACAAAATCATTTCCTTGGGAAGATTTACTTCCATATGATGCTAATTTTCCAGTAAATGGACGATCAAAAAATTCAATATTACATTCCGTTCCAACTGTACAGGCAATTACTAAAAAAGCAATTGTCAAGCGTCTATCCGAAGCTTACCATACTCATAGCTATCTTCCAGAAACTGGACAACGGTATGTTTTAGAGACGGCCATCGACAAAAACCACGTTATGATTACACTAGATACAACGGGTGATTCATTATTTAAACGTGGTTACCGTACGGAAAAAGGTGGGGCTCCCTTAAAGGAAACTATGGCTGCGGCACTAGTAAAATTAGCACATTGGTTCACGGATAACCCATTTGTCGATCCGACAACTGGATCAGGTACAATTGCTATCGAGGCGGCATTAATTGGACGTAATATTGCTCCTGGTTTAAATCGTGAGTTTGATATTACTGATTGGGACTGGTTTGATAAAAATATTGGTCAAACCTTAAAAGCACAAGCACGTAGTATGATTAATTTTGATGAACCATTAGACATAACTGGTTATGATATTGATGAAAATATGATTGAGATTGCTAAAGCTAATGCCGAAGCTGCTGGAGTAGGTGAGGACATTACCTTTAAACAGTTAGCTGCAGCAGATTGGTCAACTGACAAAATCAATGGTGTCCTGGTTGCTAACCCGCCTTATGGTGAGCGTCTAGGAGATGAAGAGGCTGCTCGTAAACTGTACAGTCAAATGGGACATATCTATAACAAAATGCCAACTTGGTCTAAATATATTTTGACATCAGATGAAGAATTTGAAACCGCGTTTGGTAAAAAAGCAACAAAAAAGCGCAAATTGTATAATGGTGCATTAAAAGTTGATTTATATCAATATTGGGGTAAAAAAATTCGCAATTAGTTAGACAATATTTGAAATTCGAGAGGAGACATACTATGAATCCGTTACTTGCGGGTATGAATGATAAGCAAGCTGAAGCTGTTATGACAACAGAAGGGCCACTATTAATAATGGCTGGTGCGGGTTCTGGAAAAACACGTGTGTTAACGCATCGCGTCGCTCATCTAATACAGGATTTGGATGTTTTACCTTGGCGTATTTTGGCAATCACTTTTACCAATAAAGCTGCGCGTGAGATGAAAGAACGTATTAGTCAGCTTGTGGAAGAATCAGATGCCGAAGCTGTTTGGGTATCAACTTTTCACGCTCTGGCAGTTCGTATTTTACGTCGTGACATTGATAAGCTAGGTTATAAAAAGGACTTTTCTATTATTGATGCAAGTGCCCAGCGTACTTTAATAAAACGAATTTTAAAAGACTTCAATGTTGATATTGAAAAATATGCTCCTCGTTCAGTATTAGGTGCCATTTCTAATGCAAAGAATGCGATGGAAGGACCTGAAGAATACGTCAAAAAAGCAACAGGGCCATTTGAAGAAATTGTCGGTAAAGCTTATAAGGAATATCAACACCGTTTAGCCTTAGCTCAGTCACTAGACTTTGACGATCTGATTATGCTTACAATAGAGCTATTACACAAAGATCAAGAAGTTCTTAGTTATTATCAAGAAAAGTTTCTTTATGTGCATGTTGATGAGTATCAAGACACGAATGATGCACAATATGAGTTAGTAACGTTACTTTCAGCAAAACATCGTAATTTAGCGGTTGTTGGAGATTCAGACCAATCAATTTATGGCTGGCGTGGTGCAAACATGCAGATTATTCTGAATTTCAGTAAAGAATATCCTGATGCCAAAACAGTCATGCTTGAGCAAAATTACCGATCAACACAAACAATTCTTGACGCTGCCAATGCAGTGATCCGTAATAACAATGAACGGATTGCTAAAAAACTTTGGACTGATAATGGTGAAGGTGAAAAAATCACATACTATCGTGGTCAATCTGATCGTTCAGAAGCCCTCTTTGTTATTAAAGAAATTCGTGATGCTGTTGATACACAACAACATGATTATAAAGATTTTGCCGTTTTATATCGAACAAATGCACAATCGCGTGGGGTTGAAGAGGCGTTGGTAAAGGCCAACATGCCATATACTGTCGTTGGCGGTTCAAAATTCTATGATCGTAAGGAAATCCGTGATGTTTTGGCGTATTTGTCATTAGTAACAAATCCAGCTGATAATGAAAATTTCTTACGCATTGTTAATGAACCAAAACGTGGTATTGGTCAAACTTCACTAGAGAAATTACGCCGATTTGCGCTAGAAAACAATTGGACACTTTTGGATAGTGCAGCTAATGCGACTTTAATTCCTGGACTTTCTGCAAGAGCAGCGAATAAACTAACTGATTTTGCTAAAATGATTTCAGACTTTATCAAACAAATGTCATTTGATTTAAGCTTAACTGATTTAACAAAATCTATTTTAGAAAAATCTGGCTATGAAGCCCAACTCAAAAAGTCACCAACACCAGAAAACGAAGGACGACTTGAAAATTTGTCCGAGTTTTTATCAGTCACAGAAGAATTTGATAAAAACTATGAACCAAGTGATGAAAGTATCTCAAAGTACGTTGACTTTTTGGGGGAGTTAGCATTAGTTTCTGATTTAGATAATGTTGACGAAAATAGTAACAACCAGATTACACTAATGACACTTCACGCTGCGAAAGGATTGGAATTCCCTGTGGTATTTCTAGTTGGTATGGAGGAGAATATTTTCCCATTATCAAGGGCAGCCGCAGATGATGATCAGCTTGAAGAGGAACGTCGTCTAGCCTATGTGGGTATTACGCGCGCAAAAGAAAAACTATTTCTAACAAATGCTTATTCAAGATTATTATATGGACGAACAACCAGTAATCCTGCGTCAAGATTCATTGATGAAATTGACGCAAAGTTAATCGATGAAAAGTATGATGGTTCTGGTTTCCAATCTTTGAATCGCGAAAGAGATCTACCATTCAGTAAACGTTCCGTTCCGGCACAAGGAGTAACATTTAGTGGCCGTAAGCGGCAACAACCTGTCCAGCTCACTAGTCAATCAAGACCAAACGTCACAAATACTGGTGCTGAAAAGAAGGATTGGGTAATTGGTGATGCCGTTCAACATAAGAAGTGGGGAATTGGTCATGTCATCAAGATTACGGGAGATGGCGAAGATAAAGAATTAGACATCGCTTTTCCAGCTCAAGGCATTAAACGACTATTAGCTGCCTTTGCTCCCATTAGTAAAGTCGAAAAATAGACAGGAGATTATTCATGACAGAGGTTGCTCTAACAGACCCAACTGAAGCTGCTCAACAAATGGAAAAGTTACAATTGCAGCTACAACAATGGGCTAAGGAATATTATGAAAATGATTCTCCAACTGTTGAGGATGCTGAATATGATAAAGTTTATAAACGTTTACAAGAACTTGAAGCAGCCTTCCCAGAATTAGTCAATCCAGACTCTATTACACAACAAGTTGGTGGTCATAAAACAAAGTCCGAATTACCTAAGGTTGAACATGACGTTCCCATGTTATCTTTGGGAGATGTTTTTTCAATGGATGAATTAACCAACTGGATGGTAAACACACAAAAATCATTTACAGAAGAACTAATCTATAATGCGGAGTTAAAGATAGATGGTCTAGCAATTAGTTTGGTCTACCAAGAAGGATTGTTAGTCCAAGCTTCCACACGTGGTGATGGTAATGTTGGTGAGGATGTAACTAGTAATATTAAGTATGTTGATGACATCCCCAAAAAATTAAGTGAACCGCTATCTATTGAAGTCCGTGGTGAGATTTATATGCCCAAAGAGGCATTTGTCTCATTAAATGAAAGCCGTGAACGAGATGGTTTGCCAACATTTGCAAATCCACGAAATGCAGCAGCAGGATCACTTAGACAATTAGACCCGCTTATTACAAAAAAGCGTAAACTATCTGCATTTATGTATCAGGTAGTGGATGCACCACGGTCTTTAAACATTAAGACGCAATCTGAATTGTTAATCCGATTAAGTCAATTAGGTCTACCTGCAAACAATACAAATGCTGTTGTTACGAGTACGACTGATGTTGAAAATTATATTGTTTCACAGACAAATCATCGTGATTCACTTTCATATGGTATTGATGGTATTGTAATTAAAGTAAATAATTTAAGTTTTCATGAAGAACTAGGGAATACAGTAAAAGTGCCAAAGTGGGCAATTGCATACAAATTTCCACCAGAAGAAGCAGAGACCATCATTCAAGGTATTGAATGGACTGTCGGACGCACTGGAGCTGTTACACCTACTGCAGTGATGAACCCTGTTCAACTTGCAGGAACAACCGTGTCTCGTGCTTCACTCCATAATGCTGATTATTTACAAGCAAAAGACATTCGAATTGGTGATACGGTAACCCTGCATAAAGCTGGTGACATTATTCCTGAAGTTGGGAAAGTCATTATTGAACGACGGCCAGAAGATAGTGTACTTTACGAATTACCAAAAGAATGTCCTGCCTGTCATCAATCACTTGTGCACGTTGATGGGGAGGTTGCATTAAGATGCATTAATCCCGCCTGTCCTGCACAAGTACAAGAATCATTAACCCATTTTGCTTCTCGAAATGCGATGAATATTGACGGACTAGGTCCTAAAATTATTTCACAATTACTAGCACATGGATTAATTACTAAAGTTACTGATTTATATCGATTACAATATGATGATTTAATTAACTTAGATAAGTTTGGTGATACAGCTGCAAACAATCTATTAAATGCAATTAACTTATCAAAGAATAATTCTGTAGAACGTTTACTATTTGGCTTAGGTATACGAAACGTTGGGGCAAAGGCTGCTAAAACAATAGCCACAAAGTTTGGTAACCTTAAGGCAATAGCTGAAGCAACAGCTGATGATATTGCTAAATTACCAGGTATGGGGTTAACGATTGGCGATAGTGTTGCACAATACTTTGCTACAGAGCAAGCACAGCAGCTATTAAACGACTTTATAGAACTTAAGGTCAATACAGAATTTACTTCTCAAACAGCTGTAATCGATAATCCAATGTTTTCAGGCAAAAAAATCGTATTAACGGGTTCGCTGTCACTATTTTCAAGACGTGATGCATCTGCATGGTTAGAGTCTCAGGGAGCTATTGTGGCCAGCTCAGTTTCGAAAAAAACTGACTTACTGATTGCTGGAGAGAATGCTGGTTCTAAACTCACAAAAGCCCAAGATTTAAATATTGAAATTTGGTCAGAAAAACAATTGCGTGATACTATGGATAATAATGAATAAATTTCTAAACTAAATGGTTTAGATTAAAAGGAGAACACGTATGCGTGCAGTAAAATGGCTTTCTGCCATTGGTGTTGTTGCGGTGTTAATTGCAGCACTAGTTTTCTTTGGAAACTTTTTTTCTAAAAACTCTTCTTCAGTTTCAAATTCAAATAGTGGCAAAACAACAACCACGGCAACAAAATCAAGTTCCAAAAAAGGAATTCAAATAACCGAAAAAAATAACAACTCTTCTTATCAGACGGTGATAAAGAATGGTCGATATTTGACGAGTAAGGCTAGAGGTGTTTCTGCAACTCAACAAAATAACACGTATGACCAAGTTAGTTTTGAAAATGGTTTACAGGATTTCGCAAAGGAACACTTTAGTACATCAAAATATATTTTCCAAGAGGGACAATACTTAACAACTGATACTGCTAATAATTGGCTAGATCGTAAATCAGATAGTAATCCAACTGGCTTAAATCCAGTAGATAATGGTAAAACAGATAGCAGTCGTAATCCAATTTACTTACAGACTATCGAAGAACAAGACTTTATGACTAAAGAGGGCAGCAATTTAAAGTTGAATGGTATTGTGCTTGGATTAGCTATGAATACACAGGATGTTTACCAAAAGGAACAATATGGTGCTAGCTATACACAAGATATAAATAGTGCCGATCGTATTCAAAAAGGTAAAGAAATGGCCAATGAAATTATCCAAAGATACCGTAAGATGAGTGGTATTGGTAATGATATTCCCATCTACGTTGCTATGTATGCCCAATCAAAGGATGACTCACTAGCAGGTGGTAATTTCTACAGTTGGAACGTCTCAAAGTCAGGTAATACCCTTGGTAATTGGACCGACATAAATGATCAGACTGTTGTATTACCAATGCAGACCGGAACTGGTGATGAAAAATCAGTTGCAACAAAACTGAATACAAGTTTCACTAACTTCTCAGATAATATTCAAAGCTTTTTCCCTAATTTGTCTTCTGTAACTGGACAGGCATCTTATGAAGGAAATAATCTAAAGGGCTTGATTGTTGATGTCTCAACGCAATTCTACTCAGCAACTGAAATAGAAAGTTTTGCTAATTATATTGCTCAGAGTGCACCAAATTATCTACCTAAGGGCGTACCAGTAAAAATTAAAATAGAAGCGTCAACGGGTATGCAAGCATACTTAATTCAAGGAGCAAATGATAGTAAATATAAAGTTACTATCTTAGGTTCATACTAATCGCAATAAAAGAGTCACAGAAATGTGGCTTTTTTTCTTGCATTTCTATACATTTAACAGTAGTATGGTAAAAATATATATTTTATGAGGAGGCATATACTAATGGGAATGCACCAATATTTGTCAGGTTTGAATGAGCTAGAGATGATTACTCGGGCACCTGGATATTTTAAATATCAACCACATTCAGTTGCTGCTCATTCTTGGAAAGTGGCTGAGGCGGCTCAATTCCTTGGAGATATTGAAGAAGCACATGGCAAAGAAGTTGATTGGCGTATGTTATACGAGAAGGCGTTGAATCATGATATCACGGAACGTTTTATTGGTGATATTCGAACTCCTGTAAAATATGCATCATCTACATTAAGACATATGCTGGCAGATGTAGAAGATACACTGTCTGATAATTTTATTCGGACTGAAATACCTGAAGAATTACAAGAAGTTTACACTCGTCGTCTTCATGAGGGTAAGGATGATACATTAGAGGGTCGAATCCTATCTGTTGCCGATAAGGTCGACCTATTATATGAGGCATTTGGTGAACTTCAAAAAGGCAATCCCGAACCTGTATTTACGGAAATTTATAAAGAAAGTCTCGAAACTATCTTTGCTTTCCGTGATATGCCAAGTGTGGCCTATTTCATTAAAGAAGTATTACCTGAATTACTAAATGAACATTTCCCTGGTTCAGAAAAACTACAACGTATTTACATTGGTATTTTTAATGCTGACTAGTCTGTTATAATGGCGTTAGAAAGTAGTTTACAAAGTAGCATTAACAAGGGCAGCTGCAGAAAATAAACTGTCTCAGCTGCTCTTTTATTTTTAGCTAGAAAGCAGGATATCTATAATGATTAATCGTCATACTGATAATGAATACGAATTAGTTTCAAAATATCAACCAACCGGCGATCAGCCTGAAGCTATAAGAAAGTTAGTTAATGGCTTAAAAAATGGTATTAAAGAACAAATATTACTGGGCGCAACCGGGACTGGAAAAACCTTTACCATTTCGAATGTTATTGCGCAAACGAACAAACCAGTTTTAGTACTATCACACAATAAAACTTTAGCAGGACAATTATATGGTGAATTTAAAGAGTTTTTCCCTAATAATGCTGTGGAATACTTTGTTTCATATTATGATTACTACCAGCCTGAAGCTTATGTACCATCATCAGATACCTATATTGAAAAAGATTCATCAATTAATGATGAAATCGATAAGTTACGTAACTCGGCCACTGCTTCGCTATTAGCCCGAAATGATACAATTGTCGTCGCCTCAGTGTCATCAATCTTTGGTTTAGGTAATCCAGAACAATATCATGATCATGTCATTAATGTTCGAGTAGGAGATATTCTAGAAAGAAATGACTTAATGCATCGACTAATTGATATTCAATTTCAACGGAATGATATCGATTTTCAACGTGGCCGTTTTCGCGTTAGAGGAGATGTTTTAGAAGTATTTCCAGCATCATCCGATGCCAAAGCACTGAGAATTGAATTTTTTGGTGATGAAGTCGACCGTATTCGCGAAATTGACTCGCTTACTGGAGAAATAACTGCTGAGTTGGACCTCGCAACAATATTCCCAGCAACCCACTTTATGACCAATGATGCGATACGTGATCGTGCTTTAAAAACAATTCAAGCAGAGTTAGATGATCAATTACAAAAGCTTGAAAAAGATGGCAAATTACTTGAAGCACAACGGTTGAAGCAGCGAACTGAATATGATATTGAAATGATTAGAGAGATGGGCTTCACGACAGGAATTGAAAATTATTCCCGTCATATGGATGGTCGACAGCCAGGCGAACCACCTTTTACGCTATTAGACTTTTTCCCTGATGATTTTATTATTATCGTGGATGAATCACATGTTACCATGCCACAAGTTCGAGGAATGTATAAAGGGGATCGTGCTAGAAAAGAGACCTTGATTAACTATGGGTTCCGCTTGCCTTCAGCATTGGATAATCGACCATTACGTATTGAAGAATTTGAAAAACATGTTAACCAAATTATTTATATGTCAGCGACACCAGGTGACTATGAAAATGATCGTGTGCCTGAAACAGATGTTGCACAACAAATCATTCGACCAACTGGTCTATTAGATCCGGAAATCGAAGTACGTCCAGTAATGGGACAAATCGATGATTTAATCGGGGAAATCAACAAACGTGTTGACAATGAAGAACGTGTTTTTGTTACAACTTTGACCAAAAAAATGGCTGAAGACCTAACTGACTATCTTGAAGACGTTGGTATTAAGGTTAAATATCTACACTCCGATATTAAAACATTAGAACGTACCGAAATTATCCGTGATTTACGTCTTGGTAAATTCGATGTATTAGTCGGTATCAATCTATTACGTGAGGGAATTGATGTACCTGAAGTTTCATTAATTGCAATTCTCGATGCTGACAAGGAAGGATTCTTGCGTAACACACGTTCCTTAATTCAAACGATTGGGCGTGCTGCCCGTAATGAAAATGGTCACGTCATTATGTATGCGGACTCAGTCACTGCTTCAATGCAAGCAGCAATGGATGAAACTTCTCGGCGCCGTCATATACAAATTCAATACAATGAAGATCATAATATTACACCGCACACGATTAAGAAGGCCATTCGTGATTTGATTTCGGCAAGCCATGAGGTTGATAATCAATCTACCGAGAAGGGTAGCTTTACCGATGTTGCCTTTAAAGATATGGCACGTGATGATCAGAATGCAATGATTGCAAATCTTGAAGATCAAATGCGTTCTGCAGCCAAACGTCTTGATTTTGAAGATGCCGCTAATCTCCGTGATGCAGTCATGGAATTAAAATTACAAATTGGTAAGTAAACAATAAAGTGCTCCATAATCGTTAGAGTTTTATATCTAACAATTATGGAGCACTTTGCTTAATTAGCTTCACTCAAACTATCATTCAAAATTTTTATTTTTTTGGTTGCAATCCAAAGCAATAACCCGGCTAACACAGTAATAAGTCCAATAATCAAAAAGTAAGCAATTTCAGTATTAGGTGCATATAGCTTGACTAATTGTGCATTGGCTGCTTGTGCAGTTGCATCAGATAGGTTCCAAACGGTTAACATCTGTGCTTGGAATGCGACAGGTGCCATCTTGGCTGATGCTGATAAACCAACTGGAGAAATTAACATTTCACCAATTTCAACTAATGCCCAAGAAGCCACTAACCAAAGCGGGTTAAAATGATTATTTACACCAAATAACATCCCTGGGAAAGCCATCCAAACATATGACAAACCTGCAAATACAAGTCCCAAGGCAAATTTTACGCCCGTTGCGGGTTGTTTATCACGTAACTTCTTCGACCATAGCCAAACGAAGAAAGGCGTAAATAGCATAATAAATAGTGGATTCAGTGATTGGAACCAAGAAGCCGGAATGCCATGAAGCGCTGTTTGGTTTGAGGCAAATAACGCCAAAACAACTGATCCCTGTTCTTCAATGACCCAGAACAACATTGCCGCAATAAATAATGGAATATACGCAACAACTTTACGGCGCTCAAACTTAGTTGTCTTACTTGATGTTAACATGACAACAAAATAAGCAATTGGTACAAAAATAGCAACAGCTGTTAATAGGTTGATAATTGAATTAATATTCAACGTGCCCGTCATTTGTAAAATAGCTAAGATTAACAGAATGACAATAATTCCCAATCCAACTTTCCAAATTAATGATTTGATTTCTTCAGGCTGCAAAGGTGATGGTGCTTTTTTTGAAACATTATTTAAGTGTTTCCGTCCATCAATTGTATATTGAATCAGACCAATAAACATTCCTATAGCAGCTAATGAAAAGGCAACATGGAAGTTGACATGTACTTGAAACCATCCTACTAAAATAGGAGAGACAAAGGAACCTAAATTAATTCCAAAAACATAAATCGAGAAACCAGCATCTCGGCGCTCATCATCGGCATCGTATAGATTTCCCACCATTGTCGCAACATTTGGTTTCAATAGACCAGTACCTAAGGTAATTAAGAAAATCGAACAAAAAAGACCAGTTGTTCCCAAAGGCATTGATAGGGCAATGTGACCAAACATAATGAGGACACCACCATAAAATACCGTTCGCCAAGATCCTAAAATACGATCTGCTAGATACCCACCAATGATACCTGATAGATAGACCATCGAGCCGTAAATAGACATAATTGCCGCACCAGTGACGGCATTAAATCCCAAACCACCTTTATCAGCGGCGTATATCATATAAAATAATAGTATGGCTCGCATACCATAGTATGAAAAGCGCTCCCACATTTCAGTAAAGAACAAAGTCATTAAACCTCGTGGTTGACCAAAAAATGAGGCACTATCTTTCTGATTCATCAAAAAAACCTCACTTCACATCAAAAAATGTGCATATTTATTCTAAAAAACGAACGTTTGTAATTTTACGCTTATTCAAAATGAAAATCAAATACATGATTGCCTATCATATTTGGCAATAAAAAAGATGATCACGCCACTGACTTGAAGTCGGGAGATTGATCACCTTAAATACTTTCCAAGAGACTGCAATTAATTGTTTCACTCTCTTCGGTATGTCTATTCATTTTTGCTTTTTGGGAAAGTTAGCTAAAGATTCCGTGATGCGTGTTTGTGCTTCATTAATACGTTCAAGATGAGGTTTATTTTTAAAATCTAATTTTTTAAGTTGACCTTGCAAGTCATTGACCAAAGAATTAATGCCATTTAAAGACTCTTGAATATCCGAAACTGATTTTTTTATATCATTAACCGAATCTTTTTCGTATTTAATAGCATCTTTCAAATCGTGGAATCGTATTTTTGCTTTTTCAAACATAAATTAATCCTTTTCAAATTGTGCTGCAATTTTTTTTGCGCGTTCTTGATAAATTGTGTCAGTCATTTTTTCACTATTGTCAACAACAGGAATATCGAACTCATCATCAATATAGCGGGGCACTAAATGGAAGTGTGAGTGAAAAACAGATTGCCCAGCTGCTTCACCATTATTATTGATGATGTTCAATCCGATAATTTTATCATCACTTGCTTTGATAGCACGAGCAATTTTAGGCAAAATACCCAATACACGTGCAGCTAGTTCGTCATCATATTCATAAATATTAGCAACATGTTTCTTAGGGACAACCAGTGTATGCCCAGGTGTTGCTTGCGTTAAATCTAAAAATGCAAGTACATCGTCATCTTCATATACTTTATATGAAGGAATCTCACCATCAATTATCTTATCAAATACATCTGACATCTTAATATTCCTCCTCTAACATTAACTTCATTATACAGTTAATTATAATTCCTGTCTGGTATAAATAATGGAAAGTTTTTTGGTAAAATAGAATAAATAATAGAAATACAGGTGTATAACATGAGCTTAGAAATTAAGAACTTATCTGGAGGATATGGCAAACTAACTGTTTTAAAGGATATTTCATTTACTATCCCTGATGGTACATTAACTGCGTTAGTCGGTTTGAACGGCTCTGGAAAATCAACAACGATCAATCATATTATTGGTCTATTAAATCCCAAGCAAGGTAGTATTACATTAAATAATTTAACATTAGGAGAAAATCCTATTGCTTATAAAGCGCAACTTGCTTATATTCCTGAACAACCAATCGTTTATGAAGAGTTAACTCTAAAAGAGCATTTAGCATTAACTATCGCTGCTTATCAGCTAGATGAAAAAGTTGCTTGGCAACGAGCTGAACAGTTGTTGAAAATTTTCCGATTAGAAGATAAATTAACATGGTTTCCTACGCATTTTTCAAAGGGTATGCGTCAAAAAGTAATGATCGTCATGGCCTTCATTACAGAGGCAAAGTTGTTTATCATTGACGAACCATTCTTAGGTTTAGATGTTATTGCTGTTAATGACTTACTAACCCTGATTGATAGTAGAAAAAAAGAAGGTACTAGTTTTCTTTTAACAACTCATGTTCTAAATACCATTGCAAGTCATGCAGATCAATTTGTTTACTTAAAGGATGGACAAATCGCTGCAGAAGGACCTGCAACTGATTTTTCAAAGCTCGTACCTGAATTAAATGTAAATGAGGATTAAGGTCAATGAAATTAAATCATCTATTCAAAGATCGTGTTGCTAATCGATGGCATCAATACCTCAAGTATCTCAGATATGTATTTAATGATCATGCTGTCTTAGCATTATTTATTTTAGCAGGAGCTGGGGGACTGGCATATCAATCATTATGGCAAACTGCGCCTATCAACATTTGGACAAGATTACTAATCACCATTATCATTATAATGACATTTATCTTTTTCAAAAATCCAACTAATTTTATCAAACCAGCTGATCCAACAGCACTATTAAGTGATGAAACGTCATTACGAAAATTAATAAAGCAAGCAACGACATATAGCATGATTATTAATGGCATTGTTGAGGGCATTGTGTTGTTGGCATTATGGCCCATGATTTTTCGATTATTAACAAATTCTATCCCGTTAGTTTTAGCTACTACGATTGTGTTAGTTGCCTTAAAAATGTTACTAACTAAACATATTGCACAAAAGCAGCGGTTATTTGTAGATGCCTCCAATTCAAAATTAATTAATTGGCGACATTTAGTTACCACCGAAGAAAATCATCAATTTATTGTACTATCATTTTTCAACTTATTCATTGACGTACCCGGAATTACACCGCGGATAAAGCGACAAACCTGGGCTGATACGCTTATTAGTTTTTGGGATAGGCATAATAACAATCCAATTACCAAGCTATATGTAACAGCTTTTATACGTCGTACACAATACATTAAGTTATGGTTTCGACTAACTATTTTTGGCGGATTAGCTGCATGGTTTACCACTGGTTGGCTACAAACAATACTACTAATTACATTGTTTTACCTGCTAGTGTTGCAGTTAATACCATTAAGCAATGTACATCAACATATCGTCTTTAATTTCTTGTATCCAATCTCAAATCAACAACGTTTACGAGCATTTCAGTTAGCGATGCTACCATGGTTAGTAACGACCCAATTAATATGGGTGATTATTGGTTTTATCGCTGATCCTAGCATTAATTTGTTGTTACAAAATCTAATTTGTCTTGTCGTAATAGGGGGCATTTTGGTATTCTGGTATACGGAACAAAAAATCAATAAAAGCACACAAAGGAGAAACACTCGTGCGTTTACGAAATAAAAAATGGGCACAACCATGGTTAGAAAATCATGCGGATCTCGTTATCAACCAAGACCGTGCTGTTTCATTAAAGGGCAATTGGCAAAGCATTTTTACAAAAGAACAACCTTTGCAAATTGAAATTGGAACTGGTAAAGGTCAATTTATTATTGGCATGGCTAAGAAATATCCTGATATCAATTTCATTGGTATGGAAATTCAAGAAGCAGCAGTCGCTGTTGCCGGTCGCAAGGCAGATGAATATGAAGATGAACTACCAAATCTAAAATTTATCTATGGTGATGGTGCTGGTGTAGACACATACTTTGCTAAAGGTGAAGTTAGTAAACTATTTCTAAATTTCTCTGATCCTTGGCCAAAAACCCGTCATGAATCTCGTCGCTTAACTTATAAGTCATTCCTTAAAAGTTATCAGGCCGTTCTACCTGTAGGTGGTGAGCTTGAGTTCAAGACTGATAATCGTGGTTTATTTGAATATTCACTTTATTCTTTTGCTAACTTTGGTATTCGCTTCAATCCAGCCGGTATATCTTTAAACCTTCATGAAGATGAAGATAAGATGATCGACAATGTTGAAACAGAATATGAACACAAGTTTGCCTCACAAGGTTATCCAATTTACAAGTTTGTAGGTTCATTTAACTAATTGCTACTATATAAAAAAAAAAGTTGGAACAAAAAATTTGTTCCAACTTCTTTTTGCTAAAAATGTATTAATTATTAGCATGAAAGTTTGATAGCATAAACGACTTTTGTCTCGCTTTCCTTTTTTGACTTACTTATTAGTCTGGCATTTCAATAGATTCTTCAGTGATAACAGTAATAGTTACTGAATTTTTCCCAGCTTCCCACTGTGCTTCTGCACCACAATTTGTTAATTGTTGGATTTCTTGTGCCAAAAATCCAGCTTCAAATGCAAAACTTGCATCTGGATGTTTAAGCAATCTTTCGTCAACAACAGGACCGTTTAGTAACCATTTTTGCTCAAATGATTTTTGGGAAGTGTTTGAAAGGTAACCAAACCCAGCCGACATAAAGAAATTCTGAATTTCATTAGCCCCAGTTAATTGGAACTCATTTGCGATTGACTTACCAGCCCAGTATGTAATCTCTGATTGATCATCTTGTAATAATTCAGGCAATAAATGATCACGTAATAATACGAGTGAAAAAATATCAAAGTTCTGGTTTACTGTTGATTCTGTCATTGTTTGCTCCTTTGAATGTTCAAAAATAATTATAGTGTATTCATGCTTAATTTGCCAACAGTTTACATGAGTGTTACAATAATATTCTTGAAAGGATGGAGTTTTACATGGTTTTACCGTATAGTCCCCTAAATAACAGTACGCTAGGTTTAGTTACTGGTGATTTAATCGCACAACGGCAAGTTGACAGTCAGCGAACATCATGGAGTGGAGACTCCGCTTTAACTTTAGCAACAATAAGCAGTCTGTCATACGGTTATAATTTAACTGACATGATGGATCGATACCTAAGTTGGTATCAAGCTGGTGAATACACCAAACATTCTAAAAAGCCCATGACGGTTGGTAGCACAACAACCTTCGCATTGGATAAGTACAAGCGAACAAGTGATCCATTTAATTCAGGTGGTCGTGAACTATCCGACAATGGAAATGGCGCTCTAATGCATATTACGCCAGTCATACTGTATTTACGATCACAATATGGTGAAGATTTTGTCTCTCATGAGCCGGCAATGCTAATGTTACATCAAATTACTGGTTTGACTCATAATCATCCCCAGTCATTAATCGCTAGTGGTTTATATGCAATGTTAGTAAATAACATATTACAAAATATGCCGCTTATTGAAGCGGTTGATCAAGCAGTGAGTGGTTCTTATGAATATTATTCACAGCATCAAATTTTTGCACAATTTTTACCAGCATTTCAAGCACTAAATAAACCTGATTTAAAAAGTGAATCCATAGAATCATTGCATACATCAGGATATGTGGTTGATACATTGGCAACAACGATTTGGGTCATACTAAATAGTACAAGTTTTGAAAATGCAATATCACTTACTCAAACTTTACCAGGCGAATCAGAACGTATTATGCCTCTTGTTGGTTCACTAGCTGGCATTTTATACCATCAAGAATTTCTTGAAAGATATAGTACTAATGATAAAGAATTAGCAATAGTGATGGATGTACTTCACATAGCAAATAAAAGCCATAATTTTAATTAATACTGTTGCATAAAAGATGGCTAACCAGCCATCTTTTTTTTATTTTTTTCAGAAAGAAGGAATTTATAATTAAATGGCAGCATTAACCCATAGTATAACTGGCGTTTTAATGATTTTAGGGTTAGTAGCAATCGGATTTATTTTAATTAGGGGAAACATTTTTGATGATTCTGATGGTAAAATAAGTCGATTTTTATCTGGCTTTATTTCAAAAGTTGCATTACCAGCTTATTTAATTGTTCATATACCTCAAGACTTTACACCTAAAACATTACTGGCAATGGGAACAAATATTTTATTTCCTTTAAGCAGTATGATGCTACTGTTAGTTTTATCATTTTTTATTGCGCGCATTATTCACGTTGATCCAAAACACAAAGGCCTTTTTCAGTCGCTACTTTTTAATTCAAATACAATAACCGTTGGCCTACCAGTCAATATGGCATTATTTGGTATGAATAGTTTACCATATGTTTTGATCTACTATATGGCTAACACGACCGTATTTTGGACAATAGGTGTTTATATGATTTCAATTGATGGTAATCACGACAATAACCATTTTAATCTGAAAAAAACGCTAGCTGGTGTCTTTAATCCACCAATGATTGCGCTACTCATCTCATTAATACTAGTTTTTATTAATGTAAAACTACCAGCATTTTTGGTTACTGATTTAACAGAATTAGGAGATACCAATGTTCCTTTGGCACTGGTATTTATTGGTTTTGCCATTGCTAAGACTTCTCGTAAAGACTTGCTACCAAATAAAGAAACGGTGACCTTATCATTAAGTCGTTTTGTTTTAGCACCACTCACAATGGCTCTCATTATGATGCCATTTGATTTGCCTACATTACTAAAACAAGTATTTATTATTCAGTCCGCCATGCCCGCCATGACCAACGCGGCAGTCATGGCACTCGAATATAAAGCAGATTATAAATTTGCGTCTATTAGTATTACACAAACAACCTTATTAATGTTGCTAGTCATTCCAGTACTGATGTTTGTTATTCAATAACATCGTAAGAGTTTTTCCTTGCGTTACCTGCCTTGTTCGTACTACGGTTACCTTGTAATGGTTATATTTTATATAACCATTCATTTCATAGTTTAAGTCAAAAAAGGGAGGCATAACAATGGCATTATTTGGTACAAAAGCCTGGGCTAAGCAAACATTGAAGGAGGCTGGTGTCAGTCAAATTTTAGTAGCAAAGCGGCCAAAACGACTTGCAAACACGACAATAACAGCACTATATCAAGAAATTTTTCGACGTCATTTGATTTAGCTTGCACAATTTGATACAAAAAGGAACACGGTGCTCACTGTGTTTCTTTTTTTGTTTATTTATTCGTTTTTAATTATTTTTATTGCATATTATTTCAATAATTGCTAAGATTATGATAATATGATGAATTATTTGGGAGATTTATTAAATGAATATAATTAATACAACAACATATCATGATGCTTGGTTAAGCGATTTGACAGAATTACTTAAAATTCCTTCTGTAAGAAATGATGCACAAGCCACAACAGACGCTCCTTATGGGCCTGGTCCAAAAGCAGCTCTTGATTTTATGATGGCAATTGCCAAGCGTGATGGCTTTCAGAAAGTAGGAACGGTTGGTAATCGAGCAGGATACATCTATATTGGACCTGAAGATGATGAACAGCCAATTGGCGTCATTGTGCATGTCGATGTTGTACCTGTAAACGATATTGACCAATGGCAAACTGACCCATTCACGCCAGTCATTAAAGATGATAATCATATTTATGCACGTGGGGCAGATGATATGAAGGCAGCCGTTATGTTAACTTACTACGCAATTAAAGCGATTAAAGATGCCCAACTGCCATTGAAACACCAAATTAGATTTATCATCGGTACTGATGAAGAAAGTGAATGGGCAGATATGCACCAGTATTTTGCAGAGGAAGGGGACCTGCAATATGGCTTTTCACCCGATGGTGCAGCAAATCTATCATACGGTGAAAAGGGTATTAGTCAGCTAGATTTATATTTTGATGCCACAAATCCTGAAGATGCCCCAATTAAGTTAATCAACTTTAAAAGTGGTTCAGCAACTAATGTTTTACCTGGATTTGCTATAGCTACTTTCTCTGGCATTCCTGTCAATGATCTACAAAATAACTTTGACCAATACTGTCAAGAAGAGAATATTTCGGGAACTTTAAGCCAGAACGGTGAACAAACCGTTCTGACAGTACAGGGAGTTGCAACTCATGCTGCTCGCCCAGAAACTGGTAAAAATGCCGCAACCTATCTTGCTAATTTTTTGACACAGTATGACTTTAAAGGTAATGCATCTAACTTCCTACAATTTGTTGGACAGAAATTACATAAGGATCCCTATGGTGAGCACTCTGGATATGGCAAGTCAGAACCAAAGCTCGGAAAAACCAGTCAAAATGTTGGCATTACTGACTTCATTAACAATACAACTGGTCATATTAACTTAAACTTCCGTCATTCACTAGCGTTTGATGAAGCCGAAACCGTTGATCAAATATTGACTGATGAACCTTGGCTAACTAACATCGTTCGTGATCCGGCAGGGCTTGTACCGCACTATGTAGGTAAAGATAACAAACTTGTTAAATTATTAGCAGATGCCTTTCAATCTGTTACTGGTAAATTACCCGATCAAGGCGTAAATGGTGGGGCTTCCTTCGGACGTCTAATGTCAAGTGGCGTTGGATTTGGTATCATTCCAACAGATGAACCATCAACAGCTCATGGAGCAAACGAATCCTTTAATTTGGCGAACTACCAAACTGGTATCGATCTTATCGTAGCAGAAATACTAGCCCTATCAGATAATCTATAATGTGTTGACCTATAAAAAAATAAATGTGATAATTAGCATGTAATTTAATATTTACTAGGGGAGCCCTTTATGGCTGAGACGTTAATTAACGGACCCTTTGAACCTGTTTAGTTAGTACTAACGAAGGAAAGTAATGGTCAATGCGATTTAAAGCACAGAAAACCAATTTCCTGGTTTTCTGTGCTTTTTAAATTGCCATGAATGCGGGAGGAATCATGATAGATATACCACAAGTTATAACAATTGCTTCAACTGATGCCAGTGGTGGGGCTGGTATCAATGCGGATTTAAAAACATTTCATAATCAAGGAGTTTATGCTGCGACGATTGTAGTCGGGCTAACCGCTCAAAATACTTATGGTGTGCAGGACCAATATCCGATTCCTGCAAAGTTTATTTTAGAGGAATTTAAAAGTATCGCTGATGACTTAGATATCAAAGCGGCCAAAACTGGCGCATTACTGGATGAGGTTCGTGTTCATGCGGTTGCACAAGGATGGCAATCACATAACCTGGGAAAACTAATTATCGACCCAGTAATGGTGGCAAAGGGTGGCTCACACTTATTAAGTGACACAGCGATCGATACTTTGAAAACAGAACTTATACCACTCGCATTCTTGATAACACCAAATCTACCAGAAGCTGAGATACTTGTTGGTCGTTCATTAAAAACTGATCAAGACATTATTCATGCAGCTATGACAATCCAAAATATGGGCGTTAAAAACGTCTTAATAAAAGGCGGCCATCGTGCTGATTTAAAAAATGAGTTTGCCGACTACATTCTATATGCTGACGGTTCATCAGAATGGCTCACAATGCCTGGTATCAAAACAAAACGTACGCACGGCACTGGTGATACCTTATCATCATTTATAACTGCAAATCTAGCAAAAGGGTATGATTTGAAGGATATTATGCCTGTTGCTAAAAAATTCACTTACGAAGCCATTCGGCAAACAATCAATGTTGGTCATGGTCATGGCCCATTAAACCATTGGGTGGCTATCACAATGGGGACGGAGGATAACAAATGACCTTCCATGAATTTCTATTACAACAATCTACATCAATACGGAATGATATCTATCACTCATCTTTTGTACAAGGCATAGGCTCAGATAATTTGTCGCAAACACAGCGAGACTATTATGTTGCACAAGATACCTATTATACCGACTATTTCGGTAAACTATTTGACTTAACGACAGAAAAATTAACACCATTGCAGCAAGCTTCAAAGCCTGTGTCTACAGACGAACAAACTGCTCACGATGCCTTGTTAGCAAGTCAGGCAATGCTAAATATACCACCTGACCAACATAATTTAGCCTATCTAGAGCACATGGAAAAGGCGATTATGCAAGGTGATGCCACAAATGCAATGTTGGCTTTATTACCATGTACGGAGTCGTACCATTTAATAGGCACCCATTTTATTAATAAGTTCCCTAATAATACTTATGAACCTTGGCTAGCTTATTACACTAGTCCCGATTATAAAGCATTCACACAATGGAGCTGGCAAGTAGTTGATCAACAGGTACCTGACTGGCAGAAACTATCTTTTGAAACACAGCAGGCTTATTTATCAACATATTTAACATCTTACCAATATGAACTTACTTTTTGGGATCAAGCAGCACGACACTAAGTACTGTATTAAATGTTATAATAAATATAGACTATGTATTGAAGAGAGGGATTTAAAATGAATACATTAATTTCAGTTGCGATAGCACCTTTTGGTGTTGGTGATGAACTAAGTAGCTATGTAAACGATATTATTGGGGTAATCGAAGAATCTGGACTTACTTACAAAACAACCGCCATGGGTACTGAAATTGAGGGGGAGTGGTCAGATGTTATGAATACCGTGCAAAAGGCCATTCAAACGTTAACAGATAAAGGTATCCGTGCATATGTTTCTCTAAATGCCGATATTCGACCTGGTCACACAAACACAATTGAAACAAAACTACAGAAACTTAGCCATAAATTAGAGGGATAATCGTTTTTGTATTAATATCAATTTACAAAGGATAGGGCACTAAATAAGGTGTACTTATCCTTTTTTCTTTCAAAAAGAATCTGAAATAAATAAATTCCTGATTTTTATAATGATTTGTGTAGACAAATCCTTTAAATGGGACTATATTTAAATACCGTAAGCGTTTTCACAACGTGTATGTTTAATTTAGGTTTTTTAAGGAGATATTATTATGCAAACTGCATTATCGTCAGAGAGTCAACCAAAAGTTGTCAATCGTTGGTTGGTAATTTTTGGTACTGCTCTTGTGCAATTGGGTGTGGGAACCTTTTACGCATGGAGTATTTTTAACACACCAATTTTAAAGATGTTTCATCAATTGGTATTAGATCCAGCTACAGGTAAACCTGCGGCTGTCCAGCCACATTTAGGATCTATTTCATTGATTTTTTCAATTGGTGCATTAGCCTTATCATTATCAACGATTTTTGTTGGCTCATTAGTCAAGAAATTTGGTGTTCGTAAAGTCACGATCTCAGCCGGTATCTTATTTGGTATTTCAGTCTTTATCGCATCACGCGTTAGTTCTGCAGATCAATTATGGCTATACTATTTGTCAGCAGGTGTTATGTTAGGTGCTGCCGATGGTATTGCTTACATGTCAACGCTATCAAATGCCATCAAATGGTTCCCTGAGAAAACAGGTCTAATTTCTGGTATTTCAGTTGCCTTCTATGGATTAGGATCATTTGTTTTCAAATATATTGACTCAGCTTTTCTAGGAACGAATATCGTTCACAACTTGCCACATGCTTTAATGGCTTGGGGATTCTTATCAATGCTTCTAATCGTAGGTGGTGCATTATTCATTCATGATGCACCAGAAGCAAAGGCTGAGGATGTTGTCGACGATCCAACTCACCATGAGTTCACGACTCGTGAAATGCTACGTAAGCCACAAGCATACTTGCTATTCATTGCCTTGCTAACAATTTCTTTGTCTGTTTACTTGACTGGAATTTCATCTAACTTGGGTACAAATTTGGCCGGATTAGATATTGCACAAGCTACAAATATCGTTGCCGTAGTTGCAATTGCTAATACTATTGGTCGTTTCTTGATTGGATCACTTTCAGATAAATTTGGTCGTAAGCCGATGTTTATTCTTTCATACGTTGTAACCTTTATTGCCGTAGCTACTTTGGCATTTAGTAGTCATCTAAGTGTTCCGGTATTTTATGCCGCAATGATTGCTGTTGGTTTCTTCTTTGGTGGTACGATTACAGTTTATCCAACCATGGTTGGTGACTACTTCGGTTTGAAGAATCATAGTCAAAACTACTCTCTAATTTACCAAGGATTTGGTTTCGGAAGTTTAGCAGGTGCCATTATTTTGTCACTTGCTGGCGGTAACTTATCCGTTGTCTTTAATATCTATATGGTAATGCTGATCGTTTCATTATTGATTTGGGTATTTATTAAGAAGCCAGTTTACAAAAACTAATTTTTTTACAAATATAAAATTTCTAGCTATCGATTTTGATAAAATCGGTAGCTTTTTTAATACTATTTTCTGTATAATATCATTTATGATAATTTGTATAAATCAAATACATATTTACGGAGAGGTATTTCTATGAAAACAAAGCAAGGACATTTTCTACAACTGACAACCTTTGATATTAAGGTTATTGGATTAGTTTTAATGGTCATTGACCATTTTCACCAAAACTTTGCACCATTTGGCGCACCAGCATGGCTAGATTGGTTTGGTCGTCCAGTAGCAACTTTATTTTTCTTTACAGCCGTTGTCGGCTTTGCCCATACACATAGTAAGAAAACTTATATGCTTCGCTTGTATATTAGTATGGTGGTAATGGCAATACTAATGAACTTAACACAACAAATTATTGGTTTTGAACAAGTTCAATTGATCAATAACATATTTCGTGATTTGTTTATTGGAACCATTTTTATGGCTGCCATCGATCAATTTGAGAAAGTAAAGGGTGGTCATGCTGGTAAACATATCTCGTTGGGTGTGCTCTTATTTTTGTTGCCATTCTTGTTATCAATAATCATGATGCCCTTACTTGCATCAAGTGGTTCAATTTCGTTAGCTCAAAAATTGATCATGCAAGCTCTATTAGCCATTAATCCAGCAATTATGCTTGCAGAAAATGGTGCCATGGTTTTGCTTATTCCAATCATGTATATATTCCGAAACGTTCGATGGGCCCAACTATTAAGCATCGTTGTTGTCGCCGCTATCTACGGTTTCTTTGGTTCTACACAATGGATGATGATTTTCGCCATCATTCCAATTGCTTTATATAACGGAACAAAAGGACGGGGTATGAAGTATTTCTTTTATATCTTCTATCCAGCGCATCTCATTTTCTTATATGCACTTGCCGCTTGGCTATATTAAAATTAAACACAAAAAAAGCACATCATTTTAA
>NZ_GG697128.1:176075-182284 GCF_000160575.1 Weissella paramesenteroides ATCC 33313
AGCACATCATTTTAATGATATGCTTTTTTTGTGCTATTAATTTTTGTAACGATAGACTTTTGCTTCAAATGGACGCAATGTTGTGCCTTGATCATCTGGATAATTACTAATTAGGATCTCTGCATTAGCAGGAACACCATAGTCACGAGATTGTTCTGATTCAGTAAAGTTATTAATAACTAATAACTCTTCATCATCACCAATACGCTTGTATGTGTATACTTCCTCATCCTCTGGATCCAAGAGTTGGTAATGACCAGTTGTGATAATAGGTAATTCATGGCGTAATTGAATCAACTTTTGATAGTAATAAAATACGGAATCTTTATCAGCTAATGCTTCCTCAACATTAATTTCACCAAAATTGTCATTCATCTTTAACCAAGGGGTACCATCTGTAAAGCCAGCATTCTTACCAGCAGTCCATTGCATAGGGGTACGTGCGTTATCACGTCCCTTGTAGTGGACATAGCGTAACAATGTATCATCATCGATCAAGTGATCTTTATTAACCAAATACTCACGCGCATTCAAGATTTCAATATCATTGAAATCATCCCAGCCTAAGTTATAAGCATTCGTCATACCGATTTCTTCACCTTGATAGATATAAGGTGTTCCTTGCATGAAGTGTAGGAGGGTACCAACCATTTTAGCAGATACAACACGGAACTCGGGTTTATCACTACCATAGCGACTAACTGCACGTGGTTGATCATGGTTATTCCAGTATAGTGAATTCCATGCTTTACCGTCTAGTTCATATTGCCACTTACTTAGATTTTCCTTCAATTTAGGTAGAGAAACACGTTGATCATACCACTTTCCTAAAGCAGGATCAGGATTACCATCTAATTCAACATGTTCAAATTGAAATACCATGTTCAATTCTTTGCCATCGTTTGATGCATATTCTTTAGCATTTTCAATATCAACACCTGAGGCCTCACCAACCGTCATCATGTCAGCATTATTTAATACCTTATTACGCATTTCTTGTAGATACTCATGAACATGAGGACCATTGGCAACAGCACGATTTGAATTACCGTAAATATCTCCTTTAGGCACCTTGCCATCAGGTAATCCATCTGGCTTAGAAATCAATGAAATAACATCCATACGGAAACCATCAATTCCTTTATCAACCCACCAGTTCATCATATTCCAAATAGTCTCACGCATCTTTGGATTTGCCCAGTTAAGATCAGGTTGTCCTTCAGCAAAGAGGTGTAGATAGTACTGACCTGTCTTTTCATCAAATTTCCAAGCTGGACCAGAGAAGAAAGATCCCCAGTTATTAGGCTCATGACCATCAACTGGGTCACGCCAAATATAGAAATCACGCTTATCATTATCCTTTGAAGAACGGCTCTCGATAAACCACTTATGTTGATCAGAAGAATGGTTAACAACTAAATCCATCACAATCTTTAGACCACGTTCATGGGCTTCTGCCAATAGGTGATCAAATTGTGCCATATCTCCAAATTCTGGATTGATACTTTGATAATCAGAAATATCGTAACCATTATCCTTGTTTGGTGAATTGTAAACTGGGTTCAACCAGATAACATCTGCACCTAATTTTTTAACGTAATCTAGATGTTGTTCAACACCTTTTAAGTCCCCGATACCATCGTTATTTGAATCTTGGAATGAGCGAGGGTAGATTTGATAAACAACAGCTTTTTGCCACCACTTGATATTTTCTTTTGTCATTGTTTTCTCCAATTTTTTTTATTGATTATCTCTCATTTAGTAAATTATATTAAATTTCATCTCGAACCATCCAAATTGCAAATCCTGCAATAAAGAAAGCTATCGCTGCAACGATAAACATATGTGCCATTGAACCACCTAAGGCTGGTAGAATTAAAAAGCTAATAGATGATGCGACAATCTGTGGGATACAGATAAAGCAATTAAATAGTCCCAAAACTATACCATCATGTTTACCATCTAGCGCGTTTGTCAAAATTGTAAATGGAATCGTAATTAATGCAATCCAAGCAACTCCAAATAGGGCAAAGGCAATGATTGATGACAACTTAGTTGTACCAAATGCTATCATTAGGAAGCCAATACCACCAAGAATCATGCTAACTGTATATGCAGGTCGACGAGTCTTCTTAGTTAAGCGTGCAAAGAAAAGTCCAACAATAATGGCAACAATTGAGTACACAGCTTGAACAATTCCAAACCAATTTCCAGCTGCTTGATAACCAGCAGTTGATGGATCAGTCACATGCCATATGTTTTCGGCCAAGGCACCTGTTGAATAGGTCCACATGTAAGGAATCGCAAACCAAACAAAGAATTCGACAATACCTAATAACCAGAATACCTTTGGGGCACTTTTCAATACATTGACAATTGAAGACTTTTCATTTTGCTCTGCTGCAGAAATATTGTGATACTTTGCCATTTCTTCTGGTGTATATTCTTTAACGTTTTTAATCGTAAAGAATGCCGAAAGAGCCAAAATAATTGCTGATGCATAAAATGAAATTTTAACGGACATTGGCACTTCGCCACGTGGTGCAGTATTTGCAACTCCCAGAGCAGTTAAGAGGAAGGGGAAGACAAACGCTACTAAGCTTCCTAAACTACCCCAAACATTCTGCATTGACCATAAAGAATTTGACTGTGTTTCATTCGCCATATCAGGAATGATCATTTTAAATGGTTGTTGTGAAACGTTCGCTGCCAAATCCATAAATAATACTGTCACAGCCCCAAACCATAGCGCAGCTGCAGATCCAAACCCAAAACCTAATGAACCTGCGTTAGGCAGCATCAACATAACGATAAACGAAACAACTGATCCACCAATCAAATAGGGCATCCGTCGTCCTAGTTTTGGTAACCACGTTTTATCAGAGAAATAGCCAACTAATGGCTGCATAATCATTCCAGCCAAAGGAGGTAGAATGAAGAAAAAACCTAAATTATTCGGATCTGCACCAATCGTTTGAAAGATACGACCCATGCTTCCAGTTTGCATTGAAAAAGCTACTTGTGTACCAAAATAACCAAATGTCATCATGAACATCTGAACTTTTGTTAAGTTTGGTAATCTATTTTTAACTACCCCAGATGTGGATGTTTCTGATTCTTTCAGTTCACTACCTGTCATCATTGAATTATCCATATGAAACCCCTCATAAATCAAAATAAAATCTCAAAAGTTTTGTAAAACTTGTACAAACGTTTACGCAATTATTGTAAGCGGTTCCATTTGTTATGTCAAGTTGTTTCTAAAAAACTAAAAGTTTGTGAATTTGTTGCAATTTGTATGGTGTTACAAGAAAGTCCGTGTATAATTAAACACATTAAGATACAAGTTAGGAGTTGCTCATGAAAGTCACTTTAAAAGACGTTGCTAATGCTGCCGGACTATCGGTTGCTTCAGTTTCGCGTATACTGACAAATCGTGGTCGCTACAGTGAAGTAACAGCAAAACGTGTTAGAGAATTAGCACAAGAAATGGGATACTACAAGAATCAAAATGCGGCCGATTTATCAAGTAAAAGAAGTCGTGTTGTTGGTGTCGTTGTACCGTTAATACATACAAACTTTGCGGATGAGATAATCAAGGGACTTTATGAAACGACTATTTCATCAGGTTATGAGTTATTAATTACATATCTAGACGAAGACGAAGATCATCAGTACCAGGTATTTCAAACCCTGTTATCTAGACAGGTGGGGGCTGTCTTTATGTTGTCTTTAGATATTCCTTCATGGATGATTGATAAACTTCTAGAAGAACAAATCTCAGTAATTTCTTTAACAGCTTTGCTTAGTGAGCAAATTTCTGCAGTCACTTCAAACGAATTTGAAATGATGAATAGTATCGTCGATTATCTGATAGATATGGGACACAAAAATATTGCCTTAGTTGGAGATACAAAACTGACAACTAACATATCAAGTACTCGTCGTACAAACTTTATTAAATCAATGACAGACCACAACTTAGCGTATGAAAATATTTTTCTATATGGTAATGATCACTCGTATGAAACTGGGTATACGAGTGTTACAACTGGTTATGACATAAATCAATTGCCGTTTACCGCAGCAATTGCAACTGCTGATATGGTTGGTCAAGGACTCATAAACGCGATGAGTGATCATGGGAAAACAGTCCCTGAAGATCTTTCTATTGTGACCATTGACGGTCTCCAACAAACTGAAATAGCTCGACCTAAGTTAACAACTGTCAAACAAGATTTTCCTGAAATTGGACGCATTGCTATGCAACTTTTTTTGGACTCAGACTCAGAAAAAACTGAACCTCAGATTATTTACATTCCAACCGAATTAATTCAACGCGACAGTGTTTTAAATCTGAATTCAACGAAATAAAATAAAAATGCTCCGTAATTAATTACAGTTATAAATAAAATTTACGGAGCATTTTTGTATTTAGTATCAAAATTTGTTAGGCATTAAATGTTCTAAGATTATTTGTCAGTATAAATAACTGGATATCAGGGGGATAAGTAAGGATTTTAGCTTAGATTGAGACTGCTTAAAAAACCACTTATTTTAGTTTACATAATATATATTATCGAAAGTTAAATATAAACGGTATTGTCAAGTATTTAATGCAACTCAAGTAATTTTGACGCTTTTTTAACGCTTATAAAGTCTGATTTGCTAGTATTCAGCCAGCTTTTTAACAATTTAATGACATTTCACAATTTTTCACGATAAATTTGTGTTTTTTACATTAATTTAGTAACCAGCTTCAATATATCGTCCTTAAATTAGCAAAATTAAAAATTATTGCATCTTTTTATATTTTTTAAGCACACAAAAACCAGCCTCATTATGCTGTTTTTAAAAAATAGCTTTATCAGGCTTTTGCAACGATATTTGTTAAACTACGGTTACTTTCATGCAGTTACTTGTAAACGCCTTGTTGCTCGTTTAAACAGATAATTTGGGGATTTCTGACTCTTAACAGCATGTGTCAGCGGTTTACTATTAATCTCGTTGATCACTTGATTAACTTGTTGCTGCGTGACATCACTAAACAAAGTGCCTTTGGGAAAATACCATCGGGCGCGTAAGTTTCGATTAGTCCGCTCATTAGTTGCTCGCTCGTACGGCGCATAAGTATTGGCCACGTATAAATCCCCTAAATAACACAAAATAAACTTCACCACACGACTATTCACAAATTCGTGCCCATTATCGCATGTGATTGATTTCACATAACGACCATACTGGTGTTTAAATTGACTAAGTACCCTCACAATTTCCAAAGCACTCTTGGATTTTGCTTTAATAGCTACTTGATAACGTGTTTTACGTTCAACAAAGGTAATTAATAAGGAGCCCTGATGATTTTTGCTTTCAACCCCATCCATTTCCCAATGACCAAAAGTACGACGCTGATTAATTGATGCCGGCCGCTCATTGATACTGCGTCGTTGTCCAATATACTGACCAACTTCTTCCGGTGTGACAAGCGGTCGAAAAGACCGATAACGACGTTGATATTTTTTTGTTAAAGGTCGTCTGTATTTATTCAATGCCCGGTTTATATTACGACGATACCGTTTCCCTTGCATTGGCAAATCCTGGTTTGATAGCCCTGGAATTTTATTCTGATTGATCCAGGTATAAATCACCGTTGTATTTGAAAATAAACGCCGATGCTTTGCAACCACTTGACCGGGTGTAAAGTGATGCTGTTGTATTTCTGTTTGTAAAACTTGTTTTTTATAATTAGTCAATGACGAAGGTCTACCAGCATGATGCCGCCGATTTTGGGCGCGAAATTGCGCATCGCGAGCACGGTACATAGATTTCAGTAATTTTGTTGGATAACGTAAATTATCTTTTTTATTATCTGCAGTGCCTCGTCGGATTTCTCGCGTGATTGATGAGCGGTTTCTGTTTAATCGTTCAGCTATTCTAATTAATGAATAACCTTCCTTAATCAATAGTTCAATTTTTATTCGTTCTTCATACGAAATGGATTGACTCATAACATTTGACCTACCTTTTAAATCATATTTCTTTAAACTATTTTCATGGTTAATTTCAATTATAATAAGCAATATTACTCCAATTACACTGTTATTAGATGAATTTGAATTGTCGTTACTGGACAAGGTACCACTTAATACAATAAAAATGGTCGTAGAATGCGTTTCTCAACACTCAAATACGCACAAAAAAGCCAGCAA
>NZ_GG697128.1:183718-185100 GCF_000160575.1 Weissella paramesenteroides ATCC 33313
CTCCAAGAACGCCAATTCTTGGGGCTTTTTTTTGCATTCATATTTAATTTATGATTTTAGTTTACCATAGCAAACCCTTTCATGAAACAATTAATTAATATATTTTATCCTATCAATCATCTTTAAACCATATAAATAATAGAAAGCA
Organism: Weissella paramesenteroides ATCC 33313; assembly: GCF_000160575.1. Taxonomy (GTDB): domain Bacteria; phylum Bacillota; class Bacilli; order Lactobacillales; family Lactobacillaceae; genus Weissella; species Weissella paramesenteroides. The sequence continues at coordinate 183,867 of NZ_GG697128.1, forward strand.
CTGTGTTTTTCACACATAATTAAGTCACCATTGAACAAACGCTAATTTGAACAATGTTACAATTACCTTTACAAACACTATTTAACAGGACATACCATTTCTAATTTCTAACGTACCACAAGAATTAAAAAAGAAAATGAACCATTAACCAACATCGTTCAATCAGCTTTAATTACATAATTTATATTTCAGTATAATGATACAATTAGCCTTAGTAATTACATTTTAGAGAGGATTTATCTATCATCTATGAGTCATTTATTATCAATAATATTTCTTGGAATATCATTAATTAGCCTATGTATTTTAATATGGTGTCTTTTATTAAATTACATAAATAAAAACAAGATACTAAAAAACAAAAAAATTTCCAAGGCTAATCGGAAAAATACCCATAAAAAATTAAATCAATATTTTCCGGAACAACAACATTCTAAACACAAGACGCTAATCTACACAATATTCAGTTTCACAATACTTATATTTTTAGTAGAATACTCGCTGAGAATTCCTACAAAATTTTTATGGATATTTGACATTCTATTACTTTTAACTGGCTACATATTTTACTCATGTGGTATAGCTACATTCAAAAAAAAGCAGGTACTTTACCAGTACGCTGCTCAAGATCAAACTTCATTATTCTCAGAAAACGAAAAAAAATATTTTGATGAAATGCTGGTTGTTTTAGCAAAAACAACTAATCTTTTTAACAAATGGGGATTTATAACTTTATTAACTTGCGTACTATCTGTGATTTTTAATCATTGATTCTTATGCAGCTGATGCCACCATAAGCGTCATAAACAATATAATCATAATAATTATGACAATTTGATTACTTGTTTTTTGAGACACATCTACTTGCAGTCCTGCTGCAACTTTTTCAACGCTGTTCTGAACTGCTTCATACATTGTTTTTACTTTGTCTTTCAAATTATTCAGATCAATTGTTACCTCAAATTTAATTCCAAATTCCGCATCCAATGACTCGTTTTTAAGAGACTTTACTACTAATTCCAGAGTTAAGCTTTTGCCATCCGTACCTAAAGTTAAGATACGCAATTCACCATCCATAACATCTCCAGCAATACTAATACCTGTTGACGATAATGATAAATCAAGCATTTTTTCAAAAGCGTTAGTTGGTAAATCAATTCCAAATGTTTTAAGTACTTTCTTTAAACTTGCTGATTCTAAATGACCATTGGTTATTTGAATGGCATGATTACCA
>NZ_GG697128.1:186019-187146 GCF_000160575.1 Weissella paramesenteroides ATCC 33313
TATGCTTATTATTAATGATACAATAATAAAAATAGAACCCTATAAAAAATAAAAAACCATCTTGCAAAAAAATTAACGACTGTAGGAGATAATTAAATGATTACTTGCCAAACTACCATTGACGATAAAATAGTCTATATAATATATAAACATTACTTGAAGACTCATCGACAAATATCAATATCAAACAATTTTGTTGGAATTGCTGGCATATTTCTTATGTTGATGGGGTTTATACGAGTAACCCATACAATTTTTTTTAATGTGACATGGCAATTTTACGATTTTTTTATGCTATTTGTCTTTTTATGTGGGCTATACTTTTTTTTGTCCGGTTTATTTTTTACTCCCAAAAATAATCTTAAAAAAATTAGAAACCGTTACTTAAATAAAAATCAAAAATCAATTACCGTTGAGTATGTTTTTAATACAGAAGGTGTTCAAATCAATCAATCTGATAGCAAATTATTTTACCAATGGCCTGCTTTAAAACAAGTTTGGGACCTACCAGATTACTATATCTTAGAGGTTAATCCTGGACGATATAACTTAATCAACAAAGAAAAATTTAGAAACGAAGACTACTTTGAATTTCAAAACCTGTTAAAACAAGTATTAGCCTCTGAACAATATAAAAAAAGCACCCATTAATAGGTGCTTTTTTTCTCTAAACAGGAATTACTCCACGCGATCCAATCAATATCACTATTAAAATAATAAACGTCACTAAATTAACAACTTTATCTAACGCAACATTATTATCAGGATTAAGTGATGCACTAGCTATATTTTTAATATAGCTATACACCTTCTTTAATTTTTGTGACATACTATCCACGTTAATTTTTACAGTAAGCTTAATTTCAAATTCTGCATCTAGAATTTCGTTTTTGAGTTCTTTAACAACTAGTTCAAGACCTAACTCACTACCATCAGAACTAACGGTCAAAACATGTAACTCACCATCCATTAGATCAGATGACAGGCTAATACCGGATCCAGAAATAGCTGCATCTAGTATATTCTCAAAAGAATCACTTGAAATATTTACACCAAAGGTCTTTAACACCTTTTTCACACTGACAGAATCAAACTTACCATTGGTTATCTGAATTGAGTGATTACCG
>NZ_GG697128.1:188199-205735 GCF_000160575.1 Weissella paramesenteroides ATCC 33313
TGGTAAGTTCATGAATTTACGAAAGGCCTCAATTTGATTACCAACAGCAGTCGTAAATTGTCCATCAATTTCACCGGCATAATAACCATTAACCATCAAGCCATATTGAATTAGTTTGACTACCGCCCCCGTGGCACCTACCTTTAGCGTTGGTGTAGCTGAAATGGTTCCTGGCCCATAGACACCATTAGCACTACCTGCCAAGCCAATTTCAACTTGTAGTGCATAAATCAATGCCGTATTGGTATCACGTTGATAAATACCATCACATGGTAGAATACCAAAGTATTTATGGTATTTACCATTCAAATACTGTTGCATCTTACGGACTTGTTCCGTACCACCAAACACTAACCCAAATGCGCTCATATCAAACAAGGCTTTCATGAGTTGTGTGGTCATCTTACCATCTGCTGTTACTCCAGCCTGTCGCTGCAAGTTTTCAATTGCACTTGTTGTTTCGTTTGTATACTTACCATCTAGTGCACTAGGTGAGATACCTTTTGCCCAAAAAGCTCCTTGGATTAATTTAACTAAATTACCTGAATAACCGTTCTTTAATTTTCCTAGTACCTTACTAACGGCATTTTCAGTGGCTTCACCAAATCCTGAAGCCACCGGGCTAATACCCACTTCATGCTGTAAACCTTCACGTAACGCATATATTGTTGGCCAACCAGTCTGACCATTTTCAGTTACTTTTTGATAGCCACTAACGTTTTTATAAGTCTTATTTAACCATTCTTGTGTTTTCTTGACTTGCTCATCCATTATAGTATCTCCTTAAATAGTTAGGTTAGGTTTAATTGATTTAACAAAACATTAGCGCTAATAGAAATGATCAATCAATAAATTAAGTTTAACCTAACAAACAAAGAAAGTACATGATTTTATCTCGATAAATTAAGATTATCCTGATTTATCAATTCGATTTTAGATAAAAATATCCCATAAATTTTTAATTTATGGGATACCAATTACCTATTTACTTATTAATTAAAATATTATTTGTTCATTAGAGTTCTTGCCAAATGGACCGGTAGTTTAATATTGTTATTGAAAATTTCCAAATCCTGTATCACACCAATTTGATAAATTCTTACGGATTCTTGTTGCGTTGTTTGTGCCGTGTGTAAACTAATACCAGCCTCTTTCAAAACACGACGCATGTGTCCCGCTGTAGTAGCTAAACGAAATTTGCCATCTTTATAATTTACATAATCATATTTTTTATCTGGGTTACTAACATAACTCGTGCTACCCATTAAAATAATTTTTTCTTCATCAGGTGCCCCCATATATACTTCAGTGGGATCCAAATATGTTTTCTTAGGATCAATTTGTTTTAATCCATCATCAGCATGAACTGACAAATTTATTAAATTGATACCTAATATTAGTGACGTCATAACTACCAATATGTTACATATTTTTTTAACCCTCGGATTTCTCAAATCACCACACTCTTCTCTTTATTTAATTTTATGTTCTACATATCTATATTAGCCACATAGTATGTCGTACCGGATGTTGGTCGAAAAGTATAATATGTTGTTTTATTTTCGTAGCCAGTTACCTACTTTTCTTGACCAGGCTTTATGACCGTACCATTTAAATTACCAGTCTGATAATTATCATTAGCTTGCAATACATCTCCTACACGACCAGAATCTACATGTGTTGTCCACATTAGGTAAGCCCCCGTACCATATTGTGGTTGAAAAGCAAATCCTGCATATTGCCAGCCTGAGCCGCTAAATGGTTTCGACCAATACCCTTTTCCTTTATTTAAAACTTTCACATTATTGGCCGATACTGGTTTATTAATAAGCGGCCCTACAGATTTAATTGATTCTGGTGATTTAACAGCTGCTTCTGCCTGTTTTTGATTATTTTTCATTTTAGCAGCGTCTAATACTGGATATTGAGTTGTTTTATAATTTTGCTTATGGTGTTGCCACTTACTATCAATAATATCAAAATCTTGTTTACCAATCATATAACCATCGCCAACATCAACAATCGGTTCACTGTAATGTCTATTTTATTAACATGTAAAAGCTATTTGATAGCCAGTTAGTGTCCTTTATGACATTATTCTTGTCAAAGGAGAAGATTATGGAACTTAGTAATAAAATTAAAAAAAGACGAAAAGAACTCGGAATATCACAAGAAGAAGCGGCCAAAAAACTTTATATTTCTCGTCAAACACTTTCAAATTGGGAAAATGATAAAACTCTGCCAGATATAGATCACTTGATTGATATAAGTAATCTGTACGATCTTTCTTTAGATGAATTGATTAAAGAAGATACCTCTATAAAAAAGAAAATCATCATTAAAACCAAAACTGATAACCTTCTAATATCAATTGGCATGTTTATTACCTGTATTGGCTTTTTCCTACCGGACTCGCTTTCCTTTTTTGCTATGATAATTGGACTAGTATTAATCTTATTTAGCCAAAATATCAGCAAATTTCTTAGTAAATTCACTATACATACAAGGTAGTAATTATGCTATGCAGTAGCTATTTCCCCTACAATCGCTACTGTTCCCCCAAAATTAAATTTTTCACGATATTTGACACAGAAGTCAAGTTTCTTTAAATGTGTGTCTTCTTTGTGACACTTCATAAAGTATATCGAATATTTTCCCGTAATTATATCTTGTCTATGAATAAAATAGGAGCAAACAGTCCTAATGAATGCTTGTCTGTGAAAGAATTTGAACATAAGTATTTTATAGAGATGATAAATTTCAGTCAGCGCGCGATTACTTTCGCACCTGGAAATGAGGCTGGTAAATACCTTCCTGCATAAATACCATAAAATGGTATCCAATCATTACCTATGTATTTTTGCCAAAACCTACCATTCATTTGCTTCATCGGTCGCGCAAAAACATCTGGTTTACTTATATGTAATAAGATGTTTTGCGCGCACATACCAACTTGTTGAATATGATCTGCAATATTTCCCCGGGCATCTAATATATTGCGCTTTATGGAAATAACATAAAATGCATTCATAGATCTTGCACTCATAAACGAATATAGTCGGTTCATCTCAATATATGGAATACTTACTCCATTATCTCTGTTCAAATAGCACATATTATCAGTATCATTTTCGAATACTTGCACTTGCAATAAACCATCAGTATTTAATTTCATTATATCTAGTTCCATCTTGTACTGTTTAGATGCCAGTGAATATCCTCCAAAGTATTTACCACTATATCGATATAACAATGCTTGATGAAACTGTTCCAACTTCATTTCGTCCATCATATAGTTTTTGTCTGGCTGCGAATGCCTTAATACCACGACTCCATCGTAAGTATTATCTATAATGAATTTTGTATTAAAAAAAACATCGTCCAACAATTGAATGTTTTGTATTAAATGCCCCACCTCTAACAAACGTAATGTCAGTTGCAATTTTGTATAGTGACTATCATTAATTGGATTAGAAATAATTACTATATCACCATTTGATAAATGTAGATCATCCGACCAGTATTCTAAAATTTCACCCGTCCAACTGTCGCTAGAAATTAATCGTCCATCAATGATGATAAATAGCTGGCTCGTATACAATGATCTTGGTGAAGGATATGATTTGTGAGATAAGTAAGGTGTATCATACATTTCACCAACATTCGTAACTTGAGACAGTTTTAGAATCTCTCTTTGAAAACTTGTCAAATTGAATCCTTTACACACATTTTTCAAAAAAATGTTCAATACTGGAGCTTGACAATGTTGATCACTAGATACTTCGAGATTAGAGTAAGCGATATCATTAATTAAATCAAATTTGTCATAGTACATTTTATTCTCCTAAGCTAATGGAAACACTTTTGGTCGAAATACATTTTCGCGCATTTTTAACCGACTCATATTCAATTTAAAGTACATATTTTTAGCATTGGGCGAAAAAACCTTTAATGAAAACAAGGACAATTCTTGTAGTTCTGAATCTGTTAGATCTAATACCCATAACTCCTGATATGCTTCTTCTACAATAGTCATTAATTCTTTTTTAACGCTTTCCTTTTGTATATCTTCTATGGTAACTGTATCAATTCCGGCAACCATCCTACGGAACTCGCGCAAAGCCTGCACAGAACCCCAATAATAAATTTGATCGTTCAAATCGTAGATACCGTCCGTAATTGACAAAGTTTTTTTAATTTTTTCAGAAATATTGTTTTCAGTTAAATGATTGTTCTGTAAACTACGCGCTTCAGAAAATGATGTTTCCAATGCTTCAACAATATCTAATGCTGATCCAAATCCACTAAAACTAGTAAATTCATCATTGGTGGAGTCTTCTTTAACCAAAATTGTCCATACAAGGTAAATTTGAAATGGCTCTGCGTCAATCAAAAAACTTTGTACATAATAACCGTTTACATATTTAGGTATAACAGTATATTGATGATCTATTAGTATTAACTTACCTCTATCCCCCAGCCAAAAGGACAATAGCTTATCACGTTCTACAAGTTCTAACGTTGCACTATGTAACGCTTTTTTATACGTACTACCTAAAGCAGCCCCATTCGAATTTCCCCTGAAAACATGCCCATCATATGACCGCTCATCTAGATAATGTCCAAAAATATATGGTACTTGACGTAAGTTACCAGAAAAGTAATCAGTTGCAATATCATATCGACTCACTGCTTGGAATTCATTAACAAACCAATCAAACCCTAATCCCTCAAAATTAATGTTTTTGCCATTATTCACATCCATACTACTTTTCGAGCTTGTCCGTTCAACGAACTCATAAAAGGCTTTGGATTGATTGACCCAATCAAAATTTCCTAAAGTTTCATGTGATCCTTGAATACCCATTTGGTCTGGTGCGTAAAAATTTGCCACGTATGGTTTGTTTATCTGTCTATATTGATATTTTTCAGACTTTGCCAAAATTTGTCTATGCCACAAATAATTAATTAACTTGGTCATATATCAACTCCCCAACCAATACCGGTAATTGCTCCTCGTTGATAAAAGAAATTGAACCATTTCTTTTATCACTGACTACTATGCCTGATTCTCGAAATTCTAACTGCACATTAAGAGGGGATAATATTTGATTATAGGGAAGTAAATCGTCTATTTTTATTGTGTAATCTAAAATGGCATTACTATCAAATTGTCCAACAATGCTAGCAATTGCATTATCATAATTATCTGCAAATACATATACCATCTGTGGACTAGATAACAGTTTCCCTTTAACCCCAATTAATGATGTCTCTTTAACATCTTGAATAATTTCAACATGTAATTCATCAATAGCCATCAAATAATAATGATCACTCAAATTTCTTGTTACTGAAATAAATGTTCTAGTGTAATCGTTTAATTTGATTAGTACAATGCCTGTTTCGGATATAGTATTTTTTAATGTTTCAATATCATGTTCTAAAATTTGATTAACTGCTTGAATCAGTTGTGAAGTCACATCAGATTGAAATATAACCAATTGGTATTGCGAAAAAATAAGTGCCTCACTTGCAACTGAATAATAAACGAACAAACCCTCATCGTTAGAAAATGCCATATTTTTTTGATTTAAAATTTTTCTTCCTAGTTCAAATCCTATTTTTGTTTTACGATTAATAGTAACTGGTAGATCTTTTATTTTTATCAAAATACCAACTGTGATGAGAAATTGCTTGATATCATTTGAAATGCCATTAATCTCTTTGTCATCTAAATAAGTTTGTTGCGATAGTAGTTTCTGAATTTCTTGCCGTTGTGTATCGGAAAAAGGAATCTTCAGATTCAATTCACCATGATGAAAATACATAAATTTTTCTGTTTCTGTAATGAAAAATTCCCGGTTTATTCTCCAAGTTCCCATATGCGCTCCTTTCCAAATTCATGATAATACTCAATCGACTTACGAATATCATACCGTTGTGATGCAATAGCATAATTCAAAATATATTTATCAATAATGTTCAAGTTTAATAGGGTTAGGTTTTCATATAAAATATTGATATACCAGCGATTAAATATTAAAACCGCATTATGGGAAATTAAATCAACTTTTGTTTGGTTCGCATATGTCGCCTTATGCAATGCTGTGGCATAGTTATTAGGATTAAATTGATATGGACTCCAAAATGTAATTCCACCGGTTTTTACTCCCTGCTTCACATTTGGCAACACCGTCAAAATTTCCGACCATTCTTCTAAATCAGAAAATCGATTCATGTATTGTTGACAATAACGTTCTAAAAAATCTAAAAATTCAACACGGCGCTTTTTATCTAATCTCCCTACCATGTATGCCCATAAATGAGAAAGATGTGACTGTGTTCCCTCATATCCAAGAACACCTTGATTGTCCAAAGACTTCGCAACAAAATTAACAACAGGGAAAATATCTATGATTTTGACTGATGTAAAATACTTTGATTCAAATCGTTCGAAAAAAATACGATGTAATTTACGCACTAATTCCATCTGGTATTGATTTTGAAAAATTCGTTCCTCAGATGTAATCATGTCAATATTTTCATTTTTAAACATGCTCAAGGCGTCATTGATTTCTTGATTTGTTAAATTTTCAATTTGTATCCTGTGGGTTCCATCGTATGCACGACTAATATAGCCTGCAGATGTCAATCTAGCCATACGTACAACTGATTTTGTTAATGAATACTTTTCATTCAAGATAAGTTTATTATTTTTAAACTTCATTAGTAATGTGTACCTTCCTCATAATCTTAAAAAAAATTACTAACATGTTATTTTCAATTGTACGATTAATGCCAATCCAACGATTAATGCGCATGTGTAGCAATGAACGCCACACTTCTTGAGCATAAGAATTATTATATTTTTCTATAAGTTTTTCGATATACTCATTAGTTAGCTGATTTACATCCTGCGTCACTTGTTTTAACTCTTGCAATCCTTCTAAAATATTTGCAATATTTCCTTGAAATAATTTACTTTGATGTAAAACCATTTCTAAATTATTAAAATTAAATTTCCATCTATATAAGTCAAATGCTACCAACAATATTTTTTCATCAATTGAGAACTGATTTAAAACTTGCTGAACTGTCTTAGTTTGCACCGATTCTGCCACAAACACTGATTCCGCATTTGATATCAATTCATCACCATAACGGCTTTTCTCCGGAAAATACTGTCTAATCAATACTTCACTAACACCAGAAAACGACATACTATCACGTGCAATCGACGACACGTTTTCAGATGAAATTGGTATACGTAATCGAATTTGCCAGCCTATTGTATCAACATATCTAACAAAAAAATAACGATTAATCCGTGTTTTAGCGTAGGACAACATTTCATCCAACACTGCATCTATGTTCTGTTTACGTACAACAATCACAATGGTTTTCCAATCCAAATTAGGAATTTTCGGATAATTAAACATAGGTTCAAAATTATTTTCAATTTTTCTAGTACCCGTTGTAACTGATACAAAAGTATTGTTTCTTAACGCATCGGATGATTCTAACTCTACATCTTGTACAATATAAATAAAATTTTTTTTAATTAAACTTTTTTCTAACAAACATTGACCGATTGGACTATTTAAGTTGATTGGGAATTTTTGACCGTTTTCTAATATGCTAAACAGATTCGGTACTACTTTATGCATTCGTAATTGATCAATTAACCCTTCTGCTTGATTCTTGTTCTGAATTTTTGACGTAACTATTTGCCAAGTTTTGGGGGCAATAATTATGTTTTTATATCGAATCTCTGGTATAAATGAATTAGCCCTAATGGCAGGCAAATAGATGTTTGAATTTGGCAGATTCAACATATAATTTGACAAAGACTGTAAAAAATGTGCGAGTCCACTTTCAACATCATAATCATAAGAGATGGCTGTTGGATTATAGGGAATGACACACTGATTATCATTTCGATTAATAATAACTAGCTCTCCCTTGACAACAACAATTGATAAATCAGAAACTTGCAAATCACTTTCATTTTTTGTTAGTGAACTCATTTTTATCTTATTTTCAGAATTCGTTGCATACATGCCTAATTCTGGCGCATAACTTGCCACCACATCAATTGCATAAAACATTTTGGGCTGTTGCGCAACAAAATAATTTGTGTATGCTGTTAGATATGCATTTTCAGCGACCGAAAACAAACCAATTAGTTCAGCGTTACCCTTTTGTCGTTCTTCCACACCAACTGTTAACTTTATTTTAAATAAATCATTATTTGCTACATTCAACTTTTGCTCTATTTTCTGTAAATCTTGATCGGTCAATTCGACAATGTCATTAAACATTTGATTTATAGGTATCCAATCAATTGGCGTGATAGTTTTTATCAAATTATTTTTTTTTCGAAATTCATTATAATTTTGATAGGCTTCTTTTAAATCAACCTTGTGCCTTTCTCCATATTGATCAGTAAAATGTTTAACCCAAGTGCCAATTAATGTATGTTGTCTATTTATGTATTGTACTTTTCTTAGTATTGTTACAACACGATTAAGATTACCCAAATATTCAATTTTTTCTTTACTTGCCTTTGTGGACTGTGGTACCTGTTTTTCTTTTATTTTTGCTGTTAGCTCAGCCATTGATTGGCTGTTTTTAGCAACCAGTAAACCCTTTCGAATTAAAAAATTAACGATTTCATCATGATGAAATTCATCTTGGCTGTTGACTCCATCAATTGCTCTGACTAAGAATTGCCCTAACATTGATTGTTTTGCTACTACAAATGGCATTGCATTTTCTTCATCAACTGCAATATAGGCGTCAAACTCAAAATTAACTTCATTATTCACAACACGGTCGGACAACCATAAAGTCTCATTTTCATTTTTCCAATCTTCAAAAATTTTTTCATGCATTTGTTGTATTTCTTGGTGTAAATTTTCTTTATCTGCAATAACATCACGCTTGTTATTAAAAGTTCCAAAATCATTGCGTACTGTTGTTTTGCTAGTCATTCGTAAAAATTTACCAAATCGTGCGATATCGGATTGATGATAATTATCTAGTAAAAATTTATCAACCTGCTGTTTTTGGGCATCATTATTTAGTAAATAGAAGTCTCGTGCCTGTTTCAATGTTAAATTACTATGCCTTTTAAAAACTCCACCTCGCATCCTATCACCTCCTACTTTTCAAAAGAATTAATACTTTTACGCAAAATAATAAGCGGTATAAATAACATAATAGTCAATAGCGCATAAATTCCCCAAGCAAATTGAACACCAACAGCTGAAGATATAGATCCAAAAAAAGCAATCATCACAACCGGCAAAGTTAATGACACAGAATTAATTAATCCTAATACCATGCCAATTTGCGTATTCCCCAAATTTCGCATTAAATTACCATAGAATCTTGGCGATAATTTAGCTAGCGTGTATCCTAGTGCTGCAACTCCAACAACAATCATCTCGCCATTTCCAGATAAAAATGCTATTGACATAGCAAATTGAACAAGCAAATGAATAAATAGCAAATGTGATAAAACCAAGCGCTTAAACACATCATATGTCCATAAGGAGCTCACAAACATAGCAACTGAAAAAGTTGAAGTAACTAAGAAAAACATTTCACTAAAATTAAAATTCCATAACACCACATGATTACGTAGCGATAAAACAAACAATACATTTGTTGACGCCCCTAATCCATTGATTACAATCAAATATGACAAAACAGATTTAATCCCCGGTAATTTTCGTATTTCTTGAATGCCTAATAGCATACGCTTCATAAAATTTGATAAGTTTTGTGTTTGTTGATTACCTGTTTGATTTTTTTCTGGTTCTCTAATCTGTTTCCGCGACAAAAATACAATTAGTCCAGACAAAGCAAACGTCGCCGCATTTAAAATAGCAAAATATGAAAAATTATTATTAACTAAAGCGAGTAATGCCAAACCCATACCACCACCGACTAGATCAATTAAAACGCTCATGCTTTGAGAAAACCCTGCCGCTTCTTGAAATTCATCACCTTCCAAGTTGGCCTTTAATAAATGGTTGTAAATACCCGAGCGAACCCCCCCAAAAAAATCCGACAAAACATTTAAAAATAGCATAATTGCAATAAACAATATCGTTGGTTGCTGGATAATTAAAGCAACAATAATATATATAATTGTTTGGACCCAGCGAATTATAGCAAAAGCTTTTATCTTATGCTTTGTATGATCTGCAATATCCCCAGTTAATGCCCCCATGAGAATCGGAACCCAATTCAATATCGATATAACTGTAATCCAAATTTCTGCATGTTCGACTTTATTAATATAAACAATAAAAGCAAAATTGAAGAGCGTCGTGCCTAAAATATTCAATATATTGGAAAATGCTAAACTTCTAAAAACACGGTTGTTAAGTAATAACTTCATCCCAAAATCTCCTTGCTCCCCAACAAAATTTATGTATTTGAAAAAATACTGATAGTATTTTTTCAAAAGTCTGTTTCACAACTTCAATCTTGTAACTTTAATCACCCTCTCTGGGAACAACTACTGAACACGAATTATTACCAATACTGGCTCCCAATTCATCCAGCAGAGTATCCACTGTCGTTAACTCTGCTTCAAGTCCCATTGATTGCAATTTTTGAATCATCTTCTGTTCCATGATAAGTTCCTCCTGGTTGATACCAAACTTCCCAATACTAGCAATTGTTACATCAACGTTATGTTTGTTTCACGTTGATGCACTCATTATACAATGTTATATTATAATGAGAGAATAATGTGAATATTTGCAATTAAAAAGGAGATTTATATGGGCGATTTTAATAATAGAAGAATAAAAGTTGGAAATGCGTTGCATAAAATGAGAAAAAATAAGAAACTATCCTTATCAGATTTTTCAGATATTGGTTTGTCCCCATCATTTTTATCCCGTGTCGAGAACGGTGAAAGCGGTATTAGTTTGGACCGTTTATACATTTTATTGAACAAACTAGATGTTTCCTTTACTGAATTTACAAACGAAACGGATTTAAATACTTATCTAGAATTTACAACTGCGTATCATACTATTAAGTCAGCAAGCTATTCGCAGAACCTTCCTGAATTAATCACATTATTACATATGTATCAAAACTTACATCATGAAACAAGAGGATCCTCATATGAACACTTAGCGCTTATTACTGAAGCACAAATTAACAATTTCACCTCAACCAATTTGTCTAAGTATAAAATCAAAAAATTGAGTGATCATCTTTTTAACATCGACATTTGGTATCAGTATGATTTGATGCTTCTTGCGGGTACAATAAGACAGCTCCCTCTACAGACAGCATCTGTTTTTGTCGACGATCTATTTAAAAAACTGGACAGACAAACAACTGAAAGTATGCATACTGAACTGATTTTTCAAATTATCAGTCAGTTAATATTAATGTTCATTGATTACTCCGATTTTAGTTCTGCTCACCGTACCATAGAACATTTAGGCATGGTTATTAAAAGTTCACACCAAGTTCACTATAGTACTAAAACTAAACTACTATTTTACAAGGGCATCTTACAGATTATATCTGGACATAAAAATGGCATACATCAATGTCAAAAGGCAATTGAAATAATCAACCTACTTGATGACAATCAATCAATCGGCTTGTATTATCAAAAATATTTGAATAATTTTTCAAGCTGTAGTCACAAACATATTCCCTAATTATCTGCTGGACCTACCAGACTAAAGTATTTGTATACTGATAAAAATGACATCATTCAACAAATTTTAGCGGGACCGTATTCATAAAATTCAAATAACCCTTATACTTAAATATTTAAAAAAGCTGATATTCACACATTTCCGTTTATTGATGCAAGAGGAAATATACAGAACCCTTTTCCCATTTGTAGAAATAGAATCGCTAACGGTCACAGGAATTGTTTATCAGTAGCGTAAAACTTCTTTGAGAGAAGGGTTGAGATGAAAATAGTTAAATTTCATAGTTCAGACCACAAATATTACCAACAAAATTTGCAACTACGCGATGCAATTCTAAGACAACCAATTGGCAAAACAATTTCTTTGAATGATTTAGAAATTGAAATGGATAACGATTTTTATGGTTCGATAGTAGATGATAAATTATTAGCAACACTCAGCGTTTATGCTGAACAATCCTATGTGGCACACTTGACCGCTTTTTCGGTTAAGACGCATTTTCAAAAATAAGGTCTGGGTACACGCTTGCTAAAATTCACAATTGCAGATCTAAGGCAAAGCAGTTTCACACAAATTAAGGTTAATGTACGAGCTTCAGCTAAAGAGTTTTATACCAAAAATAGTTTTACTATCGTTAGCGAGAAATATCATAATCAACAGTTATACATTGATGATTATGCAATGAGTTACCAAATAAAATAAGTTGCAAAGCTTCTAATTATATTTTATTTCTGAAAAACTAACTAATTAAAATTAATAATTATAGGGGTTATTTTTGACAAATCACCCCTCGAAAATCTTGCTAAAATAACCCCTCATCTCTATACTAATGAGATGAGGGGTTATTTTAGTTTTATTATGATTAATAGCTACTTTAATTAATCATTTTTTCGATAACTTTTTGACTGGTTTTGACCAGGAAACAACCGATCATGCGATCCAACTCGGATACCAATTAACACTAATTCATCTTGATCAATCGTATAAACTACCAAAACATCATTGATGTCATTTGGCGTTTTATTTTTAGGCGTATCTCGCAAATGAAATTCGTTATATCCAGTCATTCGTCGTTGCAGTTCATGGTCGCCAAACTCAGATGGCAATTGTTGCTGTTCAAGTAACAGGTCGATTGCTGCTCGAACTTCATCTACTATGGTCTGATCAAGCATAGCCAACCGTTTTAGATCCGCATTAAAGGTGGCACGTGGTTTAAATCTTAATTTTTTCATGCTTTAAATTGATTCCAATACTCATCATTTGATTCAACAATGTCATCATCAGGTAGCACATGTCGTTGAATTAGTTGATCACGTGCTACTGCATATTCTAATGAACCTTCCTTCGCTTTTAAGGCTCTCTCTAACCATTCCATTTTTTCTTGTGAAATAACGGCTACGGCTCGCTGATTTGAACGTGCAATATAGACCGTTTCTTCTTCGCTATTTACTTTATCTAAATATTCTTTGAGGTTAGCGCGGAAATCGCTTTGTGTTAATGCTAATGTCATTATTGTCGCCCTCCTTTTGTACTTAATATTGTACATTATTTTGTACAAAATATCAAAAAATAAACTTCAGGAGAAAAACATGCAACAAATTGTCCTACCCATCAAAGACACCAACGTCCTCAAAGACGTCCAAAATACCCTATTAGATAGTTTCAAAGCCGGTCAACGTAATTACACGATCTTTCAAGTAGGTAAAGCCACACTACTACGGGTTAGTGATGTTATGCGCCTCAAACAACAAGACGTTTTTAATCCGGATGGTACTGTGAAACAAACAGCTTTTATTCACGATAAAAAAACCGGTAAAGCCAATACCCTTTACTTAAAGCCCATTCAAAATGACTTAATCCAATACCAACAGTGGCTAATACAACAAAACTTAGTTTCCACCTGGTTATTTCCTTCAACTCAACATCCTGACCAACATATTACCGAAAAACAATTCTATAAAATCATGGCTAAAGTTGGTGATCTCTTAAATATCAATTATCTAGGCACTCACACCATGCGTAAAACTGGCGCTTATCGTGTCTATATCCAATCAAACTACAATATCGGCTTAGTCATGCACCTGTTAAACCACAGTAGTGAAGCTATGACCTTAGCCTATTTAGGGTTGGATCAAGCCAGCACCGAAGCTATGTTAGATAACATTGACTTTGGTTAATATTCGAGACTGTTCAACCAACTGAAAGGAGCTTAACTATGAACATTGACTTTACTAAGTATTACCATGAATTATTTGAAGATTGGCATGCTAACGAGACAAAAGCATCTTTTACAAGAAAAATGACCACTTATGCCCAAAATGAAAAAGATCACTTACCAACTTTATTATCACGAAGTGATCTAAAACAGCGTTGGGACATGAACTCAAGACAAAGTGTGCATCAAGCAGTTAATAAACCTGATTTCCCGCAACCAGTTTATACATTTAACCAAGGTAAAGTGACTTTATATCTTGAAACTGATATTCAAATTTTTGAAATCAATCATCCTTGGTTAATTACCCGCGGAAACCGTCTAGCATATAGCCACTGGATTCTTAGAAACGTGATTGATAACTAACCCTCATTTTCATTAAGTTGGCGCAGCCTTCTCATACCAAAATACAGAACAATTTAT
This sequence comes from Weissella paramesenteroides ATCC 33313, assembly GCF_000160575.1. Lineage (GTDB taxonomy): Bacteria > Bacillota > Bacilli > Lactobacillales > Lactobacillaceae > Weissella > Weissella paramesenteroides. The sequence continues at coordinate 202,540 of NZ_GG697128.1, forward strand.
TTTAAATTGTTTAGCCCTTGACGTATGTCAAGGGTGTAAGTGCGCATTGAAACTATATTTTAGTTTCTGCTGACTATTAAATATTCATACAGTTATTCAAAAATTCTTACATACTTTTAAATTTTAAGTATTCGCATATAATTAAACTAAAATAACATAAAAATAATCCATAATCAGGAAGGTACAAAAATAGTGACAAAAACAATAAGAGAATTGGCAAACGAGCTAAATGTGTCAAAACAAACTATTCAATACCACTACCAAAGATTATCACCAAAGGATCAGCAAAAAGACACCAACGGAAGAAACGTAATCAATCAACATACAGAAGAAATCATACGTAACAAAGTGACAAAGACTTTGTCGACTAACAACACAACAAACACTGACAAAGATAACAAAGAAACAAAAGATAATTCAGCAGCTCTAATACTATCTTTAGAGGCACAGATAGAAGATTTAAAAAGCGAACGCGACAAACAATTTGCCACCAAAGACAAACAAATTGCTAGCAAAGACCGACAAATAGATAGTCTAACAAAACTACTAGATCAATCACAACAATTGCAACTAATGGCAGAGAAAAAGATCAAAGAATTACAAAAAATAGAACAACCAAAAACTGAAGATACAGTAAAAGAAAATACAGTAACTGAACCAACTAATTCTAATAATCAAAACGAAACAACAAAAGCGCCTAAAAAATGGTGGCAATTCTGGAACTAAACAAGATAAAAAATAAAGTCTTCTTACTGATAGTCGTAGTTTTCAGTAAGAAGACTTTATTTTTTATCTCTATTCATACAACCAAGTTTAAACATAAAATAGTTAATGCTTAAACTCTAATCCATCGCCAGCACGACGATGCTTTTTATTCAGTAGGTCAGCTTTACGCCGTTCTTGATAAGCTGCAAAGTCTTTGGAATATTGACTAGATTCATCAAACTCGGAACGAATATCTGATTGGATTACATCATCAATTTGGCGAGCTGGACCAAATGACGTGACATTTTCCAAATATTGCATAGCTGCAATAAACGACACCAGTTCTTTGATGTCTTCAATCTTCGTTTCAAGTTGAAAATTAATATCGGCTAAGATTGGATCTGGCTCATTTAAACTGCCAATCGCATCTAACAGCTCACCATAAGATAACGTCGTATTCTTCACATTCAAAACCACCTGATTAACAAAAAATTCTAAAGCAAACCGATACAAGCCCGCATTATTATCTGGTTCAACACCAACTTCTGGGTGTTTAGCTAACCAAGCTTTTAAAGCCTCACGATACCAAATTTCTCGTTCACTAGTTGAAACGGCAATCTGTTTTGGTTGCTGATCTGTTGCGGTAGGATCATGCTCTAAAATATCCCTCACGCGCAAGATACCACGCACTTCATTCTCTATTTCGGCCTTCTTTTTTTCCTGCTTATCAGCTTTCGCAAATTCTGTGCGTAAATATCGGGTACGCCGTTCATTCTTCAACGCCAAAGCTGCTCTAAACTCTTTTAATGTACTCATTCTGAAATCCCCCCAACATTATCATCATACATATACTTAATCATCAAATTAATCTGCTCTGCTAAGACCCGAATGTCATGCCCAATCGCAACAGATGATTCACGTTGCACAGCCGCTAACGTCTCTAAATGCCGATTCACATCATCAATCGGCTCTAATAACACTTCCGTTGCATTCGTCAGTTTAACCGTCTTCGTAAAGTAACTAATCATACTAACTAATAACGTATTACGAGACACCTGATTACGTGCGGCCTCATCATTTAACAAACTCACCATTTCTGGTGTTAAGCCACGAATTAAAATCGATTCCACCAATAAAACCTCCGCTAAAAGACCTCAGATCAGACCACAATCAGAAACAGGTTAAGGGGCAATCCTACCACGATGTGCTAGAACCCCGCTGTGCGGGGATTTCAAACGATATCACCACAAATTAAAAAATCACCCATTCCTAATGATTGAACTAATCATTAACTACATATCCAACTAACCCTAAACTAACGACCAACTAGCTATTTAATAACTAGCCAACTAATTAAATACTCAGTCTAAGACTAACTATGCCCACAGTATAAAACTAATGATTAACTCAATGTAAAAATGCCCCACCCAATGAAAACCAACAAAAAAGCTAGCAACCTGTTACCATTAACAAGTTACTAGCTCTTACTTTTTCAAGCGCAATTTTCGCAAAAACTCCCAAATAGACACCACACCAACTGACAAAAAACCGACAATTTCAGACAACCATGTCTGCTCCCAAAGTTGTTGAAAAAATTGTCCCAATTTATAACGAAACTTTCGCATAAAATACCACCAACCTTTAAAAAAATAAATCAGTACTTGATCAAACGAGACTCATCCTTAAACCCCACGCCCCCAGAATAACATACTAGTCTATCAGTTAATCGTTATGACCAGCTCGCAAAGCTCTCTCTCGACACTCCACCAACTTCCCCTAAATGGGGCAATTGGTGAAATTCATTATGTGCATCTCATAACGACTGACTTTCGTCACAGTAGATTATGTGCAAACTATCCCTTACAACCCATTTGCTTGTGTTTTGACGTTGTTTAATAACCAAGCATGCCCGATTACCCGACACATGCTTTAAAATGGTCGCTCAATGCGTTTGAGCAACACAACTTTTGTTATTTGGTAACTGTTTAACCCCTTACACAAGACTAGGACTACTGACTTCGATTCATTACTGAATCAGTTTTTCCGCAGGCTTTATGTCTTCATTACGGCGCAACCCGTAACCGGACCCTAACTAGCTATTCCATGCCTGGACTAATCAAGATCTCTTCTCCATTTCTCTCTTTATACTGTCCATGGAGCATACAGTAAGGGTCTTCACTTGCCGTCCTAGTTCCCGCCTAGGCTTCTTTTTAGCTGCGTGAGTGATACGCTGGTTGGATAACGGGCAACACTAATTCCCGGCAAAGAAAAAGACTTTGTGGTTCTCTCATCAAGATCCACAAAGTCCGTTGTAATCGTCTTTGTCGGGGTTCCCCGTATACTTTTTGTGTTCATATCGTGTTCATTTTAGTTTACACTGTGTCCAGATATGGTATACTTTAAAGTATAAATCTTGATGTGATTCGGCACATCAAGTCACACCAAGTGGGCCGGCAAGCCCGACAAGGTATTACTAATAAAAAGCACTCTC
>NZ_GG697128.1:207169-208789 GCF_000160575.1 Weissella paramesenteroides ATCC 33313
CTATATAACTGGTGCATAATCAGGCTTATTTTAACTAAATTTAACATGGAATATTATTAAGGACACAGATATATAAACAATTAAGATATCATCAATGTTGAGTACTTATATTTTCCGAATTATTGATTACTATCGTTATTTTGAGACTCTACACAATTTATTCCATATTCTATCTAATAGAATCTATTCTGTCCCGCCTTTCTGACCATTGGCACCCTCTTCAACACCTGGATTCCACCATGAAGCATGCGCATTGGTATTTTTTTCTTTCAAATTAAACTCATTAACTAACTTTCGTGGTGCATTATCCCATGTATAAATATTTTTTAACTTACCATGTGTAATAATGCGATAATCCGTTGAGGGAAACAAACAACTGATAATTGTTACTTGTGCAGTCTGTGTTGGGTTCAAAACTGAAATTTTTTTATCCGTAACTAATGTTTGCCCTGTTATTCGATAATCATAAATTCCGTGTGCGTTAGCCAATAAAATTTTTTGACCATTTAACCAATCCGATCCTTTTAAATGACCATTTTGTAAGTAAGGACTATCATGGTTGGTATATTGTTGTAATCCACTAAATCCTGTTTGCCCGTCATTAAAATTATGTGCAGCTAATCCATAATTACCTTCACCCATAATTGGTTTATGTTCTCCCGTAGGATCAATAACTGATTTATTCGCATAATTTGCCCCAGCATTCAATCCCTTATCGCTATAAGCGTCATTATACACTGGCAACAAGATGTTACGACTAGGTATAGATACAAATCCTTGTTTATCTAATCCTTTAACTGCCTGATACATAACCATTTTAGAAATGTCAATTCGAGAACTATCGTCAAATTTATCCTTGCGATCACTTTCATGTTGTTTATACCTTTGCACATAGTTTAATGCATTAGTCTGAACAGACCAAATATTATTTTGATACATTATTTTCGTACCCAAACTAATTACGCTCAATCCTAAAGTCCAAAGCAAAGAAATATACCCAATTTTTTTATAACTGAGCTGTTTTTTTCTCACTTTTAACATCAATAAACCAATTAAAAATAACACAAAAAATATAAGAAAAAAAACAATTATTTGAATAATTGTTAATCGCTCATTATACGAAATTTGACTTACCAATATTTTTAAAAAATTAATCATAATCTAATTTACTTTCTAATTTTCAATAATTTATCCAGGACATATTTACAAAACCATATAATTATGTATTGCTCCTATGTCAATAAATGGCACATCTTTTTCTAAACACTCGTTCTAATTCTGTCGGAATTAAACCAACTGATGTAATTTGAGGTTCGGATTACCAAGTCCTCAAAATTGGAAAAAGTTGTTTGAAAGGCAAACTCTCTCTTCAACAATGAGTGAAAAGCTTCAATTGGCCCATTATCATAAGGATAACCTTGTTTTGAGTATGAGTGGCTAATCTGATGCCGTTCAAGTAAAGTTTCAACTTCGTTGCTGGTGTACTGTGAACCCATGTCAGAGTGAAAATATTGTGGCTTTTGATGACATTCAAGCGCCTGATTAATCGTTTCTACAACTAACGTCGCCTCCATCTGACGACTAATCTTGAAAGCAAGAACTTGATGAACCTTTGGTTCA
>NZ_GG697128.1:209271-240573 GCF_000160575.1 Weissella paramesenteroides ATCC 33313
CCCTTAATCGCTGATTTTCCCTTTGAAGTTGTTTGAATTCTTTGGACGTTACTTCAGTACCGTCTTCTAGCTCAACTGATTTAGCGCCTTTAACCCAGTTATGAATTGCGGCTGGAGAAACACCGTATTCCTCGGAAAGCGAGCGAATAGATCTTTTCTCTTCACGATGCATCTTCACAATGCTGGCTTTAAAATCATCTTGCTATCGTTTCATTGGAATGCTCCTATCTTGTTTTATTAATTATGGCACAACTGTTCAGAAATTTATGTACCAAATGCTAGGATAGGAGCAAACTGCCTTACTATGCCCACGAGGACCAACGACTGTATCTAGTTCAAAATCGCCGATGCGATTACGTTGATTAATCATCATGGGACGCTGTTCAATTGATCGCCCCAAAGATTGATTATATTTGGATCGTTGGTCAACGTTACGCCGTTGGCGTACACCATGTTCAGATAGATCATTCAAGGAGAAACCAATTCTCCCCTGATTTAGCCAATTATAAATAGATTTAGTAGCTAGTTTAAATTCGTGAGCAATCATTCCTGGTGACCAGCTTAGACGTAAATGGGTGAGAATTTTTTTGCTTTAACTCATCGCTCAGCTTAGTTTTCCGACCACATCGTGATCGCTTGTATTCGGCATCTGTTTGTGCTAATTCAGACTGATAAGGTTGACATCGAGATAATTCATAAGAAATTTTTGACGGTGATCGGTTCAGCCGAACGCCCATTTGGATATTGGACAGCCCTAGTTCACAAAAGGTTTCGATTTTAATTCGTTCGGAATAGGTTATACTAGACAAAAGATCAGCTCCTAAAAGATGGGTTTGTGGTAAACACCATTTTAAAGGAAGCTGATCTTTTTTGTCCGAACAGCGTTCGGATTAATTTTACAATCTACCATAACTGCTATACTAAAAGTGAAAAGAAGAGGAGTGATCGTTTTGAAATTGTATCAAAGCCTTACCCAAGTCCAAATCAACGAACAATTCGCTGATCAAGCAACCAACTACAAGCTTTCCACGACCCTTGATAAGCCGCTGAACTACGATCCAACGATTCTCTATTAGTATTTGGATACCGTCCTGAAACCGGGCAGTCGCCACGACGAAAACAACTTGCGCTACGTGACTGATCCGGGCTATATCGGCGAAAACTTTAATTACCAAAGCGTCCCGTTTACTTCGCACATGACCGAATTCGACGAGAAGATGGCCTTCGCACGCAAACTGGTGGCCGACCTTAATCGTCATTTATCTGTCAACGTCAAACCGGAAGATGAAACTATCGAACTGGTCTTTGTTGACTAAAGCAACCGTGTTGCCCTCCTTTCCTAGTCGCGATGCTTCTCTCCTGATCATTTGCGGCTAAGTACCCAGTCAAGCATGCTTAGTTGCAACAAAAATGACCGTCTACTTTTTGGTAGGCGGTCATTTTTGTAGATGTAAAGCACGAATCCGCAGCTATACCGCTTTCTTCGCGACTTCCTTTGGTAACGTCAACGCCAACAGCAAGCCAATCAGGCCCACGCCAGCAAACACAGCGAAGGTAACAGCAAAACCGCCAGCATGACTTCGCAGCGTGGTTTGCATGCCATCCAACAACACTGTGGCGAACATGACACCGGCAGAACCGAATAACTGACGAGCCGTCGTTGTAACCGCAGTGCCGTCTGCCACGAGCTCATTCGGCAAAGCATTCGCGCCAGCCGTCACTGAAGGCATCATCACAAAGGCATTGCCGGCTTCAGTCGCCATCGCCAACATAATTGCCCAAATCAGCGGTAAATGATGGGCAAAGACTGCTAACAGACCAAAGCCGCCAGTAATCAACAACATGCCAATCATGGCCACGACACGCGGTCCAAAGCGATCCAGTAGGCGCCCGCTAATTGGATTCAAAATACTCAGCAACACCGCAGCTGGCACTAAGGACAAGCCAGAAATCAACGGTGACAAACCAAGTAGCGTTTGAAAGTAAAGCGGCATCAGGATAGTGGTGACAATCAAACCGACGTATGAAATTCCGGTCAGAAACATCGCTTTAGTAAACATACCAGTGGCAAAAACTCGCATTTGCAACATTGGTGGTTGGCGATTCAATTGCCGAACAACGAAAATACCAGCTGCCAGAACGCCTAAAATCAACAAACCAACCACGCCAACAGTTAAGCCTTTTTTCGACAAAGCACCCAAGGCATAAAGTAGAATTGGAAAACTTGCGGATAAAAGGAAGGACACCCAGTCCAGTTGCGTCGGTTGCAATGGCATGACAGACGCAATGGTCACCGTTGAAACGGCCAGCACAAGCAGCGAAACGACCAAGAAGAACAAGAATAAAGCCTGCCAAGGGAACCATGTCAGCAAAACACCGGAAATAATCGGACCGACTGCCAAGGCTGAGCCCATGACCAATCCCGCCGTGCCCATCACCCGACCACGCTCCCTATGCGGCGTAATCGTCAGCAACACGGTCTGGAAACTCGGGAAAATAATCCCGACCGCAATCGCTTCAAGCAACCGGCCAATCATGAGCACGGTAAAACTCGGTGCCCAGATACATAAGCCTGTCCCAATGGCAAAAATGAGTTCAATCGCTTGGAAAAGCCGTTGGAAAGTAACATTATGCAACAGCCATGGGCTAACCGGAATCATCAAGGTCATCACCAACATAAAGCCGGTTGTCAGCCAAGCAACTGTATCCGCTCCTAAACCAAAAGCTTTCATAAAAGCAGGATAAGCGGTGCTTAAAGAAGACTGAGAAATTGACATCGAAAAGGTGCCTGTCAGTAACGTGGCGACAAAAGCCCCGCGATGTTTGATCGTTGGAGAGTGCATATTAAAACCATCCTTTTCTATATTAGTATTGTGGGACGTTTACATTTTCATTCCCATTTTTTCATAAGACTGCATACCGCCCATCCAAATCTCAGATGGTTTGACGCCACGTTCTTTAGCCAAGGCCATCATTAACGTATCCATATCCATCAATTTATATTCTTGCTTTGGCTTGGCTGGATCGAATGTTTCAATCTGTGCCATCATGCCGCCATCTTCGTGCTCAATGATATGGCAGTGATACATATAAACCCCTGGCAAATCAAAGCGAACCAGCAGCCGAACCGTTTCACCAGGATTCACGCCAACGGTATCTTTGAAACCATGTTCATTTGGATACGGCGCATGCCCATTCCGCGACAAGACTAAGAATTGGGTTCCATGCACATGGAATGGATGAACCATTCCAGGGGCATCATTGCTATTGGTAACATCCCAGTACTGGGATTTGCCAATTGGTTGCGTGGCATCAATCCGCTGCATGGCAAACTTTTTTCCATCAATCGCAACACCTTCGTCCATCCCCTGCATCACAACGTGGCGAACTGGCAAAGCCGGGTCAACCACTGGTGCCTTCACATCGAACAACTTATCAGGCAAGGTAGTCTGATCCGGTTTGAACGCATGAATGCGGAACTTTAGCAATGGCACATCATCCGTATATAAGGTGACCTCGTCGCCTTCATGGTATTGGCCAAAATCAACAATCACTTCGGCACGCTCAGCACAAGTCAGCATCAAATGGGTAAATTTGACCGGCTCCGGTAACAGTGAGCCATCCCCGCCAATTTGCGTAAATGGTAGGTCATCGGAAAAATGCAACCGCCATTCACGGCGATTAGAACCATCCAGAAAACGCAACCGGACCTTTTGCGTGGTGACATCAAAATAGGGATTGATTGTACCGTTAATCATTGCAGTTGGCCCAGCAACACCGTCAGGATCATAATCAGCCCGGTAGTCCCACTGGTTGTTCTCATGAAAACGCCGGTCTTGCAAAATGACCGGAATATCGTCAACGCCATAGTTCCTTGGCAATGGCAGGCTGACTTCATGGTCGTCTTTGACAATCACCATGGCAGCCAAACCATGCCAAACCTGCTCGGCTGTGGATGGGCACGGATGCGCGTGCAGCCACAAAGTCGTCGCCGGTTGTTCCAATGTGAAGTTGATATGCTTACTTTCACCCGGATAAACCGGCGCATGGCATCCGCCATCAACATAAGGGCCACTGACATTAGCCCCATGCCAATGAAAAGTGGTCAACTCAGGCAGGGTGTTTTTCAGTGTCACATGCGTATGTTGACCACGGCGATACACAATCGTCTGACCTAACAGACTGGTATTATAGCCCCACGTCTTGGTCTTCGCCCCAGGTAACAGTTGCGTTTCCCCAGCCTCTGCTGTCACCGTGTAATAAACGTCGGTCGCCGTCTCTTTATCCGGTTTCAACAACGGCGGCACATTTAAGGGCTTCTCAGGCGCATCACTGACCTCAAGCGGCACGTACCCGCCATCGTGGAGATCAAACGCTGGCTCATCAAAGAAATAGTCCGTATAGGTTTTCATCGTGATTTCCCCCTCTGACAAGAATTTTAACACTTTTTAGGGTTGCCATAAACATAATTTAGAATTAATCTAAAGTAGTATCGAAAAATGGTATAGGTCTTATCCATACACTTGAGGAGGATTTTCATGCAACAAATGTTATCAAAAAGTTGACTTTTTCCTACCGATTATGTGCAATTAAATCATGTAACTGTTTAAAATCAGGGATAAGATCATAAGCGTGAGTTTTGACTTCCATGACCGCGTTTATTTGTCGTTTAATCCTCTCGGTATCTTCCTTATCGGTATAACTAACCCAGTTGATATGCTCTAGCCAATCAAAGTAAGCGTGCTGTCCTTTTCCATAACTATTTCCAAATAATAAGCAAGGTGTTCCTGTTAGAACGGAAAATACCATTGCATGCCAGCGATCTGTAATAATTATTTCTTGGTGCGAGAATAGTTCTAGTTCTGAATCAAATAATGCCTCCCGAGTAACAGGTGTTATCTTTTGTGGTTCGTCTAGAACGGTATCAACTCTTTTTACAGGGCGTTCATTTCCTAAAATATCTTTTATATTGTCAATCGTACTTTTTTTAACAACTTTTTCTGAATCATGCCGTAAAACGAATAAAGCCCCATTTCGATTGAAATTCCAGTTAACAGGTTTCATATATAAAACCATGTCAGGTGTAAAAATGACTGGGTTATCAAACGTTGATTGCATACGATGAAAACTTTGAGCATCACGTGCCACTAACACGAGATTAGGATTTTTCCGGTAAGCCTCTTGACTCTTTTGTTTTTCAATCTCACCATCTTCATTGTTTTCAAAATGTATTGATTGAGGTGATCAAAAATATTTTCTTCATCATTAGATTTAGGATCATCTTTTTTATTTTGCTATGATCAAAATTCCCCTTTTATTTCAATGTTTGATTCGAGTTGTGATCCAAGAAACAATAATTACTAGAATAACTGCTCCTATGATAGAAGGCACTAATGCCATGCCAGCAAGACTAGGCCCCCAGTTACCTAACAAATTTTCGCCTAACCATGAGCCAATTAATCCAGCAAGTATATTGCTAATCCAACCCATAGCAGCACCTCGACTAGTAAGCGCTCCGGCTACTGCTCCAATTATTGCACCGACTATTAAGGTCCAAATAATTCCCATTTTCTATTCTCCTTTTTGCTTTTAAAATATTCTAGTTATATCACTTACTAGATAATATAGTTTAATAATGCTTACAAAAATTAATACAGGATATTTTCAAAGTTTTTAATGCTCTTATACTAAAAAAATGAAATTAGAAGTGACAGTGAAAGTAGATGACCTGTGTGAAACTATGGTGTTGGACCAACGTGAATTTGCTAGTTTAATCCACAATTGTACGCGTTGAAAATGGCTCTATAAACGCATCAACAAGCATACTTTCCGAGATAGTCCAAGCTACTCATTAACGCTTAACCGTTCAATCTATTCCTGCGTTTTAAGGCTCATTATATCGTTAATAAAAACAGCCCCATTATCTAGCAATTTGATAATGGGGCTGTTTTAATATATCTGTAAGGGGTTATTTAAAAATGAACCCTATTAGAAGGTTATCCTCTAGTCATGAACAATTGTTTGCATTTAGAATCTCGCGTCAGTGATCATATAATCGATCAACCGTCACACCAAAATAATCTGTGGGATGCTCATAGCTCTTACTCTTTAACCTTTCAATCGCAGTCGGTTTAAATTCATTTTTTTCCACCTCGGTTCCTTCTTTTTTTTAGATAGACATTCACGTGGTGAACAGTGACATTAAGTAAGGTGCTCTTATGCTAGATTTACAGGGCAGAAGAAAATCTGTCTCAAATATTGACTTCAATCTATTAAGCTTTTGACAGAATATGAAGGCGATTTCAAATACGAATTCGTTAAAAAAACCGGTATGAAACTTGAATTCAAAGTAACCCCTGATAACGATTTGGATGCCGCTGCTAAATTTGCCAAGAACTTAATTAAAGGTGAAACTTGGGGTACCGTACTTTTCTTTCAAGCAATTGCTGAATAATGTTCATATAAATAAAGACCGGGGAGTGCAATAATCCCGGTCTTTTTGTTTACTTAATTTTCGAAGATCACCTTATTTTTATACAAACAAACTTCTGAAAAATTCTCCCTGTTGCTGATTAGCTTTAGCTGCCACGGCATCACGTTGATTCAATTGAAAAACGTGTTCGCGCGGATCACTTTCCGTACCGAAACTGGCAAATCGATGTGCCAGGTGATGGTCCAATAGAAATTGATCAAAGCGCACGCCCTCATCATGTAAAAAGTCATGATTGGCGGTCAGTACATAAACTGGTGGAAAATCAGGCGTCACATAGTTTTCTGTATGCAGTTCCTGATCATATTTCTGCATCATTTCTGGTGTAAAATAGGTGCTCATCAAACTGTCCGGTGTTATGGCACCAGAACGTTTTACAAAATAAAAGCCACTATTCAGTGCTCCACCTCGGACAACAAGTTGCCCACTAGAGACTAATCCCAGCGCCTTACGATATTTAGGATTCGCATATGCTGTCAAATACTGATAGGCGAGCGTGCCACCCGCACTATCGCCAATGATGAAAACATTATTTGTATCTAAATGATAGTCTTGCCCGTGATCAGCAACCCATTTTGCGACGAGTGCCGTATCTTTCAGTGCGCCTGGAAAAATGGTTTGAGGTGCCAGCCGATAATTGAAATTAACAACGCCAAATCCATGTCTCGCCCAACCAAGGCAGTAATGCTGATAAAGCTCTTTGGACCCGTATACGTTCCCCCCACCATGAATATCGATAATGGTAGGCACACTTTGTGTCACATCTTTAGGTGTATAAACATCTAACAAATTTTCTTCACCAGCTGGACCATAACTGATGTTGTCATATCGTTTGACATCCGGAAACTCCGTTGGTAGTCCTGCATCTCGTTTCTCATCTGAAGCGCGCCACTGATCTGTTGTGCGTTTAATATCGTCTAGTACTTCTTGTGTCACTTTCATTATGAATTTCCCCTTTACGTTCAAAATTGAAACTCATGGGCCTAATTAAGGTGTCAATCGTCTCTGGTTGTGTCATACACCTTTAATATAAGCCTTACCACAGAAATATCAAATCTTATTAAAACAGGCACATAATTCACTCTTTCGAATGATTCATGTGCCTGAATTATTTTATTTATACCCAATCGCAATCGTATCTCAAATGTTGCCTAAGTAACTGAATAAAAATAGTCCAATTTATTGACTTCTGAGCAGTTTAAACCGCCGACAAATTAGCACTTTATTGCACAATTAAGGGACTTTTACCCAAAAACGATTGCAAACTGTAAGTTTATTAGTTATAATTACTTTGTGAAATTGGTAACAATTGTTTTCAAAACTTCCGAAAGAAGGCATTTATATAATGGCTGAACGTAGTTATGACTTTCTGATGCCCAGCGTCAATTTCTTTGGCCCTGGTGTCATTAGTAAGATTGGTGATCGAGCAAAGATGTTAGGGATGAAAAAGCTCGTTATCGTCACGGATAAGTTCCTTGAAGGTTTAAAGGGCGGCGCCGTGGAACAGACTTTGGATTCTTTAAAGGCTGCTGGTGTGGACTACGTTGTTTACAACAATGTTGAACCCAACCCTAAGATTCGTAACATCAAAGAAGTTAAGAAACTTTACGAAGAATCCGGTGCGGACTCCATCATCACTGTTGGTGGGGGTTCTGCTCACGATACTGGTAAAGGTGCCGGCATTATTTTGACTAATGGCGACGACATTACCAAGTTGGCTGGGATTGAAACACTCGACAAGGCTTTGCCACCATTAATCGCCGTTAACACGACGGCCGGTACTGGTTCTGAATTAACCCGTCACGCGGTTATCACGAATGAAGAAACCCACTTGAAGTTCGTGGTTGTTTCATGGCGGAACATTCCGTTGGTTTCATTCAACGACCCAACTCTGATGCTCGATGTGCCTAAGGGCTTAACCGCAGCTACTGGGATGGATGCCTTCGTTCAAGCCGTTGAACCTTACGTTTCCGTTGACCACAACCCTATCACCGACTCACAATGTGTGGAAGCTATCAAGTTGATTGAAACTTCCCTTCGTGAAGCCGTTGCTAACGGCAACAACTTGGACGCTCGGACTAAGATGGTCGAAGCTGAAATGTTAGCTGGGATGGCCTTCAACAACGCCAACTTGGGTTACGTTCATGCCATGGCTCACCAACTCGGTGGTCAATACGACGCACCTCATGGTGTTTGCTGTGCCTTACTTCTACCTTACGTTGAAGAATATAACATCATTGCTTGCCCAGATCGTTTCGCCCAATTGGCTGAAATCATGGGTGAAAACACTGAAGGCCTATCAACGCGGGATGCTGCCGAATTAGCCATCAAGGCCATGAAGCAATTATCCGAAGACGTTGGTATTCCTCACTCAATCAAAGAAATTGGTGCTAAGCCAGAAGACTTTGAATTGATGGCTGAAAATGCCTTGAAGGATGGGAATGCTTTCTCTAACCCTCGTAAGGGGACAAAGGAAGATATCATCAAGATTTTCCAAGCTGCCTACGACGCTGAATAATTTAACGTAATATGATGAAAAGCCGCCGAATTTCGACGGCTTTTTTAGTGTTTGTGCGTATACTTAAAGGTAGTCAGAGAGGAGTCTCATCATGGAAAAATACTTAACTTTTGACTGCTACGGTACACTACTCAATGAAGAGGCAACCTACGCAGCCATCGAAACAGTTGCTGATAAAATCGGCGTCGATCCACGACTAGTCCGGCACCTCTCGGTGCCGAAAAAACCTGTCCATAATCTTGACATCAGCGCCGATATTGATTTGAATGCATACCAAACATTAATTGAAGTCCAAGCAGCCATTGGTTGATATATCAATTTTTATAATCGCAATCGCATCTCAATTATCACTAAGTAACTGAATAAAAATAGTCCAATTATTCAGTATGCTTTTGATGTAATTATCCAAAATCAATTTGATCTAACATCGTCTCGCGACTAGCTTGATCTAAACCAAGGTAAGTCAGTGTCATGGCTTCGCTTGAGTGATTCAATAAGTGCATGACTAAACCAATATTGTAATTTGACTGTGTATAGACACGATAAGCGCCTGTTTTACGCATGGTGTGCGTGCCTAAATAGTTGATACCTAGTAGATCACCAACACGCGCCATCACTTTATAAAACTGTTTCTCGGTGATATGGCGATCATGATGGGCTGTCGAGGGGAATAACCACTCAGAGTTGATATTTTCTTGGACCAGCCAATCATGATATTGCAACAAGTCTTGCTGAACAGGCTTTAAATATAACGTGTTTGCTTTACCGGTCTTTTTATCATGAATAAAGGCTGTATTTTTGACAGAGCCCTCTGGATTATAGACATCTGATTTTTTTAATGTCATGACATCACTCACACGTAGTAGCGTGGCCTTACCAACTTGAAAAACGGTGTAATTTCGGCGACCAGCACGGAAACTATCGAGAAGTGTATCTTGTACCATCTTTAAGACGTTGGAGTCTTTGATGGGTAGGACAATTTGTTGCGCCATGATTCATATATACCTTTCTGAAATTAAATAATTAATTAAATAAATAATTAAATTGTTTATTTATTGATGACCAGGACCGTATTTCTAAACTTCTTTTATGGTTTATTATATCACTTAACAAAAAAACAGCCCCCATTATCTAACCGGTAGATAATGGGGGCTGTTTTAATAGCCTTTTCGAGGGGGCATTATATAATTAGTGCTGGTAAAGGATGCAGTGCCATTGCCAGCGCCGCTTATAGAAGTGGTGAAAAATTATTTGATAATCAAGAAGGCCGCCACTATTTGGTATTTGACCAAGAAAACCGGTTCAGCAACGGTATTGAGCATTGCTACTATTTTAGGAATGCTGCCAATGGTGATTCTTAGTCCGTTTGTTGGTCCTATGGTTGATCGGTGGAACAAAAAAGGCCTCCTAATTTTCCCGGACGTTTTTGCTGCCTGTTTCGCTATTATTCTTTCCGTATCCGGAACGGTATTTCATGTATTTCCACTTTGGCTCATTTTTATTTCATTACTGATGCGGTCTTGTGCGCAAACCTTCCAGATGCCAACGATTCAATCGGTAATGCCCACAATGGTGCCAGACAAAGAAATTACCCGTATGAACGGCCAACTGGGAATGGTGCAATCCGCGAATATGATTATTGCCCCAGCACTGGGCGCGTTTTTATTTGCGTTTATCCCCATCGAGTACTTGATTCTGTTAGACGTACTTGGGACCATCATTGGGATTTGTATTTTAACGTGGGTTCAAATTCCTAACAATGAAAAAATTGATCAGCCAATGCATGTGCTCCACAACACCCGCTTGGGGATCAAACAACTTACGAACAACAAGGGCTTGTGGTACATTACGTTGATCGGCGCCGTCTTCACACTAACCTACATGCCTGCTGCCAGCATATATCCACTCATGACCATGAAATACTTTCAGGGAACCGTTAGTCAGGCTGGCTTAATTGAAGCCATTTATTCAACTGGCATGCTAATCGGCGGCACTATCATTGGCCTCTTTGGTAAGTGGCAGGACCGGATGAAGCCCGTAATCATCGCGTTTTTCCTGGTTGGCATTCCAACCGGTATTAGCGGCATTTTGCCAGGTAACCAAACCGGATTTTTATGGTTCGCAGCTTTAAACATCATTGAAGGAATTGCGGCCCCATTTTTTACAACGCTTTTAATGGCAATGATTCAACAAAGTTATTCAGCAGAAGAGTTAGGGCGGATTCTAGGCGTTTTGAATTCTTTGTTGAATCTAGCTGGACCAATTGGCTTAATTTTTGCCGGTCCCCTAGCTGATGTGATTGGCATTGAACGCCTATTTGTGATTGCAGGAATCGGTGCTGCCATTTGCGGGGTGGTCGCGGTGTTAATGCCAATTACCAGGCAATATGACATTAGGCTGCATCAAAAATTGGCGAAATTAACTGAGCAACCAGATAAGTAATTAACATGATGATCATAAAGAGGAGAAAGACCAGACTACCAGCTGATCTTTCTCCTCTTTTTGTCATCATTTAATTACACGTTTTTAATCTTTTCACCAGTCAATCCCATCGCATTAATTGCCACGATAATTGTCGACATCGCCATGACCGCAGCACCAACGGCTGGGTCTAGAATGATTCCAATAAATGACAACACACCGGCAGCGAGTGGAATTGCGACAATATTGTAGCCTGCTCCCCACCAGAGATTTTGAACCATTTTCCGATTTGTGATTTTAGCCAAATCAAGAAAATGTAAAATATCGCTGGGTTCTGATTTAACCAACACAACATCAGCGGAATCAATGGCAACATCGGTTCCGGCGCCAATTGCAATTCCAATATCGGCCGCGGCAAGACTTGGGGCGTCATTTACGCCGTCACCAACCATGATGACGTGATTGCCCTTTGCTTGATAATCAGCAATAATCTTTTGCTTATCATCTGGTAATAGGCCTGCATGGAATTCAGTCAATCCTAGTAAGTTAGCAACGTGTTCCGCGGCTTTTGGATTATCGCCAGTGAGCATTACGGGGGTAATTCCGCGCCTCTGAAGACCACTAATTAATTCCTTAGCACCCGCTTTGATGGTGTCGCCTTCAGCAACCATTCCTTGAACTTGGGTGCCCTGCAATAGGAAGCTGACGGAATTACCCTTAGCAGCCCATTTATCAGCAGCGGCCTCGTCAAACCTGATCTCTTGCTTCGTTAAATAGTTACCATTAACAATCGTATAGTCAGTGCCATCAACATTACCGGAAATACCAACGCCCGGAATATTTTGAGACTTTTCAGCCGCAACGACTTCAATGTTCTTCGCTTGGGCTTCAGTAATGATTGCTTGGGCCAGCGGATGAGTCGAATTATTTTCAAGGGCGGCCAGTCGGCTTAATAACGTTGTTTCGTCAATCCCATCACTTGGAATCAATGCATTCACCGTAAATTTACCTTCTGTTAACGTACCAGTTTTATCCAAGAGAACGTGGCTAACATGTTGACTTGCTTCAATGGCTTGGCGATTTCGAACTAATAGCCCATTTTGAGCGCCAATCGTAGTAGAACGAGAAACCACTAATGGAATCGCTAATCCTAATGCATGCGGGCAAGCAATCACGAAGACGGTCACCATGATCGTCATTGCAGTCGCCAATCCCTGGGGTAACCAGGCAAAGAAAGCAATAATTCCAACACCAAATGCCGCGTAAAATAGATACTTGGCAACTAAATCAGCTTTATCTTCTGCTTTAGATTTAGCTTGCTGGGCATTTTGAACCATTTTCATTACTTGAGAAAGATAGCCGGAGTCACCAGTACCACTAATTTTAACCGTTAGCGTCCCGTTATTGTTGGTTGCACCACCAATGACCTTATCGCCAACGTTCTTGGTAACGGCAGCAGATTCACCGGTTACCAGTGCTTCATTCACGGTCGACTCCCCAGCCGTAATAACACCATCGGCTGGAATACTCTCACCTGAACGCACTTGGAAAGCTTGACCAACTTTTAAATCAGATACTGGCACTTCTTTTGTTTCACCATTATCTGTAACTAGATGGGCCGTCTTAGGCAACAGGGCCGCCATCTTTTGTAAGGCATTCCCAGCCCCCATCAATGCATTCATTTCAATCCAGTGTCCTAGAAGCATAATTAAAATCAGGGTTGCAAGTTCGAACGAAAAATCCATTACATGATTTGCCGGGTTCAAGAAGTTGTTGGCAATAAATGCGTACAAACTGTAGAAATACGAAACGGAAATTCCAAGGGTTACTAGCGTCATCATTTCAGGAGATTTATCCTGAATTTCCGCTTTAGCCCCCTTTAAAAATGGCATTCCGCCATAAAAGTAAAGTGCTGTATCAAACAAAACGATGATAATGCCAACAATTAGCGGTGAACTGAAACTAAGGATGGAAACGTTTAAACCCATGATTGGTGCTAACAGTAAAACTGGAATCGCTAAGACAACGGAGACCCAAAATTTAACTTTCAAATTCCCCATATGCATCATTGAGTCACCGTGCATCATCATGTCGGTCCCAGCCATATCCATATCACCGTGATTCATCCCACTCATATTCATAGTTTCGTGATTCATGTTCATTTGGCTGTGATCCATGTTCATTTGACCATGATCCATTTCGGCCATATCGTGATCCATTTTCATGTCATCATGATCCATATGACTCATATTTGATTCATTATTTTCCATATTCTTAGCACCCATGTTTTTCATGTTCATATGGTCCTCTTTATTTGCCATGATTATCGACCCCCTAAAAATAAGTGTGCGTAGCAAAGCGGTTAGAAGCCGGAATATAAGTTCCTTGTGTGGAAATCTCCGGGCTCGGGATTTTTCCACCAGGTTCTTATATTTAGGCTTCTGCTTTGCGGAGCACCATGCCACTATATGAATGAGGATTACGACAAAAATTCATAAGTTTCCGCCATCAGAAATCCCAGATTCTGGATTTTTGTGCAGCAATCCTAAAAGTAAACAGAACACCACAGTCTTAACACGTTTGATCACCTGGCAAGCAGTTACACTGAACTTCCTCGGGCGCTGTTTTGGCCTTTTCAGCTAGAATCGCCTGTAAGTTCGCAATATCCGCCCGTGAGAGTTCCCTTGACTGAATAACGCCGGCAATTGTTGAACCAGCCCGCATCGCACACATATGGTCAAACAAATCATCTGCCGCTGCCGCCATTGATTCCTTCTCGCCAACAACCGGCTTATACGTGAATGGCCGACTGCCGCCATGCTGCGCAACCGCCTGTTTTTGAATCAACCTGTGAAGTAGCGTTTTGGTTGTTGAAGCTGACCAGCCTTCTAATTCGTTCATAGCATCGATTAGTTCACGACTAGTCGCATGTCCTATTGTCCAAATTGCTCTCATAACCATCCATTCAGAATCGGTGATGGTTACATTCTTTGCATCCTTCAATTGGCTTCCTCCATTAATTGAATTCTAAGTCTACGTTTGTAGCCTCTTAACACTTATTAGTTTACAACTGTAGTCACAATAATGCAACCTTTCTGCCAGAAAATACCATGACATTAAAAAAACGCCTAGATAATATTCCAGGCGTGGTTTGATACGATATGTTAAATTAATGATCTGGGAATTTTTGGTTTTCTTGTTAGTATGGTGAAATGCCTCTTAGAACCTGTCTAGTATCTGCTGAATCTGGTAGAATTGTGGAAAACCGACTGAGGAGTTTGTCATGCCAGATTATCCAAGCAATATTTCTCGAGCGCAATTTGCGTTAATACAACCTGATTTAGAAAACTTCCGCAAGCATACAAGACCGCGTCGTTATGATCTTTATGACGTATTCAATGCCATTCTTTACTCGCTTACTACAGGGTGTCAATGGCGTGAATTACCGCACGATTTCCCGGAATGGCACACTGTCTACCGCTATTACGATGTGTGGCGAGATAAACCAGACCCGACAGCTGATTCGCTATTAGAAAGGCTTTTAAAAAATTCATTTCTAGCGATTTTAAGACCATTCATATACATTTATACCAAAGCAAAAATTAAAAGCCCTCAGTTCACAGCCAGCTTTTTAACAATTTAATGACATTTTACAATTTTTCACGATAAATTTGTGTTTTTACATTAATTTAGTAATCAGCTTCAATATATTGTACTTAAAATTTCAATGCTTCAACATATAATTCTTTTATTTTCTGATTTTCCATAATCTTATTATAAATAAATAACGTGCATAATGCACGTAAATAAAAAAGAGGTATTTATTATGAAAGCAGCAGTAGTTAAAAAACAAGGCATTTTACCTGTAATTGAAGAAATTGATAAGCCAACATCAACATCTGAAGGCGATTTAATATTAAGAGGCTGAGACAAAACTCAGCCTCTTATATTTGCTATTTGCCACTAAAAACTGGAAAACTGCTAGAATCACCATAGCTATTAATTTGTGGTAGTTTCTTCAATTCTTCTAAATCCTGCTTAGAAATTTCAAAATCTACGTCCGCGTTATTTGCAACATGCGATAATGTTTGACTCTTTGGTAGAGGTAGTGTACCTAATTCCAAACAATAACGAATAGCTAACTGTGGGATTGAAATTTGATATTTATCAGCCATCTGTTTAATTTCTGGATTCTGCAAAATCTCACCGTGAGCAACAGGAGAATAAGCTTCAACTAAGACATTATTTTGTTGGGCTTGTTCGAGTAATCCAAAGTCAGTATTACCAATATGGATTAACAGTTGATTAACTACAGGTTTAATCGTACTATGTTCTAAAATGTTGTTTAAATCAGCTTTTTTAAAATTGGAAACACCGATAGATCGCACTTTTCCGTTATTAACTGCTTCTTCCATGGCACGCCAAACTTCAATATTTTCTTCAAAATAGTGATTTTCTTTATTATGAAACTCAACCCATGGCTCAGGTGAATGAATCAATAATAAATCTAAATAATTTAAATTTAACCTTTGTAATGACTCATCAATTGATTTTTTGGCAGTCTGATAGTCTTTAAATTCAACTTGAATTTTTGTTGTTACAAACAGATTTTCACGGGAAATTCCAGTTGCCTTTAATATAAATGTAATGCTTGTTAATTAAAACAACAAAAGAGTGTCAGTGTTTTTATACACTGACACTCTTTTTAGTTCTCTATTGCATTTTAGCTTCAATATTTGCTAAGGTCACTTCTGAAGTAGACTCAAAATTCAAGTCCGCTCCAGACAAAACATCGGCATTACCAATGGCTAGTGATGTCTCACCTGCCCCATTGATTGAGACAATACCAGCAGCTGAATCTTCCAATCCAATAACATTTTCTGGATTTAAATGTAAGACTTCCGCAGCACGAACGAAGATTTCAGGATCAGGTTTTCCCTTTCTCAAAGTGGCGGGATCAACAATGCCAACAAAATACTTGGTCAATCCCAAATGATCTAGAATCATTGGTGCGTTTTTAGAAGCTGATGCCACCGACATTGTATAGCCGGCCGCCTTAGCTGATTGAATGAAATCTTTCATGCCAGGTAAAATATCATCTTCAGTCAATGTTGAAATGAGTTGTTGATAATTATGATTTTTCTTTTCTGCTAATGCTTCTTTATCTGCTTGAGAAAAATCATCGGCATGATTCCCAGCATCCAAAATCATTTGCAAGGAAGCCATGCGACTGATGCCCTTCAAACCTTCAGCCAATTCTGGTGTCCAAGTTGTGCCAACCTCATCAGCCGTTTGATGCCAAGCTTCACCATGAAAGCGCGCCGTGTCAGCAATAACCCCATCTAAATCAAAGGCAAAACCTTTAATATCTGAAAATTTAGCCATTTTTATTTATCCTCGCTTTTTTTAATTTGGTAAGTTACAGTATATGTTTTTGTTTCATTTGCTGGCAAAACAATATCACCAAAGCCTTCATGATTAACCGCATCAGGCAAGGTCTGCATCTCAATAGCAAGCGCTGTTTTAATGTCACTGCTATCGTCAGGATTGGCAGTGAATACAACCACACCATTGCGATCTGAATCCACTGTCAAGGTCAAACTTTCATCGGGTGAAGTTAGTCCTACTCCCTCCCCTTGACGGCTGGGATCTAATACCCAAGCATCATCGTAATGCTCTTGTCCCAAGGCATGCAAATGCGCAAAATCAAATTTTGTATTTTGATTATCAATCACGTTACCGGTTGGAATCGCGTGATTATCAACTTCAAGATGTTGACGTGATGCAATTTGTAATTTATGCTGACTGATATCTTGATCCTTACCAACTAAATTAAAGTAGACGTGCGTCATTGGGTTGAACAATGTATTTTCAGTTGAAACGCCACTAAATATAATATCTAGACGATCCTCATCGTCCAATCGATAGGTTACTTGGGCAGCTAATTGTCCGGCGAATTCATCATCAAAAGTACGTGTGAAATTAATTTCCGCTGCTGTACCCAAATTTCTTGCTTCACCGTGCCAATTAACCGCATCAAAGCCATTGATGCCAGAATGTAAAACATTGTCATGATCATTTGGTGTTAATGTAAAATGTGCCCCATTAATATCATAGTCAGTTTTTGATAAACGGCCACCAACGCGACCAATTGTGTTTCCAAAATGGAATGGATTATCTAAATACGCGGCTAAATCATTAAATTGTACTAATAATTCTTGTTTGACACCATCATGTTCAACGGAAAATGACTGCCAAGTTGCTCCGTACGAAATCGCAGTAATCTGTGTGTGCTTAATATTTTCTAGGGTAAACGCCGTCACGATTTTTCCGTCAGGTAATTGTCCAAAATCCTTCTCTACTACTTTCATGATGTCCTTTCCTGCTATACAGCAAATGAGCGATTTCTCGCTCATCATCAGGCTTATTACTTTGTCAATTCGACATCTTGTCCTAATAGGTCAATAACTAATGGTTCACCTGAAATCAAGTCAACATGTGCACCTTGACCATCAACTGACACTTCCAAAACATGACCTCGGAATACCAAACGGAAAGCATATTTTGTCCAATTCTTTGGCAAGAATGGCTTCAAGTAGAGTTTACCATCACGCACACGCATGCCGGCAAATCCTTGCACAATCGCTAACCATGAACCTGTCATAGCGGTTATATGCAAACCATCTGACGTATCATTATTATAATTATCTAAGTCCAAACGGGCCGCACGTTCGTACATTTCAACTGCTTTATCTTCCATTTGTAAGTCAGCAGCCAAAATTGAGTGAACAGATGGCGACAATGATGACTCATGCACTGTCAATGGTTCATAGAATTCAAAGTTGTTACGCTTTTCTTCTTCAGTAAACGCATCTGGGAAATAGAACATGGCATGTAATGTATCAGATTGCTTAATATATGGCGAGCGCAAAATGCGATCCCATGACCAGTTTTGGTTAATTGGACGAATGTCTTGTGGCATATCAGCGATTGGTGTCAAATCTTTATCCAAAAATGTATCATGTTGAACAAAGATATGCTTTTTACCTGTCTTGGTATCAACATCAGCCTCTGGCAAATACATCTTATCAACAATTTCTTGCCACTTTGCTAATTCTTCATCTGTCAAAGCCAACTTAGCTTTTTCGTCAGCATGAATTTCATCGTAGTGTTCAAGGGAGTATTGCAAAACCCATTTTGCCATCCAATTTGTATAGAAATTGTTATTAACATTGTTTTCATACTCGTTGGGACCCGTGACACCATGAATCATGTACTTATCGTTTCGGGCAGAATAGTGGACACGATCTGCCCAGAAGCGTGCGATATTATACAAAACTTGTGCGCCGTCACCGTCAAGCCATGAGTGATCTCCCGTGATGTTTGTATAATTATAAATCGCATAGGCAATTGTCGAATTACGGTGAATTTCTTCAAAAGTAATTTCCCACTCGTTGTGTGACTCAATACCATCAAAGGTCACCATTGGGTACAAAGCACCTTTTAAGCCTTGTTCTTTGGCATTGTGGAATGCACCATCCAACTGATCAAAACGATATTGTAGCAATGAACGGGTCACAGACGGATCAGCAACACCAAGGTAAACAGGAATAGCAAATGCTTCGGTGTCCCAATACGTGGCACCACCGTACTTCTCGCCAGTGAAACCTTTTGGTCCGATATTCAAACGTGGATCATTACCATAGTAAGTTGAGAATAACTGGAATAGGTTGAAGCGAATACCCTGCTGCGCCGCATCATCTCCTTCAATTTGAACATCAGCTTTTTCCCAACGATTAGCCCATTCTTGCGCGTGTGCTGTATAGATATCGTCGTATGTTTGTGTGGCAAGATTCGCAGTTAGTGTCTCGCCTGTTTTAATCGCTTGAGCTAGGCTATCATAATCACGCGAAGTTGTCACAATCACGCGCTTTTCAAAACTAACTGAACTTTTGGCTGGTACTTCGATGTCAAAGTTATCAGTCACTTCTTTTTCAGAACGGTTCACACCATGCTTTTCACCGCCAACAAAGCTCTGACGGGCAACAACTGTAAATTGTGGCACACCAAACAGATTTTCAATCGTTTGCGTAGCGATAAACGATGAATTAGTCTCATTACCTGCATCCAAAACTTGCCAAAACTTTTCATCATAATTTGAATCTTCATTGACGACGTCAGCATCAATACTAGCATCAAAACGAATTTTGTGCGCTTGTCCATCAGCAGATGACAACTCATAGTGAATATCTGCCAATTCCTTAACTGCTGCTGAAACTAAGCGCGTGATTTTAAACGTTACGCCAAACACAGTAAACGTTCGATTCAAAACACCATTTTTCATATCCAATGATACTTCAAAATCAGCCACATCATTCTTAGCTAGATCAACTTGATTGCCATCAACGTAAATGTCTGCTTTGACATAGTTTAGCGCATTGATAGCCTTTCCAAAGTAAAGCGGATAACCATTTTTCCACCAACCGACACGTGTTTTATCTGGGAACCAAACACCACCAACGTAAATTCCTTGATGTGTGTCACCGGAATAGACTTCTTCAAACATGCCACGCATGCCCATGTATTCGTTGCCCAAACTCGTCATAGATTCTTGGAGACGTTTATCTTCGGGATTCAAATCATGTGACGTAACTGTCCAAGGATCAACTTCAAAAATTCGTTTCATAAGACTTTCTACCTCTTCAATTTTTCGAATGCTTAGCTTCGGCGTTAATATCTACGACGACCGATCGCACATACTAACGCCGAAGCGTTAGCCATTATTGTGCATCTACTGGATTACTGTGAATTTCATTGATAAATCCAACACTAACAGCACCAATTAACATTAAGATTCCGGATACTAAGATCATTGATGGGAAATGTGAACCAAGTGCTGGGAATAGTGCAAAACTAGCAACTGAGGCTACAATTTGCGGCAAGCAAATTGAACCGTTAAACAATCCTAGATAAGTCCCCATGTGATCACCGGGCAATGCGTTGGTTACCATAATGAATGGGTATGTCATCATACCTGCCCATGAAATACCGATTAAAATAAATGAGCCAATCAACAAATACTGTGAATGAATAAAGAACACTGATGTGAACCCAATTGCCCCCAAAAATAGCGACAAAGCATAACCTGTTTTGTTTTTGTTTGCTGGAATCTTTGATAAGACTAGCGACCACACAACGGCTGCAATAGCATAAACCGCTGACACGACACCAAACCAGTTTCCACCATTTTGGTAGCCAGCCGTTGTTGGATCAGTTGCATGGAAAATATTGTCTGCCACAGCACCAGTACCGTAGGTCCACAAATATTGGAATGCCATCCAGCAGAAGAACTGAGTCAAAGTAACCATCCAGAATGTTTTTGGTGCACGCTTTAACAAAGTCAAGAAACCACCTTCACCATCATTTGGTGTGTTCAAAGCATAGCCATGATATAACTCATAAGTGGCATCATCGTATTCTTTTACGTTAAAGACCGCAATCAGTGAAAAGACAACTAAGATGATTGCACCAACATAGAATGAAATAATTACAGATGCTGGCACTTGACCCTTAGGCGCTGTGTTAGCAACACCAATCACTGTCAGCAAGAATGGGAAAATAGTTGCCAACACAGATCCTGTATTAGATAAGAAACTTTGAATTGAGTATGCGTATGACTTTTGGTCTTCATTAACCATATCACCAACAACCATCTTGAAGGGCTGCATCGCAACGTTAGAGCTCAAATCCATGAACAAAATTGTGGTAGCCCCAAACCATAACCCAGCAGTAGTTGAAAAACCAAAACTACCTGAGTTAGGCAACAAGAACATTACGATAACTGACACAAGAGCGCCAGCCAATAAATAAGGCATACGACGACCAAAACGTTTTGTCCATGTGCGATCTGAAAAATAACCAACTAGTGGTTGAACAAACAACCCTGCCAATGGTGGTAGGATGAAGAAAAATCCTAACTTAGTGGGATCAGCACCCAAGGTCTGAAAAATACGTCCCATTTGGGAACTCTGCAATGAAAATGCCATCTGCACACCCAAAAATCCAAAACTCAGCATCCAAATGGTGCTTAGCGGCAGATTTGGCAACCCCTGCCCTTTTTTGTTATCTACCATCATTACTTCCTCCAAAATTTTTTTGAAACATAATTGATTTGCTCTAATCATGCACCATTTATATGAACAATTCGTGATGAAACTGTTTTTTAGAAATCAGGAACATGTTCTGAACACCAATATATGTAACCGTTTATAGCATAGAACATTTGGATAATTAATGGAAGCGTTTGCATAATGTTAACGATAACATTATGCAAATTTATTATTTATCGAACAGCTATAGCTGCTGAAATGCTGGTATTTCCTAATTCTATCGTTTTTTGATTCAATTTAAGAAATAATTTGTGCGACAATTTTTTCAACAATTAAGGCAAACGCTTGTCTTATGGGTGTTTAATTTCGGCTGAACCGCACTTAGCACAACAAGTGCAATCTAATCGCTCGCACGGATAATCGTAGTCGGCAATTAGAAATTGTGCATTAAGTTCAATACTAATCTAACGATTAAACAATATAATAAATATCACGATATCCCTGCTGGCATATATATTCAGTCGTTTATTCAATGCCTACTCGATTATTCACGTCAATAGATTGTGTCTCTTCCGTAATATCTAAACTAATTTTCAGTGTCTAACCTTTTTGTTGTAAATTATAGCTAATCGAATCAATAATTCGGTTCAACTGTTGTAACATCTTCTAAAAGTAAGAAACGAATGACATAATGGCGTTGGTTGACTAATAACCGTACGATTTGATTTCGCAGATAGTCAACAGTCTTTTTTTTATTGCATGTTGTACTCGTACCATCAGTTCATGTGATACTTGATCTGGATGATTAATTACATGGCTAAGTGTCATTTTTGAGACATGCGCCTTTCGTGCAATATTATTTTGATTCACCACGTCTCATCACAAAATTCAGGTAAGGAGTATTCAATATCTAAAATTGGAAAATGATTACCGGGGCTTTGTTACTAACAAAGGCTGGGCACACGCTATTGCTCATGGTAGTGATTTTTTAGGAAGTTCACTAAGTCATACTAAATTTCATCTAACTAATGTTAGTGAACTGTTTATAACTCTCAAAAAAGTCATCAATCGGTTAGAAACGCCTTTTATTGATGAGGAAGAATCCCGGTTAGCATCAGCTTTTAAATTAGGTGTCCAGGCAGAGAACATTTCAGTCGAGGACTTTATTAAAGGTATTCAATATATTGATAAAGAATTGTGGATGCAATATGATGCTACAAAACTAAATACTTGCTATCGATTACATACTTGGACCCTTATACTACATCACTGGTTAATTTTCTTTTCAAATGATTCAGAAATCAAATCAATTGTCGAACTTAAGTTAAATCACTATTATCAAAAGATGGGTTATAATTTTTAACTCTTTTTTTGATAATAGATTGAAGAGTCAATGGTAATCCGACTGGTCTAGGGGCATGTGATCCCGGTTACTTGGTTAATTAAACAAGTCATGCTACAATATATATGTAAACAAAAAGCCTTGTGCTACCAACACGAGGCCTGGGCTACTTCAACAGTGGCTGTTAAATTTGAATTTAAAACCGCCTTACTCGTCAAAGCAAAGGGCGGTTTTTTGTTTGTCTTACTTCTTGTTGTGATTGTCGATATACGTCAACAATGCCAACAAAAAGCTCCCGAACAATATCATTAAAGATATTGCATCGTGAACAGACATGTTCAGCTAACCCTCCTTTCATCAGATTTTGAAGTCTACGAACACTTGTTCATAGGCACCAACCCCTTTCGGAAAGATTAGTCACCGCCTTTTAACCCATGAATTTATTATATCATAAAAGCCGTTAAATCCCTGTTGTACCAATGGATTTAACGACTTTTTAATCAGACCAGTTCACTATTTTAGATGCGCAAATATTCACGTCTTTTTAACATATGATGTATCTATGAACTATCTTATTTTACTTACTGAACACATTTTAAATGGATAACCATTTACTCACTAACGGTTGTGAAGATTACTCCAATTTTTTTATTCAGTTCAGCCATTTTTTAATCATGCCCCATAATTCAAATATTAAATTTCATGGGCAAGTCCATTTCAAAATAGTTTTCCAATACCAAAGTGAATTGCGACTGTTACAAGACCAATAATAATATTCCGAATAATTGCTCGTTTGATAAGACCATTAGAGATTTTAGCACTCAAAAATCCAGTTAATCCAACAGCGAAAACTGTTGCACCAATTGTAGCGACAAATTGATAGTGTCCTGTTACGAATACTAAAGCTGCTAATGGAAAAATACCACCAATTGCGGCACTAAACAATGATGACCACGCTGCTGACCAAGGATTCATATAATGTCCCAACGTAAAATCATATTTAACACTCAAAACTGTTTCTAGTGGTTTTTTAGTGAGTAGTTCATCCGCAATTTTTTCGGCTGTATGTTGTGAAACACCACGATCGACATAAAAATTGGTAACTATCCGCTTTTGTCCAGCGATGTCATCATTTAACAATTGTTGTTCTTTCGCAACAACAACTTTTTCGCTATCAGTTTGTGAACTGACAGATGCATATTCACCAGAAGCCATTGATAGTGCACACGCTAGTAGGTCAGATAAACCAGCAATAAAAATGGCAAAATGATTATTTGTTGCAGCGGCCACAGAAAAAAGAACACCAACAACAGTTAAAACACCATCATTTGCTCCCAGAACACCGGCACGTATCGTGTTCAATCGCTCATCCATAGTCATTTTAATACTATTTTTCTTTTCCATAGTATACTCACCTTCATCTAAAGAAGCTACCAATAGCATAAGTTACGAGCATGGTAAATACACCAGCCAACACATTGCGAATTGCGGAGTGCCTTTTATCAGCACCGTTTAAGTAGGCAGCTGTATACCCTGTTATAGCTAAAGCCAAAATAACGGCAAAAAAAGTTACTAATTCACGAACATCAAGTGCTGACGTTGAGATTGCCACCATTGGTAGTACTGAACCAATCGGAAAACTAATCAAAGATGCTAAAGCCGCATCTTTTGCACTTAACTCATGATCTAACGAAAAACCATAACGTTCACGCACAGTTGTCACCAAGGGGTCCATATTCATCATTTCTCGAGTTGCTTGTTGGGCCAACTCTAATGAAATGCCATGCGCTTCATATTTTTTTTGAACAAAATCAAACTCCTTATTATAATCATCCGCTAACGCTTTTGTTTGTACCCGACGTACTTTTTCTTCAGCATCATGTTGTGAACTAACTGAAACGTATTCCCCCATCGCCATCGAAACAGTGCCCGCTAACGTGCCTGCAAATCCAGCTAACAAAATAGTTCCGGTATGACTTGTGGCGCCTGCAACACCCAATATGATTCCCGAAACAGACAAGATGCCATCATTTGCTCCCATAACCGCTGCACGAATAATATTATCACGCTGCATTAAACTTTGTTTTTTGGACATTGCCATCACTCCTTTTTAGAATCATTCTAATATAATTAGATAATAACGCTCTTTGTCTCACAATTCAAGTTGTTTTGTAGAACATTTTAGGCGTGATATAATGATGTCATATTGAATGGAGATAATGATGTTTGATCAAAAATTACGTAACATGTTGCAACGATATGGACTTAGGGCAACAACTCAGCGTATGGTTATTTTAGATTATCTGATGTCTCATAAAACTCATCCAACAGCTGAAATGATCCATGCTGACTTACAATCAATTAGCCTAGCTACCATTTACAACACACTTGAAAAATTAGTTTATACTGGATTAGTCATTGTTATTGATAGTAATGATGATAAACGTCATTTTGATTACTATGGTGAACCCCACTAACACATCATCAATCAAAAAACACACGAAATCATTGATGCTAATAATTTTGACGTACAACCATTACTTGACGCAGCTCGGAAAGCTAGTGGTCTCAATATTTCTGGTTATCATATTGAGCTATATGGTATTGACCCTAAAGATGCAAAATAAAAACACAACTGTTTCGATGTACCCAATAACTTGAACAGGGTAACATCTATTCAGGTTACTGGTTTTTTTATGTCCACGAAAGTCACGTTATAATTTACTCGTAAACAAAAAAGCCCCGTGCGATAACACGAGGTCTTACTTACGCCAACGTTGACTGTTTAAATTTGAATTTAAAGCCGCCTTTTTACCTATCAAATCATGAGGCGGTTTTTAGTTTGCCTTACTTCTTGTTGTTTTCGATGTGTTAGGATAAGTAACTCATCACTGATGATTTGACTAATTTTGAAATTGGTTTTGTGTTCGCAAATGATAGCAAATTGTATGCTTACGCCACTTTTGATAGTATATTAAAAAGTGAAAACGATTACTGAATATAATCTTATAATTGGTCATATTTACATTTAATTCACAAATACACAACTAGTTAAAGAGTGGTTTTTATTCATGAAAATAAATTTTATAGGACCATAACTTTAAAATCTAATTAGAAGCTCAACAATAAATAAATAGTAGGAGAAAATAATTGATTAAAAAAGAAAAATACTTATTCTGGGCTAGACTATTTAATCCAATTGTCATTGTAGTTTTTGCTATCTTAGTTTGGTTACTCATCAATATAGCAAATTTTGGTAATTTACTTTTAAACCTTCCCTTAGTCATCATAATTAGCATCAGTATTTTGACTTGGTTCATCTGGTGTATTATCCATTTTAATTCTTGGAAAAAAGTACAAAGGTATTTTTCATCACGAACTTTATACAAGTCTTGGAATTTTATAGGACCTGCAATATTTCTTTCATTGTGCATTATACTAGTAATTGGTCAATATCGAAGTGCACAGGAAATTGGTACCCGTCTTAATTACAGGCTAGATTATATTTTTAACGTTCGTAGTGTAAAAGTAACAAAAGATAACATATACAATAACGGTTTAAATAAATTTTTTGCTAGCATAGGACAAAAAGTAAACTTACCAAATAAACTTTATGTATCTCCTGATGATCCGTTGAAAATTACTTTTGATCATAATGGAAAAATCACCCTGTTCGAGGGTTATCTAACCGGTCAAAATAAGGATAAATCTGGACAAACATACCTAATCAATTACGACACTAGTAAAAGTAATAAAATTATAATTCGTAGAAGTCAAAGTGATTTTGATACTAAAGTAGTAAAAAAATCTAACAATATTGATCCTCTGTTAAAAATTACGAATACATCAAAGTTTTCTAATACTTTAAAAAATGAAGCTGGATCAACCTTCGATTTATACTATGCTGGAACAACACAATTAAAGCCTACACAACAAGGAATTATTGATGTTAATAAAAATGGTGATACCACAGACATTGAGCAAACATCCCAGTATAACGTGCCAATTTATATTCATGGAGAAACAGCACAAGCATTCTTTAGATTCTTTGATAGTCGCATAAAGGCAAGTGCTGACTTACCAGCACCAGATCCAACAACTGATTTAAACACAAACGAAGTCCAATCATTCAGAAGCAAAAAAATTGGGTATCGTCTACAAGTGGTCAATGCTGCACTAGGTACGTATTATTACAAATTAATGCAGACTAATGACGGTGGTAGAACCTGGACACCTCTGAATAATGATCCATTTCATGGAGAAGGTGGTACAGCATTAAATGTAAAATTTTTGAGCAAGTCCCTTGGATTTGTTGCTTTATCACAGAACTCAGGTACTAGTTCCAAATTATATCGTACTGAAGATGCAGGAAAAACTTTTTCCGAAGTGACCTATGATACAAAAAAAATATCATTAGACAATCACGATGATTATGAACCATTTGTTGCACCTGATATGCCTACTAAGACAAAAGATGGTCTACAAATGAAAGTTGGTCAAGGAACTCAGGGTGATTATGAAAGTGGTTTTGCGCAAGCTCTTTATCATTCTATAGATGAAGGTAAAACATGGTCTTTTGTTAAAATTATTCATCATAAAAATTAAATAAGTATACTTCAAAGTATACTCTTAAACCGCCTTACTCGAAAAAGCTGAGGGCGGTTTTTTGTCTTACTTCACTTATCGGGCACATTTTAAGTGAATGACTGTTTACTTACTGATGTAATTATTAATAGTTTGCAAAATTGCTTGCTGAGAATCGTTTAGTGGCACGTTTTTACGTGTTAAAAGATAGATGTTAAATGTTGGTAAATTCTTGTTCAAAAGATTGGTGTAATGCGTATCATGATCAGTTTCACGCAACGCCAAAGTTGTAATCAATGTCATGCCCAAACCTTCCCTTACTACGCTTTTGAGCGCCTCAACATTTGAGGTTTGATACAAAATATG
The DNA here is from genome assembly GCF_000160575.1 of Weissella paramesenteroides ATCC 33313. Taxonomy (GTDB): domain Bacteria; phylum Bacillota; class Bacilli; order Lactobacillales; family Lactobacillaceae; genus Weissella; species Weissella paramesenteroides. The sequence goes on from NZ_GG697128.1 coordinate 237,102, forward strand.
GGGAAAAACTTCCGTGTTATATGTTAGTTCCTTAAAGACACGACTGTGAATAAATCCTTCATTAAATAAAACGAAATCTTCACTTGCAACATCTTCAAAATAGCATTCATCAGGCATGTCATATTTCGTGGTTGCTAATACAAATGGGAATGACGCCACCTTTTGTGCATTAACGCCAGGAATATGAACATCGTCAATCGATGCAATTAAACCAAAATCTAATTTACCCTCCTTAACGTGTGCCATTAAATCATCGCTCCCAAGCTCTACTGCCTCAAAATTTGGAAGTAAATGCATTTTAGCAAGTTCACGCGTGACCGGTAAAAAATAATAATTTCCAATGATTGGTGGTAACCCAAATCGCAGTTTCTTTAGTGAATGTAACCGTACCTCTTCCTTCGTGAAGGTAATTTCACTTTGAATTTGTTTAGCTAGAGTCAACACAAGTTCACCAGTTCGAGTGAGTTCCACCGACTTTTTTGAAGCATGACGTTCGAGTAATTCGCTGTCAAACTCCTCCTCTAGTCGTTTGATAGCATATGTAATTGTCGGCTGAGTGACACCGAATTGCTCAGAAACAGCAGTAAACTGTTTCAACTGCGCCAAGGCAGAAAAATATGAAAGATCTTTGAAGTTCATTCCAGTACCTTCCATCCGTTCGTTTATAAATAAATTTTATCACATCTACACGATTTGACTATAAAAATTTATAGATAGTAGACTAGGCACCGTTAAGAAATTGTTATTTAATTTTAAGGAGATAATTACATAATGCGTGGACAAGAAATTTTAAACAACCCTTTCTTGAATAAAGGTACTGGTTTTACTGAAGAAGAGCGTGCAGAACTTGGCTTAACTGGTTTATTACCAGCCCATGTTCAAACGATTAAAGAACAAGCTGATCAGGCTTATGCCCAATATTTAACAAAGGCTAACAACGTTGAAAAGCGTATTTTCCTTTCAACATTGTTCGACACAAACCGTACTTTGTTCTATTACTTGGTAGATCAACACGTTGCTGAATTCATGCCAATTGTATATGATCCAACCATTGCAGACACAATCGAAAACTATTCTGCGTTATTTGTGAATCCACAAAACGCTGCCTTCTTGGATATTAATCACCCCGAGAACATTGAAGCTACATTAAAAAATGCTGCTGATGGACGTGACATTAAATTATTGGTTGGCACTGATGCTGAAGGTATCTTGGGAATTGGTGACTGGGGTGTTCAAGGTGTTGATATTGCCGTTGGAAAGTTGATGGTTTACACCGCTGCTGCCGGTATCGACCCTACCTCAGTCTTACCAGTTTCGGTTGACGCTGGTACGAATCGTAAAGAGTTGTTGGCAGATCCACTATATTTGGGTAACCGCCACGAACGTGTTCACGGTGAACAATACTTTAAATTCATTGATAAATTTGTTAAGACTGCACAATCACTGTTCCCAGACATGTACTTACACTTTGAAGACTTTGGACGATCAACGGCAACAAAAATTTTGAACACATACAAAAATAACTGGCCAACGTTTAATGATGACATTCAAGGAACTGGCATCGTTGTCACATCAGCTGTTTTGGGTGCCTTGGCTATTACTGGTGAGGACATTAAGTCACAAACATACTTGACGTACGGTGGTGGTTCAGCTGGTACAGGTATCGCTAGTCGTGTCTTGGCCGAATTTATGCAACAAGGTTTATCGGAAGAAGAAGCTCGTAAGCACTTCTATATGGTTGATCGTCAAGGGCTATTATTTGACGATGATGAAACGTTGACACCTGAACAAAAACCTTTTGCTCGTTCACGTTCAGAATTTGAAAATGCTGATGAATTAACGGACTTATTGACAATTGTTAAGACTGTTAAACCAACTGTTTTGGTCGGTACCTCAACTAATCCTGGTTCATTTACCAAGGAAATTGTTGCGGCAATGATTGCTAACACTGATCACCCAAAAATTTTTCCATTGTCAAACCCGACGAAGTTACACGAAGCCATGCCAGATGATTTGATTAAGTGGTCAGACGGTAAAGCCTTGGTTGCTGCTGGCGTACCTGTCGATCCAGTTGTGGCTTCAAATGGTGTAACCTACGAAATCGGCCAAGCTAACAACATGCTAGTTTACCCAGGTTTGGGATTGGGAACAATTGTTGCCAAAGCTAAGATATTGTCAGACGGTATGATTTCAGCTGCTGCCCATGCTTTAGGTGGTATGGTTGATACTTCTCAACCTGGTGCTCCTGTTTTGCCACCTGTGTCACGTTTGTCAGAAATGTCATTTCGTGTTGCCGTTGCTGTAGCTAAGCAAGCAATTGCTGAAGGATTGAATCAAGTTGAAATCGACAACGTTGAAGCTGCTGTTAAGTCTGCCCAATGGACACCTAAATACTAATCAAATATAGGAGTTATTTTTTAAAATGTCTGCATTACTAACATCAATCTCATCCGTTGTTGAGATTATCTTCGTGATTGCTTTGGGTTACTTACTACGAAATGGTGGCAAGTTCCAAGACTCATTCAAACATGATATTGAATTCTTAATTATGAAGGTCGCCCTGCCCTTAAACATATTTGTTGGTGTTTTGGACAACTTAACCCGTTCAAAATTGATTGCCCTTTCTGGGTCATTAGTTTTCGTCATTATTTCATTTGCAGTTGGTTACCTAATAGCTTGGATCTTGACGAAAATTTTGAAGGTTCGAGAAGGACGTCGTGGCACGTTCATAAACATGTTCGTGAACGCAAATACAATCTTTATCGGTTTGCCGTTAAACTTGGCATTATTTGGACAACATTCATTGTCGTTCTTCTTGGTTTACTATCTTGCTAACACTGTTTCAACATGGGCAATTGGTATCTTCTTTGTTTCTAATGACGGACCAAAGTCTGACAATACCAGAAAGTTTAATTGGAAGAAATTGTTACCTGCTCCATTGTTAGGCTTTATCGTTGCTTTAGTATGGTTGTTACTAGACTTACCTTTACCTACGTTGGTTGATAAAACCTTCTCAATGGTTGGTGGCGTGGTAACACCATTGTCATTGATTTACATCGGTATTGTACTGGCAGATGCTGGTTTGAAGTCAATTCACTTCGATCGTGATACGATTGTCGCTCTACTTGGTCGATTTGTCTTTGCCCCTGCCGTTATGATTATTATCATGATGCTGTTTAAGAATACAATGAACATTCCATCAGTTGAACAAGGTACATTGGTTATCCAAGCTGCTGCTCCTGGATTAGCTGTTTTGCCAATTTTGGTTGGTGATGCTAAGGGTGACGTCGAATATGCGACAAATGTTGTTACAACTTCAACTGTCCTATTCGTGATTGTCGTACCAATTTTGATGCAAATAATTACGATGTTGTAATTAAAAAATTAGACAAGTAGCGTATATACAAACGAAAATGACTAATACTTTCATCAAATACCAGTGCATGTAAGTAACCTAAAAAAACATCGGAAC
>NZ_GG697128.1:240879-256003 GCF_000160575.1 Weissella paramesenteroides ATCC 33313
AAACATCGGAACGCATTCGGTTTCGATGTTTTTTTAGGTTACTTTTAATATTATTATACCTAAAGACTCATGCACTTTAACGGCGTCAATTAAAGGTTTCTGTGTCATTTAGCCAATTGATATTTACATTACATTTTTTATAATATACAATACGGTCAATAAATAAGTGAACAATTTTTGTATAAGGAGGTGTACTGTGATTAATTTGTTAACACCAAAAGCCGCTTTTAAAGAGGCATTACCAACTATTTTTGGCTATATTGGCATTAGTGCTACTTTTGGTATCATTGGTCAATCATCTGGTTTGAATCTCTTGACTATTTTACTTATTTCAATAATTGTTTACGCCGGAGCGGCCCAGTTTGTCATAGTTCCCATGTTACTGACACATAGTCCCATTTTATCGATAGTTTTATCTGTATTTTTGGTTAATTCACGTTTGATCCTAATGAGTGCCACTCTTGTACCTTATTTCAAGAAAGAGTCATTGATAAAAAATATATTAATTGGCACCTTTCTTACAGATGAGAGCTTTGCACTAGGCATGAACAAATTGAACTATACTAACAGTCACTTGAATTTTCGCTGGTTTAATACGGTGAATATTGTTTCTTATTTTGCTTGGTTATTTGGTACATTTCTAGGAGCTACAATAGGTAGCTTAATTAAGAATCCCGAAAAGTTAGGATTTAGCTTTGCCATTACTGCAATGTTCATTGGTTTGTTATATTTACAAATAATCTCTGATCAATCAATAAAAATAAATATCCAATTAACAGTCATTCTCTTTACCCTTGTAGTTGTCTATCTTGGCCTAATTTTTATTCCTGCAAATTTGGTTATCTTATTTGCAACAATTATTGCTTGTTATTTTGGGACGGTGATTAAACATGGCTTTAACTAATTATATACTCTACATAATCATTGGCTGTGGCTTGGCTACTTGGCTATCAAGAATCCTACCCTTGGTCATCCTAAAAAATATGACACTATCAAAAAAAGTCATTGAATTTTTAAGTTTTGTTCCTATTGCCATAATGTCTAGTTTATGGTTTGAAAGTCTATTTATTCAACACATTGGCCATCTGCCAAGCATCGATTGACCAAACTTAATAGCATCAATTCCCACCGTTATTACTGCAATCCTGACAAAAAGTTTGCTACTGATTGTCCTGATTGGTGTCGTATCTTTAAGTTTAATCAACATCCTAAGTTAATAGTGGCAAATCATGTTTTGTAATGCGAAAGGTCGTGTTGTTCTCTTGAAAAATAAATACATTTTAGTCACAAACATGTTAGTAAATATGGGAATTGGCTTAATTATGCCAGTCACTACACTTTATATTCACAATGTGTTGCATATGAGCTTGGTTATTGCTGGTTACACACTTTTACTTTTTTCTGGTGCTATGGCTCTAGGAAATTTTGTAGGCGGTCGATTATTTGATAAATGGCGAACTAAACCACTGATGTATATTAGTACGGTTACTATCATCATTTCACTATTTCTACTGGCACTCTACCCCTATTGGCCATTATATCCAATTTTGTTAACGATGTATGGGGCTGGCTTAGGAATTTTAAATGCCTCGATTAATAGTTATTTGGCTTTTTTACAAAAAAGCGATGCTAATATTTTCAACAACGGCTATTGGACTGCGAACATTGGTATGGGGTTGGCTACATTCCTATCAGGAATTCTTTTTAGTATCAATATTCAGCTAGTGTTTGGTAGCTCAGCAGTTCTTTTTTTACTGGCCTTATTTATTATCAAATCACAGTTTGTTTCAACTGATGCTCTGCGTAGTTCAGATACGGAAAACAGCTTTCACAATTCACTTAATAAGCGTACACTTGGCTACATTTCATTACTTAGCTTAACGATGATTATTATTTGGGTTTGTTATGAACAATGGAATAGTAATGTTTCTGTTCTAATGACTAATAATGGTATTTCTGTCAAAAAGTACAGCATACTATTTACAATCAGTACAGTAGAGATTGTTGCTTTTCAACCCTTTATCATCCGCCTATTTCCAAAAACGTTTAATGCAGATAAATTACGTGTAATTTTAGGTGTTTTAACTTTTGCTTTATCATATTTATTTATTATTAATACTAACGATTATTGGCGTTTTGTCCTTGGCATTACGTTTGTCTCTATTGGTGAAATTCTTGCACTAACTGCCATTCCAAGTTTGTTAAACCACTACGCTAATGATACTAATCGTGGTACCATTCAAGCAATTGGCAGTCTCTCTGGATCAATTGGTCGTGCATTAGGGCCATTACTAGGTGGTTTTATGATAACTAGTTTTAGTTTTGATACAACCTTTTTAACTATTTTTATCATTCATTTGATTGTTGTCTTCTTTTTATTGTTATTACGGGATGTTAAACCCAAATATTAGAAATTGTGATTATGAACATATGCCCGCTATTTGGTTAGTTATTTAAGTCATGCGATACACTATCTGTAATCAGAAAAAGCTCCAGGCTACTTCAACAGTGGCTATTTAATATGAAATTAAAACCGCCCTACTCGTCAAAGTATTGGGCGGTTTTTAGTTTGTCTTACTTCTTTTAGTGGTTGTCGATATAGTTGGAAGCTGATGTTCATGAATAACATTCATAGGCATCACCTTCTTTCTATAGTCAGAAGTCAGCCATCGCCTTTTAACCTGTAGAATTTTAACATACAAAAGTTGTCATTCTGTCATATGAAAAAATGACAACTTTTTACTTTTATTTAGCCGTTAAATATTCTGCAATAGTGTGACGTAATGATAATAATTATCATTACCTTTTTTATGGAAGCATTTATACTATCTTTCTTTTTAACAAATTTATTAAACCAATTCCGCATAAATATATGCATCATGATTGACTTTCAATCTTAGTGTTGAACCATATGGTAAACTCTCCCAAAATTCAAAACCTTCACCTGGATGAACAAGTTCATATATAGTGCTCATCACCGTTCCATGTGAACCAATGGCAATATGCTCATCATCTTTACATTTATCCTTAATAAAAGAAATATACCTAGTTTGAGCATGTTGTAATGATTCTCCCCCGGCTTGATAATATTTAAAATCTAGCCATTGATGGTTAATATAATCTGTAAATTTTTGACTTGAATCAAACCATTCTGGCATCTTTCGCTCAACAAGAAGGTTATTAGTTTCAACTGAAATATTCTGCTTTTTGGCTAACGGAACTACCGTTTCAACAGATCTACGCAGTGGGCTTGCGAAAATATGTGTATATGGTTGCTTTTGTAATTTTGACGAAACCATTTCCGCTTGCCTAATTCCAGTTAAAGTTAATGGTCTTAGAAAGTCGTCATGTATTGATGTGTCAGGCTCCCCGTGTCGTACTAGATCAATTATTTTCATTTTTATACCTCTTGTTAAATAATTAGTTGTGGAATTGCTTTAAATTGCCATATTCTTATACATATTTAGTCAAAAAAACTAAATCCATGCCATTTTTGATATGTAATTCTGGCTGACTGGTTAGTGTGTATCCACTTTTTGTATACAAATGTAATAACTTAGTTTCTTGCTTAATGGTATCAATATTCCATTCCTTAACATTAGAAAATTTATTCTCAATATGAAACAATGCTGACTGAGCAAATCCATTATTTTGATATTGTGGCAAAATAAGTATCGGCGAAATCTTGGCGCGTGCTTTGTCTTCCGAATCTGTCATTACTCTAATAAGCCCTACTTCGTGTTGATTATAAATTAAGAAAAAGAAATAACTATTTTGTTGACGAATTTTTCTAGATATAACTTCTTTTGATTCCATATATGGATTTGTATCAATGTCATGATAGCGTTCAAATAGTTCCTTGAATCCTGACTTATACATTTTAATGATTTTATTTACATCAGTAATCTTTGCAAGTTCAAATTTCAATTTAATTAAATTCATATTATAATCCTCAATGTAACATTAATTTATAATGATAATTATACGCTAAAATCATTCATGATAGATATAAACCTGCATAGAGTCATAAAAGGAAGCTTAGTATAAACTGAATAATCGACTTTTTTAACATTCCCTTGCTATGGACTCATCATTAAGTTATAATTTTCGTGAAATAAATTACATTTTAATTAGAAAATATATAGAAATAAATTTTATGATTCTTAACTATAACTAAAGCAGGAGAAAAACGTTGAAAAGAACGCAACAAATTGAACTTACCAATATGTGCATTATTAGAAATGGCGACGATATTCTTGTCATGGATAAAATTGATTCCGAATTTGAAAATACCATTACATTTCCTGGAGGACATGTTGAGCCAAATGAATCTATTGAAAAATCTGTCATTCGCGAAATCAAAAAAGAAACTGGAATTGATATAAAAGAACCACACCTGAAAAGCATTGTTAATTTTAATTTAGGCAATCAAAATAAGGAATTTATTTTCGTTTATGAAGCTGAATATAATTTAAAAACTTCTAAGGGAAATATAAAACAGACGTATGAAGGAAAAACTTATTGGCTCCATAAAGACAAAATTAGGTTTTGTAAATTGAACCAGGTTATTGAGACTGTTTACAATACATGACTTAGAGGGGATATTAAAGAAATTTACTTTGAAAATTAATTTATACTAACTTTGACATTGCTAATAGCATATACTGCATACTGATCATCTTCATATAAACACGAGGCTCAGACTACTTTAATGGTGACTGCTTAAATAAAGATTTCAAATCGCCTTTTAACCTGTAGAATTTACTTTAAAAAATAAAAAGTTGTCATCCTCCACTCTTTGAAGAACGACAACTTTTTATTAATATCCATAATAATATATTACTATCCCCGCTTAATACGCTATGTATACCATTATGTTATAGGCAAAAAATTAGCATTATGGGTAGAAAAAATTCTATCATAGGGGTTGTAACGAAATCTCGTTTCCTTTAAGGAGGTAACTATACATGAGTTATGCAGCAGTGAATCCATATAACGGACAAAAAATCCGTGACTTTGATAACGTAACTGACCAGCAATTAGATATTATCTTAGACACAGCTCAAGATTTTTATAAGCAATCACAGCGTCAAGCTGTCGAAGAAAGAACAGATTTTCTGTATAAGTTAGCTGATGAGTTCGAACAAAATATAGAAAAATATGCTCGTGTACTATCAACGAACATGGGAAAATTATTGACAGAGGCTCGTCAAGAAGTTAAAAAGACAAGCTCTTTTGCACGTTACTACGCTGAAAATGGTGTGAAGTTCATGCAGCCTAAGCCATACAATGACCTACCTAACGGACAAGCTCAAGTTGAATTTTCAGGTACTGGTATTGTCTTAGCAATTGAACCATGGAATTTTCCATATACACAAGTCATGCGAGTATTTGCCCCTAATTTCATTTTAGGAAACCCAATTATTCTTAAGCACGCTAGCATTGTACCTGAGGCAGCGCTAGCTTTTCAAGAAGCGTGTGATAATGTTGGTTTGCCATCAGGTGCCTTTACCAATATATTTGCTGATTATGATCAAATTAATCGGATTATTGAAGATCCTCGTGTGCAGGGTGTTGCCTTAACAGGATCTGAAAATGCCGGTCGTAGAATTGCCGCTAGTGCCGGTGAAAATTTAACAAAATCAACTATGGAACTTGGTGGAACTGACGTTTTTGTTGTCTTAGATGATGTTGATATCGCTGATGCTGCGAAAGATGCAACCAAAGCACGATTGACCAATGCTGGTCAAGTATGTACAGCTGCTAAACGTTATATTGTTTCTTCAAGTATTTATCCAGAGTTTTTAGCCGCATTAAAAGAAGAATTCGCTAAATACAAATTAGGTGATCCATTGGATGAAAATACAACCTTAGCTCCCCTTTCATCTAAGAAAGCGCAACAACAGTTACAGACTCAAGTAGCAAAAGTGATTGCTGGTGGTGCTAAAGTTTTGTATGGTAATCCGACGCCGATTAGCGGTGACGGCGCAGGCTTCTCACCTTTGATTTTAACTGGTATGGATGAAAAAAATCCTATGTTTGAAGAAGAATTATTCGGTCCAGTTGCACAGATTTATCAAGCACAATCAGACGACGAAATCATCAAAATTGCAAATAATTCTCGACATGGTCTAGGTGGTGCTATCTACACCAAAAATATTGAACGCGGTAAGAAACTTGCTTCACGAATTGAAACTGGTCAAGTTACGATTAACTCTATTTTGAGTTCTCAAGCTCAAGTACCATTTGGGGGGGTCAAGAATTCTGGATATGGTCGTGAACTAAGTGACTGGGGTATCTATGAATTTGCTAACATAAAACCTGTAATGTATTAATTAAAAACTAAAAAATTACTTTATAGGATACGCTAGAACAAATTTAGCGTATCCTTTTCTATACCGTTGAATCTCGCTATAAATAATAATACCTGAGACCAATGCACGTATCACATTTGAAATAAACAATAAAGGAAGTAATCAACATGCTTATTATTGATTGTGTAGTTAAAGACGCAATAAAAGTGTATCAAACATATGCAACTGTTTTTGAAACTAGATTAATTGAATCTAGCAAGAATCTACCCAACCTATCATTTAACGAAGTAATCTTTGAAATTGAAGATATGCAGTTTCACTTATTTGATGCTAATCCTCAAATGGGATGGCAAGTGCCAGACCCGAATGCTGTCCAATCCATGTGGTTCAACATTGTCGTTAATGATGCACACGCACTATTCGAACGAGCTATTAGTGCAGGGTTTGAAGTAGTCGTGCCCTTAATGAAAGATGAAGAATTAGGTATATGGAATAGCGTTGTGAAAGACCCCTTCAACTATTCTTGGGTAATCGAGCAAAATATTCACGAAGTTGATTTTAGTACACGCCGACAAATATTAAATAAACGTATACAAAAATTAAAATAAGATTATAATAATTAGTAATCACTTCATATGTGAATACTTATGATATAAATTACTTTAAACAAAACATTCCAATTCATGTACAAAATTTTATGAACCCTAATCTTCCCTATCAAAGCGGAGAGTTATTTTTATGCTTACATATAAAATTGATGATGAAATTTATTTATCCTTACCAAGACCTGAAATCGATTCAACTGCCCTGTTTAAATTAATCAATGACAGTCGTAATGAACTGATACCCTGGTTACCTTGGGTATTAAAAATTAAAAGTATTGCAGATGAACGAGAAACCCTAAAAAGAAACACGCACAGTTTAGATACGACACATTCTCTAAATCTAGTTATTTGGTATAAAAATGAAATTGTTGGGTCAATATCTCTTAAAAATTGGGATAAGAATAATAAAAAAATTGAAATTGGTTATTGGCTAGGCACTGAATTTACAGGAAAGGGAATCATGCTTCGGTCATTAAAGGGTGTATGCGATTTAGCGTTCAATAAGTTTGAAGTTCATAAAATTGAAATTTATGTTGCATCGGACAATCATGCGAGTAATCAAATACCTAAAAATACAGGTTTCTATCTAGAGGCCAAGTTACGGGATCATGCCCTACTCTTTAACCGTTTTCATGATGAAAATCTTTGGTCATTACTTGATCATGAGTGGCGGAATCAATAATAATGATTAACCTTTTAAAGGAAAATAACAACACATGAATTTACAATTAAAAGAACTAGAACGTAACGAATTACTAGATTTTTGGAATCTAGCTTTTAGTAAACCCGACGCTGAGTGGACAAAATGGAATGATCCCTATTTTCATGACAAACTACCTGAGAAACAAAAATTTATAGATTTAGATTTGGAAAATAGTTATGTACAAAATCCCATGCGTAAGATCATCTGGGTTGATAATACCATGGTTGGCATGGTCTCGGCTCACTATGAGGATGAACCATTAAAACAATGGTTAGATGTTGGTGTTGTCATTTATAAACAAGATAGCTGGCATCATGGCATCGGTAAGACTGCCTTAAAGCAATGGATTGACGAATTATTTGAAATGACACCCCTACCTCATATTGGTTTAACAACATGGTCTGGTAATTATCGCATGATTGCTTTGACTGAGAGTTTATCTCTTAAAAAAGAGGCTGAAGTTCGACAAGTTAGATTTTGGCAAAACAAATACTGGGATTCAGTTAAGTACGGTGTTTTACGCTCAGAATGGATGCAATAACATCTGAAGATTATGCCAACGCTCCGAGATACACAGAGATATTTTTCAATTAATTAAATGGAGAGTACTATGCAACCTATCTTTATTCTAATTAGAGGTAATTCTGGTAGTGGTAAAACCGTTTTGGCAAAACAGTTACAGCAATATTTTGGATATGAACATTGCCTATTACTTCAACAAGATATTCTTCGCCGAGAGATATTACACACCCATGATCATGTTGGAACTACAACAGTTAATTTACTCGAAACTTTAATAAATTTCGGAGTACATCATTATAAAATCATCATACTAGAAGGAATTCTAAGAAAAGATGTTTATGGAAAAATGTTAAATAAAATTGTTCAAAATTTTCATAATAAAGCTTTTGTTTACTATCTAGATATCCCTTTTTCTGTAACTGTAAGACAAAATCAACTTAAAGAAAATCCTTTTTCAATCCTTACATTAAAAAAATGGTGGATTCCTGACGATTATCTTAAGAATTCTAAAGAACGCCATCTTACGAATGGTAATACTCAGGAATTTTTTAATCAAATTATCAAAGATATTGCTAATAGTCAGTTTAATAATTTATAAAAAATTTCTATGGAGGAACAAAATGTTTACATATCAAATCGACGACGAGGTCAGTCTAGCACTACCTAGACCAAAAATTGATGCTGAAGCTATGTTTCAATTAATTGATGAAAGTCGAAAAGAGTTAGAAATGTGGTTGCCATGGGTATCATATACAAAGGCCGTTGCAGATGAAGAAAAATTTTTATATGAAGTGATGAAACACTTTGGCACAGGTTATTCATTAAATCTGATTATCCTTTATAAAAATCACCCTGCCGGTATGATTAGCTTTAATAGATTTAGAGAAATGGATCAAAGTGCAGAAATTGGCTACTGGCTAGGAACTAAATTTATCGGTAAGGGCATCATGCATCGCGCTGTAGCTGGCATGTGCCAAATAGGATTTAATGATTATAAGATTAATAAAATAGAAATCCATGCGGCAATTGATAATGCGCGTAGTAATCATGTTGCTCAAAAAGCAGGTTTTCATTTAGATGGTTCAATTCGAGACAACGAACTATTGTCAGACGGATTTCATGATGGCAATATTTGGACAGTACTTAAAGATGAGTGGGAAAATCGTCGTTAACATCAACATCCAATAGTACTCACCTTTAACCATCATATAAAAGCATCTCGAAAGTTAGACAACCTAATTTTTGAGATGCTCTTTTTATAATCAAAATTAACTTTCAAACGACGCTAATATCGTTCTTCCTAAAAATTATCAATTTACTGATATAGTAATTAAAAATTACAACAAAAATATTATCTATAAACTGCCAAACAACTGGACTTTGGCACAAATATTGGACACCATACCAAATAATTATCATTTCTAAAAATAGTGTTGTAATTCTAGTCAAAAGAAATAAGCAAAATTCTATTACCAGCCCGTTATTAAATATAAATTTAGAATCAAAGACCCATAATTTATTTGAAATAAAAGCAAAAAGAACTGATATTAACCAAGATATAACAACAGATATTTGATTATTTAAATTAACATATAATAATAGTAACTAAGTAGAAATATTAATGATTGTAGTAATTATCCCCAAAAAAAATATAGAAAATTAATGAATAGTATTTTTTTACAAAATATGACATATTTTTAATCCTTACTTGCGCTTTTTCTATGATTCAATTAATCTCATAAATTATTTTTCTACTATTTTCTACTTTGTTATACTTTGTATTCTTTAAATTATAATTTTTTTATTTCATCGGTAAATTTCATTTCTATTTATTAAAAACAAACTGGACCTCCTAAGAAAAAATCTACTTAGGAGGTCCAATTTGTTTAATATAATTATCAGTAGCTCACACGGTTACTATTCTACAATTTACCTGTCAAAAACTGCGCCTCACCAAATCCAAAGCTCCAATTAGCATCCCCATTAATAGTCATATTGACAACTAAATCATTCTTTTCAACAAGCTTCTTTTCTGACAAACCGTTCGCTAAGTCAGCATAGAAATTCTCTATGTCACTTTTCTCCCTTGGACGACTCGTAATAGATATAACTAACACATTTTGACTCCTCTCAATATCCAGCCCTGTATCCATAATATTCATCTCATAGGATTCATGCTGAGTTACTATCTGGTAACAATCTCGGTGATTGACATGAAAGTCCTTAACGACCATTTCCTGAGTAATCTTCATAATGTTTTCAATATCTTCTTGTGTGCGTCCTTTAATTAAATCAAATCGTACAAGTGGCATGATATTCCCCTCTTTCATCGTCCCTTTTTAAATATCGTGGTAAATACGTTAGAATATTCATAGCAATATCTATTGTATCTATTTTTTTATTTTACTACTTAATTTGTTAAAGAGCATTTATTAATAAAGACCTGATACAACAAGAAAGATTCCTAAACTGAGGTAGTTTATTATGCAAATTATTATTTCACCCGCAAAGAAAATGATCGTTGACGAAGAAAACTTCCTTCCAATGAGTACACCACGTTATTTACAAGACACTGATCAAATTCTTCAAGTAATGCATGCTTTATCCTACGCGGATGTTCAAAACTTATGGCATACGAGTGACAAGCTGACGAAAGAAAACTACCAAAACTTGCAACATATGGATTTGCAGCATCCTTTAACACCGGCCATATTAAGTTACTCAGGTATTCAGTACCAATATATGGCACCAAGCATTTTTAGTTCAACTGCTTTAGAGTATTTGCAAAAAACACTCTGGATTTTATCTGGCTTCTATGGTGCTTTACGTCCTTTTGATGGTGTCGTCCCTTATCGTTTAGAAATGAATTCTCAATTACAAGTTGCTGATAATAAAAATCTATATGAATTTTGGGGTGATAAATTATATCGTGCTGTACACCGGCAAGGTCCAATTATTAATTTGGCTTCTAAAGAATATTCTCAAGCAATCACACCCTATTTAGAAGCAGATGATCAATTCATTGATGTTATATTTACTCACTTTATAGATGGCAAACTAAAGATAAAAGCCACGTTGGCAAAGATTGCGCGTGGTGAAATGGTTCGTTTTATCGTTGAAAATCAACTAACAACAATCGAACAACTTAAAAGTTTTCAATCCGCAACATATACCTTTGATGCATCCCTTTCAACTGCAAAAAGATTGGTGTTTATTAATAAATCATAGCGCTAGAGAATGGTAAAATTATTGGTCCAAATGGTAACGTTCTTTCAGAAATTCAAGATTGATCAAACAGCCGTTTCTTAATAAAATTCCGTAAATCTTTATATAACTTATCTCCATACTTTATAAGCTGTAAAAAGCGGCTGAATTACTAAAAAATGCAATTCAGCTGCTTTTTAAATTTTTTTGTATCAAATTAGTTCACCATTGATCTATATAATTGTAACGTTCGAACTAGATTCACCTAGAAAACTCAATCCTTTTTAATATCTAACTTAAAGAACTTGGGATATAAGACTACTAAAACAAAGAAAAGTAGACCAGAGGTAATAAAAACTGTACCGGGATTTAATTTATCAAAACAGAAACTAGAAATAATTATGCCAATTGGAATCAATACTTGTACACATGTTCGTGACACATTGAATACTCTGCCTTGCATGTTCTCAGGGACATGCATCGTTAACCAAACCAATGTTGGTGTATTTAACAAAGCTATCATGATGCCCGTTATAAAATTAAAAATGATGATAAAAATTGAAAAAACAAATTTTGAATTTACATTGGAGAATAAAAACATTCCCATTAATAAAAATAGTACACTAAAAATCGATGTCATTTTCCAAGATATATACAATGGGTGCCTAAACTCTGAACGTTTTGAAAGCACGTAACTGGCTATCAGTATGCCAATTGAAACGGCAGCCTCTGATAAAGCATAGACATGGTTGGGTAACTTTAAGACGTGAATTTGTACATATGGCAACCCAATACTGAATACTGTATAGAAAAAATTAATGGCACAACCAAACCAAATTGCAAATAAAAGCAATTTATCTTTAAAAATATATGTCAATTCATTTCTTTCGTATGCAATATTTTTGTGCGACGTTTTATCTGTGTACTTAATTAACCACATTGAGAGTAAAGCACAAATCTCGCATATTAATTCAGTAATGATAAATATTCCAAAATTCATATTAAAAGTAGAAAATAGTGTCGCTGCAATAATTGGTCCAATAATGCTTGAAAACGAAGAAACCATTTGCTCGTAACTTCTGAGTTTCTGAATATCTGCATTATTTACTATTAATGTCGCAGACGACATATACGCAACATCAAATATTTGATCTGACAGCTTTAGTACTACAAGAATGAATATTACTAACAACAAAGTTTGATTGTCAGAATAAACAATAAAAAAAGCAAAAAATATAAGCCCAATAATGCTTAATATTTGAGAAAAAAGTATTATTTGTTTTTTGTTTATTTTATCAATAACAAGTCTCAAAATTGGCGCTATCACAAGACTGACAATAGGTCCAATAGCCTGAGAAATCCCAAAAATACTAGCTGATGAATACTGACGTAAGAGGAATAGTCCCATAGCAAATGAAAAAATACTGCTACCAAAATTTGCAACCAATAAAGCTATAGATGCAATGTATAATTGTTCTTTAGATTTCTGCTTCGTTAACAACCAGTTCACCCTCTTCACAAATTTTGAGGTTGAGACAAAAGACGACACTCTACCCTTTTTTAGCCAATTCAGTCTACTTCAAATTCCAAGCTGCATATTGCGAATTACCAAACAACTTTTTAATCTCAGCTTTTGTTTCCTTTGTTTGATAGGCCTTTACAATTTGCTTATAAACTTTCTTGTTTGCTTCACTCTTGCGGGCTGCGATTAAATTGATATATGGATTAACGTTCTTTTTCAGATTTTGCGTTAATAATATGTTCTTATCCTTCAAATTCGCATCATGCGCAAAATTACCATTAATAACTGCAGCATCTGTCGTTTGCAATGATGAAACAGCTTGGCCAGCATCTACTTCTTTAATCTTCAATTTCTTAGGATTATAAGTAATATCTTTAGCTGTTGGATCAGTGACCTGCTTATTGTACTTAATTAATTTAGCCTGTACTAAGACATTCAAAGCACGTGCTTCATTAGTTGCGTCATTGGGCACAGCAATTGTTGACCCTTTTTTGATTTCGCTAATCTTATCAGCCTTGAGAGAATAGAGACGCATTGGGACAATCACCGTCTTACCAATTGACTGTAATTTATTGCCCATCTTCTTATTTTGGTCATCAAAGAAAATCTTTGTTTGGAAAGCATTTAGATCTAAGCTACCATCAACCAACGCTTGATTTGGTTTAACATAGTCATTGAATTCTTTTAGTTTAATGGTAATACCATATTTCTTTTGTGCTCTTTGACCAATGTCTTGCCAAAGCTCACGTGATGTATCACCAACAACACCTACTGTTACTGTCTTACTTGATGCTGCGTTAACACTTAATGGTGCGACAGCTATAGTAGCCAATGTCACCGTGGCTAAGCCAATACTAAATTTAATACTATTCTTCATAATCTTCTCCTTAATAATAAAAAGTCCCGTTGCTACGACATAATGTCATAACAACGGGACGACTAATCATCGTGTTACCACCCGAGTTCTGTCCAAATAAAATGGACACTCAAATTAAGTACGCGCATTTATGCGGTGATACTCTAGCGCTATAACGGGCACTACCGGAAACAACTCATCACAGTGACTCATCATTTCTCACACTCTAAGGCCATTTTTGTTAACTAAGATTGGCTGCTTCCCACCTGACACAACTCTCTGAACAACTTAGATTTAACTACTTACCTCTTCCTCGTTGCATTCATTATATTTGGCGTAAAATGGAAAGTCAATAAGTATATTAAAATTATCTCATTTTTCAAAATTTACTTGATACTCGCTATACAAAACTACATTAAGCGAGGAAATAAATGATTGGATTGTAAGCTTCCCCTTACGAATCAATTAAATTATGTTACCCTAGTACTATAAATGATCAAGGAGGAAAACATGGACGCACCTTATGACAGAAAATCCATTCGCAAACAATTAAAACAAAACGCTAACACAGTTCTACATAGAGATTTATGGAGAAATATTGGCCTACAGGCACCAGTCATTGTCATACTTTATCTGGAATTTTTAATTTCTTTCCTGATGGATGAAAACAATACCGCCACAACACCACTAGTTTTAAATCTAATTTTATCAATCGTTGGGACTATTATTGTCATTTATGCCCAATATATTCAATCCTATCAATCTATTAAACAATTACGTGATGAGACTGAGATGGCACATCCAATGCAATCATGGTTTAAAACTTACCTCACAAAGTCTTGGCAAAAAACCTTATGGCTTAGTGTCTGGATGATAGCAATCTTTCTCATCGGTTGGGCAATTTTGGCATTTCTGGGCGACTTAATGGTCCAGGCTTCAGCCTTGATTATGATTATTGCACAATTAAGTTATACGATTGTGCCAAGTTTTGTCTATTGGTTACTAGCGATTGGAATCATTTTGTTAGTAGTGTTTACCTTTATTTATATTATAAAGTGGTATAAGTATATCTTGGTACCCTTTGTAGGGTATAATGATCAATCGCTCAAGGGCTTTCAATTAATTGCCAAATCACGTGAATTGATGGTCGGTCACCGCTGGGAGTTGTTTGTTATGCAATTAAGTTTCTTCTGGTGGGGATTGTTAACATTGGTTACATTAGGTCTAGCTGGTTTTTATACCATTCCTTACATGGTATTAACACTAGCCGGATATTTTGACGTATTAAATAATGCGCAAAATAAACAATCACAACTTGATGATTCAAACGAACAAAAAAAGATTCAACCCATTATATTAAAGCCTTCAAATCAAATTTAAAACACATAAAAAATGCGA
>NZ_GG697128.1:256241-318284 GCF_000160575.1 Weissella paramesenteroides ATCC 33313
TAAAAAAATGCGAGCGTCACTAAAATAGTGACGCTCGCATTTTTATAGTATTATTTTTCAACAATGATTAATTGTTGCTTGCCTGATTGACTGGCATTTTCTAACCCAACTTCTTCAATTATTTCAATTAACTGTTTATCGTTGCGTGGAATAACTAAAAACTTCGTAAAACCTAGTCTATCTGGTGTCTCGGTTTCATAATACTCTGTTTCAATTTGTGCATCATCCCCCACAATAATCCAAACATCCTTAGCTATGTGACGTCTTTTTCCCATCACATGCAAAACACCTTCACGAATATGGAGTTCGCTACCATCAACTGTTTCAATATATTTCATAATGGGCACCCTGTTTTCCAAAAAATATTCTGAGTAGACAATACACTACTTAAATACCTGCTTATTAACGACTCGCAAATGATCATCCAACGTATAAATAATAGGTTTAGCATTTGGTACATCAATTTGATCCAATTGATCATCAGCAACCTGATCCAAGTATTTAATTAAGACACGTAGGCTGCTACCATGGGCAACAATCATTTCATTTCTACCTGCTTGCAAACGTGGCACAATGTTCAAATCCCAATAATTTTTAACTCTTACAAAGGTCATTTTTAAGCTTTCAGACAACGGTACATCTATACCAATGCGATCATAAATCGGTTGATGATCTCTAACCGACAATTGTGGTGGTATATCTTGATAACCGCGGCGCCACTGCTCAACCTGTTGTTTGCCAAACCGACGACGCGCTTCATCTTTATCAATACCTGCTAAAGCACCATAATGACGTTCATTCAATTGCCACGCTTTAAAAATTGGCATCCAGTTGATTGCTAACACATCACAAACTATGTATGCAGTGGTAATCGTTCGCTTTAACAATGATGTGTGCACATCATCGATCTGAATATGCTCTTTATTTAATATTTCACCAGCTTCTTTCGCTTGTGCACGTCCTTTATCTGTAAGTGCTGCGTCGGTCCAGCCAGTAAAAGTATTGTCTTTATTCGCAGTACTCTCACCGTGACGCATCAGGATTAATTTAACCATGTTCAGTCTCCTTAATTTATTGTGCAATTTATAAAAAAGCTTCGATTATTTCGATGGTAAAACATTACCATAATGACTCCATTATAAACGCAACTTACCATTTGTTAAATATGTAACATGCTTTTTAAATTTGTTTTTTGCTACCAAAGTTGTAAGATGAATGCGTGTTGATATTTTATTTATACAACAATGTTTTTGAAAGGAAGTTGGATTTTCATGGAAAGCCAAGTTGTTAGTAAACAAACAAAATATGCCATTAGTGCCGTTGCCTTATTGTCGTTTCTGGGTATTTTAATAGAGACCTCATTAAATGTTGCCTTACCATCTCTTACTCGTGAATTTTCAATATCATTAGGAACAATGCAATGGGTTACCTCAGGCTACCTTTTAATGGTAACCATTATTATGAGTACGACTGGTTTCTTGACTAAGAAGTTTTCTGCCCGCACCTTATTTACAGTTGCCATTATTTTTAATCTAATTGGAACCATTTTTTGCCTACTTGCCAGTGCTTTTCCGGTACTGCTGTTAGGTCGCTTATTACAAGCTATCTCAACTGGAATCTCTACACCACTCATGTATCATCTGGTGTTAACATTAATTCCGCAAAGCAAGCGTGGCGTATATATTGGCTTTGCAGCTATGATTATTTCCTTGGCACCAGCACTTGGCCCTACCTATGGTGGTACATTGACAGCATTTTGGTCTTGGCGAGGTATTTTTATTATTGCGCTATTTTTACTAATAGTTACTGCTTTACTCGGTGAAACCTATATTCGCTTACCGGCCAAAAATACCAACCAAAAATTCGATTGGTTGGGCGTTATCTTGCTAACCATTATGTTTGTTAGTCTGAGTCTAGCATTTGCGGACGCTGCTAATGCTGGGTTCCAAAGTTTGAAATTTGTTTCACTCTTGCTCGCTTTTATTATTTTTGCAAGTTTACTACTTCTTCATCTAAAAAAATCTGAAAATAAAATTTTAAATTTCAGCATTTTGCGTCAGCCAGTAATTAGACTACGCTTAATCAATTTTTTTGTACTGCAATTTATTAACATTGGTATTTCAATCGTTATTCCAATATTCACTGAAGAAAATCTACACTTAAGTGCTTTTTCAGCTGGATTGATTTTATTACCCGGTTCATTATTAGGGGCCGCTGTCTCACCCTATGCTGGTAAACTTTTTGATAGACATGGTAGTTATGTCCCACTGATTAGCTCAAGCATCCTGCTTCTGATTGGTACCAGTCTGTTCTTTGTGACGACCTCAGTTGCAACTGCATTCAGTATCACCACTATCTACATTCTATTACGGGTTGGCTTCAACTTAGGATTCAGCACTTCAATGTCCGATGCTAGTATGCATATCGAATCGGAACTAAATGCCGATTTAAATTCACTATTCAATACCTTTCAACAATTTGCCGGTTCTTTTGGAACAAATGTCTTGGCTGCCGTCATTTCTGTTAAACAACTCGAACATGGTTCAAAGGCGCTGTTAACTGTTCAAGGTACAAAAATAGATTATGCCCTGCTAGTGATTCTAGCTTTGATCAGTTTGGGTACCGTCTTGCTTAGTCGAAAATACAAGACACGGTAACCCGATCAAAATGATAAGTTTGTAAACCCAATGTAAATTTTAACTAAAAGCACGACAACTACTTTGCTTCTCACAAGGAAATTGCCGTGCTTTTAGAATTATTTCTTAAATACTTGTTCACCATCACTTAAAACATACCAAGATTTATATTCAACATCATCTGTTGCAAAAGATTTATGTTCCAAATAATCTTTCGCTTTCAGTACTAGTGGGGATGCATTTTGTTCATTTAAATCGTTTAGGCTGACCAACACAGCACCTAAAGAATCTTGCCCATCAAATTGTGCGACTGTCTCTAATATCTCACCCTCATACTCGCTAACTTTATAAAAGACCGTAATGTGCTGATTCATTTCATAATCTAAATAATGCCATGGGTATCTAAAACTCGTGGTCCCTAACTGATTGACTTTCCTAACCTTCAGACCAGTCTCCTCTTTGATCTCACGGATGATTGCATCCTTTAAAAATTCACCATCTTCCAAACTACCCCCAGGTAAATCAAACCGATTGATATACGGTCCACCATTTTTCTTAATGACAACTAACGCATTGTCAATCGTGATAATACCATACACACCAAAAGCTCGATGAAATTTATCTCTACTCATATATCTCTCCCCACTTTTCTTAAAAATAATATACTTTTGATAGTCTTTAGTACTACTATAAAGCTTATTTAATGTTTTTTTTGGAAAAATACGTTATTTTAAGTTTAAGACAAAAATTTATCACTATAGGAGATGAATAGCTAACTTTTTATGACTACAGACACAATAGATACAAACAAACCAAAACTGAATAAACGAATTTTGTGGGCTGATTATGCCAAATGCTTTGGAATTATCGCTGTTGTGACAGGACATGCAATTAATGATGTTGCTGGTAAAGGACTAGATGTTACTTATAATGCCATTTACTGGTGGCATATGCCTTTATTTTTTATGATTGGTGGCTTCTTCCTTAAAAAAATTAGTCATGATTTCAAAGGTTGGTCTTATTTGCTGGGTCATCGTATTAAACCTTTAGTAATTGCCTATTTTTTAAATGGGGCAATTTTAATTATTCTAAGTCATTTTTTTAGACAGCAATCCTGGGCGTATACATTTTCATACTTTGGGCGCCTAATCTATGGTGGCAGTACCCTAGATGATTATCTGAGTGTATTTTGGTACATGACTACTTATATGCTTGCCATTTTTATGACGACCCTATTGATATCCTTTATTAAAAAAATTTGGTTACAATTTGCCATTGCTATTGGTTCATTTGCACTAGGGGTTGCTCTACAAAACGTCACGTTCTTTGGCAGCACTGATTTTCCTTGGGATGCACAGATTTCTTTACTAGCCGTTTTTTGGATGCTACTTGGCTACTATACATTTAAAATATTTCCAAAAATCAATTGGCGTGCCAAACAAGTTTTTGCTGGTATTGGCGTATTATTCTTTGTTAGCCTACTATACTTGTATGCAACTGGTAACCTTGACTTTGTTCTTTGGCTAAAATCTTCTAATATTCATAATGGACTACAAGCCTTTATTATTCCACCAATTCTATGTTTAGTTGTATTTATCATTTGTGAAGGTCTTGAACGACTCGGTAATTTTGCACCACTAACTTTTATTGGTAAAAATACAGACATCATTATGTTTTATCATCGGGCAGCTTTTGATTTAACCACTTTGTCCGTCTTTACAAATAACTGGTATTTTAGAATTATTATTGGACTGACGGCACCAATTTTACTAGCTTGGTTACTTCGCAAGTTTAAGGACACTGAATTTTATTTTAAGTGGCAACAACGTGCTGAAGAAAAGAAAGCTGACCGTGTCAAAATCGGTTTACCTGTCACGATTGGCTTATCTGCTCTGGGCGTCGTGTGGGCATTTTCTTCTTATCAACAACAATCACAAACTTCTAAGAACTATATCATGTCAACTACGCCGACCATTTTTATGCACGGTTGGTCAAGTAGTTTGCGTGCTGAACAATCTTTCATCAAGATTGGTACAGAACAAAATATTGTGACTGAAGAAATGGTCATTCATGTTACCCGCGATAATAAGCTACAAGTACAAGGTCGATTAACTGGTAATAACGACAATCCAGTTATTCTGGTACAGTTTGATAATAATCGCGTTGGTGAAGTACGTTATGCACAGGGACTTCATCGCATCGTTGCTTACCTAAAGAATAGGTACAACATCAAAAACTTCAATGTTGTTGGTCATTCAATGGGTGCCTATGCATGGGTATATTACAGTATGTATTGGGGTGCTGATCCAAACCTACCAAGACTTAATAAAATGGTTGTTTTAGCAGGTCCTTATAATGGTATTTTAGACAAGGGTCATGCAAATCAACCAACAAGTGGTAATTTAGCTAATCTTTGGGATGATGCACCTCATGAAAATTCACTAAATAAGGCTGGTCGCCCCAAGATTATTCATGAAGAATATCAAACATTACTTGCACGCAAACCTAATTTTCCGACAAACACCCGTGTTCTAAATATCTATGGTGATTTGAAGGATGGTACTGCTTCTGACGGATTGGTAACCATTCAATCAGTTAAATCATTACGATACCTAGTCTCTGATAGAGCGCGTTCATATCAGGAGTTCGAAGTTAAAGGCGAAGGTGGTCAACACAGTCGATTACATATTAATAATCCTGTCGTCAACGACAAATTAACCGATTATTTATGGGGTAAGTAATCCTTGCCT
Organism: Weissella paramesenteroides ATCC 33313; assembly: GCF_000160575.1. Taxonomy (GTDB): domain Bacteria; phylum Bacillota; class Bacilli; order Lactobacillales; family Lactobacillaceae; genus Weissella; species Weissella paramesenteroides. Next base: position 261,628 of record NZ_GG697128.1, read on the forward strand.
ATTTATGGATAAAAAAAGATGATGAACTGGTTATTCTACTAGCTCATCATCTTTTTTAATTTCTCAAATGTTTGGCAGACTTAATCACCCCGCATGACGCCAATCTCGATCCATTAACATACGTGCGACAATTAGTCCTAATGGCAGACATAGCACAATCATCATTGCTGAAACAAACCACTGTGCACCATTTGAAATATTACCAACACCAATGTAATACATTGCGCGATACATATATAAACCAGGCACCATAATAACAATTGCGGGCACCGTTAGTGAAATACGTGGGTATGCCATTCGTTTATGAAATAATGACGCTAATATACCGGCTGTTAACGCGCCAATAAAGGCTGCTGCAGCTGCTGGCAATGGTGTCAAGTCAACTAATTCCAAACGAAGTGTATTGGCGACTGCGCCAATCAACCCAGCCGTTGCTGCCATTTTAACTGGACTATTAAACATTACGGAGAAGCCAAAGACACCACAAAAACTTGCTGGAATTCTAAATAAACATATCAACCAAGGTCCCAGTCCTAACGGCAAAAAGCTATCTGGTTTTAAATCACTAGCCAATGCAACTAACCAACCAACTAGGGTTGCAATGACTATGATTGATATAGCATGTATCAAACGCTCAATGCCAGACCGCATATCTGATTTCGCTAAGTCTAAACCACTTGTAATAAATGGAAAACCTGGAATAGCAAATAGCATCGCCCCAATATAACCAGCCTCATGCGCAACATTGATATGGAAAAGTAATTCTAATCCTCTTGAAAAAATTAGATAGGTCAAGCAAGCTACAGCCACCCCAGCAGCTAAACCAGCAAACATGGTCAAATGTTTGCCATTCATTTTAGCACGGGTATAATTACCCAGACCTGCACCAAAAAAAGTACACAACATCTCTACTGGACCACCACCCAATAAAAACACGAAGGAACAACAAGCCAATGCAGCAGCTAATCCCAGTAAGATGGGCGTGTAATTCCCTTTTTTGGCATCAATTCGATCTAATAACCGATGAACATCTTTTAACTTTAAAAAGGCTCCTTCATTTTGAAACATGGTGACAAATTGCTGCATATTTGTCAGTTTATCAGTATTCACACCACTTGATTTTAATGATAACGACTCTGTATAGCTATTCACATCATCGAAACAAGTATACGAAATTGAAATTAATCCAATATCTGCTGAACAATACACTTTTAAAATACGTGCCATTGTATTCATTGCTTCACGTACTCGCCAGGCACCAGTACCGCAAGACAACATAATCAAACCTACCCGGCCAACAATAATTGTTTTTTCCTTTAAAGAGGCATTAACTACTAAATTATTAGCCTCTTTATCGGCAAGTTCTCTCCAAGGAATTTGCATATGATTTGCTACAAGCCCATCATTTGTTTCTACCATTTTTTAAAACCTTCTTTGCTGTACATCACTTTTTCAATACTTTTCATTGTAACATAGCTCCTTTACATCAACTGTATTTCTTAATCGTTTCATACTGAATGTAATTATTTGCAATAAAAAAAATGAACATCTACAATATAGGTGGAGATAGTGATGTAATTATCAATCTCACAATGACACAGTTTAGGAGGAAGTTATTATGGCAAACGAGTTATCAAACCGATTTAATGGTATGTTTCATGATTGGGATCACTTCTTTAATGATTTTAATCATCTAATGCCAGCATTTAGTGCTGAAAATCAGCAGTTGAAGAGTGATGTTGTAGACCTAGATGATCATTACGAAGTATCAATTGATGTTCCTGGAATTAATAAACAAGACATTAATTTGAATTACCAGAATGATACGCTAACAGTTACTGCTACAAGACACACTTCTAACACTGAAAAGGATGACAAGGGTAATGTGATCACTCGTGAACGTACGGCAGGACGTTTACAACGTAGTTACTATTTACCAGCTGTTGAGCTCGATAAAATAAAGGCACAAGTCAATGATGGTGTCTTAAAGATAACACTACCAAAGTCAGAAACTAGTCATAACCAACGAATTACGATTGACTAGTACTACACTATTAAATTAAAGAAGCTGATGCATATAATACATGCACCAGCTTCTTTAATTTTATCTACCAATCAATTTTTCCAGTGAGGCAAGATAGCCATATTGTTCATTAATCTTAGCCAATAATTCATCATCATGCGTATGGGCTACACCATCAAACAGGATTTCTTGGTACAAGTTTAAGTATGGTAAAGCGGCTTCTTTTGCAATGACTAATTCTTTTTCTAAATCATAGGCCACTTTTCGGAAAGTGACTTCAGCCAAACCAGTATCATCAATTGTCAGAATCGCGTATTGTGCTCGTCGATCAGCATTCAAACGACCATGCTTAAAAAATGGTTGACCAACCGATCCTGGATTGATCACCAATTGATCTTGACTACTGTAACGTAACATTTGATGATGAACATGACCATACACTGCAATATCAATAGTGTTGTCTGAAAACAATTCATCAAAATGAGTTGTATCTGCGTCTGCTAGTAGCGCTGGTCCAGAATTGAGTGTATTTAGATTATGTGACAAATTAATTGTTAGTCCATTAACCTTTTTAATTGCATGAATTGGCAATGACGCTAACTTTTGCTGATAATTGCTTTTTATGTGATCAGCAACATATTGTCCAAGTACACCAATATAAACATCAGATGGATCATCGAGATGATTGCCAACGATGTTCCGCTGCACATTTAAAAAGCAATCATCCCAGTTCCCTCTAATATAGACTGATGTATCGATAGATTCTAATAACTCAAATAGTTCATTGGTCGCAGGTCCTGGCATAACAAGGTCACCCAAAAACCAGCAATCATCAACTGCTTGCTTAGATAAATCAGCTACCACTGCTTTGAGTGCCGTCACATTACCATGAATATCTGACAATATTGCAATTCTCTTCTTCATCTCTCATTACCCTTTTCCAACTTTATTTCTTTAACGGTCCTTTGGCTGCCTGTTTCAGACCTTGATTGATTGTTTCAGCGTAAATAACATCTCCTGAGTGTCGGCCTGCGAAATGAACACCATCAGTACCATCAAAAACTTCTGGATGTTGTTGCGCCATCTTTTGCCAATCGGCAATGGTTATGTAATTATACTTTTGCGGTAAAGTTCGTTCAAAGTCTGCTAATTTTGATGAGTTCCACGTGGCGTCTGCTCGACGATCGTAAGGTGTCACTAAAATTAACCGATGTCCAGGTGCTAAATCAGTAATTAATTTTTCTAACTGTTCCTGACTACCAGGTAGCGCATTAGTTCCAATACAGATAACTACATTCTGTCGCAAAATTTTATTTGATTGCGCCCGCATCATAACTTGGTATGCTAGATCCATTGTCCGATCACCAGCAGCATCAACTGTACTATCCGCAACATTCTTTTGCAAATAATCACGTGTGCCTAATGTAACACTGTCCCCAATTATAGAAACACCTTTCGGAATTGTCGCAATCTTTTTATCTTCTGCTTTCTGTGCCTTTGCTTGTTTTTGTTGTTTAATGGATGCTGCAACAATATCTCGCGTCGTATTTAAGTTATCGCGAGCTTGGTAAAGACTCCCCACCCATAACCGTTGTTCCAAACTTGTTAAATTTGGTGCCGAGTGAATTGTATATCCTGTAACGCCTAACAAAACGATGGCTATTAGTACTAACGCCGACTTTAGTTTAGGAATTACTGTCGTTCGTTTAATGGCATGCGGTTGTTTGCCCGCTAATATTGGTTCAATAATATAGTAAGAAATCGCTGAACATGGTACCCCAATACCAATGGTTAAAATAACTGCCCAAAATACACTCGTTATTTGTGAAAAAATAACAAATAATGGCCAATGGTACAAATACATACTATAACTAATATCTGCAATAAAGGTTGCCCACTTAGGTTCACTAATGCTTGATGTCAACTGATGTAATGTGCGTGCTTTGACAATAGTAAAAGCTGCAACAATACTTGCAAATAAAATTCCCCCTAAATAAGTCAGTTGGCTATCAAATTTTAGTAAATAGCCAAGAATACCTAGAACAATAAATGCACCGAATAATGTACTTATCGTTGGTAGCAATGTTGCCTGTTGTAGCTTCTTATTAAATCGTCTAGGAACTGACTGAATACCAGTAAATGTCGCTGTTAATGATCCGACGAAAAACGGAAAACAGTGTGTCAAACTTGAAAAATAAATGGCAGAATAATCAGTTAAATTAAAACTACGTATGCCCATCATCACAACACTGATAATAATCACTAGCAATGATAATACTGAAAGTCTAAATCGAAAGGATTTCAAAGCTTCGCCTTGACTTAAGGAAGAACGTTGTAGTTTTCTCGCAATTAGCGCAACTACTAACCCCCATAAAATATAAAAATGCATTTCAACTGCTAACGACCAGGTATGAACAAATAAATGAGGAATAAATTTACTTTCGTAACTACCACCAGTCGCAATTTCAAAATAATTTGTCGTAAACCCAATCGCTGCCGCAACCTGTTTCCCCAATCCCGTAATGTAATCCGAACTTACAAAATATGTAAATGGTATTACTACCAAAACCGAGAGTATTAATGGTGGCACAATGCGGTTAAAACGACGTTGATAAAACTTTATCAATTTAAATTGACGTGACTTTGAAAATTCATCGATCATCAACGCCGTAATCAAAAATCCTGAGAAAGTAAAAAATATATCGACACCAATGAAGCCACCCGTGTAGGCATTGGAAAAGAAATGATAGGACAATACCGCTAATAAACCAGCGATTCTTATGAAGCTAAACCACTTAATGCGCATTGATCAATTCCCCCTTTTTAAAGGTTGCTTGATAACTTTGTTTGTTCACTTTTAAAATACCGTGCCCATCAGGTAAATTTTTGTTAAACTTGCCATCAAATTCCCAATGATCGTGTGAAATGAATTTCCCATTGCCACTAAATTCCCCATTAACAAAATGCCCAACATAACGATCATGATTTTTAAAGTTTACTGTTCCTGACCCATTAAATTTATGTTTAAACAAGCCGCCCTGATAAACAATCCCCCCGTTGTCTAATGTCAATTGCTGATGACGCTGTTGCTTGTCAGGGGTCAAACTATATACTGCTGCAATTAACAAAATAACAACAACTATGACTTGTATGATGTTTCTTGTTTTCATAAATACTCCTTAAGCGCACCGTCACTTTATGTTAATAATAAGACACATCATGTAGCTTGCATAGTCATTTTGAATTTTACCTAAGAATTATTTAAAAAATATTCATTCAATAACACATTTTATTGCTACTAAATTAATTAAAGAATGCCTAAAAAAAGCAATAATTATTATCTCTGAAAAGACAACAATTATTGCTTTCTATTTATTAAGATGTTTGACTAATCAAACAGTCTATTAGTAGATTTCCCACCACTTCTTCTTAGAAGACTTTCCAATTCCAGGGTTGAAACTGTTTGTTGGGTCGTTCTTCTTGTAGTGTTCAATCAATGCAGGAGCTGCTTCATACAAGTGACCAACGTTGTGCTCAGCTGGATAAATGGCACCACGCTTGTCAAGCAACTTCAACATTTCCTTCTTTAATTCGTGACCATCCACACCTGGCTTCAAAATGTAGTCTTGGTGCATAACGTGATCAAGGAAGTGACCGTAGTACAACTTGTACTCAATCTTATCTTCAATTTCCTTTGGTAGGTGCTCGAACCAGTCATCATCATTACGACGTAGCGCAATATCAAGTGGCAAGATATCAATTGAATCTTGCTTCAATTCTTGGTAACGAATTGCAACAGAAGCCGTTACGTAACGGTGCAATGATGCCTTATTCGTTTCATCAGCGTTAGCCTCGAAGAAGTCACCCTCTTCTTCTTTGAAGAATTCAGTCAAGTATGCACGTGCTTCATCAATACCTGCACCTGACATCTTCAATTGCACATAGTGCTCAAAGCGGTTAGCATAATCTTCGATACGCTTTGGCAATTGGTTAGGGAACAAGTGCCCTGCCTTTTGCAAGAAACGATCTGGGAAGTATGGCTTAAAGAATGGCACATGCCCTAGAATACGTTCTGCAGATGCTTTCATACCGAACATTGTTGGCAACATGCTTGTTCCCAACTTATCGATGACCATCAATGAATCCTTACCGTACAATTTTGCCAAATCATAAGCTTCCTTATGCATGTACTCACCTGATACAGGCAAGTTCTTAAATTCAGACAAAATGTGACGACGCATCTTTTCCAAGACGGCTGGTGAATTTGTTCCAATGTAGAATACTTGTGATTCACCTTCTGATGGATAAGTATCCAAACGAACAGCAAATGTGGCAACCTTTCCAGCAGCACCTGATGCTTCATATAATCCCTTAGGATCAGCATTGTAACGTGTGGGTAAGTCTGAATCTACATCACGAACACGCTTCTCGTAATCACGGTTGTGTCCAACACGCTCATCAGAATTTGGTACATTATTCAAATCGAAACGACGATTTGCAAGGTTATCCAAAATTTCTTCTGGTGTTTCACCAAGGTCAATACCCAAGTGATTTACCAAATGTAGTTCATCATTTTCATCAATACGTGCATACAATGCCAATTCAGTATAAGCTGGTCCACGTTGAATCAACGCACCACCTGAATTGTTGTTAATCCCACCAATAACTGATGCACCCAATGTTGATGAACCGATAACTGAATGTGGCTCACGATTTAATGGTTGTAATGACTTTTCCAAATTAAACAAGGTTGTTCCTGGGAAGGCAATGACTTGCTTTCCTTGGTTAATTAGTTGTAGATCTTTAATACGGCTACCCTTCACAATAACTGCATCACGATCATAACCTTCTGTTGGCGTTGATCCCTCAGTCAAACTAGTATTTGAAGCTTGCATGATGATAATAATATTATCTCTATGCAAAACCTTCAAAACTTTCCACATTTCAACAAGGGTTCCAGGCATAACAACCGCTAGTGCCTCTCCGTAACCTGAACGATATCCTTTACGATAACGTAATGACTTAGCCGCGTTAGTCACAACATGGTGACTACCAACAATGGCCTTTAAATCCTCCACTGTAGACATAAAACTAACCTACCTCCTAAAGTTGTACAATCTATACTCTAATATACCACTTTTCTGCGCTTTTAAAACGATAAAATTATGAAATTCAGCAACCCATAATTGTACTATTTTTCACAATCAAAGGTCAATACCTTCTGACGTTTATTTTTGAGATTGTCATTTAAAATAACAAAGTCCACTTTAACATATATTGTAAACGCTTCCAATAGTTTTTTGTATAAAAAAGTGTGACATGCTTTGACATGCCACACAATCTATTTTTTAACTATTCACAACATTTTGTGGATCATTCTTTAAATAACCCTGAATATTTGCCACGACAATGTCCAATAGTCGTTGTCTAGTTTCTAACGGTGCCCACGCAATATGTGGTGTTAAGTAACAGTGCTTTGCTGTTAACAAAGGACTATTATCACCAATTGGCTCTTGTGTTGCAACATCCAAAGCTGCATAAGCAATCTGACCACTATTTAAAGCAGCAGCTAAATCGGCATCATTAATCAACTTACCACGCGCAGTATTGATTAAAATCGCAGTGTCTTTCATCTGTCCAAGTGTGTCAGCATTAATAAACTCCGACATCTCTGGTGTAAATGGCACGTGCAAACTGATAATGTCTGACTCTGCGTATAAAGTTTTCAAATCAACTTGCTTGATTGCTTCATCAAAGACTTCTTTTGGTTGATGATTGTAAAAAATAACCTGCATATTAAAGGCCAACGCAATCTTAGCGACTGCTTGTGCAATCTTGCCAAAGCCAACTAACCCTAACGTTTTACCTTTTAATTCCATCAATGGCGCGTCCCAAAATGAGAACCGACCAGCTTTTGCCCATTCGCCTTCATGCACCAGATCATCATGTTGCTTAACTCGACTAGTAACAGCTAACAACAACGCAAACGTAAATTGTGCAACGGCATCCGTACCATAAGTCGGCACATTCATCACAGCAATATGCTTAGTTTTCGCATAATCAACATCAATATTGTCATAACCTGTAGCCGTTTCAGCAATTGCTTTTAGATCAGGAGAAGCATCAATAATATCTGATGTAATTGGAACCTTGTTAACCAAGGCAACGTCTGCACCTGCTAAACGCTTGATAATTTCGTCTTTATCATCATATGGTGTCGCATCATAGACAACAACCTCACCAAATTGATCTAAAATATGCCAATCCAAATCCCCAGGGTTCAAGCCTAACCCATCTAAAACTACAATTTTCATAATTACCCCCAAATAGTAATATTTTTGTATGAATATTATATCATACAAGATGCGTTAATTTGCTGGCAACGTGCTGATGTTCGTCAAAATTGGAATTAAACTTGTAAAAACAAAAACACCCAAAGTCATTTATACCTTGAGTGTCCCCGTGTATTATTTATACCGCAATGCATAATATTAATATCACATTACTCATCTAAAAGAAAATACCATTACCAACTATAAAACTAATAATTGAAACGCATAAAATCAATGACAAGCAGATGGCATGAAATACCTTGTGGTTTGCTAGTAGCGCAATATATTCTCTAATGAAGGCATTAGGAATAAAGAATCGACTAGTTTTTGCTCCTAGTCCATCAATTTGTAAACCAACTAATCGTGCATACCCTGCTGCTCTGAAAGTATGATAATCGCTGGTTGCAAATAGTCCATTTGCCAGGTTCAAATCTCGCGCTTGCAAAATTTTCTTTGAAAATAGCATATTTTCATAGGTCGTTTTCGATTGATCTTCAATTAACACATGAGATGATTGCGCACCATGCTGTTTTGCATATTCAGCCATTGCTACTCCTTCAGGCAATTTTTCGTCGCCTCCTTGCCCACCTGAAAAAATTAGCCATGGATAATAGCCAGTTTTTTCAAACTGTTTATTGGCAAAGTCCAATGCAATTTGAATACGGGAAGCAAGTAATGGTGAAACATCCTTACCATTTAGTAACCCTGCACCCAAGACAATAATATAATCTTGGTTGTACTTTGGTCGATATAATCTCGTCAAAATAAATGACGTAATAAATGCCAAGAACCAAAAAACTAAATATAGGATAACTGGTTCAACTAACGTAATATACAAGCCAACCGCTTGATCACTCAGTAGCTTACTATCAATCGCACGCATGATTGGCAAAACAATAATGATCAAAATACCCAAAAGTAACGTTAGCATATTACCCAGCGTATGGCTTTCTCGACGCCATACGGTTAGTGCATTCCACAATAACAAAATACCCAACAATGAATACAAAACTGCCAGTGGAATCAAAATAATCACAAAAATTGCATAAAAAATGACCCTTAACCACTGAATGTTTAGCAATTCAATCAGAAACATTAACGTCATACCAGTTAAAACCACTGAAAAGTTTGCTAAGACACCGTTTAGTAACCGAAATTTATTTTGCCGCATACTGAGTATCAACAATGTGATACAGATTACAGTTAATAGCAACAAAAATAGTAAAGGAAAACTAGCTGTATCTTTTACAATAGACATTCCTGAAACACCTCCTATAATTTTATGCTTGATGCATACCAAGATTATACAAAAAGAGTTTGATGTTGACTACTAAATTATGTGACAAATAACTTGTATGCGTTACATGGTAACGTTTTTATGATATTCTTAATTAAGATTATTTCGAATAAAGAAAGATATAGACTTATGAAAAAGAAAATTATTACCGTCATCGCAGGCATTATTGCCATTATCCTAATCGTGGTTGTTTCAGATCATTATCAAGGTACAACTGGCAGCAGTGATAACACCGCTAGTTCTCATAAATGGACCAAAAAATCATTTGACCAATTAAAAGTTGGTGACTTTAATGAAACTGGTAAAGGCGGTTCAAGCTACGAATCTATTGTGGCAAAATATGGCCGCCCAGATAAAAAATCTAAGACAAAAGCTGACAACCATATCTTGACGGTTGTTTCTTGGAAAAATATCGCTGGTGACTATACTGGTGTCACACTAACATTTATGAGTCAAAAAGATAGCTCGAAAACGGCCAAGTTGACTTCTAAAACTCTGTTAGACTCAAAAACAATCAACCTAGCGAAAAAATGGACGATGACTACTTATAATGCAGTTGAACTTGAAGACAAGAATGACCAAGAACATGCAGGTGATTCATTATCTAGTTTAACTAGTAAATATGGTAAACCTGCTGTCCTCACCATCGCCCGAATTAATGGTAAAGTACAGACTAACGCCGTCTGGCATAACACTAATGGTGGTGCCAACGGTACTGTGTCTATCGATTTTTCATCTCATAATACTGCTGTTGATAAATCACAAGAAAAGTTACGCTAGTCAATAAAAAATAGGTTTGAAACTCATTTTAAGTGAATTTCAAACCTATTTTTATTTAATCAAAGAAATTACCATCCGCAATATCAGCAAGTGTATCTCTTGATGGAATAAAGAATAATTGACCGCTTAGCAGTGTTGAAAACGTTAGTAGAAAATCCGACTTCTCTAACATTTGGACCAACATCTGCTTTGTAACCTGCCAATGTCTAGCATAACCGATGAAATAAGTTCCCGTATAATCTAAGGCTGGATCAGAAAATGGTACATTCATGCGAATAATTTTCTGCTCTTCACCATCAATTTCTAGTTTAGAAGCTACATTATGCGCATTCTCAAGTTTGTCCTCATCATCTAATTCCATATCATCAAATTTATGACGGCCAACTGCCTTTTCTTGGTGTTCCACAGACAGTTTTTCCCAGAATGCCATGTCATGTTGCCATTTTTGAGCAAATGCATAAGAACCATTTTCAAAATCTGGGTCTTCATCCCCAATAATTGCATAATCGGCAGCATCCTCAATTGCTGGTGCTTCTGTCCCATCAATAAAGCCAATAATTGCACGCCCCTCTAAGTAACGGAACCCTTTTGTTTCATCAAGCACCGTTGTCACTGGTGATAACAATTTCATAAATTGACGAACAATTTCGTAGACAACAGCCTCTTCACTCGCCCGAATATGCAAGAAAATGTCACCATCACTGGCTGGCATACTATATTCGGCACCAGTTAATGTTTGATAAGTCTCTAATTCTTTCGGTTTTTTAGCATTAGGAAATAGGTAATCCCACGCCTTATTACTAAATCCAATGGCAACTTGTAATCCAGACTCAGGGTTACGAATACGCATTGATCGAATAATCGACTGAGACATATCAGCAAAGGTTGCAATATGTTCCTGCTCATCAGCTAAATCTTGATGGTTTAATGCCAAAACAATAAATGAAACATTTTTGCCTGGATCTTTCCAAACATCTTGTGCTAAATTTGCATTAAACATTTTATTCCTCCAAAAAATATTATTTGATACACCTTAATCATACACCAGCTGTATCCCTTTTAAAATAATTATACGAATTTAATCCTCTAAGAAATAAGTCCGAACTTGAGCAGTAAAATCACCGGCTTGGGTTGGGTCGTCATAACGTCCAATGTTCATTAACTCGTCACCAGAGAACTTTTCACCAGTTTCCTGATCAACGTAAATGCCCTCGGGGATTAAACCAACTAGTTTGGTAATCGTAAAATTCTGTTGTGATGAGGCAAGTAGTCTAAAATGATAAACCAAAACATCATTACCATTTGGACTAACAAATTCCCACGCAGCCTCATTACTCAAGAATGGATCCTTTAGACGATAAAAATCACCATATTGAATGAGATGACGGTGCTCTTTATAGAAAGCAACTTGCTGTTTAACCAGCTCTTTCTCTTCTGCCGACATTTGTTGGACATCTAGTTCATAACCAAAGACACCTGAGCTAGCAACATCACCTCTCGTTTCTAATGACGTTATTCGTTGTGTTTGAGGATTTGGGACTGCCGCCACATGAGCAGTCATGCTAGATACCGGATAGCCAAATGTCGTCCCATACTGAATTCTAATTCGTTCGGCAGCATCGGTACTATCTGAGGTCCATGTTTGTGGGAAGTAATAAAGCATCCCCGCATCAAAACGACCACCACCACTTGAACAACCTTCAAATAAAATATCAGGATAACGTTTGGCCAACCGATCCACCAAATCATAGACACCAAGAATATAACGATGAGCCACCTCACCTTGTTGCTCACTATTTAGAACAGTAGAGTAAACTTCTGTCATATGACGATTCATATCCCACTTAATATAATCAATTGGCACCCGATCAAGAATGGCAGTCATTTGTTCATAAATATTTTCGACAACTTCTGGTCGAGAAAAATCCAAAACGTATTGATCTCTTGAAAGTGACATTGGTCGATTCGGAATATGAATTGCATAGTCTGGATGTTGACGATACAAATCAGAATTTTCTGAAATCATCTCAGGCTCAAACCATAAACCAAAGGCCATATTCTTAGCATGTACTTTTTCAGCTAAACCACGTAAGCCACCACCACTAGCTAGCTTACTTGTGTATTCATACCAATCTCCTAATGACCGACGATCATCATCACGTTGACCAAACCAACCATCGTCTAACACAAACATTTCAATTCCCAATGGGGCGGCTTCATCTAAAATTGCCTCAATTTTCTTTGCACTGAAATCAAAATAGGTTGCTTCCCAATTATTAATGACAATGGGGCGATCTTGATATTGATGATTACCACGAGCAACACGCTCACGTAACAAGTGATGATATGTTTGTGACATCCCATTTAGCCCTTTATCTGAATAAACCAATATGGCTTCAGGAGACTGGAAACTCTTTTCTGGTGCTAATTGCCAACTAAAACCATCTTCATTGATTCCTGTGACCAAACGAACTTGGTCGATATAATCCTTTTCAAAAGTAAATTGATGATTACCTGAATAGACGAGCTGCACACCAATAGCTTCCCCGGTTTGCTCAGTTGTATTTGGATCAACCGCTACTACAAATGGGTTCATATGATGTGAACTGGCACCACGGCGACTACTGAATTCTGTAATGCCCTGACGCAATGGTGCACGCTCTACTTGACGTTCATGAAATTGTGAACCAGGAAATGAAATGACCTCCATTGCTTGCTTGGGCATATCAAGTTGTAATGATGCAACCTTCTCAATAGAGAATGAATATTCACTTTCATTGAAGACACGAGTTGATCGTGTGATCACTGATCGATCTGCATAAATTGTGTAGTAGAGCACGACCGATGCCTTTAATGTTTTGTCTTTTAGCTTAATTGCTAATGTTTGTGCTTCATCATCTTGTTTTACGTATGTTTGTGGCAAACCTTCTAATTCTGGTTTACCGGAAAAAATCTCATATGAATCATAACGGAAATCAGTTGCCAAAGCCCCATCTGCTGATTTAATAATGATTGCAGGACTCCGAAAATCACCGGTCTGATTACCTGCAAATTCTTGTGGTAAAACATCCTTTGAATAAAAGCGATCTACTTCCCCTGGCCGACCAGCTAAATTAGGCGATAGCCCACGTTCATACCTCGGATAATGACGAGACCCATGATATCCTGTCACCCTTTTCCCAAAATATAGATGACTTAAAATTTCTCCTTCTTCGATTGACATTAAATATGAAATTGTTTCGTTTCTCAGATGGAATGTGCGTTGTGTGTTATCAAATGTGATGACTGCCTTTTCCATATACCCCTCCATAGATGCGATTAATCATCCTTAATCTAGCGAAATAAAAATAGTTTCTCTATTGATATTGTAACCGCTTGCCGATTAAGTGACAAACATTAAAAAATACTTGCTTTGTTCTATGAAAGCGCTTACAATTAAACAGTTGACAATTTAATAAATTTTAAGGAGAATTTGCGTCATGAAGACTGAAAATAGCAAACAGTCAGCTTTATCACGTTGGTCATATTCCTTTGGAGCATTTGGTAATGATGTGTTTTTCGCAACATTATCAACCTACTTCATCATGTTCGTCACCACTCACTTATTTAGTGGTGGCAATTCAGCAACTAATAATAAAATGATTAGTGCCATTACATTAATTATCTTCTTATTACGTTTCGTAGAGTTAGCAATTGATCCATTTATTGGTAATGCAATTGATAATACCAGAACTCGTTGGGGTAAATTTAAACCTTGGGTGGTTATTGGTGGAACAATTGGTTCGATTGCGCTAATCATTTTATTTACAAGCATGGGTGGTTTGAACAAATCAAATCCAATGGCTTATCTAATTTTATTCGCCATTATCTATATTACGATGGATATCTTCTATTCATTTAAGGACATTGGTTTTTGGTCAATGATCCCTGCTTTAACATTCGATTCACGTGAACGTGAAAAGACGGCTACTTTTGCACGAATTGGTTCAACCCTTGGTGCCAATTTAGTTGGTGTCGTAGTTATGCCTCTGGTTCTATTTTTCTCAGTTAAAAGTAATGGTGGTACCGGAGATACTCGTGGTTGGTTATGGTTCGCCATTATTATTTCTGTTGTTGCCTGGATCAGCGCGATTGCAGTTGGTGTTGGTACAAAAGAAGTTGATTCAGAGCTACGCCAAAACAAAGAAAAAACCACAGTTAAGCAAGTTATTAAGATTTTGGTCAAAAATGACCAATTGATGTGGACGGCTGTTGCGTATGGCCTTTACACAACTGGTATGACGTTGGTCAACTCACTTGAGCTTTACTACTTCACTTTCATTCTAGGTGATGCAAAGTCATTCTCAATCCTAGCAAGCTTGAACGTGGTAACTGGTTTGATTTCTGTTTCATTATTCCCTAAGTTAGCTGATAAGCTAAATCGCCGTAAGCTATTCTTCTGGAGTGTTGGTGTCATGCTGTTGGGCTTGGTTGTATTTATCTTTGCTGGTAAATCACTACCCGTTATTCTAGTTGCTGCTGAATTATTCGCCATTCCACAACCACTTGTGTTCTTAGTTGTTCTAATGACTATTTCTGACTCAGTTGAATATGGTCAACTAAAGTTGGGACACCGTGACGAATCATTAACTTTGTCAATCCGTCCCCTACTTGATAAATTAGCTGGTGCCATTTCAAATGGGGTCGTTGGACTAACTGCCGTTGTTGCTGGTATGACTAGTGGTGCAACTGCTGCATCGATTACCCATGCAAATTCATTGACTTTTAAGGCAATTATGTTTGGTATTCCAATTATCATTATTGTTGCGGGTGTCTTTGTTTTCTTCAAGAAGGTCACCTTAACGGAAGCAAAGCATGCTGAAATTGTTGATGAACTTGAGCGTACTTGGGGTAAGCAGTTTAACGATACTAACGAAACAGTGACTGAGGTACTACCAGAACTTTCTGCAGGCGAGTCAATCTACTACACGCCGGTCACAGGTACCCTACTGCCATTAAGTCGTGTTAATGATAAAGCGTTTGCTTCTGGCGATTTAGGTAAGGGATTTGCAATAAAGCCAGCAGACGGTCGTGTTTATGCACCATTTGATGGTACCATACGCATTGCCTTCTCAACTCGTCATGCTGTCGGTATCGTATCTGACACTGGTATCGTTACATTGATCCACATTGGTTTAGATACTGTTAAGCTACAAGGAACGGGCTTCGTATCCTACTTTGAACGTGGTCAACACGTTAATAAAGGTGATTTATTAATTGAATTCTGGGACAAATCAATCACAGATGCTGGTTTAGATGACACAGTCATTGTAACCATTACCAATTCTGATGATTTGACAACTTTCGAATTACTTGAAGAACCAAATACTTTGATAGAACAGTCAACACCTATCTTGAAGCTTGGTCGCTATTAATTTAACTAACAAAAAAGACCCACAACTTTTCTTTAATTTGAAAAGTTGTGGGTCTTAAAATGTCATCAAAAATAAAATTTTTAATAGACAATCTTAATCATCCATATTCTTTTAACGAGCCCTTGCAGAGCGCAACCGACTATTTGTCATGATCTCAATTTGTCGTAGTGTTGCAGCATCTACATGTAAACCACTTGCTATTTGACCAAACGTCCATGTTGGGTGGCGTTCACAAAGATCATGAAAATGTGCAATTAACTTATCATTTACTTCGGGTTGTGTAATTGTTTGTGGACCCCCAGTCATAAAGTTAGCAACATCTGTCTTCTCAAAACTATAATGTAAACTACTTGGACCCATTGCACCAGTTGCGTAATCCATTGTACTTTTCCTCCCAATTATCAGGCTAAAAATATCAACAACAACTCCTATGCAAACTATACTAACACTTTTATCAAATAAAATAAAGCTAACTTTACTAGATATAACCTTAAATTTAATTCGTCTTTTATTGTCTTTCGGTTAATAACGACCATTAAATTAAAATAATGTTCGTATATACGTGATATTACGAAATGCAAAACCGTAATTTTTGATGAAAATGGTATAATATGAGCACTATATATTTTTTAAGGAGCTAAAATGTCTACACGTCAAGAATTTATTCGTAATTTTGCCATCATTGCCCATATTGATCATGGTAAGTCGACACTTGCTGATCGAATCATGGAAATGACAAATACCATCTCAGAACGAGAAGCTGAAGATCAACTACTTGATGATTTAAGTGTTGAAAAAGCACATGGTGTCACGGTTAAATCACGAACTGTCCGAAACTACTTCATCGATGAACGCGGTGATGAATACCAATACAACCTTATTGACACTCCGGGACATGTTGATTTCAACTATGAGGTATCCCGCAGTTTATCAGCTACTGACGGTGTGTTGCTACTTGTCGATGCAACTAAAGGTGTTCAAGCACAAACTGTTGCTAACTATCGTCTTGCAAAAGAAGCTAACTTAGTTATTATTCCAATTGTTAATAAAATTGACACAGCTGCTGCTGAAGTTGATGCAACTATCGCGCAACTTGAAGACTTAGATGATGCATTTACACCAGATAACATCATTAAAATCTCTGCTAAAAGTGGTTTACACGTAGATACTGTCCTAACTGCTATTCGTGACCGTATTCCTGCTCCAAAAGGTGATGAACACGCTGATTTACAAGCTCTCGTGTTTGATTCAAAATTTGATCCATATAAAGGTATTATTGTACAGGCGCGAATCGTACAAGGTACTTTAAATAGTAATGATCAGGTATTATTTATGGCTAATCAAATTAAATCAGGCATTAAAGAAATGGGTGTCTTCGCCCCTTTAATGACGCCAATAAAGCAATTAAAAGCTGGTGATGTTGGTTTTATTGTGACAGGTATTAAAGACCCTGAAGCAGTTAAAGTTGGTGATACGATTACACTTGCAAAACAACCTGTTGCATCGGCCCTACCTGGTTATCAAGATGTTGAGCCAATGGTTTACGCCGGACTTTATCCTCGTGGTAGTGAATTTAAAGATTTAAAAATTGGTATTGAAAAATTAGCCCTGAATGATGCTGCCTTTCAATACGAACCTGAACAGTCAGAAGCATTGGGAATGGGGTTCCGTGGTGGCTTTTTAGGTATCTTCCATTTACAAATTATTCGTGAACGATTAAAAGAGGAGTTCGGCCTGGATGTCTTGACCACAATGCCAAATTCAACCTATCGTGTGACCGTTAAAAATGAAGACGAACCGATCTATGTTGAAAACCCAACCCAATTTCCAGATTATGGTCAAATTATGTTGGTTGAAGAACCATATATGTTAGCCAAAATGACGATGCCAAATGAAATGTTGAATGATGTCATGCGCTTAGCCGAAGGTCGTCGGGGTGAATTAGTAGATTTAGAAACTATTGGTGCCATGCTATTAGTTACTTATCGAATGCCAATTTCTGAAATTGCATATGATTTCTTTAATGAATTAAAGTCGGTTTCACATGGCTTTGCGACCCTTTCAACAACGTTTGATCAATATCAACCCTCAGATTTAGTCAGAATTGACATTGCAATCGACTATGCAAAGATTGATGCCTTAACATTCGTTGTACATCGCCTGAAAGCTAACCGAATGGGCATTGAGATTGTTGATAAACTTAAAAACCTAATTCCACGTAAATTGCAAGCGATGCCTGTACAAGCAATTGTTGAAGGACGCGCTATTGCTCGTGCAGATGTTCCACCTTTGCGAAAAGCTCAAGCTTCAGGTACTAAGGTATCAAAAAAGCAGCAGCAAATGCGACGTCAAGGTGTTAAAAAAAGTGATATCGAACTACCACAAGCTGTTTTTGATGCGATTTTGGAAATGAATAGTAATTAAATAAGTAAAACCCGCTCATTTTCGTGAGCGGGTTTTACTTATTTAAGATTATTTTTCTAAATTAATTGTCCGACTAATGATGTACACAATGATTGCGCCGATAACTAAAGCAACAAATTCACCTAATGCCGTCCAAGCATAAGTTGCCCAGAATGGTGTTTTTGCAACATAGTATAACTCAGCAGCAATAACCCACATCATTAAGGTATCGACGATGGTACTGATTGCCAAGCGGGTCACAATATTCTTAACATGCTTTGCTAAGTAATAAGAGATTGATAACATCAATAATGTCTGCAAAGTCCCCACAATCATGTCAATAATGCCATATGGTGACCAAATATTAGCAATAAATACGCCCAGTGTTATGGCAACAATATAACGTTTATTAAATACTGCTAAATGATTAAAGGCCTCAGAAAATCGTAATTGTACTGGTCCATATGATGCAAACGGGATGGCAACGGTTGCCACCACATAAAGTGCGGCAATGACCGCTGTCACTGCAATATTTCTTGCTGAACTAACTTGATGTGTTTTTTGTTCCATAGTTTCTACTACTCCTAGTTTTTTTGAGTGGGATGGTTACGAACCACTGATATCACTGCTATTAAAAATAGCACTATCAAATAAGAATTGCAACTAAGCAACAAAATTAAAAAGATACTGCAACAGGCTGATCCCGAAATGATTCAATTAAAACAGACTGGCAAGTTAATTGAATAATTACATGATTAGAAAAATCTTCACCTAATGCTTTAATCTCAGGGTGTTCTTGTAACATTGTTGCTACTTGATCATCCGCAACAACAGCTGCTGAGACATTCTTTGAACTCAATCTAGCCCCAGTTTGCTTATCATACCATGTTGTTAGAGCAGCCACCCCATTTTGAGCAATGTTTGCTGTCCGCTCTGAATTCGAGCTAGTGACAATATAGAAAACATTCTCATTAACGGTTGATTGTTTGAAAGTTACAATGCTAGCTGTCAATTTCCCATCTGATGCTTTTGTTGCCAGAACAAAAACATTTTCTAGTTTTGATAACGTCTTATTAAAAATATCATCTCGATTATTATTGGTTTGTCCGCTAAACTTTTTTCGTTGTTTTAAAATAGTCAACGCTGTTAACGGAATAATTAAAATAATATAGCCAACAATAGTTACCAGTATGCCTTGTAACCAAAATTCTCTCACATGAAATAAGTCAACAATTGCTAGTGATATAAAAATAGTGACAAAAAATATAATGAATAATTGTATAAATCTCTTTGGATACATAATTGTTCTCTCCTTCACAAATTAATCTTATCACAAAATGCCCGTTCTACTAAACACACATTATTGTTACACTATACATAGTCAGGTAATTAAAAATACCCATTAGCATAAATGTGAGGTCAAAATGATTAAAAAACATGCCAAAAACATTCTGATAATTGCTGTATTTGCCTTAATTGTTATTTCTCCGCAAATATACTCCCATAGTTTGATTTTAGGTTCTGATTCACTGTTCCACTTCAATCGTTTCTACGACATGGCTTCACAAATCAATGATCATAATTGGCAGTATTTCGTTTCCATGTATGGTTTTACCCAATCTGGTCGCATTGTCAATGCAATATACGGCCCACTACTTGCTTACCTGCATGGTTTTATTTTGTGGATCACCCGGTCATGGTTTCTTTACCAAATTATTTCTGATTTTATGGTGATGTTTATTGCCGGTTGCATGATGTACTATTTACTTATCCAAAATAAAGTATCTCAACGCTACCTGATGCCATTATCCACACTATATATGCTTAGTTATGTCATTTTTACTTGGACAATATCACAACAATTTTTAAGTTGGGGAGCCGCAATTCTACCACTTGGTGTGTCTGTTGCCACACGCTTAATTCGCGAGAAAGATAATCCCGTAAATATCCTGGAAATGACATTGGCTGTTACTTTGATGTTGCAAACACATGTCTTATCGTCATTGTTATTGATTGTACTTTTAACTATTTTCTTTAGTATCGCTATTTTACAATCGACAAATAAAAAAAGGCTTCTTTTACGTACACTCATCGCTGCACTATGTACAATATTTTTAACGGCAAATATTTGGGGGAGTTTTCTTGAAGTATATATGGGAAACCAGCTAATCCCGCCATTTAAAAACAAGACACCGCAGTCACGTGGCAGTGTTGCCTTTCCGATTGATAATCTAAAATTATTTTTCCCATATGTCTTATTATTTGGTTATCAAATTTTTATGACATTAATGCATTGGCGCCATACTACTCTAGTCATCCGGACTGTCACAATAATTGGTACCATTTGCTTAGTGCTATCCTCGTCAATTATCCCTTGGAATACACTCTTTAAAATTCACTTTATTAGTCTGTTCCAGTTTCCGTATCGCTTACTACCAACAGCCATTGTTTTACTTTTATTAGGTTTAGGTCTTACCTTAACCACAAGTGATTATTTGCTATTTAATAAAAAGCAGTTATCTTTAATTTTAATAACTGCAATGATTTGTATTTTGGCAAATAATATTGGGATTGTCCATAAAAAAGCTGCTATCTGGCACACACCAAAAGTTCTTGCAGATAAAAATAAAATCCATCAAGATGCCACAAAAACAACCATCCGACAAAGTTTCTACGCCAACAAAAGATTGCATGTCCTACTAGATAGTGTTTGGAAACCAACGCCTGATTATCTACCGGTTAATGGTGCGAAAAAGGTGAAAGAGCCCTACAAAAAATACAATGAACAAATTGCCCGACAACAATATACATTTGTAAAGTACGTTGAGAATAAAAAATTGTATATCCTTTGGTATGCAACGAAGCCTAACTATAAAACAATTAATGTCATTAAATACGCCCATACACGATTGAAATTGAACGGCAAACCTTTATCTGCATACGACTATCAATTAACCAAAATTGGTGCCGTCAAAGTGCGTGGTAAAGTTGGTGAAAATGTTATGCAATTATCTTATCAACCAGCAAAATGGTTTATGAATTTAATGACTGTTAATAAACTAGCTTGGTTTATCTTAGCTTGCTACACAATTTATGTTACTTACCAACGAATAAAAAAGTAGTGCGAGACAAAAGTCATTTTGGAGCCCGTGTGTAACGTGATTTGCGCTATCAAAATTATAGACTAATAATTAATACATTTTTAGCATAAAAAAGAAGTTGGAACAAAAGGAAATGTTCCAACTTCTTTTTACTTTGGCTATTTGTTCAAATAATTTTGATACGAAACGTAAACCAATTACTTCTTATATGCCCACTTCCAATCGAATGGTGCACCAACTGTGTTTGATACAACACCCTTAACCTTAGTATTCAATAGTGATGGCTTTGATTGGTAATACAATGGTGCGATTCCCGCATCATCTTGAATAATCTTTTCAGCCTTAGCGTAATCTTGGAAACGCTTTGCCTTATCACTGACATCAGTTGTCTCAGCAGCATTAACTGCATTGTCATAATCTGTATTCTTCCAGCTACCATTGTTAAAGTCTGAATCAGACTTATACAAGTCTAAGAAAGTTGATGGATCAGCATAATCAGCCCCCCAAAGTGAATTAACAATATCAAACTTTTTAGTCTCTGATAGTGACAGACGTTGCTTAAATGGCACTGTCTTAATCGTCACCTTCAATCCAGGTAGCTTTTCCATTTGCGCTTGGACAAATTCAGCTGAACGCTTTGCTCCATCAGTATCATCAGTCAAATATTGCAAGGTAACTTTCTTCTTACCAATTTCCTTTAGACCTTGCTTCCACAACTTTTTAGCTTCCTTTAGATCATAACCCGTTGCACTCTTATCAGATGCAACCTTTGCAAAGTCCTTACCTGTTGTTGGATCCTTTGCTAAGTTAGCAGCTGTAAATGAATAGGCTGGTTCACCACTACCAACTAAAATCTTTGATGACATCGTCTCACGGTCAATTGACTTTGACAATGCCTTACGGATGTTCACGTTATTCAAAGGCTTACGCTTCTCATTAAATTCGAGATAATCAGTTGTTGCCTGTGAAATAACTGTGTAAGCCTTATTTTTCTTGGAAGTCTTAACTTGATCACTTGAAAGTGTTGTGTAATCAACCTTCTTCGACTTGAACAAATTATAACCTGTATTTTGATCCTTAATCGTTTGTACGGTAATCTTTGGGGTCTTTACAGCACTGGCATCCCAGTAACCGGGATTTCTAACCAAAGAAATCTTGTTATTTGATCCATTCCAGTTCTTCAAGATATATGGTCCAGTTGACAACGTGTACTTAGCTGCTGTTCCATACTTCTTACCCACCTTTTGGACAAACTTTTCATTTTGTGGATAGAAACCAGCCATTGTCAAAACTGACTCCAATTGTGGCATTTGACGCTCAAGCGTTACTTGCAGGGTCTTATCATCGATGGCCTTAACTCCCAAATCGCTTACAGGCCTCTTTCCCTTTTGAATAGCGTCAGCGTTCTTAATACCTGAGAATAAGTAAGCATATTGAGAAGCTGTTTTTGGATCATTAGTACGTTGCCAACCGTAAACAAAGTCTTTAGCAGTCACTGGATCACCATTAGACCACTTCATGTCACGTAAGTGGTAAGTTAAGGTCAATCCGTCAGATGACTTATCTACAGAGGTTGCCGCTGCTAGTTCTGGTGTGCCAGTTTTACTAGGACGGTATAAACCTTCACCAGTGGCTTGTAAGTAATTAAAATCAATGGCAGCTGTTGTCTTAGAAGGATCCATCGTTCCAATATCAGCACTTTCAGTCCAGTTAATAGTCTTATACTTTGCTGCACTGGCTGTTACTGGTACAAAAGTAGATCCTAAAATTACCGCACCAGATAATAAGGCACTCACCTTTAATGCTTTGTTCATAATCATTCCCCGATTCCTAATCAAATTAATTATGTGTAATAAATTTTTCATAATCATATAATAAACTTAAATCATAGTCAACAGAATTTTTAAATTCATTTTAATGTAAAAATATTATCAAACGATAAATCACAATATAAACGTTGATATATCAACATTTATCTATAAAAATAGCATTCATTTTTATTTTGTATTTTTATTTCACAAACTCATTATTTTCTCATTTTTTATTTACTAACAAACCCAATGAATCATTGATAAATAACTTTTTACGCAAAAAAAGCAACCAAACCCACAAGGAATTCAGCTGCTTAATATTTAAACTATTTAATTGATATTATTGATTGAACTTATTTTTACAATTGACCCCATGCTTGTGAAGCAATTGATGGGAACAAGTAAACCATGCGCTCTAGTTCAGCAGGACCAAACTTAAACTCAATAGCTGGTAACAATGCATTGATGACATCTTCTGCTTTATTCGATACCTCAGTTGCCCCCACTAATTTGTGGTCAGCATCAAAAATAAGCGTATTGTGACCAATTTGCTCTTTTTCAACTTGACGATACCAATCGCCAGCCAAGTCATTTTCAACAATTGTGTATTTATCTGGATTTGCTTGTGCCTCAGCAACAGTCACTCCAGCCTTGGCAATACGAGGTGAAGTAAAGACAACTGATGGAATTACAGGATATTGAATGGCTTCAGTAGTCTCACCGGCAAAAATGTGCATCAAATAAGTTGACTCAAAGATTGCTGTCGGCGTTAACTTGGGTTGTACCTTATCAATGACATCACCAGAAGCATAGATATTTGAAACTGAAGTACGAAGATGATCATCCACTTCAATACCCTTTTCGTTAAACTTAACGCCAACTTCTTCAAGACCTAGATCTTCAACATTTGGAATTCGTCCAGTTGCATCTAGCACCCAATCAGTATCAATGTTTAACTCACTACCACGAACAACCAAACCATTCGCACCGCCGACAATTGCTTCCACTTCGACTTCACGAATGAATTTTACACCCTTTGATGTCAAGTCTTTGATAACTAATTCTACATAAGGTTGGTTGTAAGCACGAAGCGCCTTATCACCATGTAAAATAACGGTTACTTCTGACCCAGCTGCTTGTGCCATTGTTGCAAATTCCATTGCAATATAACCAGCACCAATAATTGTGACACGCTTAGGCATTTCACTTAGGTTCATAAATTCTTCTGAGTCGTGAGCTAAATCGTCACCTGGGATATTCAAACGATTTGGACGAAGACCCGTTGACAAAACAATGTTTTCGGCCGTTTTTTCTTCGCCATTTACTTTTACTGTATGGTTATCAACTAAGGTGCCTCGACCAAATAGGATATCAACGTTTGAAGAATCCAATAATCCTTGAATAAAATCTGGCAACCCAGCAATCACTTCATGCTTATGTGCCTGATTTTCTGACCAATTAATTGCAACGTCACCAGTTACAATACCGTGAACTTCTTCTAAATGACGCTTTAAAGCAACTGGAGAATCCAAAACGATTTTGGCGTTACATCCACGATTTGGGCATGTTCCCCCAATTAAGTCTTGTTCAACTACAGCTACCTTCTTACCTTTAGCCGCTAGTGGAATTGCCCCGTCAAACGTTCCATGACCACTACCGATATACAATACATCATAATCATATGCTGTCATTCTGTTTCTTCCTCCCGTGGAATTTTACTAAAAATCCTCAATCAGCTGATATCTCTTAAATCAACCGTTACATCTAGTATATAAGAAAAGTATCAGACGTGCATTTATTTTAGCTTAATTTTTTAGGACTTACTTAAAAATTGCCCTTGTTGCCATTGTAATAAACTCTTCAATTTCTGCATCCGAAACTGTTAAACCATTTTGTATGCGTGATTGTAATAGCCATTGCATTGGCTGAATGGTCTGTGCCACAATCAGGTCGACACTACCCGTCACCAATAGCTTTTGACGGTATGCCTGTGTAATAACTGTTAATAGTTCATTATTTAATAATGAACCACTGTTCTGTAAATCTGATGGTAAAAATTGTGGATTTGCTAACATTGCTGCTAGAAATTCAACCTCCTTCACATTATTCCTAAAGCGTGCGGCATATTGTCTTAAAATTAGCGCAAATTGCTCTTTTATGGGCAAATCAACTGCAGGCATTGTCATATTATTAATTAGCAGATTTTGAACCTGTTGAAATAACTTTCCTAATAAGTCTGCTTTGTTGTCATAATAAACATATGCCGTAGCAACCGATACTCCCGCCCGCTTGGCCATTTTATTAATACTTAAATTGATGATTCCTTGTTCCGCAACTAAATCAATAGCTGCCTTTGATAAAGCTGATATTTTGTTCTCATCTCGTTGTCTCATATCTCTATTTTAGCCTGTTTAATCTAAAAAAATAAGAGTGAACATGTAAATTTCTGTTCACTCTTATCATTTTGTTTTAAAATCAGCTGATTTATTCAGCACTTGCGAGATATTTAATGAAACGGTCTAATCCAGCTTGACCGTTAGCATCATCCTTATAGACACCCGCATCCTCAAGCACACGAACAAACACTTTACCAACTTCTTCTTGTACAATTTCTGTAACTGTCGTTGGACTTGCTTGGCGATCTTGCTTAATTTGTTGTGCCCAAGCACGGTGACCTTCAGCAACTTCATCAAGTGATGCGCGGTCAATTAAGAAATCTTCAACTTTCTGAAGTTCCTTTAAGAGACGTGCAGGCAAAATAGCCAATCCCATCACTTCAATCAAACCAATATTTTCTTGCTTAATGTGTTGTACATCTGCATGGGGATGGAAAATTCCCATAGGATAATCTTCAGATGTCCCATTATCACGAAGAACCAAGTACAACTCGTACTTGCCATCCTTAAACTGAGCAATTGGCGTAACCGTATGTTGACGATCACCCTCAGCACTAGTTGCATGAATCATTAGCTTTTCATCAGAGTACTTTTCCCAAGCACGACGAATAAACTCACTCGCAGCAACAACATCTGCCGCATCAGTCGAAGAAACTCGGAACGCAGTCATCGGCCAGTTCAATACAGCAACTTCAACATTTTCATATTCTGATAAGGCAACCTTTTGCTTCACATCTGCCTTCATCATTGGAAATGCATGACGTCCCGCTTGATAGTGTTCTTGTGACAAAATTGATCCACCAACGATTGGTAAGTCAGCATTTGAACCAACCATATACATTGGATAACGTGTCACAATTTGCATCAAACGCGTAAATGTTCGCAGACCCATTTGCATTGGCTGACGTTTGAAGTTCACGAAAATAGCATGTTCTTCAAAATATGCATATGGTGAATAATGCCATCCCCAGGTTTCATTACTGAAATTTTCACGAATAAAACGATGTGTTAAACGTGGTGCCGCAGTTACTGTACCAAGATACCCTTCGTTAGTATAATCTAACGCAGTTGGTGGATAAGTTGATTTTGGTGCACTAGCGGCTGCTTTAATCTCAGCAGTTGTCTTTTCAGGCTTTGAAAGATTGATCGTAATTTCAATATCACCATACTTTGAATTATGGGTAAAAGCAATATTACGAGCAATATCATTCACTTTAACGTTTTCGACTGATTCACTAATAAAGTAGTAATACTTCACTGCTTGTTCAGGATCAACCTTATACAAACGCTCAAACTCAGCTGCCAATACATCTGGTGTTGGTGTCACAATATTTAGCAATTCCGTACGATCAATGGCTGCTTGCCATCCCATCTCAAAATCAGTATCTTGGACTGCAATCAATTGATCAGCTAAATCACTTAAATTAGTGTCTGTATGCCCTGTCAAACCTTGAACCAGGCTAGTAGCACCCAGCTTGGCTAACACAAGATTCGTCCGATAAACCGTTTCAGCTTCTGAATAAGCATGCATGGCTACTCCCCACGCAACGAAATCCATTACAGCTTGACTTTGTTCTTCATTCAATGACTTCATTTTAAAACTTCGGCCTCCTACAAGGCATGGGTACCATCAACAATATCAGCGACAAAGAATGATGCTTGATAACCAATCTTTTCATCGTATACTTTACCAACAGCTGCAGCAAAGTTGTCAGCTTCAGATTTAGCAACTAGCGCAATTGCACTACCACCAAATCCAGCACCAGTCATACGAGCACCTAGGACACCTGGTTGTGCCATCGCAGCTGAAACTAAGGTATCTAACTCAATACCTGTCACTTCGTAATCGTCACGTAATGAATTATGTGACTCTGTCAATAATTCACCAAAGCGCTTCATATCATGTTCTGATAAGGCTTTCTTTGCCAATACAGTACGTTCATTTTCAGCAACTGCATGACGAGCACGACGTTGGTTAACTGGGCTGCTGATATGATCAACAATCTTTTCAAATTCTTCAGTCGTCAAATCACCTAGTGAATTAATATCAGCGACAGCTTGTAATTCTTCAAGTGCCTTTTGTGTTTCAGCACGGCGCTCATTATACTTTGAATCTACCAATTCACGCTTTTTGTTGGTGGTCATAATAACTAGCTCATAGTCACCAAAATCAGCTGGCACCATTTCGTAGTCCATTGTATTTGTATCCAAGAAAATTGCTTGTTTCTCTTGACCAAAGGCAACGGCAAATTGATCCATGATTCCAGTTTGAAGACCAAGATAGTCATTTTCTACTGCTTGACCAAGCTTTACCAATGACAAGGTATCCATACCAAAATCAAACAAATCATTCAACATAACACCAATTAACAACTCTAATGATGCTGATGATGACAAACCAGAAGCAGTTGGCATATCACCAACAATGGCTAGATTAAATCCACGTGGTACTTCATGACCCAGTTTACTTAATTCACTGATCACACCGCGTACATACTTTACCCAACTATCATATTGACGAATTTTCAAATCATCCTTTGCAAAAGAAACCATGCCAGCATCCTTGAAGTTTGCTGAAAATGCATGAATTTCATTATCATCACGAAGTGAAACTGCTGCGTATGTTCCAACACTAATAGCAGCTGGGAACACATGACCACCATTGTAATCAGTATGCTCACCAATTAAGTTAACACGACCTGGTGAGAAGAAAAAGTGTTCTGCTGGATGACCAAAACGACGCTCGAATGATTCACCTAATTCTTTTGTAAGAGTCATAATTAAATACCTTTAAAATTCCTTTTTTAAATTAATTCTTTTCTGCTTCTTCTTTACGTAAACGTTCCTCAAGTTGACGAACGATCTCAGCGTGCTTCTTTTCAGTCAACTTAACCTTGAACCAGTAAATAAGTACTGAGATGATAATCAAAGCGATTGGAATATAGAACATAAACAAGTTAAATGATTGCATACCAGCGGCAGTGATATCTTCAGGCTTTGCTGAACCAGTCATACCTGCAGCAACAGCGGCAATACCAACGATACCATTTGCAAAGGCACCAGCTAACTTGTCAATCATTGGACGTAGTGACAATGTCACTGATTCATTACGAACACCTAACTTCAATTGTCCATACTCAACAGAGTCAGTAATCGTCATCAAAACAACCAAGAACAAGATTGGATATGGTGAGAAGAACAACGTAATAGCTAGCAATACCAATGGCAAGCTATTTGATGAGAATAGGAATAGTGCATAACCAACAAGCATGATGATTGCACCTGTCGTAAAGATCGTACGACGTGAGAAAAACTTTGATAATGTTGGGAAGATCGCAACGGCAATAATTCCTTCAATAGCTGTAAAGATTCCAACTAAATAGAACTTGTCCCCTGCACCCATGACATACTTGAAGTAGTACAACAACATTGAATTAGTTGAAACGTAAGCTAGGGCGAACAAGAAGTATGACAATGCTTGCCACATCAATTGATCGTTCTTGGCTACGGCAGTAAAGATAGCCTTAATACCTGATTTTTCAGTGTTCTTACGGATGATGTTATCTTCTTCTTTAGTTCCCCAAACCGTTAGCATAACACCAAGATAAGCAACAACAGCGATAACAATTGCGAACCAGAACCATCCAGTCTTAGTTTCAGCATGTGAACCAACAAATGCTAGTGAGAACATTGTTACCAAAGGAATAACAACAATTTGTACACCTTGTTGACCTAAGGTTGATCCGAAACGAGCAATTGTTCCAAACTTTTCACGCTTCTTACTATCCAATGACAAGGCTGGTAACATTGACCAGAAAGCCACGTCCTTGAATGAATAGAAAGCATCCAAAGTAATGAATACAATTCCAAACAAGACAATGTATAGTACCGGGTGGCTAACGTTTAATCCACCAAAGTCGGTAAAGATAACAACCAATAGAATTGAACTGATTAATCCAGCAACAACCAACCATGGCTTAAACTTTCCCCAACGTGTACGTGTGTTATCAACAACACCACCAATAACTGGGTCGAAAATAATTTCTACAATACGAAGTGCAACAATCAAACCAGTGACCCAACCGATCATCCTGTCGTTAAACCCTGCATCCGAAGTGTTAAACAACTGACTTGTCACGAACATCATAAAGTATGTACTTAATGTTGCATAAAATGCATCGTGACCAAAAGCTCCTGCCGCGTAGGACAAGTACTGTTTTACCTGTTTCATAATATAATTCCTCCAAAGCACATCTGTGCATATCTACATTATTAATGATAAAGCGCTTTCAAAATTATATTTGCTTAATTTGAACCAAAAAAAAGGACAAATTGAAATTATGCTCACTTTGTTTCAAATTGATTTTTTGTCATTATGTTTGCCATTTTCTAAAATTAAGTGGTGTTACGCCAGTTTCTCGCTTAAAAATTCGACTGAAATATGCGGCATCACGAAAGCCACTTTCGTTGGCAACAGCGACAACGCGCAGATGTTTTTGAGAAACTAATAATTTCTTAGCATGGCTAATCCTAATTTGAAGTAAGTACTCTTGTGGGCTCAGATGCATAATTTTTTGAAACACCCGATCTAAATATTGTGGTGTCACATTTAAATGTTTTGCGACTGATGTAATCGTCAATTGTGTCGCAAAATTTTCAGACATATAGGTCATAGCTGGTTTAACATAGCAAATAAAATCAGGATGATTAACATTGACATGATATGATTCTTCACGTCCCAATGATAACAGTAGATAATACGATAAAGCTGATACCCATTCATTATCGACTGGATTTGAGTCTAATGTTGCAATAATCTTTTCCACTTGCTGGACAAACTCAACCCCTCTTTCAGGAGGGATATAGACATAATCGTGATTCATCATTTGTTGATTAAAATCATCCGCAAATTTTCCTTGGAAAGTCACAAAAATCACTTCCCACGGCTCATTGATATTAGCTGATTCATAGCGATGGGCAACGCCAGGAGATACTAATACACCTGCTTTTTCTGGTAAAACCAAGTGTGTATCACCAATCCAAAAGTCACCAACCCCTTTCTCGGTTTGCAACCAATGAAAGTGTGGAAATCCCTGATATCTAATAATTTGATCCTGTGGCCATTCGGCACCGATATGTTCAACTGTGACCGGAAAATCATTAGCATCTAAATTAAAATAGGCACGCATATATTTTCCTCACTTTGTTCTTAGTAATGTCACTATTCATGATATCTCCACTATCGAATTTGATACTTATATAATTAGACATCTACTCATTATTTTAGCTTATTACTGATATTTTTCATAATTTT
Source organism: Weissella paramesenteroides ATCC 33313 (assembly GCF_000160575.1). Taxonomy (GTDB): domain Bacteria; phylum Bacillota; class Bacilli; order Lactobacillales; family Lactobacillaceae; genus Weissella; species Weissella paramesenteroides. The sequence continues at coordinate 292,499 of NZ_GG697128.1, forward strand.
GATTTGTGCAATTTGCTTTTTTTAATTTTTACTTACAAAATGTAATTAAATAGTATTATTAATTGGGAGGTTTTTTATGACTAAAGTTGGTATTATTGGTGCTACTGGTATGGCGGGTTCAGCAACATTTAAAGCTGCTCAAAACGCTGGTCTTGATGTCACAGCTATTGTCCGCAATGCCGATAAGGCAAAACAAAATTTAGGTTCCGATATTCAAATTCTCGAAACCGATGCTTTTAATTTAACAAAATCTGATTTAGAGCAATTTGATGTCGTTGTAGATGCTTTTGCAACCGCACCAGAACAGGCCTATCTGCATACAGATTTAGCGGCACATTTAGTTGCTGTACTTCGTGAAACAGATTCACCACGGTTAATCTTTATTTTGGGTGCCGGTAGCTCATTTGTTGGCAATGTTGAGCAACGCCACTATGCCTATGATGATATCAAAGCTGATCCAAACAATGCTGCTTGGCAAAGCATTCCAGAAAACCAACTATATGAGTTGAATTTCTTAAAGGACGTTAAAAATGTTAACTGGACTGGTATTTCTCCAGGACAACTATTTGTCCCAGGAGAGTTAGCAACAAAAATACTTTATGGTAAAGATGACATGCTATTTGATGAACAGGGACGTTCACAAACAACTAGTGAGACAATGGCCAAGGCCATTATTGACGAAATCATTACCCCCGCTCATAAGCAAGAGCGTTTTATCGTAACAAACGGTTAAAATTTAATTATCTTTCGGGATACAATAAAGGTTGGAACAAAAGTAAATGTTCCAACCTTTTTTAGTTAAAAATGTCTTAATTATAAGCGTACAAATTTTATAGCATAAATAGCTTTTGTCACACTCTATCCAATGGCTAGTATTAAAAATCCCAATAAGATAAAAATAATTAGCAATAATAAATTAATAGTCATTAACCTAAGCGAGAAATTGTCATTTTTCTCCCCAACTTGTCGCCGATATTGACGCCATGCCAACAAATTAGCCAATGAGGCAATAAGTGTGCCTAGCCCACCAATTGAAACACCTAGATACACTGCATATACGCGATTAGTAAATGCACTCAATAAAACAGCTGCTGGTACATTACTAATAAATTGACTAAGTATCACCCCTGAAATAAATGATCCGTTAACCGTTTGCGTAAGTCCTTTAAATAACGAGACAATCATTGGTATGCGACTTAGTACACCCACAATTAAAAATAATTCAATAAATAAAATAATAATGCCATAGTCTACGTGCAAAAAACTTTTTCTATTAATGATTAGAGTTAAGACAATACTGACTAATAATGAAACCATAATGGGTACCAAGTGTAACAAACCCGCTAAAACAACTAGACTACCAACAACTAACAAAATCGTTTGTTTGGTCCTAATAACTGGTAAATCAAGGGTTAATTGTTCTAGACTTTCTGAGCGAAAAAACAAACTACTTAGCAGCACAAGCATCAAACTAATTAATCCCAGTGGTAGTGACATCTGAAAAAAGGAACCGATTTGTAAATGATAATGACTACTTAGGTAGATATTCTGCGGATTACCAAAAGGTGTCACGGAGCTACCTAAATTAGCAAACACTGTTAATAAAATGATTGGTAGGACCGCTTTAACATGAATTTTTTGTGCAATAACTACAAAGATAGGAATAAATGTGATGATGGCCACATCATTTGTTAAAAACATCGCACTAAAGAAAACTAATAGAAATACAGTTAGTTGCACTTGCCGTGTGGTTTGGCACTTTCTAATAATTGAAATTGCGATATATTTCAACAGCCCCTCTTCTTCATATAGGTTGATGACAATCATTAATGACAGCAATGCAAGTATCGTTTGCATGTCAATGTCTTGTAACTGAATGTTGCCAAAAAACAAACTGATGATGAACAACGCTGTCGTTACCCACAATGTACGATCGTTGAGAATTTTATAAATGAGTGTCTGCATACGCTATTTTCCTTATTATTTTTAGCATAAAAAGGTTGGAACAGCTGCTTTTGTTCCAACCTTTATAAATCATTTTATTCTATCATACATGCAAGATTTAATCTCTGGCTGTCATGAAGGCACGATTCATTGGCAATCCTTGACCTGAAGCACCCTTTGTCATTAAGAATTGCATGACATCAATGTTACCGGCTTCAAATGAAGCTGCACAAGCCTGCAAATACAGATCCCACATACGAGCAAATTCTTCACCATATTCACTAATCGTTTCATCATAAACTTTATGATAATTCTCAGTCCAGTGTTCTAGCGTTTTTTGATAGTGTCGCCGCAATGGTTCAATATCGTCCAATTGCAAGCCAGCGTCTAAGACGTGTGTCACATTCTCAGCTATATTTGGAATATAACCACCTGGGAAAATGTACTTTTCAATAAATGGATCCACACCTGCCCCATAATGTTGCCCTGTAATACCATGAATTAATGCCCGACCATTTGGTACCAAATATTTCGCAACATCTTTAAAGTACTCACCCAAGTTTTCCTTACCAACATGCTCAAACATACCCACAGACGTGACATAGTCAAACTGTTGGTCAATGTCACGGTAATCCTTTAGCATAACATGTACTTTATCTTCCAAGCCTAATTCCTTTACTTGTTGCAAGGTATAGGCATATTGCTCCTCAGAAAGTGTCACACCGTAACTTTCTAACCCATACTCTTGGGCAGCAGTAATAATAAGCGTTCCCCAACCTGAACCAATATCAAGCAATGTCTTGCCTGGTTCACTATTTAACTTATCCAAAATGTGATGTACTTTGGCAATTTGTGCCTCTTCAAGCGTCATATCATCACGCGCCCAGTAGGCACATGAATAAGTCATCGTATCATCTAACCATTTTCTATAAAAATCATTACCAATATCATAATGACTTTGAATATCTTCTTTAGATGTTTCTTTATCATGCGAAGAAGTAAACTTGCTGATCAATGATCCTGTGAACCCACTTTGATCGGTTAAGAAGCTATCTGCTTGTCGATACGCTGCGGTGACAAGATCTTGAATGCTACCATCAATTTCAATATCACGTTTCATATATGCTTCAGCTAGCTCTAATGTTGGCACCTTCGCCATCCGTTTTAAATCAAGTTTCTTATTGAATGTAATATGAATTTGTGGCAGCCCATCACCATAATTTTCAGTCTTGCCATCCCAGTATGTCACCATGATTGGCATATCAAACGCACTTGCAAGAAGCTTATTTAAAACCTTTTTTTGTAACATCTCTTTTCACACCTCGCAATAAAAATATACTTCTATTGTATACCCTGGTGTCAAGTTTTGCTGATTAACTGCTTTAAAAAACATTTTTATGCAAAAAAAGAGTATCCACAATAAAGCGGATACTCTTTTTGCTTTATGGTAAAAATTTTACCATGAAGCCTTCTTAACACCAGGAATTTGACCCTTGTGTGCCAAGTCACGGAAGTTCAAACGTGACATACCAAACTCACGCATGTATGCACGTGGACGACCATCAATCTTGTCACGACGGTGGATACGAACAGGTGAAGCGTTGCGAGGCAACTTTGACAACCCAACGTAATCACCAGCAGCCTTTAGTTCAGCACGCTTTGCAGCGTACTTCTCTACAGTTGCTTCGATCTTCTTTTCCTTAGCGATCTTTGACTTTTTAGCCATGATTACTTTACCTCCTTGAACACAGTAACGCGACGCAACTTTGGAGAATACTTCTTTAACTCCAAACGGTCTGGCGTGTTACGACGGTTCTTAGAAGTCAAGTAGATACGCTCACCAGTTTCGGCGGCTTCTAATAAAATGTTAATGCGCATTAACATAACTCCTTGAATTTATTTGTAGGGTGCCCCCTACCACTAATTTGAACGACAGGATTAGCTGCATTGGGCTAATCCCCAAGCTTGCGCCGTTACAATATAGCTAGTAAATTACAAATAATTATATTACACACATTTTCAATAAATAGCAAGCATTTTGAACCAAAAAAATTAAATTTTTCTTTTGATCATTAAGATTCCGCTAGTCGCATAAAATACCAACTCAAGAATCCCATTGCCACTGCCAATATATCATTGGCCATCACATCTAAAAAGCCATGAATTGGCCATCCCAACAACGTCACGACATAAGATAGGAAATTAAATAAAACATACAGAATACCTAGTAATGTCAATGCATTGCGGAGCGATTCGAAACGATTCTTTCTTGCTGATTTTCCTAATTGAATCATTGCAAATGCCATAATAATTATTAGCAAACCAAATACAATATCACGTATCGACACGGGTGTTGTCGTAATCACAACGTCAATTGAAATGGGCCATACAAATTGCAACAATAGCCAAACTAACCAAGAAAGAGTTAACACCCTTAAATCTCGATCAAATGTCGCTTTTTTGGTTGCTAAGGCGTATCTAATGAGTGCAATGAGCGTAACTAATACCAAGCCACCAGCAACTAATTGTAATGTTTTAAAGACATATTCATAAGGCGTTCCCTTGGCTGTTAACATCGCCAGAGGAAATTGACTAATTTTATACGTTGGCCAAACAATTGTTCCTAAAACACTTTGTAAGATTAATAGGAGACTACCAACCATCCCCGCTCCCACAGTAATTTTTTTCTGCCACCACGGCTGCATGATGATCTCCTTATCTTGATAAATTTTTATAAATAAAAAGAGCAAAGAGCTCTTACACCAATATAACGAATTTTTTTCTAGGCAGCAAGCCTGTTTCGTTAGTCATTTAGTAGAATGCCCTTTACTCTTTTTTGTTGTTTAATGCTAGGCTGGCTCAATCTCCAAAAGTAAGTCACCACCGTCTACCATATCTTCTGCAGATACATAAACTTGTTTGATGGTTCCATTAAATGGTGCTTGAACAGTCGTTTCCATCTTCATTGCTTCAGTAACAAGCAACGTGTCACCTTGCTTGACACTTTGACCATTTTCAACATTGACTGACAAGACACTTCCTGCCATAGTTGCACCAATTTCATGTTCATTTGATGGTTCAGCTTTTCGACGAACAACAGTCGTTGTTTGAATACTTGCATCCTGAACATCAACTTCAAGTGGCGTACCATTCACATCAAAGTACAATGTGCGGATACCATCAACATTTGGCTCACCAATTTCTTCAAGCTGGAAGATAACCGTTTGGCCTTCACCCATTTTAACATCAATACGCTCGCCTAAGCGCATACCTTGGAAGAAGGTTGGCGTATCTAGTACAGTCATTGGACCAAATTTATCATTATTAGTCATATAATCCAAAAAGACCTTTGGATAGAGAATATATGAAATGACTTCCTCAGCGGTTGGTTGTCGGTGTATTTTTTCTTTCAAAGCTGCTTCTTCAGTTGCAAAATCAGCCGGTGCCGTTAATTCACCCGGACGTACTGTAATCGGCTTTTGTCCCTTCAAAACAACCTTTTGCAAATCCTTTGGGAAACCTCCAACCGGCTGACCCAAATCGCCAGCAAAGAAATCAATAACCGATTGTGGGAAATCAATTGATTGTCCATTAGCTAACACCTTTTCTGGCGTTAAATCATTTTGCACCATGAACAATGCCATGTCACCAACAACCTTAGATGAAGGGGTTACCTTGATAATGTCACCAAACATCTGATTAACTGTCACATACATCTTCTTAACATCGTTCCAACGATCTCCCAGACGCAATGCCTGCGCTTGTTGTTGCAAATTAGAGTATTGACCACCCGGCATTTCGACCTCAAAGATATCCGTCTGCGTACCAGCTGTTTCGCTCATAAAGTCCCGATAATATGGTCTTACCCCAGTCCAGTAATCATTGATTCGATTGGCTGCATGAATGTCTAACTCTGGCTGACGATCATGTCCTGTCAAAGAGTAGTAGACTGCACCCATTGATGGTTGTGATGTTGCACCTGAGAATGCTGACATCGCAACATCAATGACATCAACCCCTGCATCAACGGCTCGTGCATAAGTGTATACACCGTTTCCAGTTGTATCGTGGGTGTGTAAATGAATTGGTACATCAACCTTATCCTTCAACGCACTTACCAATTGATAAGCAGCTTCTGGCTTTAATAGTGCAGCCATGTCTTTAATGGCAATGATGTGTGCACCCGCATCAACTAATTCTTGTGCAAAGTCCGTATAATACTTTAAATTATATTTCGTCCTTGATGGATCTAAAATATCACCCGTGTAAGCCATTGCGACTTCTGCTAACTTATTATTATCGCGGACATACTGGATAGACTTTTCCATCTGTGGCAACCAGTTTAAACTATCGAAAATACGGAAGACATCCATACCATTAGTAGCTGACAATCTAATAAATTCTTCTAGAACATTATCTGGATAGTTTTGATAGCCAACCGCATTTGAACCACGGAACAACATTTGCGTTAGTGTTCGTGGCATTTTCTTTCTCAAAATACGTAAACGCTCCCAAGGATCCTCACCTAAGAAACGATAAGCTGTATCAAAAGTTGCTCCACCCCACATCTCACTTGAAAACAAGTTTGGCAAGGCAAGTTGTGAATCAGCTGCGATTGCTGCCATATCCTTGGTACGTAATCGTGTCGCAAATAATGATTGATGAGCATCACGCATCGTTGTATCCGTCAGCAATACTTTATCCTGTTGCTTTAACCAATCAACGACACCATCTGGTCCCTTAGCATCTAAAACGTCCTTAGCCGTTACTAACTTCTCAGGTAGTGTTGTTTGCTGCGTTGACTCATAGTGTGTTGTGGTATATATCTTTGGTCGATCACGATCTAAACCAGGGAAGCCATTAACAGTCGTTTCAGCGACATACCGCAATACTTTACGCTCTGGATCTTTGTCTGGCAAGATTTCGAATAGTTCTGGATGGTTATCGACAAATGTTGTTGGTGCATCTGCTGCTCTAAATGTTGGGTGAGCATAAACGTTTTTCAAAAATGGAATATTTGTTTTGACACCACGGATAACAAATTCATTTAATGCACGTTGCATTTTATCAACTGCAGCAGCAAAATCAGATCCATGTGTTATCAGTTTAACAAGTAGCGAGTCAAAATAAGGTGTCACCGTGGCACCTGCATAAACATTTCCCGCATCCAAGCGAACACCTGTACCACCTGGCGAACGATACCAGTCAATTTTACCCGTATCAGGCATGAAGTTATTTGCTGGATCTTCTGTTGTAATACGTGATTGAATGGCCACACCAACTGCGTGTAATTGATCTTGTTCAGGAATACTTAATGGTGCCTCATGCAAGCCATATCCTTGGGCAATCAATAATTGTGATTTTACAATATCAATACCCGTCACTTCTTCTGTCACGGTATGTTCAACTTGCACACGTGGGTTAACTTCAATGAAATAAAAATTATCACCTTCAACTAAGAACTCAACTGTTCCAGCACTTTGATAGTGAACACTACGCATCAACCGTAATGCAGCATCTTGAATACGTTGGCGCATAGCCACAGAAACTGAAACCGCTGGTGCAAATTCAATAATCTTTTGGTGACGACGTTGAATTGATGAGTCGCGTTCGAACAGATGCATCACTTCACCTTGTTCATCCGCCAAAATTTGAATCTCAACGTGCTTTGGATCACGCAAATACTTTTCCAAGTATATATCTGGCTTACCAAAACTTTGCTTAGCTTCAGATGCGGCACGTTCAAAAGCTTCTTTTAGCTCCTCTTCGTGTTCTACCACACGCATACCACGACCACCACCACCAGCTGCTGACTTAACAAACAATGGATAACCATGAGTCTCACCAAATGCTAAAGCTTCAGCAACATCAGCAACGGGATGGTCTGTACCTGGAACTGTTGGCACATCAGCCTTAATTGCAATTTGTTTGGCGATGATCTTATCACCAAATATTTTTAAGTGTTCGACCTTAGGCCCAACAAATTTAATACCAGCAGCTTCAACAGCAGCAGCAAATTCATCATTTTCAGATAGAAAACCATATCCTGGATGGATTGCATCCACACCTGCTTGCTTTGCAATACGGATAATATCTGCAATATCTAAGTATGCAGCAATCGGCGCTTTTCCTTCGCCGACTTGATATGCTTCATCAGCCTTAAAACGATGAACCGCAAATTCATCTTCTTTTGCAAAGATAGCAACCGTCTTAATACCGAGTTCTTTTGCTGCACGTATTAACCGCACCGCAATTTCACCTCGGTTTGCAATCAACAACTTTTCCATTTGATTGAACTCCCCTTATCACCCAAATTTATGATAAACATCTCATTAAAATAACGATGTTTTCATTCAGTTTATCAGAAAAAAGCGCCACATACCACAAAATATAGTATATGACGCTTAATTTATTTTTAACAATTATTGACGATGGTTTGATTTGATTTCTTCAAATTCACCATCAAAGACATTCTCATGATGTGTTGTTTGCTGCTTAGTTTGAAAAGATGATTGATCTTGTACTCTAGCTACGACCTGCTTAATGCGCCGTGAACTCTTCCACCACCAGAGACCAATGATCAACATAATAATTAGAAAAAACATTTAATTCCCCCAATCTGATTATTAAGTACGATATCACTAATGTCTTAAATTATACTTAGCTTATTTTTCAGCATTTAAAGTCGCAATTTTAATAATTGTATCGGTTGCTTGAGCCATTACCTTCGTTGAAACATACTCATAACGTCCGTGCATGTTTTCACCCCCGGCAAATAGGTTAGGCGTTGGCAACCCCAAGAAGGTGATTTTCGAGCCATCCGTACCACCACGCACAGGTTCAATAATTGGCGCAATATCCAATTCACGCATTGCTTCAGCTGCCAAATCAACTGGTGTCATATCGTCCTTAAGAATTTCACCCATGTTGTAGTATTGATCCTTTAAAGTGAGTGTAATACGATCTGTACCTAATTCACTATTCAAGCGATCAACAATTTGCCCCATCAGTGCTTTACGGGTTTCAAATTCTTGTCGATCATGGTCACGAATAATATAGTCCATTCGTGCTTCTTCAGGAGTACCTGATAAGCTCAATAGATGGAAGAATCCCTCACGACCTTCTGTTAATTCTGGACGATCGCCAGCTGGTAGCGCATTGTGCACATCAATAGCAACCTGCAAAGCGTTTACCATTGTATCTTTAGCCGTTCCAGGATGCACATTACGTCCTTGAATTTCAACAACTGCCGAAGCAGCTGAGAAAGTTTCCCACTCTAGTTCACCAAGTGGTCCACCATCAACCGTATAAGCAAAATCTGCCCCAAATTCTGCAACATGGAAATTATCTGCCCCAATACCGATTTCCTCATCAGGACCGAATGCAAATACAAGCTTGCCGTGCTTCAACTCTGGATGAGCAATGAAATATTCTGCAGCCGATACAATTTCTGCAACACCAGCCTTGTCATCTGCACCCAATAATGTTGTTCCATCAGTTGTAATTAATGTATGACCCGCATATTTCTTTAATGATGGAAAATCTTCAATTGTTAGCGAGTAATCTTCGTTTAATTTGATTTCTGATTGGCCATCATAATCTGTCACAAATTGTGGTTGCACATTTTCTGAATTAAAATCAGCTGTATCTACGTGCGAAATAAACCCAATCGTTGGCACTTGCTTATCGATATTTGCTGACAATTCAGCAAATACATAACCATCGGACATTGTCCGCACATTTTCCAAACCAATCGTCTTTAATTCATTGGCCAAGTCTTTTAGGAATGCGACTTCTTTAGGATCAGATGGAATTGTCGTTGAATTTTCATTTGATTGCGTATTAATTTTAACGTAATCAATAAAACGATCAACTAAATTAGGGTAAAGTTCTTCTGTCATGTTGCACCTCTTTTTTTTATTAAATATAAGTATATGGGTCAGTGTTAATTGTTGATGCAAATACATCATCTATGACCCAATTATTCTCTTGCTGCCAATCAGTAATCAAATTTACCATATGCTTTTTAGCAATCGCCTCCATATGATGATCTGGATCAATAACTACAAAATCATCAGCCAAAACATCATGTGCTGTATGATAATAAAAATCCGCTGTGACATAGGCATCAGCGCCAGCAGCGATTGCCGTTGGATAGTCATCCCCACCGTCACCACCTAAAACAGCAATACGTTGAATTGGTCGTTGCAAATCATTTGCAATAACCCGCACAGCTTTAACCTGAAATAAATCACGCACAAAAGTTGCAAATTCTTTAACTGTTTGGGGCTTGGTTAACTGTCCAATTCTGCCAAGTCCAGTTTGACCATCAGCATTTGGTATTAATGGTTGCACATTATTAAGTTGTAATGCTGCAGCTAACCAATCATTCATACCATTAGCAGCTGCATCCATATTAGTATGCGCTGCATAAACGACAATGTCATGCTTAATCAACTTGGCATACATGGCATTTTGTGGCACTGACAGGTCCAAATTTTTGGCGGGATGAAACATCATTGGATGATGTGCAAAAATAAAATCAACATGTCTGTCAACAGCTTCATCCACGACTTCTGGTCGAACATCTAAAGTCGTCATGATCCGACGAACTTCTTTTTGGGGATCACCCAGTTGCAAGCCAATTGGATCTTTCTCCCAGGCTAAAGACTTCGGCGCATACGTCTCAATTTGTGCCATTAATTCACATGCTAGCATACGCAATCGCCTCCATAATCGTCTGTACTTCTTTGCCATATTCTTGATAAGCTTCACTTTCTGTTTGACCAGCAGATTCAAGTTTATTCATAATATGACGAATACGTACGACCTCTCGTTGCCATTTTTCTAACCATGCTGGTGAAGGCTCCGTTAAATTGTAGGGACCAAATTTTAACTCTTGCAAAGAATAAGTAACATTTCCTGGCTCGGCAACTAATATTTCATAGTAATGACCATCATCTGCAACGACAGCTTCATCAACCAAATGATAACTATTTTCAGCTAACCACGCTCTGACCAAATCTGTATCTATATTTGGTTGTAAAACAAGCCGATGATATCGAAATTTGTCCAATTCGCCATCCGTTAAAATTTGACAAATTAAGCGACCACCCATACCGGCAATAACGACGGTATCAATTAAGTCACTTGTTTTAATTGCTGCCAATCCATTTGCTAAACGTGGCATTAGCACATCACTAAGGCGATGACGCTGTATTTCCGTTTCAACATTAGCAAGTGGACCCGGTGCAACTTCTCCAGCAATGGCAAATGAAATATGTTTATTTAATAATAAATTGGCTGGCAAATACGCATGATCTGATCCAATATCTGCCATCCGAGCACCATCGGGAACAAAGTCAGCCACTGCAGCTAAACGTTTTGACAAATGCCAAGCGTCCATTGTCCATCCTCATTTCTATATCTTATTAATTTCTAATAATCATATTATACATTTTTAAACACACCGTGACAAACAGCATAAAACACATAAAAATAGCATACATTTCCAACGATGATAACCATCGTTAAAAAAGTATGCTATATCTGTATTTTTAAAATTCGTCTTGTAAAGTTGCTACCATATCATAATCTTCAGGGACTAATTTGACATATTGTTGCAAGGCTTGCAGTGCAAGTTCACGTTCACCTTCATCTCTGAAATAATAATAGGCTGGTTTCAAGAAGTCAGGCTTATCCATAAAGAATGGCAATGCTGCATGCCAATACTTGGTTGCCATTTCAAAGTCTTCTAATGCTGTATAACTCTGTGCCAAATTCCAATAAAGCTGTGGATTTACATCAGTATCGTCATCATCAAAGAAATCATTTAGCAGATTAATATTATCAATATCATTTCCCGTTTGTACCAAGAAATTAGAATAACTTGTCACAAGAACTGAATCGTCAGGGTTATTAGCTAATCCCTCTTTATAAAGCGCATTCGCTTGTTCATTCTCATCCAATTCAGCTGCAATTTTAGCACCTTCTTGGTAGAACTTGATATTAAAAGGATCAACAGCAATCCCTTCTTGGTAAGTAAGTAATGCCTTTTTAGGCTCATGTGTTTTTATATAGAGTTGAGCTAATGGATCGTATACACCAACGTAAGATGCATCAATATCACGCAATTCAGTAAAAGTTTTAATTGCCTTTTGTTGATTCTCCGGATTCGTGGCATAGGTCAAACCTAGCTGGAAACGCACATCTGGCGTCATATCAGCATCGTTAATTTGCTCCAAATAACCGAGCGCATTATCAAAATTACCAACTAACGCATACGCAACACCGATTCGCGATACAATATCCAAGCCTGAGAAGTAACGCTCACCATTTTTAATAAGTTGGCGATAATACGGAATTGCCGTCTGATACTTTGCTGTCGCAAAATAAAATTCAGCAAGCGCAAATTGAATAATTGGTTCTTCTGAATCTTGTTGATATGCCGTCAGCAACTTATCTTCTGCAGCCTCTGTCAATCCCTCTGATTGATACAAATCTGCCGCAACCAATAAGGATTCAATATAAGCTGTTGAATCCTTTGAAATTTCTGACAAATACATCAATGCTTGATCTGTATTATCTTCATCAATCGCAATATCAGCCAATGATGTCCGTAATTGATCCTCATCTGGATATTTATCTAGTAATTTCTTATAGGCACGCTTAGCTTGGTTAGAAAATCCTAACCCATAGAGTTCTTCAGCCAACGAATAAATTGTGTCATCATCATCATATCTTAAAGATGATGCAAAAGATTTCTTTGCTGCATCTAACTGTCCACTTGATAATTCATCAAGCATACGTTCTGCAAAACTTGCCATAACGCCATCCTTTCTCAGCACTTAATGTTTATTTTTTGTGCTTTTTGTTTTGCTTGTGCAAGCAAAGCTTGTCGTGCTGATTTTTTTTGATCAGCAGTTACCTGCCCCTTTTTTGCTGCACCACGAGCAAAATCATTTGATTTAATTGTGCCTTTTCCCATAAAATTCTTCCTACTTCAATGATTCATTTGTTATTGAAACAACATTAGCGACCGCAGCTCCCTTAATAGACTTAACCTTCAGATCAACTTGATCACCTACCTGCATTAACAGAGCAGTTTGACTTTGTGAAGGATCCAAAGTGTACAGCGTTTGATCATCGGTCAGCTTAAAGACAACAACTTGTTTACTATTTAACGTCGCATTAGTATTAACGCGAGAGACTTTACCGCTAACCTTTTTGATTTTAACCTTTTGATCACTTGCGGCTGCTGATTGCACGCTACCGGCAAGGACATTACGGTAAGATGACAGTGCGTCTGATGCATTGGCACCCTCACCAATAACATTCTGGTCAGCACCTTTAATATAGGCATACTCACGGAAACGTTCATTATTATCCATCATCGAAACAACCCAAGTTGGAGTTCCGTCAATATTCATAATAACTGGATTCGAGCCATGCCATTTATTTTGTGGATGTAACTGCTTAGCAACTTTCATCGCACCTTCAGAATCCATGATACCAACATTTTTACCGGTATAGAACCGTAATTGACCAGTTCGTGTGTCAACTAGTGAATAGCCCTTATCCGAATCCGCATTTGAACGTACCGTTGTAAAATCATCAAAATATGCCAATGACCCATTAACATTAAACATAGGGGTCACACCACTTTCAGAACCATTCTCAGTTGGTTTGATTTGATTCTTGTGTCGGAAATTAAATGCATATGGATTACCATATGTTCGATTCATTAAGGTTGCTGCCTCAGGTGAAACACCAACATCGACCCATTTAGGTAATTCATTTGTTTTATAAACTTTTGTTTGCCCACTGTCCGCGCTAGTAATTGCAACATGAATATTATCAAACAATAATTGACCAGCCCATCGAACACGTAATAGGGTTTGTACCCAATAGGTTTTGCCATGATTATCAACTTCTAAAATTGGCTCACCAACTTGTTGATATCGTGGATTAGCCATATAAATTTTACGAGCAATGCTATGCGAGAACCAACTCGTTTCAGAATAAGCCATATCATTTTTCACGAAGTGTGCTGTGTCATTAATATCAGTTGCTGAAATGATAAAATAACCTGGTAATTCACGATTCATAAACCATGATACAAAACCATTAAACTCTACTGGTGCCACATAGTATGACTTCCCTTTAATATATTGTGCCGATAAATCACCTAATTCATACATTGACGAATCTGGCACTTGTGAGAAAGCCTTTTTCATCATATTTTTTGCTGCTTGTGCTGACAAAGCAATTGGCTGATCGTCCTTAGTCAACGGTGCTTCTTTATGGTGTTCTGCTTGGACAGAATGATACATTGGTCGCACAGTTAGTGCCTTTGATACGCCTGCAGATACTGATATACCAATAGCTACAAACGGAATAATAAATGGCCAAAAAGTAATGCCCTGTACACTAAATGAACGTTTACCATTCGTCACTCGCTCAACTAGGAAAGACGATGCACCAGTAATCACCGACCAAATACTGATTAGCGTGGTTTCAATTGCCACTGGTATTACTAATTGTGATAGTGTCGGCACTGGCATCCACCAATACACAAAAATAGCATTCATGACAGTAACAGTACCAACTGCCAACCAATCTAATTTGCTAAGCCTTAATTTTTTTGCCCATAGAAACGTCACAATAGCCGTAATTTCCAGAACTAAAAATGATGTAATCATGCATTTCTCCTCATATAAAATAGATACCATAATTGTACCATAATATCAGCCTTTTTTAAGTTTCCCACCGGTATGCTATGATGAACTTAGACACTAACTTAGGAGGCTGCCATTAATGGTTATGGAACAATACTTTAAGAATTTACGTAAAAAAATTGGCCATGAAGAAATTATTATGCCAGGTGTTGCTGGTATTTTGTTTGATGAGACGCATCAAAAAGTTCTCATGGAGCAACGTGGTGACGGCGAAATCGGCTGGAGTCTTGTTGGTGGTATGCAGAATTTAGGTGAATCTGCCCCAACATCAGTCATTCGTGAATATAAAGAAGAAACCGGTATTGATGTTAAAATTAAGGCATTAATTGGTGTTGATACCAATTTTCATCATACGTTCCCTTCAGGTGACAAAGCACAAATTCCAATGTTTCTTTTTGAAGTTGAAAGAGTTGGTGGTACACTTATTGCCGACGGTGACGAGACATTGTCACTAAAATTTGTTCCACTATCTGAGCAACCCAAGATGTACAACAAACAGCATCAATTAGCTATCGATCAAATTAGCAATCAAGTGCCCTATGGCTGGTACTTTTAAACGTAAATAGCGTAAGGAGAGCGAGACAAAAGTCGTTTTGAAGCCGGTGTGTACCGTAGTTTTCGTAATTTTTGGTCGAAGCAAAGCGACGGACAGAAATGTCGTAAATTGCGTTACATTGAGGCTTCAGACTTTTGGAACGCGTTTATGCTGTCAAACTAACATGCGTTTAATTAATATCTTTTAGCACAAAGAGGTTGGGACATTTTCTTTTGTCCCAACCTCTTTGTGCTAAAAATGTATTAATTATAGACTTTTATCTCTCTCTAAAGCATATGCATAGTCAATTTACTGCGTCCATTACCTAATTTTTTAACTGCTAACTGTTGCGGGATTTGTTGTTTCATTGACGTGACGTGCGAAATAATACCCACTAATCGGCCACTCTGCTCAACCATACTCAAAGCTTCCATAGCTTGTGAAAGCGTTTGTTCATCAAGTGAGCCAAAGCCCTCATCAATAAAGAGCGCGTCAATTTTTGCACCACCTGCTCGATGCTGGACAATCTCAGCCATTGAAAGAGCAATCGAAAGTGCTGCAATGAATGACTCCCCACCAGACAGTGTACTCGTCGCTCTGATCTTACCACCATCTTGATCATAGATGTCAATATCTAAGCCATTTTGATTTGCTCGACCTGCTTGTCGATCTGACAAAATAAATTGGTATCGGCCAGCGGATAGCACACCAATATAATGACGATTAGCATACTCTAACACATCGTATAAGAAGCGCCGTAAAATGAATGATTCGAGCCGTAATCGCTTGTCGTTGTTACCATCAACTGCTTGCACCAATGCAAATAGATCTTTACCAGCAGCTTGTTGCGCCAACCATTCATCTTGTAATTTCTGTACTGACAGCTCAATCTTTATTTGTTGATCTAATTGTGCTTTCTTAGCCGTATAATCAGCAACCTGTTTCTCAACAAAAGTTTGTTGTTCATTAACAAGTCCTTGCAATTTTTCTAAGTCAGGATGATTTTCATTACCAATTTGGTGTTGTAAATCTGCTACTTCTGAAGACAAGTTTTTAATGCTTGTCTGGTAAGCCATAATCTCATCATGCAATTGATTGATTTCGTCTGGATTTTGTTGTAAATGTGTCATCAAGTCTGAAAATGCTGTCCAATCTTTAACCGGGCCTTCATCAATTGACTCATTTAAAATCTTCTGTTCATTGACTAAATCTTCTTGAATTTGCTGTAATTTTTGCTGGACGTCTGTCAATTGTTGTTGCTTTTCCTGTTGACTATTTTCGTTAGTTAACAATTGTTCTCTTAACTTTGTCCCTAAACCCTCATATTGTTTGATTTCAGTTTGAAGTCGCTCAATTTTTTGTTCATAGGCCATCTCCGATAGTAATCCTTCAGATGTACCAGTGAGTTGCTCAATTTCCTCAGTCAAATCCTGCTTGGTATTTTTCTGTAAGACTAGAGTCTGATTATTTTCAACTATTTTATCCTTAATTTGTTGCACTTGCTGCTGTTTCGTGACAATATCCTGTGATAACACATCAATCTGCGCCTTAGTATCACGCATAAAGTCTAATGCCAATTGCCCAGTCTCTTTGAGTAAATTATTGTCAAAGGCAGTTGGTAATTGACTGAAAGATTGATCTAAAGTCCCCATGATCTGCTGCCAGTCGGTTTTTAATTGCTCATAAAGATGTGCTATTTCATTTTTTCGTGACGTCAACCAGACTTGTTCACTATCAATTTTAGTTAAACTAGTCTGGTGATCCGTTTTAACTTTGGCTAACTGTGCAGTCGCTTTTCTAACTGCTAGCTCCGTCTCTTCAACAGCTTGAATGGCATTTTTTAAATCTATATATGAAATTGAACTATCCATTTCATGTTCATGCTGTTGCCCTTGGTAAATCTGGCCACAAATGATACAAGGCTCACCAACCTGTAATTCTTGCTTTAGTTGCTGAATTAAGATATCCCGACGTAAAGATTGCTGTTCCTTTAATTTTTGAAGTTGCAAAGCTTGGTTATTTTCTGCCGTAGCCACTTGTCCTGCTAATTCGGTTGCTTGTGCTTTTATTTCTTTTAAAGTTATCTGGCGGGAGTCATACTCACTACTTTTTTCATTTAGAGACGCTATCTGTGAAATCAACCTTGTTAAATTAATTTCATTTACGGCAATTTTCTGTTTATCAGATAAATGTTTTTGTTGTGTAGCTAAGTCGCTTTGAGCAGTTTGGCATTGTCCTGTTAAGACTTGTTGTGTTTGTTCTCCTGACTTTATTGCTGCAATCGCTTGTTGCAATTTTTCTTGAGCTTTCGTCAGTTGACGCGATTTAGGAAGTAAATCACTTTGAATTTGTTGTAGCGTCACCCGTTTCTCAGCAATGTTTTCCTGTTGTTCATTATGCTTTGCTTGCGCGTCCTTTAAACTCGATTGTTGTTGTTTTAGGACACTTATTGCTTTATCAATTTGTTGCTTATTTTCTGACGTTTCATTAAGTTGCGCATTCAATTGATCTTGCTTATCAACTATTGAACGTTGTGCTGCACCCCAACGTAATGTGCGCAACCAAACTGTTTTCTGGTCAATTTCTGGTTTAAACGTCTTTTTTTCTTGTAAATCTTGTTGTCGTTTTGCTAATTGTGTATATAAATCAGCAATTCGTCGTCCATCTTGATATTCTTGCTGCACAGATTGCAATTTTTTTCGAGCAACTGCTAGCTGATTACCTTGCTCAGTTATCGTCACCCGCATATCTTTATTCATCTGAATCAAGACTGCCAATTTTTCTTCTGCAGTTGGCGCGCTTGTTTCAATATCATCTTGTGGCCAACTAATTTGATTTAGTCGTTCATTTCGTTGAAAAACAATTTTTTCCAAATTACTGTCAGATATTTTTTGTTGTTGCTTTAACTCATTAGTAAATTGATCAAAAATTGCTGTACCAAATAATTGGCGTAAAATTACCTTTTTTTCATCACTTTGAGCACTTAAAAATTCACGAAATTTATCTTGCGGTAACAAAATGATTTTGCGAAATTGTTCAGCATTCAAATGCAATAATTCTTTAATTTGGTCATTAACAACAGTCGCCTTATCTCCTAGTGCAGCAACAGGCGTTTTGAGTGTGTTGTCGACTTCTAAAAGAGAAACCGTGGCTTTATGAGCGGTTAAATCCAAATCTGATTTTGCTCCCCGCTTTTTTTTCAGCATCTGCGTTGGTGTTCGTTTAATTTCATAGAAATGACCATTATGTTCGAACCAAAAAATGACTTTTGTTTCAGAAACTGTATCCGCAAATTCACTGCGCATATCTTCCGGTTGGCGTTCACCAGTGCCTTCACCAAATAACGCATAGGTCATACCATCAAATATAGTTGTCTTACCAGCACCTGTATCACCTGTGATTAAGAATAATTTAGATTCTGTAAAATTCGAAAAATCAATCACTGCATGATCGTACGGTCCAAAATTGTTCAACTGTAATTTTATAGGACGCATATTAGTTTTCTTCCTCCTGTTGATGTAGCTGGCTCAAAGTATCATCAATAAGTTTTTTTTGATTGTTATTTAACTGTTTACCAGTTACAAATTGATAAAAATTAGCAATCATGACATCATCGTTACCATCATCAGCTTTAATTTCCGGTATATCCTGTCGATTCTGAACTAATTTTGGCAAATCATATTTAACTTCTACAACATCCCCATAAATTTCAGCTAACATCGCCCGTGCATTCGTTGCCGTGACATGTCCCTGAATTTTAATACTAAAATAATTTTTATGACCTCGTTCGTATTGCTGATAAAAATCGGCATCAATTAATTGTTCAAACGTACCAGTTAACAGAATCAAATCCTTTTTAGGTAACAAAGGGTGCCAACTTGTTCTCACTTGATGATTTTTGATTTCAACAATATAGACCCCTTTTTCAGACTGGGCTTCTTTGGTATTAAATTTAATTGGTGAACCTGAATATTGCACAACATCACTCGGACTAGCTTGTCGTAGATGTAAATGTCCGAGCGCAACATAATCAAAATCCTGAAATAGTTGGTCATCCAAGCCTCGCAATCCACCAACTTGTGAGTTTGTTTCACTAGTAAACTCATAATCTTGATTTTTACTACCAACAACGTAGTAGTGGGTCACTAATACATGGTTCATTTCTGGTTTAAACTGGGCAACCATCTCTGACACGATACGAGGCATAACCTGATTAATTGTTTGATACTGAGATGCTTCGTCCTCTGTTATACCGTAATAAACACGGGCCATTGAAGGTTCAATGAAAGGCAATAAAAATATTTGTGTATCCTGTGTCTCAACTGGTTTAAAGGCATCTGCAAGGGTTGTATTTAAATATAATTGATTTTTTTCACGCCACTCACGCCCTGCGCCCAACCTGGTTGCACCATCATGATTTCCTGAAACAGCGTAAATGGGCATTTTAAACGTTATATTTAGATCTTTTAACATACCTTCTAAACTGTTGACTGCTGAAATAGGTGCAATACCCCGATCATACAAATCACCAGCGATAATTACACCATCTACTTCTTCGTTAACTGCTAAATCCCTAATTTGTTGATAAGCTGTTTGCTGCTCTGCCAGTAGTGAGTAGCCCCCTAACTCCTTACCAATGTGCCAGTCAGCTGTATGTAAAAACTTCATAATCAAACTTCCTCTAATTTTCATTGATTATTTAACTATTAATTGTCATTCTGAAGGTTATTTTTCAGTTAGAAAACAAAAAGAAGTTGGGACAAAGGAAAATGTGCCAACTTCTTTTTGCTAAAAATATCTTAATTAAAAGCACGGCAATTTAATTGTATAAACACGTTCCCAAAGTCTGAAGCCTCAATGTAACGCAATTTGTCTCGCTTTCTTCTAACTTGATACTTTTGTCATTAACGTATCCACTTACGCAATGGTACGCTCACAATCAATGCCAAAATAAAGCCAACTAAAACTTGGACAATATTAGCAGGCACATCCGTTAAACCAGCTAATGCTGCTGATTGCAAAGACATCTTTGAGCCACCTGTCACCCAAAGTAGGAAACTACCTGCTACCCAATAGCCAACTACCATCGTCAAGCCACCTAAGAAATTCCCTAATATACGGACACCGACTGTTTTTTCAACATTATAGTGCCCAATAATCCAGCCTTCTGTTCCGTGAATAATCAATGAAAAAAACATCCATTGTGGATAGCCCGCAAATAAGTCCAACAAAAAACCAGTCAAGCCACCAACTGCCAGACCCATTTTAGGTCCAAAATGCCAAGCACCGATAAAAATGCCGGTCTCAACCAAAGAGACAAATCCGGTGGGTGTCGGTAATTTAGCGACGTAACTTAATACAATATTGGTGGCGATTAAAACCGCCCCGATAGTGAGTTGTTTTGTTTTCATTTGTTTTACCCCTTACGCCGGCGAGCTGCCTGCCAAACATTACCAACCTTAAAATCATCATTTAAATTAACACCGTGCAAAATACCATGATGAACAAAATCTTTTGCATCATCAATGGCCATTAACACAGGAACATTTTGAGCGATTTGACTAGCAATCGCCGCAGAAAATGTACAACCTGCACCATTGTTAAATGGTCGCTCTATTTTGGATAATTTAATAACTTTTTTCGTATCCTCAGAAATCACGGCATCTGATGCCATATCACCGTCTAAACGAACGCCACCTTTAACAACAACCGTTTTGGGGCCAATTTTATGAAGCATTTCAGCAACCGTCAATAGGTCAGCCTCAGAATGAATAGCCTGTTGTGTTAGTAACTCGGCCTCGATCAGATTAGGTGTCACAACCGTTGCTAATGGTAATAACTTTTGCTTAATTGCAGTGGATAATTCTGAAGCATTGACTGAATCAGTTTCTTTAAATGCCATCACTGGATCAATCACTATTGGAACCCGTCCAACATATTGTTTTATAAACTGACTAACTAAATCAATATGTGCAACAGAAGGTAACAAACCGACTTTAATCCCCTTAATGTCTGACAACTCTCCCAGGGACGTCAATTGTTTCGCCAACACAGATATTGGTACCTCATGGATATCAAAATCGTATTGATTAACAGTCACAATGCTTGTAATTGCACTTAAACCAAACAAACCATATTCATTGAACGTTGCTAAATCAGCTTGAACTCCACCGCCAGATAAAGTATCAGAACCAGCGATTGTTATGATTTTCCCTACCACCATCGCGACACCCCTTTTACAGTAATTAAATTTAAGTTTAGCACAAATTACTACCTGTAAACATAGACTTATTAAGCGTAGGCACAAAAAAAAGAAGCCGTGAGTTAACACGACTTCTTTTTCGATACAACTTACTTGATTGCATCCTTCAATGCCTTACCAGGCTTGAATGCAGGAATCTTTGATGCAGCAATCTCGATTTCCTCACCAGTTTGTGGGTTACGACCCTTACGAGCTGCACGAGAACGTACTTCAAAGTTACCAAAGCCAATTAATTGGACTTTTTCACCCTTTGCCAAAGTTTCTTGGATTGAAGCAAACACTGCATCAACTGCAGCAGTTGCATCCTTCTTTGTCAAACCAGTTGCAGTTGCAACATCAGTTACTAATTCTTGCTTGTTAGCCATTTAGTTTTCCTCCTGCATAGGTATTATTAGCTAAGTGCCAATAAATTTAGATTGAATCTGTAATTAGATTTCGATACTTAGAATATCATAATTATACGCTTCTTACAAGTAAAAAATGTCTTAAAACGTTGATATGACAAGGTTTTTGTCATATCCTTAAACATTTTCATAAAATTGTGATGAAAGAAGCCCAGATTAAGTTTATTTTTATTTTCGTGCTCGTTTAATCAAATGAATTGGTGTTCCTGTAAAATCAAATGATTTACGAATTTGATTCTCTAGGAAACGTTCATATGAAAAGTGCATCAACTCAGGATCATTTACAAAGACAACAAACGTTGGTGGTTGAATAGCAACTTGTGTCGCATAATAAACACGCAATCGCTTACCATTAACTGTTGAAGTTGGGTTTAGTGCCAAGGCATCCATAATAACTTCATTTAACGTTGCTGACTGAATGCGCTTTTGATGATTATCATTTACTTGCTTGATTAAGGCTGGCAATTTATTCAAACGTTGCTTAGTCATGGCAGAAACAAAAACAATTGGTGCATATGACAAGTATTGGAACTCTTGACGAATCTGATTTTCAAAATCAGCCATCGTATGATTATCCTTTTCAAGGGTATCCCACTTGTTCACAACAATAATTACAGCTCGACCAGCTTCATGCGCATAACCCGCCACATGTTTATCTTGTTCGCGAATACCTTCCTCCGCATTCAAGACAACCAACACGACGTTGGAATCATCAATGGCACGCATAGCACGCATAACCGAATATTTTTCAGTTGATTCATACACTTTACCACGCTTACGAATTCCGGCGGTATCGACCATAACGAATTCATCACCATAAGCTGAAGTAAATCTTGTGTCAATTGCATCACGTGTTGTACCGGAAATGTCCGAAACGATCACTCGTTCTTCGCCTAAAATAGCATTTACTAATGATGACTTACCAACATTTGGACGACCGATGAATGAAAAACGTACTGCATCGTCTTCTTCTTGTGCCTCAATCTCTGGGAAATTAGCAACAACTTGGTCTAGTAAGTCTCCTAATCCCGTACCATGTGCACCAGAAATTGGATATGGATCACCAAATCCTAATGCATAAAATTCATAGATTTCTGATCGCAATTCAATATTATCAACTTTATTAACAGCCAAAACAACTGGCTTTTTTGATCGATACAATATCTTAGCAACACGTTCATCAGCTTCTGTCAATCCTTCACGGGCTGAAACCATGAAAACAATCACATCAGCTTCGTCAATCGCAATTTCAGCTTGTTGCACAATTTGTGACATAAATGGTTCATCACCCATGTCAATTCCACCGGTATCAATTAATCGAAATTCATGAGTCAACCATTCAGCACGCGTGTAAATACGATCACGTGTGACACCTGGTGTATCCTCTACAATTGAAATTCGATCACCCGCGATGCGGTTAAAAATTGTTGATTTACCAACGTTTGGACGACCAACAACAGCCACAACAGGAAATCCCATATTATCCTCTTTTCTGAATCACAAAGATTATTGCAATTCGTTTTAATTTGTATACGCTATGTTTAATATTAACATGAATTAATACGAAACAAAAATTAGAGAGCAAGACAAAAGTCGTTTTGAAGCCGGTGTGTAACGTGATTTGCGCCATTTTTGGCCGTAGCAAAGCGAAGGACAGGAATGGCGCAAATTGCGTTACATTGAGGCTTCAGACTTTTGGAACGCATTTATGCTATCAAACTAACATGCGTTTAATTAATAACTTTTAGCACAAAAATTAGAGGCTGAGACAACATCTGTCCCAGCCTCTAACTGTTTTAAACTATTCTAATGCTTAGTTAAAATCTTTGAAGATGTCACCAAAAGCATCACCTAACGTTGCTGAACCTTCTTCTTCAGAAGTTGAGTAGTTAGTAGGTGCAGATTGGCGAGGGCGACGTGAACGACGAGGACGATCATTTTCCTCGTGTGCAGGTGCCTCTTCCAAAGCCTTGATTGACAATGACAAACGTTGACGTTCTGGGTTAACATCCAAAACCTTAACTTGAACCTTGTCACCAGCCTTCAATACATCACTAGGGTTAGCAATGTGCTTGTGTGAGATTTGTGAAACGTGAACCAAACCTTCAACACCTGGGAACACTTCAACGAATGCACCAAAGTCAACCACGCGCTTAACAGTTCCTTCTAGAACTGTACCAGCTGGTGCCTTTTCAGCAGCTGCATCCCAAGGTCCTGGTTGTGTAGCCTTGATTGACAATGAGATACGCTCACGTTCTGGATCCAAGCCCAAAACCTTAACCTTAACTTCTTCACCAACTGACAAAACGTCTGAAGGTTGTGAAACGCGTTCGTGTGAGATTTCAGATACGTGTACCAATCCATCAACACCACCAAGGTCAATAAATGCACCAAAGTTAGTCATACGAGCAACTTTACCTTCAATGACATCACCAACTGATAGTTCATCAAAGATGCGTGCCAAAGCAGCTGAGCGCTCTTCATTCAACACATCACGACGTGACAAGATCAAACGGCTATCTGCAGCATTGATTTCAATAATCTTTGCACGGATAGTTTGACCCTTGTATTGGTTCAAATCTTGCACGAAACGGTTCTCAATCATTGAAGCAGGTACGAATCCACGTACACCTTCAACATCAACAACCAAACCACCCTTAACGGCTTGCGTTACTGGGGCTTCCACAATGTCGTCAACACTGTGCTTGCTTGCGATTTCTTCCCAAGCACGACGAGCTTCAAGACGACGCTTTGACAATAGGTATGATCCACCTTCCTTGTCAGAACCGATAGTTGATACAACTACCAAATCCAACACGTCTCCAACCTTGACAAGGTCATTTACGTCCGCATCGCGGTCAGTTGTCAATTCGCGCAAAGGAATTACACCTTCAACGCCGGCACCTTCAATACCTACGATAACTTGACGATTATCATCAATTGCCAAGACTTCACCCTTAACTACATCGCCAACTTTAACTTCGGCTACGCTGTCAAGAGCTGCCAATAGCTCGTTGTTCTCTTCGTTCATTACAATATATCCTCCTGGTCACACGACTCTAATGAATATTATACCCAATATTGGTATATATTACCAGTGCTTTTTACACTTTTTTGAGTTGTATTTATTAATTTTGTAATTTATTTTCAATAATGCGTTTTACTTCAGCAACCACTTCTGAAATTGATAGTCCAGTAGTGTCCAATTCTACCGCATCGGATGCTTTTTTTAGTGGTGATATTTCACGGTGAGAATCTAAGTAATCTCTTTTTTCAATTGCTGTTTCTAAGTCCGCTAACGTCGTTGTCATACCTTTTGCTTGGTTTTCCTTAAAACGGCGGACTGCTCGTTCATGAACTGAGGCAATCAAAAAAATCTTGACTTCAGCTTTTGGTAATACCGTGGTGCCAATATCTCGTCCATCCATCACGACACCACCCTCACTTGCAATATTACGTTGCAAGTCAGTCATTGCAGTACGCACCTCACCATAAGCTGAAACAATCGATACATTAGCTGTTACTTCAACTGATCGAATATCATCAGTCACTTCTTCATCGTTTAAGAACACACGTTGTACAGGATTACCCGGCTTAAACGAGATATCAATTTTAGGTAACAATGCGACAACTGTTTCTTCATCCGTCAACGTAACACCTGCTTTAATCGCAGCCAGTGTAACGGTACGATACATTGCGCCTGTATCAACATAGACAAAATTTAAGTCAGTAGCCAAAATTTTAGCAATCGTTGACTTTCCTGCCGAGGCTGGTCCATCAATTGCAATCTGAATTGGGTTCATGATCCACATCCTTATTCAATTTATTACTGTTTTATTTTACGCTTAATTTAGCTGAAACACTAGGTATATTTAGTAAAAAAAGCCGGAACAATTAACGTTCC
>NZ_GG697128.1:319718-349315 GCF_000160575.1 Weissella paramesenteroides ATCC 33313
TCCAGCCAATTTGATAATCATAATCAAAATATTTCTATTTAACTTTTAATCCCTTACCATAGTATGATGCATAATTACTTGCCGTTAGACCAGGATTCAAAGTATACAACTCTTCAGGGGTTGTGCCATTTGCAACGGCAAAACTATACAGTGTACCAGAATCAAATGAAACGGTTTGAGAAGCCTCTTCTGAAGAAGATGAAGCTGCTGCTTCTGATGAAGAAGACGCTGCTGCCTCTGCTTCACTTGATGATTTAGCTGCCGCCTCTGACGATGACTTTGCTGCTGCTTCTGATGATGATTTGGCTGCCGCTGCCTCAGATGATGACTTTGATGCAGCAACCTTAGCTTTTGATTCTGATTTTGCGGTATCGGTCACTTTATTCGTTGAAGTGGTCGTTTTCGTTGATGAAGCAACTGGTAATTCAGTGTTCGATGTGGCATCAGCTGGTTTATTCAATTCCTGCAAATACTTATAAACAGGAACGAAAGACAAAGCAATGACAATCAGTACCAGAATTCCGACAACCATACTGACACGTTGTGACTTGCGTCGATTTTGTGTTCTTGAATACTGGTTGGTTGTTTCATCTTTAAAAGATGCCTCCCATGGCTGTTTTTCATCCTTTTTTTCGGTCATGATTGGTGGCTCTCCTTACTCTCTTTTTTTACTATCTCTAATAATACACTAACCGCCTTAAAATAGTTAGTGTCACACCTAATCTTTACTGTAAATTAAATAGTTTTTT
This sequence comes from Weissella paramesenteroides ATCC 33313, assembly GCF_000160575.1. Taxonomy (GTDB): domain Bacteria; phylum Bacillota; class Bacilli; order Lactobacillales; family Lactobacillaceae; genus Weissella; species Weissella paramesenteroides. The sequence goes on from NZ_GG697128.1 coordinate 320,468, forward strand.
TAGTTGTTTAGACCAATTTACCACCTTTGCTTGCTGTTTACCATCTTCTTTTCGCACGAAATTTAATTCTTTGGGATACCAATCTGTCACACCCACACTTTCATCCGTTTGCGATAAGTTGTCAGTGACATTACCAAAATATTGACTGATTTGATTACGCAGCTGACCATCGGACTTTGCATAGTTAATCATTGACCATAAATTACTCTGTCTCATCACGCGTCTACTATCAAAAATTTGAATAATTTCAGCTGATGATAAGCCCTTATTTTGATAAAAATTCAATAATCTGACCTGCTCAGGTGTTAGTGTTGTCACCAACGACTGATCCAAATAACTGTGAATCGCATAATTATCAGGGATGGTTTGATCAATCAAATTAAATTGAATACGTTCATCCCCAGGTACATACAATAAGATTGCAACTGCTTGTTGTCCGTCACGTCCTGCACGACCAATTTCTTGCAGATAATTTGAAAGATCATTGCTCAAATGATAATGAATGACAAAACGAATGTCTTCTTTATCAATGCCCATGCCAAATGCGGAAGTCGCCGTAATGACATCGATCTCTCCCTGCATAAATTGTTGTTGTACACGATACCGAGACATTGTATCCATACCAGCATGGTATGCAACGACCCGTTGTCCAGTTTCATTTGTTAGCCACTCCGCCATGCTTGTTGCTAGCTTACGTGAAGTAAAATAAACGATACCAGGTCCATTAACCGTCTGAATTAAATATTTTAAGCGTTGTTTTTTTTCAATTTCATTAGTTAGTTGCTCTGTATGCAAAAAAATATTTGGTCGATCAACCGGTTGTTGATAAATAAACCATTTATCTTGCAGCGCATGAAAATTCTCAGTAATTGCTGACATCATACTTGGTGTTGCGGTTGCCGTTAATAAAAGTAATTGTGGTCGATTAAGCTGTTCGTGAATACTAGGTAATGATAAATAATCTGGTCGAAAATCCTGACCCCAAGTAACCATTGTATGAGCTTCATCAATAACCATTAAGTTAATTTTCACTTGTTTTAAAGCTGTTTGTACCTGTTCTTGGCTAAGCATCTCAGGAGAAACAAATAAAAAATGATAACGATTTAAATTTTTAAGGACACTCTTTTTGTTCTCAAATGTTAATGTCGAATTTAAAGCCACCACATTTTTTTCACCAAGATAATTCAATCGTGCAACCTGATCCTGCATTAGTGAAAGTAATGGCGTGACAATCATAACCAATCCATCTCGAACCGCCCCCATCATCTGGTAAATCAACGTCTTACCACCGCCTGTTGGTAAAATTGCTAATGTTGATTGCTTTGACAATAAGGCCGTTAGGATTTCTTTTTGACCCGTTTTAAAACTCTCAAATCCAAATTTATCTTGTAAAACCTGCTCTAAGTTAATTGTCATCGATGCTTAATTCCCCTGTTTGGTTAAGTAAATTTCATATAATCTGAAGATAAAAAACTCATTTGGGTTATCTGACGTTCTAATGTCGGAAAATTGCCAATTATCAATATTGCCAGTCAAATGTTGTTCTAGATATTGAATGGTTGAAGCACTTAAAAACAATTCATAGGGAAAATCCGCTTTAGATAGCCAAACTGCCGCTGTCAGCAAGTGTTCCCTAACCGTGCCGATTTTCAAATGGCGTTGCTTACTAATGGTTTCAATAGACATCCCCCGATGCACCTGCTGGCATGTTAATTGCACGCTGGGTGACAAGTTGGCTTGTTGCTGTGTTAATTCCCATAACCTTTTTAATTCACTGCTAGCATTAGTCTGTGATAATTGCTGGCTCCAAAAAGAAAATAAATCAATTTCCCAAAGATAAAAATCAGTTGCCGTCCAAGATTGCGGTAAATCTAGTTGGTCACTATTTCGTCCAGGTATTTGATGTCCAACCCATGTCGCAACTAATTGATCCGCAGTTTGTTGATCCAATAATTTTAAAAAGTCGGTTAATTCTGTTAACCAATCATCAATTAAGTGTTTTTTATCTGTCTGCCCATACCAATTTTTTACTAATTTTTTCGTTTTAAAATCAATTTGTAACGGATAGTAGTGTTTGTTGTGATATGCCACTTCCGACACGATTTGATTCGCCAACCAAAATGCTTCCCGGAACTGCCGGACATTCGCTAGTGGTTGGATTATTAGAGGAATGTATTTTAACTGATAATGGTATTGCCTATAATTCTGTTGAAAAGTAACGCCCTTATCGGTTAGCAATAATTGTCCAGAACTTGGTTGCTGTTCAATGAGCAACCCCTGTTTGATGAGCTGTGCAATTTGTTCATCAAAATCATTTTTTTCTAATTGTGGCAATAAACCAATAATGGGTAACAATTGATAACGTAATCCCCAATATTCTGTTGATACTGTCAAACGACGCTTTAATAAACCAAAAATTACCCGATGTCGCCGTGGTTGAACCGGCGAAAAAAGGGTAATCAGGAAATCAGTTATCACGACATTGCCCACCTCTCACTTTGTGCTGTACTATTGTCTAGTTTAAAAAAATAGTGAGGTAAGTGCAAGCTGCGTGTTTTAATTTAATTGTGAATGCATGTTGCTTAATGCCCGCTGAAATGAATAGAAGACAACGCCTGATACAGTACCAAGAATAACGCCTTCAATTAAGTTAAATGGCACAACCATCCAAAGTAAGTAGTGTCCCATGCCAATTGTTGCTCGGATATCAAAATTTGCAAACAAAGCATATAATGGCACTGCATAAACATAATTTAGAATAACCATCACCAATGTTAACCCAAGCGTTCCAAGCAATGTTCCCCACATAAACTGCTTTTTAGACACATTTGTACGACGCATTACTAGAATAATTATGGTAATAAAAATAGCCATACCAATGATATTCATTGGTAGCCCAATTAAATCACCAGGCCCTTCATTATTAAGTAATAGTTTCAAAACCGACCGTAAAATTAAAATAAGATAACCTTGTTTTAACCCTAATAGTAAAGTTCCCATTAATACGGGAACAATTGAAAAATCAATCTTTAAAAAGCTTGCGCCAGGTAAGATTGGAAATTGCGGGAAAACCATCAAGACAAACGAAATTGCTGACAATAAAGCAATGATTGTTAAATGACGTGTTTTATTCATGTGACTACCTAATCCTCCACGCTGATAATTAAAAAGTCGATCTTATTTATGTCAGGGCGACACAAATAAGACCGACTCTATCAGTCAAATTCATTAATTTCTTCTGCATACCAGACTTTACTGTCGGTTATGGATTTTCACCATATCAACCACAAAACTGTGGGTCGCGGACTTTTCCGTAAAAACGAAATTACCGCCGGTCGGGAATTACACCCTGCCCTGAAGATATTTAGTTATGTTATTATCATATCTTTCTGCTAATTAAAAGTCAATAAAAATTCATGCCACCATTTTACCAACGACCAGCTGATTTGCGGAATTGACGCCCAGACTTGAGCGCTTGGACCTCTTCATGACGCAATGGGCGGTATTCACCAGGTGTCAAACCAGTCAAGTCAAGCATCCCATAACGTTCACGAGTTAGCTTAATAACCTCATGACCAACTGATTTTAACATTTCTTTCACTTGATGATACTTACCTTCATGAATAGTTAATTTGACGATTGCCGTGTGCTTCTTTTTATCAGTTGATAAGATTTCTGCATGAGCTGGTGCCGCATTAAAGGTATAATGACGTCCATTTTGGACAGTCTTTACAGTCACACCATGACGCAATTTTTCTAATTCCTCATTCGTTGGAATACCTTTGACCTTGGCAACATAGACCTTATCAATGCGATACTTAGGATGCATCAACTTATTAGCTAAATCACCATCATTGGTTAATAGCAATGCACCAGTCGTATCATAATCCAAACGTCCAACGGGATAAACCCGTTCAGGTTCATCAACAATGTCCATGACCGTTTGACGCCCTTTGTCATCAGAATTAGTCGTTACAACACCGCGTGGCTTATCCAATAGGAAGTAAACTAGTTTCTCTTTTGAATCAATTGGTGTGCCATTTACTTCAATGTGATCAGTGGGCTCAACCTTCGTTCCTAACTCTCGAATTACCTGACCATTAACCGTGACTTGCCCTTCAGTAATCATTTTTTCAGAAGCCCGGCGCGAGGCAACCCCTGCTTGAGCCATGACTTTTTGTAATCGTTCTGCCATTATTTTTCCTCATTACTTTCTGATTGTTTTGTTAATTCAGCAATTGTGACATCAAATGAAGACTGTTGTTTTTCTGATGGTAATAACGGAATCGTCACATCTTGCTGATTTTGTAAATCTTCTAGTGCTTTAGCAGTAACCAACGGTGGTAACTCATCTAAACTGGTTAACCCAAAATAATTTAGGAAATAGTTGGTTGTCACATAAAGAATTGGTCGTCCTGGTTCAGTCGATCTTCCCTTACCCGTTACTAAATTACGAAGAATTAATTTTTGGATGGTCGATTGTGATTGGACACCACGAATTTCATCTACCTCAACACGTGTAACCGGTTGTTTATAAGCAATAATAGCTAGAACTTCCAATGATGCTTGTGATAGAGCTGTTGTTAGTGGCGCTGTAAAGAAACGATGAATGGTTTCTGATAAATTTGCCTTCGTCACTAATTGATAACGATCATCTGTTTTGAGAATTTCAAAAGCACAACTTTCATCTTGCGCATACTTAATCGCCAACTCGTCTAGTAGACCATTAACTGCTGGCTTTAAAAATTGTGTTGCTGCTGACAGTTCTGCCAAAGAGATACCCTCATCTCCTGCAACAAATAATAATCCTTCAATTTGTTGTAAGCTATTTTGCATCAGCCTCTTCATCCTCTCTACTTTCCAGCTGGTAGGGTACCTTACCGCGTGAAACATCAATTCGGTCAAATAAATTATTTTGTGTCATAGTCAAGTGCTGATGACGCACTAATTCTAACATTGCCATAAATGTTGTGACCATTTCATCCTTATCTGCATTTTCCGCAAAAAGTTGGTCAAAAGTTACAACATGATCAGTGTCTACCTTTGACATAATTTTAGTCATTTGTTGTTGAATTGACCAGTTATCACCTTGCAATGAGCGTGGTTGTACCCGCTTTTGATAGCGTTTTTTCACCAAACGATCAAATGCATTTTGAAGATCGCGCAATACGAGTCCTTCTGGCAGAGGTGCGCCCTTTATATCGTCTGGGATTGACATCGGTGCTCTAGAAAACTGTAATTGACGTTCTTCTTCTCGTTCACGTAAATCACCTGCAGCTTGTTGATAGCGCTGATATTCAATTAATTGTGCCATCAATGTGTCTCGAGGATCTTCTTCAGTAACAAATTCAGCTAAATCCTCATCATATTGAAAGACATCATTTTTAGGTAGTAAGTAATTGGCCTTTATTGACATCAACGTTGCGGCCATGACCAAAAATTCACCAGCAACATCTAAATTACGTTCTTGTTCCGCATGTAGAAATGTCAGATATTGTGCCGTAATCTCAACTATCGGAATATCCATAATATCCATCTCATTCACCCGAATAAGATGGAGCAATAAATCCAATGGCCCATCAAAATCTTCTATATGATATGTTAATTCTTCACTCATTGCATATCTCGCCATTTCGTTACAAATTTTTGTGTGGCAATTGAACCCATAATCACTTGATCTGGATATTGAGATTGCAACGCTTGATATATTTTACGGCCAAGTTTTAATTTTTGTTTTGGTTGTACTTCGGGACTAAAAACAATCCGTCGAATCACCAAGGAATTATAAACACGTGCAACCCCCAGTAATACGGTAAAATGATGTGTATTTTCATCACGCCATAGAAGAATATCCCGATTATCATCAGACTGATACCAATCATATTCACGTTGCACAGCTAAAATATCTGGTAAATTCGGACTGTAAGACAGCAGCCCCATAACAATTTTTGATTGATCTTTACGTACGATAATTAACATATTTTTCTCCAATCAAGCTAAACTAAGCACGAGGATGCGCCTTTTCATATACCTCGGTTAATCGTTTGTTTGAGATATGAGTATAAATTTGCGTTGTTGAGATATCAGCATGTCCCAATAATTCCTGAACAATTCGCAAATCTGCCCCATTTTCGAGGATATGGGTGGCGAATGAATGTCTTAAAGTGTGTGGCGAAACATCTTTCGTAATCCCAGCCTGCTTGACCCATTGCTTAATTAATTTCCAAACACCTTGTCGTGTTAACTGATGACCGTGATCATTTAAAAAAATAACGTGTGGATCTTGCTGTTTACCTAGCAACGGGCGACTATTATTTAAGTAGTTCTCTAACCACTTGACTGCAACATCACCAATTGGCACAATCCGCTCTTTGTCCCCTTTACCAATCGTTTGAATGAGACCTAAGTCCAAATGTAAATTATCTAAGCGTAAATTGACCAACTCACTGACACGTAAACCTGTCGCATACATGACTTCAAGTATTGTTCGATTTCGTAACCCAAGTGGCGTGTTTGTATCAGGAACCTGCAACAACGCTTCAACTTCTTCTAAAGTCAATACTGCTGGTAGATGCTGCGCCTTTTTGGGTGAATCTACTTGATCCATCGGGTTACTGGTTATCAAATTATTCATTTGAACAAATTCAAAAAACTTTCGCAAAGTCGATACCATGCGAATAATTGTATTACGTGACTTGCCTTTTTGTTCTAACTGTCCCAAAAATGCCATGATTGTAAAACGATCAACCACTGTCAACGTATCATATTTCTCAGCTATCAAATATTGAAAAAATTGGACAAGATCTTGTTGGTAAGAATGCTTGGTATTAGCTGATAAGCCTCTCTCAACAGTTAGATAATGAAGGTAGTCAACCAAAACATCCTCAAATGGTCCTACCTGCACTTTCATCCTATTCGCCTTCACTTTCTACTAAGAAAAGACCGTTCTCATTTTGTGTGATTCGACGTTCTTTATACAAACGACCTACAGCACGTTTAAATTGTGATTTTGACATACCAAAATATTTCTTAATTGCTTTAGGATCTGATTTATCTGTGAACGGTAAACTATGGGTTGTTGAACGTTCTAACAACGTTAACAACATCTGAGCATCTTCTGGAATAGCTTCATATGCTCGTGGGCGCAATGATAAGTTCAATACGCCATCAGGGCGCACACCAATTACTCGTGCAGATACAACTTCTCCTAAACGGGGCTCACGTTGTCGTTCATCAGGATGAATAAAGCCAAAGTTATAGTCCGAAGTAACGACCAATGTACCGACTTTCTTTAAGCGGTAGGCCGTTGCCTGGACTTGTTTGTTATGCATATCTGGCTTCGCTGGAATTCTAACTGCTTGCAGAATATCTGAGGTAACCAGTTCGCCCCACAGACGATCTTTTTTATCAATGCGTAGCGTAATCATTAGCTTATCCCCACGCTGTGGCCATAATTCTTTAATAGTTGGCAGTTCATCTAAAGAAACCACCACATCTTTATTAGGTAACCCAATATCAACAAAGACACCTAAGTCACGACGAATATCTGTCACTGTTCCCCAGGCATAATGACCAAGGCGAACCTCTGGTAGATTCTTCGTTATTTGTAATTGATGTTTTTCATTTTCGTAGGCAAATCCTGAAACTAGTCCACCAATCGATAATGGCTTCTTTAATTCTGATTTGTCAATCTCGTATGTTTCACCGTCAATTTGTGCGTAGTAATAACGATCATTTTCGTCAGTTACTTTAGCTGTAATCACGTCTCCAAGTTTATGTGTCATTTTTCTCCATCCTTTTACATCAGCTGCATCTATTGTTCTATAAGTCCGATGCCACAGCACTGGTAAAGGTTATTCATAACCAGCATCATAGCGCCAGTAATCTTGCTCACTATATCTAATTATCTTAACAGATATACATTGGATATGATATATGTAAACCAGATTCTCTTGTTTGTCTCGCCAAAAACAATATTTTTTTGCTAAAATAGTTAGTAATAATTTGAAAGTGAGTTAATCATTTATGAAAGCAATTGGTATGGAACCACAAGTACTGATCGACATTCTTGTGGGTGCCAAGATTGGTGTTGTTTATCCGTTTGGAACAGAACATCGTGGTGATTTAGTTGTAACCTCTTATGCGCTTAAGCAAAGTGGCTTACCATCAAGTATGGCTGGTGCCGTCGTGCAATTAGAGGATGTTGAAGAAACTGCACCTGGCAATTTTGTTTGGAAATTTAATCCTGAAGTCACTCTAATCCGCCCATTTAAAGTACACGGTACCATGGAGTTATTTGATGTTGATGATACCTTGATTAAACCTCAACCAACTAACTGGTTTAACGTTGAGGCTGAAAATGCTGGTCACGAAAAAATTTCAACTTGGTTAGATAGTTACTTTGCCGAGCACCCTGATCTTGATCGTGTGCCGCGCCAAGAAATTCCTGAAGAAATCGCAACATTAGCCTCATCATTTGATGATTGGCGTGCTGCTTATTTTGAATTCCTGTATAAGCCAACGAAAGCCCAGAAGCGTGAATTACGTACAAAACGCTACGATATTGAGCCATTGTAATAAATGAAAAAACAAAAGAAGTTGGAACAAAAAAATTTGTTCCAACTTCTTTTTGCTAAAAATGTATTAATTATCAGCATTAAATTTTTATAGCATAAATGCGTTCCAAAAGTCTGAAGTCTCAATGTAACGCAATTTATGCCATTCCTGTCCTTCGCTTTGCTACGGCCAAAAATGACGCAAATCACGTATCACATCGGCTTCAAGACAACTTTTGTCTCGCTCTCCTTTTTGCTAAATTCTTTTAAGCAGCGGCCGCAATAGTAGCGGCGCAATGATTGTTGAGATAATAATCACAAAGACCATATCACCAAAAATATTTTTAGCGATCAAATCAGCACTTAACCCAATTTGAGCAACGACGAGCGCCATTTCACCTCTTGAAACCATACCTGCCCCGACTGCCCGTGCGGCTGGTTTATCTAACTTGGCAAGCCTGGCTCCCCATTGCGCACCATAATATTTTGTTGCTACCGCCAACACGGTTAAAACAATAATCAAAGGCCACGTTTTTTGTAGTCCATTCAAAGAAATATGTAATCCAATTGATCCAAAGAAGATTGGAAATAGTGTCCAAGTACCTAATAAGTTGGCAAACTTTAAGATTTTTCCTGAATTTGGTAATCGATCAGCCACTAACCCTAAAATAAACACCACAATTGGTAATAATGTTGATAAACTCAGACCTTGTCCACCAAATACTAAAACATATGCCCCAACCAATAGCAAGGCTAACATATCATCCAAAACGGCCGCTCCTAGAACGACTGCACCAACTTGTGAGCCCAGTTGTCCAGATTCTCCTAGAACACTAATGGTGATTGAAATTGATGTCGCAGCAAATACAATCCCCCAAAAAATAGAAATATTAAACTGATAACCTAATACTAAAGAGACTACTGTGAACAATATTAACGGAATCACCACGCCCATAATAGCGGTTAAAGTTGCCCCATTTAAATTGCGTTTCAATTGACCAATATCTGTCTCTAACCCCGCTGTAAACATTAGTAGCAGGACACCCAATTCTGACAAAAAGCTGACTGTTTCTCCTGTCGTTACCCAGTGTAAAAGTGCTGGCCCGATGATTATACCCGCAATCAGCTGACCAACAACTTCTGCAAATCCAAGTTTTTGCCCGATGCGCCCCATAATAAAAGTCACAACAATTAAAATGATTAATTGTCCCAAAATTCCCATATAAACCTCCAAAAAAAACCGTACACTTCAATCCTAACTGGTTACCCACCCAGGAACTTGAAGCATACGCCCAACCGAAATTTTATTTACTTTGATAAATTGCGTGAAAACAAGTTGCTGAATGGTGATTCACCAGTATTTGCAACCTGTGTCAAGAAGATTTTGATCGCAGTCTGCGTGGTTAAACCTTGTGACTTAAAAATTTCATCTGCTTTGTCTTTAACATTGTCCTCGACACGCAATTGAATTAACTTTTCTGCCATAATGTTACTCCCTTCACAATAATTACTTTCTATACAAATATTATATCATGGCACACTTTACATGTACCTTAAATATAAATCAAATACTACACGCTTTTATACGTTTTGGCTAGTACTTTCTATCTAAATTCACATATTTTACTTATTTTCGGTATCAAAGATTATTGTGACTGGACCATCATTTATTAGTTGAACTTGCATATTTGCACCAAATTCACCAGTTTCGACAGTTAAGCCTGTATCCCGCAACTTTTTATTAAACAACTGATACATCTTGTCAGCAAAATCAGGTGCGCCTGCTTTCGTAAAACTGGGACGATTACCTTTTTTAGTGTCAGCATATAACGTAAATTGTGAAATTGATAAGATTTGTCCACCAACATCCTCAATAGCCAAGTTCATCTTACCAACTAAATCTTCAAATACCCTTAATTTTGTTATTTTTCTCACTAAATAATCTAATTCAGCTTCCGTATCATTATCGGCAATGCCAACCAGTAATACATAACCAACACCAATTTTGCCAACGACCGTTTCATCAATTGATACACTAGCTGATTTGACTCTTTGTAGAACTATTCTCATTATTTGAATGCTCGCTTTACTTCATAAACATCTTTAACATCTCGGATATTGACCATGATTGATTCGAGTTGCTCTAAGTTTTTTACACCGATACTAATTGAAATACGCACATCATTGTTATGATCGACGCGCCCATTGACCGAATTTAATGAGCGAGTTGTATTATTGACCATCCGAATAACATCATTCAATAAACGGTTGCGATTGGTTGCTGAGACCTGTAAATCAGCATCATATTCTGTTTTGCTATTGCCTGCTGGGTTTTCCCAAGCCACATCAACCAATCGATTACCTTCCACTTCAGCGGCCTTGAGGTTAGGACATCCCAAACGATGTACTGATACACCACGCCCCTTGGTGACATAACCAATAACTTCATCCCCAGGTACAGGTGTACAACAATGTCCCAAGCGAACCAGCATATTATCGACACCTTGAATCACGATTCGATCTTCACGATGTGCATGATTTTTTGCAGATTTCGTTTCTTTTTCGATTGTTTGATGATGTTCTAAGATTGCTTTTTGCTCAGCTTCTTGACGGGCAGTTTCAATCTCAGCACGTTTCTCTTCTGAAAAACGGTTAGCGACACCTTGTGGTTTAATATCTCCGAATCCAAGTGAGGCGTACATATCATCAACTGCTAAGAAATGCATTTTTTCAGCTGCATGTTCCTCATTTTCAGGTTGCATCAGTTCTTCAACATCGTAACCTTCATCTTCTAACCAGTCAGCCACCATTTTTCTACCGGCTTCGATGTTATCAGCTTTGTCCTGCTTACGGAAATACTGTCTAATTTTATTACGCGCCCGACGTGTAGACACCATCGTTAACCAATCCCGATTAGGTTGGGCGTTTGGCGATGTTAAAATTTCAACAATGTCACCCGTTTTGATTGGAAAATCCAACGGTACCATCCGATCATTGACCTTAGCACCAACGGTATGATTTCCAACATTCGTATGAATCGTGTACGCCATATCTAGTGGACCAGCATCCTTGGGCATTTCGATCACATCGCCTTTTGGTGTAAAGACGAAAATGCGATCAGTAAATAAATCACCTTTAACTGACTCCATAAAGTCATCAGCATCTTGCGCATCTGCTTGTAATTCTAAAATTCCTTGAATCACATTTAACTTTTGCTGATCAGCATTCTGAACATCGGCACCAGCAAAATTACCTTCCTTGTATGCCCAGTGGGCAGCAATACCAAATTCGGCAATTTCATGCATTTGATACGTACGAATTTGAACTTCTAGTGGGCGTCCCCCTGGTCCAATGACAGAAGTATGTAATGACTGATACCCATTTGCCTTTGGTAAAGCAATATAGTCTTTAAATCTGCCAGGCATTGGTGTCCAACGTGCATGAATTGCTCCCAAAACTGCATATGTTTCGGGAATGGTGTCAACTAACACACGAATGGCTAATAGGTCATAAATTTCTTCAAAGCGCTTATTTTTATCAACCATCTTCCGGTAAATTGAATAAATATGCTTTGGTCGTCCATAAACCTCAGTGTGGTCTAAATGCAAATCTGTAATTGCATGCTCGATTTCACTAACGGCTTGATCAACAATCTCCAGTCGTTCCTGACGTCGTAAGTTCATGGACTTTGCAATATCGTGATACGCTTCAAAGTTAAGATAGCGTAACGCCATATCCTCTAATTCCCACTTGATCGTCATGATTCCAAGCCGATCAGCCAAAGGTGCATAAATTTCAAGTGTCTCAGAAGCAATTCGTTTCTGTTTTTCTTCTCGTAACGCAGACAACGTCCGCATGTTATGTAGACGGTCAGCTAATTTAACAATAATAACTCGAATATCATGTGACATTGCGAGTAACAATTTACGATGGTTTTCAGCTAATTGTTCTCGCGAAGACTTATATTTGATTCGTGACAACTTTGAAACGCCATCAACAATGATGGCAACGTCGTGTCCAAAAGCTTGTTCTACGTCAGCTAATGTCGCCGTCGTATCTTCAACCACATCGTGCAAATATCCTGCAACAACCGTATCAGGATCCATATGCAATTCAGCTAATATTCCTGCCACCTGAATTGGATGAATGATATACGGTTCCCCGGATTTACGCTTCTGCTCTTGATGCAAATGGTATGCAAACTGGTAAGCTTTATCAACCTTCTTGACATGCTCATCGTTCATATAGTCTGCAACTAAATCATGCACGTCTTGTGCTGTCAAATTTTTTGCCTCTGCCATAAAAAACATCCTCTATTTTTAGATTCACGCCGATTGGGATTCATACCCGCAGCATCGTATCTTTCACCTATCACTCTGAATAGTTAATTTATTCTAACGCATTTTATAGCTGTTTGTATTGTATTTTGCTTTTAATTTTAATAATTCTCTAAAAAAATTATTGAATTGATTTGAATACGACATTGTTTTCGCCCAAAATTGACCGAATTGCCTCACCGGTTTCATCATCAGCGGTTAACCAATACGTTTCATTCAAGGCAATTTTACGATGATCTCTTTCAAATACAATCAATACCGGATTAGCACCATGGTGTTGTCGCAAAATATTCTGCAATGCTGGCATGATACCAGCATCTTCAGCTGATGCCATAATTCTTAAGTACCATTGTCCAGTCGATGCTGCTGCTTTTTCAGAAACAGATGATTCTGCCAATAATTCATCACCATTAATTACTTGATTTGCAATCATCTGTAAAGTATCACGACCACGTTGTTGTTCAATTTTTCCAGTAATTAATAGCACTTTTTCATTTACCAATAATGGCTCGATTTTTTTGAAAACCGTTGGAAAAATAGTAATCGATAAGGTCCCAGTTAAATCAATACCGTCTACAAAAGCCATTGGATCACCTTTTTTAGTACGGATTTTTTTAACATTTTGGACATAAATAACGACCGTTACCGATGTCATACCTACTGCTAAGTTAGCAATGTCAGTCCGTCTGTTCTCTGGTATCGCAGCCAAATAAGGTTCAATTGGATGACCACTTAGATAAACACCTAAATATTCATGTTCATAACCCAACTTTTCATTGAGTGGAAACTCAGCAACTTCATGCATTTTTGGTGTTAGCGACTCAAATAATGAAATCGATTCACCAGCCAACCCAACTGCATCAATGTACCCCTGCATTGACCCTAACAACGTTTTACGATTAAATCCAAATTCATCCAAAGCACCCGCATAAATTAACGGCTCTAACTGTGAGACTTTGCGATACTTGCTAGGTAGACGACCAATGAAGTTCGTTAAATCACGATATTGTCCACCTTCTTGCCGTTCTTGAATCAGCGCTTCACGAAAATCACGTCGTAAGCCGCTAATTGATGCTAGTCCCATTTGAAGCTCGCCTTGTTTATTCATACTGTATCCCTGCCACGAATGATTAAGACTAGGGCGCAAAATAGTCACATGGCTTAATTTTGCCTCGGCGATGTAAATACCAACTTTTTTATGATCAGCAATTGAATCATTTAATACCGCCTTATAAAAAGCGGCTGGATAATGTGCCTTAATATATGCCAGTTGGAAAGCTAGTTTCGAGTAAGCAACGGCATGTGATCGATTAAAACCATATTGAGCGAACGTTTCAATATAGCTGAATACCTGTTCGGCAACTTGCTGGTCATGATGTCGGCCAACTGCACCATCAATAAATTTTGATTGCATAGCCGCAATTTTATCATGGTCTTTTTTTGACATTGCTCGACGCAACAAATCGGCCTCACCCAATGAAAAACCTGCAAAGCGTTCGGCAACTCGCATAACTTGCTCTTGATACACGATAATGCCATATGTCGGCGCTAAAATTTCAGCCATACTTGCATCTGGTACATCTTGTTTTTCTTCTTGATGCTTACGGGCAACGAAATGAGGAATATTCTGCATGGGTCCTGGTCTGAAGAGAGCATTTGCTGCCACAATATCTTCAAAACTATCAGGACGTAATTGACGCAAAATATTTTTCATCCCCCCTGATTCAAATTGAAAAACACCATTCGTCAGACCATTTTGAAACAGCCTTAACGTCGCTTGATCATCCAATGATACACTTGCGATACTAAATGACTCATGATCAGGTATTTTTTGAATTTCACGAATAGCAATATCTAAGATGTTTAAGTTAGATAAAGCCAAAAAGTCCATTTTTAACAGTCCTAATGCTTCTACGGGACCCTTGGGGAGTTGTGTGACTAAACGCCCGTCGTCCCCTAGTTGAACTGGCATATAATTTGCCAATGGTTCGGCGGATAAGACGACCCCTGCTGCATGTAATGATGCATTGCGTGGCAATCCCTCTAACTTCAATGCTGTCTGATATAACAGTTGTCCATCAACAGGTAAGTCTAATAACGCATTACGAAATGGCAAAGACGACTCATATGAAGCTTGTAAACTGGCAGTCCCACGAGGCATTGATTTCGATAAATTATCGATTTGTGTTGGATTCAAACCAAAAACTCTGGCAACATCTCGAATAACTGCGCGCTGGGCCATCGTTGAAAAGGTAATAATTTGAGCAACTCGCTCATGCCCATAATGCTCATGTAGATAATCCAAAATTTCTTCACGGCGATTGTCGGGGATGTCAATATCGATATCCGGCATTTGGTGACGTTCTGGATTCAAAAAACGTTCAAAAAGTAAATCATAAGCAATAGGGTCAACATCCGTGATCCACAAAACATAGGCAACTAACGAGCCAGCTGCTGATCCACGTCCTGGCCCAGTTCGAATTGATTTTTTGTGCGCATAATTCAAAACATCCCAAACAATTAAGAAATAATCGGCAAAACCTAGTTCATTAATGATACGTAATTCTTCTTTTAAACGTGCTTTATACGGTGTAGCATCAACAGCCATATCATGCAAACGATTGGTCAACCCGGTTGTCGCTAACTCTGCAAGGTAATCCGAGGAAGATTGTCCCTGCGGTGTTTCATATTTTGGCACGGTCACTGATGACTGCTCTAACACCACATAACTATGTGCTGCAATCCAATCTGTATTCTCGACAGCATCTGATAAACCGCGGCTATTATATTCATTTGCCCAATCGGTACTTTCTTTCAAATATGCTGTTGCGGCTTGCTTTTGTGCCAAACCAACATTAGATATAATCTCACCTTGGCCTAGTTTCTGAATAACTTGCGCTGAAAACTGATCAGATGCGTTAGGATATAAGACATTTTCATTCGCAATGATACGTGTGCCAGTATTTTGTGCAAGCTCTTTGATCGATTGCAACATAGCCTCACGCATATCCAACGAAACTCCCAAAAAGACATGAGTAGCATCAGCTAATGCGGTGACTGTTTTAACCAATGTCATTGCTCGTTCAGGTTCAGTTCCTAACAAAACTGCTAGTTCACCGATACTGGGTAAGATAATATATAAACCTGATAAATACGATTTTAAATCGTCGAGCGTCATTTTCTCATTTTGGGTATTAATGGCACTACTGATTTGCAATAAGTTGTGATACCCAACCTGATTTTCAACCAGAAAAATTACCGGATAAGATTGTGAAGATTGCAAACCAATCAATTCAGCTGTCAATCCTAAAATGGGCTGTATGTCAGCTGCCTGGGCTGCTTGGTAAAAATCATACATCCCGTATAAAACGTTGTAATCCGTCAACGCAACGGCCTGATAACCCTTATCTTGTACAGCCTTTATCAATTGCTGAGGAGTCATCGGGCTCCGCAACAAACTAAATGCTGTCATGGTTTGAAGTGGTACCATAATAGCCTCCTTCTTTCAAAGAATCCAATTGATGAATATTTATTTTAACTTAATTTAATTATAGCCATTGCAAATAAAAAAGACCACCTATGATGGTGATCTCCTTATACTTAGCTTGTTAATGGTCATTATTTTTCTACGTGAGGCGCAGCTGATTTTGAAATTGCAACATAAGCAATTGTTCCAATCATACCGATAACCACAGAGAACAAAGAAGTCATAGTTGCATTGTAAGTTGCACTCTCAAGCGCACTACCAATGTAACCAAGTACTTCTCCCAAAACAAATGTCCAAACAAACGCTACAACATACTTCATATTGACACCTCTTAGCATATCGCCAAAATGTTTTACTCCATCATTTTACGCCTCAGCAACCAATTTGTCACATGTTAATTAATTCACAGAAATCTATTGTCTTGTGTATTTCACTAATCGCCAATCGTAATCATTATCTGCATCGGCAGGTCCTTGATCAATCACTTCACCTTGCCAGACAGTCAAATCAACTGGTGCCATTTTAACATCCCCAGAAAAATCTGTCTGTAAATAGGTCACATATAATGTATCTGCTGTATCCATGAAACTTTCATAGATTGGTTTACCACCAATAACTTGCAACTTCAAGTTAGCATTATCAGCGACCTTTTCGGCTTCAGCAACACTATAAACTTTTTGAAAGCCCTCTGGAACTTCCAAATCATGATTTCTTGTCAGTACTAAATTTAAGCGTTCAGGCAATGGACGACCATGAAAACTAGCCATTGTATGGCGTCCCATTAGTGCTGCCTCATGAATAGTGGATTGTTTAAAAAATTGTAAATCAGCCTTTTGATGCCAAGGAATATGTCCATCAATAGCAATCGTACCATCCAGTGTTTGTGCCCAAATTAAGTTTTTCTCAGCCATCTTATGCACCACCTTCTACAAGTTCAGATAATTCTTCCCATCGTATCATCTTTGCTTCTAATGCGTCATTTGTTTGCTCTAATTCTTTTTGCAAATCCGCTAATTTTGTAAAATCATCACCACTTATATTCATTTCTTCTTCAATAGCGCTAATTTTACTTTCTAAATTGGCAATATCATCTTCGATAGTTGCCCATTCTTGTTTCTCATTCCAAGTCAGCTTTTTCTTTTTAGGAACTGGTTTTTTATTGACCTTTTCGTCTACTTCAGCAACTGGTTTAGTGGCCTTTACATCAAGAGTTGGTGCACCATACGTGTCCAAATAATCACTGAAACTACCATTGTAGCGTATGATTGCACCCTGTCCTTTAAATATCCACAGTTTGTTAGCTACCTTATCTAAGAAATACCGATCATGAGAAACAGTTATCACCGTACCTGCAAATGATCGTAGATAATCTTCAAGAACGGTCAAGGTACCAATATCTAAGTCATTCGTTGGCTCGTCTAGTAGTAATACATTCGGTTGTTGAATTAATAATTTCAGTAAATACAGCCGGCGCTTTTCACCACCAGAAAGCTGTCGAATTAACGTACCATGCATGAATGGTGGGAATAAGAATTGCTCCAATAATTCAGCAGCCGAAATGTGATTACCATCCGAATCCGTAACCTCTTCAGCAACTTCACTTAAATAGGCAAGCACTCGCTTATCTTCTGGTATTGGTTCGGTAATTTGCGTATAATACGCCATTTTAACGGTTTCACCAATTTCAATCACACCACTATCTAGTGGCTGTTGCCCTGCAATCGCATTTAAAAGGGTTGATTTTCCAGAACCATTTGGTCCGGTGATACCAATCCGTTCATTACCTTGCACCAACTCACTAAAATCTTTTAAAATCGTTAATTGATCAAATGCCAAATTTGCATGGTCAATATTGATAACTTTTTTACCTAAACGCGTTTGTCCAAGATTGACTGCAACTTCACCTTCAACCTGACGAGTTCCCTGTTGTGCCGCTAATTCTGCAAAGGCATTTTCACGAGCTTTTTGTTTGGTAGAACGGGCTTTCGCACCCGCATGCATCCAAGCCAATTCTTTTTTGTATAACTGTGCTGATTTGTGTTCTGCAACAGCTTCAGCACTAACTCGTTCAGCCTTGGCAGTAACATATTTCTCATAGTTACCATGATATTCATAGAGTTTCCCAAATGATAACTCAAAAATACGATTGGTGACACTATCTAAGAAATACCGATCATGAGTCACTGTCATGACGGCACCGGAATAATTAGCTAGATACTTCTCCAACCACGCAATTGAATCAAAATCAAGGTGGTTCGTGGGCTCATCTAATAATAATAGATCTGGTGCCTGAATAAGCACTTGAGCAAGACCGACACGCTTACGTTGACCACCAGATAGTGCAGATATTTGTAAGTCCAAGTTTGGTAGGTGTAATTGTGTCAGAATATTTTTAACTTCAGACTCAGCTAACCAGGCATCTTGTTGCGTCATTTGTTGTTCTAGTCTAGTGTAACGAGAAAGTCGCTTTTCATCAGCTGGATTTTCGGAATATTCAGCTAGTGCCGCTTGATAATCACGAATTAACTGAAAGACTGGTTGGGCACCACTAAAAATGGCATCCATCACTTTTTTATTTTCATCTAGTGGTGGTTCTTGCTGTAAATAGCCAATCGTGTAGTCATTTGGTGTTTCAATTTGACCACTATCAGCAGGCACAACTTTTGAAACAGCATTTAATAACGTTGTCTTACCTGTACCATTAACACCAACGATTCCCACACGGTCACCTGTCTCAATCAAAAATGACACTTTGTCTAACAGTGTTTTTTCACCATAGACACTATGTAGATCTGTTGCCCTTAATTGCTTCATTTTATATTATTTCTTCTCTTTCTCTACAATCTCAGCAGCAGCGTGCAATAAAGCCGCTCGCTCATTCTCTAGCCCACCAGTTACAACCCGATGCTCTAAGTCAGCTAATATTTTCCCAAATAATGGTCCAGGTGCAAGATGCAAACTTTTCACTAGTTCACCACCATTGATGGCCAATTCTTGTTTATGTTTAATAGGTAATGCTTGATAACGCATTGACAAATTGTCAACATTAGCGCTAATTTCACTTATTTTGACAGTAGCTAAAGCTGTCGTAATGGCATCCTGTGTTTGATAAAGATCCCAATCGTTAACATCACCAAGACGCAGTTTATTCATCAGTGTAATGACTGACTTTGCCGTCTGAATCATTTCATTTGGTTGCTTCCATAGCTTTAAGAATTTACTCGTATCCTGTGGATTTAATCCCAGCTCGAAAGATAGTAATGACCAAGCTTGGCTATCATCAGCAGGCTGCGCAATTTGTAATAATTCAGCATAGGCAGCTAGGTCCTGATCTGTGCTTGATAACCCCGGCATAAATCTGTTCAAGCCACTCTTAATCATTTCAACTAAACCATAGCTAGCTGAAGTTCCCTGCATGAGTTTACTAAATTCAACATTGATCCGTTCCACAGCAATGTTTGCTAGCAATGGTGCGTTTTCTGCAATCGCCTTTTGCGTATCAGGATCGATTTTAAAGTCTAATTGGGCAGCAAAACGCACTGCTCTCATCATGCGTAATGCATCTTCGTGAAAACGTTCCTCAGGTCGGCCAACAGCTCGTAATACTTTAGCTGACATATCCTGGACACCACCAAATAAGTCAATGACCTCACCATCTTTTGTTAAAGCCAGTGCATTAACCGTAAAATCACGTCGCTTTAAGTCTTCATCTAAGGATCTAACAAATTTCACCTCATCTGGGCGACGAAAATCTGTGTAGGTTGATTCTGTTCGAAATGTGGTTGTCTCATAACCAGTGCCATGATCCAGAATCATAACCGTCCCATGTTCGATACCGGTATCTACCGTACGATTAAATATTTTCTTAATTTCTTCAGGATAAGCCGAGGTCGCAATATCAACGTCATGGATTGGTTTACTGAGCAATGTATCACGAACCGATCCACCAACAAAATACGCCTCATAACCCGCATTTTCTATCGTTTCTAAAATCGGCAATGCCTCAATAAACTCCAATGGCATTTTATTTATTTTCATGTTGGGCCTCCTTTTTTCTACTACTACTCAGTATACCAGACACCTTAATCTTTTTATGAATCGTGTACACCATAGAATGCACGACTCATAAATGAATGAGCATTCATTTATTTTTAGTTTTCCCGTCCATCGAGTACTTGCTGGGCTAATTGCAATGCATGTTCTTGTGTATCTACGACTGCCATGAAACCAGTACGATGTATAAATACGATACCATCTTCTTTTACTTGTGGAATCGCATGCTTAACTTCAAAACTGCCATGGGTTACTGGAACACCTTGTATCATCCAATTACCGTCTTTTCTAGGTAATACAACAAATACTAATTGATCAAATTGCTCAGCATAATCTTTCCAAGGTCCCGAAATTGGTAATAATAAGATTTGATTAGATACGAATGTTGCTTGTTCAATAATCGCCTGTTGTGCGATTTGCTTAGCTACTGTCTTTTTGACCCGATTTTCCAAAATCAATGTCGCACAAGCCACTGCATGATTAAAACTATTTGTTTCATCATCTTCTTCATAGAAGTCATTAATCACATCTGGTACTGTGAAGACTTCACTTTGGTATTCGGAAACACCATTATCCAATGCATCGATACCAATAACGAAGCTACTATCAACATGACGATGAACCGCCTTAATAATTTCTTCTGATAAGTCAGGAACTAATTTTTCAATATATTGTTGACCAAAAGTTTGCCAAATTAACCCAAACGCAGCCATTGGTACCCCGTTTTGATGCTGACGAGTATCATCAATGCCATGATGATCAAATTCACCACCACCAACATCATAAACCAAATTCTGATGATCATCAGTAACGATTTCATCACGTGTTCTAATGATTGTCAATTCTGGGAAAAGCTGTGTCATAATAACACTCGCAAAGACATCATCTGCGTGAAACTTTCCATTATGTGTGACTAAGTTTTTATACATCGTTAGTCCTCCAAATTACCTTTTTTCCTACTCTCTATTGTACACGTCATCTGCTAATAAAAAACGTTGATTTGCCGAAACAAATCAACGTTAAACATTTCAGATTACTTTTTTACTGAACAGTAACAGACTTAGCCAAATTACGTGGATGATCAACATCTAATCCACGACCAAGTGATGTGTAATAAGCCAACAATTGCGCTGGTACGACACTAACCAACGGTGTCAACAATTCATTAATATCTGGTAGTACAAAATCATCCTCAGGTTTGGCAATAGCTTGTGTCACAATCGTATAAGTTTTCGCACCACGAGCTTGTGTTTCAGCCAAATTACCACGAACTAGTCCAGCTAAACGTGGTTGGGTCATTACGGCAATAACTGGTGTATCTTCTTCAATTAAGGCTAATGTACCGTGCTTTAATTCACCAGCAGCAAATCCTTCAGTCTGAACATATGAAATTTCCTTTAACTTCAAGGCAGCTTCCAATACGACTGCTGAATCTACACCACGCCCAATGTAAAATGCATGGTGTGCTGGTACAAGCATTTCCTCTGCAACTTCTTGCAGCTGCTCTTTATCATCGATAATTCCCTGAATAGCAATGGCAATCTTTGATAATTCTTGTTCTAAATCTAGATTTAACGCTTCACGGTCTGCCAAAGCATATGCCAAAATAGCCTGCAAAGTCACTTGTGCAACATATGCTTTCGTTGATGCCACAGCAATTTCTGGACCAGCGAGTAGTGGCAAAGCGTAAGTTGCCTCACGCCATAGTGTTGATTTTTCAACATTAGTCAATGTCAATGACTTGAAACCTTGGGCATTGATATTTTGCAAAACCTCACGTGAATCTGCCGTCTCACCAGACTGTGATAGGAAAATAAAGAATGGCTTTTCTGATAATAATGGCTGCTCATAAGCAAATTCTGATGACACATGAACTTCTGTCGGTATACCAGCCCAACGTTCAAAGAGCCGTGCCCCAACTAGTCCTGCATGATATGAAGTTCCAGCAGCAACGATGTAGATACGATCCGCTGCTAACATATCCTTCACAATTCCTTCACCAATTTGTGGCTGACCATCCTTAGGTAAGTAACGTGAAATTAATTGTCGAATCACAACAGGTTGTTCATCGATTTCTTTTAACATATAAAATGGATAGGCACCCTTATCTGTTTCAGTTGCATCAATATCTAGATGGAAAGCCTCACGAGAAATTGCATCGCCATTAGCAGCGAATAATTGCACATTGTCTGGATCAACGATGGCAATTTCACCATCATGTAATTCAATAAAATCATGTGTCTGATCCAGCATAGCAACGGCATCAGATGTAACGACATTAAAATCTGAACCGATACCAATCAACAAAGGTGACTTTTGCTTAGCAACATACATGCGTTCAGGTTCTTCACGATCCATTAGCAAGAAACCATAGGCTGAATTACGATCCATCAATGCAATTAACTTCTTAAGTGCGTTAACAGTTGTTTCGCCTTCCTTCACAAACTTATCAATCATTTGTACAGCAACTTCTGTATCAGTATTTGATGCAAACTGAACGTCTGATAAATAATTTTGCTTCAATTCTGCATAATTTTCAATCACACCGTTATGAACTAAGTAAAAACGACCATCCGCAGAAACATGGGGATGCGCATTTGCTACAGAAGGCACACCATGGGTTGCCCAACGAGTATGTGCAATACCGGCAGTTCCCTTGACATTTTTCTCTGAAACCAGTTTTACTAGTTCTGAAACACGGCCGTTTTCCTTAACTAGTTGATCTGTGCCATTGGCCTCATCTGCTACATATAAGCCAGCAGAATCATAACCACGATATTCTAACTTTTGTAATCCTTTTAATAGAATAGGTGCTGATTGGTAATTATTTCCAGTAAATCCAACAATTCCACAGAACATATTTTTCTCCTTATACAACTAATACAACGTTTCCACTAATGGTATAGTATTTTTTTGTTTTTTATTTTAAGTACAATGACCATTATCACGCGTTAATTTGTATCAGTCAATGAATTTATAACGTTTAACTATCTATTTGGTCTAAATTGGTATAGATTTTATTAATGTGCGAAATTATCATAAAAAAAGACTGAAACATTATTATATGTTCCAGTCAGTAAAAAATAATTTTATTTTTTAATAATCATCGCCAAATTAGTGAGCCTTGTGATGTCCACAAGCCTTAGGGTGGCGCTGAATATCCATGTTCTTATATGCACGAACAGCGCGATCAACTTTCTTGTTCAACATATTCATTCCGAACATAAAATTACCTCCCTTTTTCATTTAATTCATGTAAAGATAATCTTTACATTACTGTAATATTAACCTGTGGACTAATACTAAACTATTTACCTTAAAAAGTCAATAAATTATGCATTGACTTCGCCGTGAAGGTCATAGTCTAGACCGTCTTCTTCAACAGCTTCATCAACTCGTAATGGTGTAATCAAGTTAACAACTTTCGCAATAATAAATGTTAAGACAACAACTAGAACAATTGTTACCAAGATTGCCCCAAGTTGGGTACCCATTAATTGCCAACTAACTGATGTCCCAGCCAATGGCTTTGAAGCAAAGACACCGGTCAAAATACCACCAATGACACCACCAACACCATGCAATCCAAAAGCATCTAGTGTGTCATCATATCCCAATCGATACTTAATCACAGTTGTTGCAAAATAAGCACCAATAGCAACAATAATTCCCATGATCATCGCACTAGCTGGTTGCACGAATCCAGCAGCTGGTGTGATAACAACTAATCCTGCCACACCTCCAGAAATAGCTCCGGAAATACGTACGCGCTTGAACAAGATAAAATCAAGAATAACCCAAGTTAGCATAGCAAAAGCTGCCGCAATATTTGTATTTGTGAAAGCAACAATTGCAACTCCATCGGCTGCTAAAGCAGAACCAGCATTGAAACCAAACCAACCAAACCAGAGTAAGCCACCACCAATAACTGTTGCTAATAAATTGTTTCCTGACGTATCAGTGTTCACTCGCCGCTTACCAATCATTAAAGCTAAGACCAAACCAGACACACCTGATGAAATATGAACAACATCACCACCAGCAAAATCCAGGGCGCCATGTTGTGCTAAAATTCCGCCGCCCCAAATCATGTGTGCCAATGGGACATAAACTAGCAACATCCAAGCAGTTAAAAACAAAATAAATGCCTTAAAATTCATACGACCAACAACTGAACCCGCAATAATTGCCATAGTAATCATTGGAAACATTCCTTGAAAGAGTGCAAATAGACCATCTGAGATACCTAAACCTCGTGTACTCTTTGTCATAGAGACATTATGAAGAAATGCTGCATCTAGGTTACCAATAATATGTCCTGAACCGCTAAAGGCTAATGAATAGCCAACTGTGAACCAAACGACACCACCAACTGCAATCGCAATCATAACCATTGCCAATGTATTAACCGTTGTCCGTGTTTCTGCTAAACCACCATAAAATAACGCCAATCCAGGCACCATTAACCAGACCAATCCTGCACTTACTAACACCCATGCGACATCTGCACCATTCATTTTTCTCACCTGCGCTTTCTTGAAATAACTTAACATCAGTATAAGCACATACCCGGCGAACGTAATAAATTGTGTTAACAATGCTAACATTTGGTGGTCTAGACAAATAGTCATAGCTAGTCATTATAGACTGAAAAGGACGTCAATCTACCTATTTGAATTCGGTAGATTGACGTCCTTTAAACGAAGTTGGGATAGAGAAGTATGCCAACCTGTAATTTTTATAGCACAAACGCGTTCCAAAAGTCAGAAGCCTCAATGTAACGCAATTTAATTTGTTGGTACACCGATTGAACTCATTTCAGATACTGAAACATTGCCACCATAAAGTGGTCCAGTTTGTGCAGCTTTTAGACCCAATGACTTGCGCAAGACATTGGTTGCACGTTGTTGTTCATCACTTGAAACAACTTCGGTTGAACCTGATGACAAGCTATACCCTGTACCTTGAATATGATCATTTGAAATATGTCCAGCTGCTTTCGCATACTTACGGGCAATTGTAATCATATCATTATAGGTCAAATCCGTTTGTGTTGAGGATGAAACTGAATCTAAGAATCCTGAGTCCAATAGTTTTGTTGGATTATTCTTCGCAGCTTCAATAATACCTTGCAAAACTAGTCGTTGACGTGTCTGACGACCATAATCTCCCTGCGGATCATTATAACGCATACGAGAAAATGCTAAGGCTGCTTTACCATTCATTTTTGAGTAAGTCTTGCCATTGTGTGAATACGTACTTGATCCTTCAGTAAAGCTGTACAAATTACTTCCCGTAGAATGTGCCGTATCTGGGTTAAAGTTGAATGTTAGTGGTGATGTTACTGTGACACCACCAATTTTATTAACAACCTTCTCCATACCACCCATGTTGACCAATGCATAGTAATCAATTGGAATATTTAACCACTTTTGCACTGTCTTAATCGTTGTCGCCGCTGAACCATATGAATAAGCCGCATTGATTTTTTGTGGGAATGTATTTTCATATCCGACAATGGCAATCAATGTATCACGTGGTATTGACATGATTGTTGTCTTATTTGTTTTTGGATTGATCGTCAAAACCATGATTGAATCCGTACGACCTTTGTAGTTACGGTTTAATTCTCCCGTATCAGTACCCAACAACAAAATAGAAATTGGCCGGCCGTCATTAAGAACACTTGAAACATCACGTGCCTTCTTTATGTTTGGCGCAACATATGATTTATCAATGGCACCTTTGGTTTGCATATATGCGTAACCGAATAGACCAGCCACAGCTAATATGATCAGTAACAAAAGGCTCAAAATCGTATTACGTACCTTATGCGATTTCTTTTTACCCTTTTTGTTACCACGTTCTGAGCGAGATACCTTTTGCTCATCATCCATGATTTGTCCTCCCTATTTGCCAGCAAATAAAAATTGTTGACACTCCTACTCCTGAAACAGGCATTATTTTGTGTAGTATATTCCACCTATAAAGCATTATACACAAATAAACCAATGAATAAGTAACAAATTTATTAAGATATAAAAAAGAATTGAGAACGATTTGTTCCCAATTCTTTTTAGAAAATAACCATCAACTAGATAGTCAACAATTCTTTTTCTTTTTCAGCCGCAATTTCGTCAACATTCTTAATAGCAGCATCCGTTGCCTTTTGAATGTCATCTTCAATATTGTGTGCTTCATCTTCTGATAAGTCGTTGTTCTTTAATGCTTTCTTCGCATCATCCATCGCATCACGACGAACATTTCGAACAGCAACCTTTGCTTTTTCTGATTCTGCCTTAACTTCTTTAGCCAAATCTTTACGAGTTTCTTCAGTCAAAGCTGGAATTACCAAGCGAATAACTGACCCATCGTTGGCTGGAGTCAATCCCAAATCAGATGCAAAAATAGATTGCTCAATCCCTTTTAAAACAGACTTATCAAAGGGCGTGATCAACAATACACGTGCCTCAGGTACAGTTACCGATGCTAATTGATTAAGTGGTGTCTCTGCCCCATAGTATTCTACTGTAATATTACGTAGAATTGATGGATTAGCAACACCCGCACGGATATTACCTAATTCACGACGTAATGCATCACCAGCCTTGCTCATACGCTCTTTTGCTGATTCAATAATTGCATTAGCCATAATTCTAATCTACCTCCACGGTTGTTCCGATATTCTCACCCAAGACAACACGCTTAATATTGCCAGATGTATTCATGTTAAAAATCACCAGATTAATATCGTTATCCATTGATAGTGTTGAAGCAGTTGAATCCATCACTTTAAGCCCCTTAGCAATAATGTCTTTATGCGTTAGCTTTTCAAACATCGTTGCGTCTGGGTTTTTACGAGGATCGTCGCTGTATACACCGTCAACGCCATTTTTAGCCATTAGAATAGCTTCAGCATTAATCTCGGCGGCACGTAAGGCTGCAGTTGTGTCCGTTGAAAAGTATGGTGAACCAGTACCTGCACCGAAAATCACAACACGTCCCTTTTCTAAGTGACGAACTGCCTTTCGACGAACGTAAGGTTCAGCAACTTGCCGCATTTCAATAGCAGTTTGTACACGTGTGGGAACATCGTGTGATTCAAGTGCGTCTTGCAATGCCAATGCGTTCATAGTTGTACCTAACATACCAACATAGTCGGCCTGTGCACGTTCCATTCCCAACTTTGCACCAGCTTCACCACGCCATAGGTTACCACCACCAACAACGATTGCAATTTCAACACCTAGTTCATAAACTTCTTTGATTTCCGCTGCGATATTGTTAACAGTTTCTGGATCAATACCATACCCACGCTCACCGGACAAAGCTTCACCTGAGAGCTTTAACAATATTCGTTTGTACTTTACATCTGCCATTATTTTAATCGCCTCGGTCTCTATTCACCCATTTGAGCTGCAACTTCAGCAGCAAAGTCATTTGCCTTCTTTTCGATTCCTTCACCAACTTCATAGCGAACGAATGAAACAACCTTGCTGTTCTTGCTTGCAACATACTTAGCAACAGTTTCTTTACCGTCACCCTTTACGAATGGTTGGTCAACCAATGCAATTTCTGCCAAGAACTTGTGCAAACGTCCTTCAACCATCTTTTCCTTGATGTTATCAGGCTTACCTGCTAAGTCTTCTGACTTCATTTGAACGGCCTTCTCGTGATCCAAAACTTCTGCTGGCACTTCTTCAGCTGAAACGTACTTTGGTGCAATTGCTGCAACGTGCATTGCAACGTCCTTTGCAACTTGTTCATCTGAACCATCCAACAATACAAGTGATGAAATACGACCACCCATATGTGAGTAAGTACCAAATACTTGACCTTCTGCTTTTTCAACAACTGCAAAACGACGTAGTGTAATCTTCTCACCAGTGATTTGTGTCGTGTGAATAATCATGTCATTTAATGTTTGATCTTCAGAAACTTTTAGTGCCAAAGCATCTTCAACATTTGCTGGTGCATATTCAACAATTGCGTTGGCAACAGCATGTAACAATTCGTTAAATTCTGCATTGCCAGCAACGAAGTCAGTTTGAGAGTTCAATTCGATGATAGCAGCTTTGTTGTCCTTTGAAACAACATAAGTCATTCCTTCAGCAGCAACAGCGCCGGCCTTCTTAGCAGCCTTTGCCATTCCCTTTTCACGCAAAGCATCAATTGCCTTGTCCATATCACCATCAGTTTGAACCAATGCCTTCTTGGCATCCATCATTCCAACGCCAGTCTTTTCACGTAACTCTTTAACTTGTGAAGCAGTAATAGCCATTTTATGGTCTCCTTGTATATGCTAAATCTTATCTCAACTAGTATACACGAAAATATAACGATTTTCTATACACATATTAGATATCTAGTAATCATTTTACATGAGTTTTGCGTAGAGCGCAAAAAAAGCTTATTC
>NZ_GG697128.1:350749-512560 GCF_000160575.1 Weissella paramesenteroides ATCC 33313
TTCCGTAAATTGGAATAAGCTTTTTTGCTATTTGTCAAAAGATAATTAGTTCTTCTTACCTTCAACAAGATCAGTCAATTCTTCGATTGAAGCAGGCTTGTCACCTTCAGCTGCAAAATCAGCTTCTTCAACTGCATCTTCACCTTGGTTACCTTCAATAATAGCATCTGCCATCTTTGAAGTAATCAAACGTACGGCACGGATTGCATCATCGTTTGATGGAATCTTAACGTCAATTTGATCTGGATCAGCGTTAGTATCGACCATAGCCACGATAGGAATGTTCAACTTGTGTGCTTCTTGCACAGCCAATTGTTCCTTGTGAGGATCAACGATGAACATCAAATCAGGAATCTTAGGCATATCAGCAATACCACCCAAGAACTTGTCCAACTTCTCACGTTGCTTGATTAGCAATGAAACTTCCTTCTTTGGCAAACGATCGAAAGTACCGTCTTCTTCCATTGCACGCAATTCCTTTAGACGAGCAATACGAGCTTGGATAGTCTTCCAGTTAGTCAAAGTTCCACCTAACCAACGGTGGTTAACGTAGAACATGTTTGCACGAGTTGCTTCTTCTGCAATTGAGTCTTGTGCTTGCTTCTTAGTACCAACGAACAATACCGTTGCACCATCAGCAGCTGCATCGCGAACATAGTTATATGCTTGGTCAACCAACTTAACTGTCTTTTGCAAATCGATAATGTAAATACCGTTACGTTCCGTAAAGATGTAATCTGACATCTTTGGGTTCCAACGACGAGTTTGGTGTCCGAAGTGTACACCAGCTTCAAGCAATTGCTTCATTGAGATTACTGCCATGAGTATCTGCCTCCAAATGTTTTTTCCGCCTAGCCTCGCATGTAGCCTGGCGACCCGGTAAAGGGGCACCCGTCAAACTATTGAGAACTAGTGTGTATTTTTGGTATAAAACCAATAATTAATATTACTCAGTTTTATGCAATATGTCAACCAAAATTTTTCTCAAACTCTGGCACATGGTGTTCATATAGAAATCTCTCTTTTTGGCTACGAGTAAGCTTCTTAAACATAGCTTCTGCATGCAATGCATCATGTTTCGTTGTAAACGCCTCCGCATAAAGCAGTTTCAGTGGGTGTCGTTTGGCTGGTCTAGTAAACTTTGCCCCCTTACCTGCTTCATGGGTGGCTAGACGTTTACCAACATCATCCGTGAACCCACAATAAAGCATATTATCCGCAGTCAATAACACGTACATATAATATGGTTTATCCATGCTGCTGACGCCCTTCATAAATTGACCAAACAGCATCTGTATAGGTGTCATCTAAATTATGGGTAACAATCGGTGGTAAAATCTTTGCTCCTGTTAATTTACCGTCTTTGATTGCATCAATTAACACGATATTAGCCGGTTCACCAACTTTAGGATAGACAAATTGAATTTGCTTTGGTGATAAATGATTTTTTTGTAATGACTCTAAAATTTCAAACAAACGATCAGGTCGATGAACCATGAAAAAATGCGCCTTATTTTTCAACAACTTCTTAGCAGTATATGTTACTAAATCCAAATCTGCCATCAATTCATGACGTGCAATCGCATAATGTTTATTTTCATGCATGACTGTATGCTCGTTATCGATCGAAAAATAAGGTGGATTTGATACCACCATATCTGCTGACCCCGGACGAATGTCATTGAAAATATCACGCATATCTGCATTCATAATGCGAATTTTATCAGTTAAATCATTCATCATAACTGATCGTTGTGCCATATCGGCTAGACGTTCTTGTATTTCTACACCAACAATTTGACCAGAAACTTTGTGCGCCATAAATAGTGACACCGCACCGTTCCCGGCACCAAGATCAACTGTCAAACCCCGACCATTTTTCCGGGGTTCAGCAAAATTGGCCAGTAATACTGCATCCAGTGAAAATGAAAAGACAGATTTACTTTGAATGATGTGAACGTCGTCATTGTATAGCATATCGATACGTTCATCAGGTAACAGTTCAACTTTCATATTTTTCTCCTTATCGTTCACCATCGTTTGCCAAAAACGCCTGTTATGTGGGATAATAAGGCGTTATTATTAGGGAGGATGAACAAAATGTTCTATTCATTCATACGTTATGTCGCTGCAGGAATTGTTTGGCTTATCAATGGTCGCTACAAACTGCTAGGGACAGACAAATTACCTGAGGGCAACTATATTTTAGTTGGTCCACATCGTACTTGGTGGGAACCTGTATTTTTTGCTCTAGCGGGTTGGCCACATAAATTTAGCTTTATGGCTAAAAAAGAGCTTTTCAAGAATCCTATTTTACGCTGGATTCTTGTCCATGCCAATGCTTTTTCAGTTGATCGTGACCATCCAGGTCCATCAGCCATTAAAACACCAGTTAAGAACTTAAAAAAGACTGACTTAAGTTTGATTATGTTTCCATCTGGTAGTCGCCATTCTGAAGAAATGAAAGGTGGCGCTTTAATGATTGCGAAACTTTCTGGTGCACCATTAGTACCAATCGTTTATCAAGGACCAGTAAAGTTTTCTGGTTTATTCAAGCGCAAGAATGTCACAATGGCATTTGGTGATCCTATTTACATTGATAAGCGTATCAAAGTAAATGAAGAAAATACCGCTGAATTTGGTGATACTCTACAAGCAGCTTTTGACAAGCTAGATGATGAAATTAATCCTGATTGGGTTTATGTTGATCCAAATCCGAAGAACAAAGATTAAATCAAGTAGTTAATCAATAATTATAGAGAAGTTGGAACAGAAGGATTTGTTCCAACTTTTTTATAACTGCACAAAAAAAGTTGAGTATTGATAACTCAACTTTTTTCACACATTACTTCTTTTTTGAAGAAGTTTGTGCTTGACTCTTCATTTGTGCCATCATCTGGTTCAAACGCTTCTGAGAAGGCTTTTGTCCCATTGATGTCATCATTGATTTCATCATTTCTTCTGAAATTGGCGGATTATTCTTGATGTACGTCTCCATTGAACGACGTGCGATGAAGAATCCAGCGACAGCGCCAACTACCGCGGCAAGAACGACAATAAAAATCCAAATTGTTGTGCTCATTTTATTACTCCAAAAATATATTCAAATATCATTATAGCGAACTAAATGCCGTTTGACTAGCTACCCGAACGATTAATTATCACGTAATCCCTTATCACGCTGAATTTTCTTTACTTTTTCAGGAGTTACTTCATTGCCATTCTCATCGTAGACTTGTAGCATTTCTACTTGAGAACGAAAGGACTTTCTAAAATTATCCAAAAATTCAGCCCGCAAATCCGCACGTTCGGCAACTTCATCCTTTGTTAATCCTTCTGGAGATTTTGCTTTTGCTGCTAATTCATTAATTCGTGAACGAACAGCCATCATGTGATCTGTCTCAACCATGCTAGTTCCACCTTTTTTGAATTTAATGTTACCATTTTAACATATTTTGATTAATAATATTTGTATTAACTGATGTACATATGAGCAGATGTTTGTCGTACAATATTCAGTAGTTACAAAGGAGCAACTAACGTATGACAAAAAAGCCTAGAAAGCAATTAGATATACTACAATATATATATGAAAAACAGTTAACCAGTGGTTACCCGCCTACTATTCGTGAAATTGGAGCAAAAGTTGGTCTAGCATCATCCTCAACCGTGCATGGTCACCTAGACCGCTTACAAAAAAAGGGCTTGATTACTAAGGATGCTGAAAAGACTCGCGCAATCAAGGTAACACCACAAGGCATGTCATTACTAAATCAGGATTATCATAATGATGAAACGAAAGAGCCAGTCACTAATATAACAATACAAAATTTATTTTCATTCGATGATGATACTTTTATCCTACAGCAACACAGTAACACCATGCTCAATATTGGTATTTTAAATAATGATTATTTGATTGTTAAAAAGCAAAAATCCGTTGTCAATGGTGATATTATTGTTGTTAAAATTAATGAAATGACTAACGTGTACCGCTATTTCAAGGAAGGTACTCATTGCCGGCTACAACCAGAGAATAGTAATTTAAAACCTGTTATTATTGAAAATCCTACTATTCTTGGCCGCGTCGTTGGAATTTACCGCAATCATATCAATTAAATTCAGAAAATACCTAATAAAGCAATCAAATACCCTAATCTATCAACTCATTAATTTGATAGATTAGGGTATTTGATTGCTATAGACCCATTTCCCAACTTAAATCAATATCAGTATCAGATATCATCTGACCAACGTCCTCAAGTGATAAATTCCTTGGTGTTGATAAAGCTAAATTCACTGTCAATCCTTCTGACGATTTTTTCAAACTAGAGACCTTGCTTGAAATGTGCTGCTCTTCTAGGTAATTACGTAGTTTTTTCACATCATCAATTTTTTTCAAGTAAACTCTAATCGAAAATGACTGGCGCAAATTAAAATCATTAAAATAATGAAATGCCAGTTGCAAAATAACGATAATAAATGTCGCTGCAAAGCCCACTTCGTACAAACCGGCCCCAATGGCCATCCCCACACCAGCAGTTGTCCAAATACCAGCTGCCGTTGTTAGACCACCAATCACATTAAAGTCTGGACTACGAACAATTATCATCCCTGCACCTAGAAAACTGATACCACTAACAATCTGGGCAGCAATACGTGATGGATCGAGGTTAACATTTTGCATGCCTAAAACAGAGCCAAAGCCATATTGTGAAACAATCATCATTAACGCTGCACCTAAACTAACAATTGCATGCGTTCGTAGACCGGCAGATTTCGACCTAGTTTGTCTTTCAATACCAATTAATAAGCCTGCCAGAGTTGCTAATAATAGACGAATTAATAATTCTTTAGTTGTCATTTTACCTCCATCCCAAATAATGCCTGATATTTAGCTGATCGGTGACGTTATTTGTTTCATACTTTCTATTTAACCAAAAAAATGACTCTGATAACAGAAATTAAACCGCTATCAGAGCACTTAGTTACCTAATTTTTTCGATCATCATAATACGATTGTTCTTGCTGTTCCCAATAATCTTGATCTTCGGCTGTTATTTGCCGCATTACCTTAGCCGGATTCCCTACAGCTACCGTATTGGCAGGAACATCTTTCACAACAACTGCTCCACCACCGATAACCGCATTATCACCGATTGTGACACCAGGTCCAATAAAAACATTGGCGCCAATCCAAACATTATTGCCAATGTTAATTGGTTTACCAAATTCTAGTCCACGTGTCCGGACACCAGCATCAATGGGGTGTCCGGCTGTAATTAAACTTACACGTGGTCCAATCATCACGTGATCACCAATATGTATCTCACACGTATCTAATATCGTTAACCCAGTATTCCCATAGAAAGCTTCACCAATATAGACATTTTTACCGTAATCTATATAAACGTCTGGCTCAATGTAACTCCCCTCACCAACTGACCCAAATATTTCTGATAGTAACCCCTGGACCTGATCTTCTTCTTCATGAGCAACCTGATTGTACAAGGCAACCCTCCGCTTACATGCCTTTCGCAAAGCAATCAATTCTTTGTCAGTTGAATCATACAAATTAGCTGACAACATAATCTCACGTTCAGTTTTCATTTAATAGCCCCCTATTGTATATGAACTGTCTAATTCTAACATAAGTCTCGTCACCGTGACCAA
The DNA here is from genome assembly GCF_000160575.1 of Weissella paramesenteroides ATCC 33313. Taxonomy (GTDB): domain Bacteria; phylum Bacillota; class Bacilli; order Lactobacillales; family Lactobacillaceae; genus Weissella; species Weissella paramesenteroides. The sequence continues at coordinate 356,423 of NZ_GG697128.1, forward strand.
TTGTGAAAGTCGGATTTAAATGATAACATTATTTTTATCAGTTTTATTTTAGAAAGGCAATTATATGACAACGTCTAAACGAAATCTCTCCTTTGATATTGCTCGTGCAATGGCGATTTACCTGGTAATCATCGGCCATTCAATGACTGGTTTATGGGGAACATGGCAATCTAATTTTGTATTTGCCGCAAACTTACCAGTATTCTTTATTATCTCTGGTTACTTCTATCATTCAAAAAAAATGAAAGATGTCATCCAAACTGGAATTAATACATTACTAATACCTTTTTTTATTGTTACCATTCTCTATATCGGATTGAGAACGATTATTGGTGAATTTATCCAACATATTCATTATCTAAATTTTCAAACGTTACTACCACTCATATATGGAAATGGCGCAACTGCCCATTCACCATTTGGCTTTGACTTAAGTTCACATGCAGGTGCTGTCTGGTTCCTGCCAACGATGTTCATCGCAAATATCATTTTCCATTTGTTAATGAAATCAAATAAAGAATTTATCCGCTTCATTATTGTCATCATTTTATTTGGCACTGGTTATACATTAGCTCAGTATGCTTACTTTCCTTGGTCTATACAAGCTGCATTAGAAGTTCAAATTTATTACCTATTTGGCTACTGGTTAGCAAAGATTGTAAAAAAATATTCAGAAAAAAAAGTTTTTACCAATCTTCCTCTTTTAATAGTCGGCCTAGTCTTTTGGATTATGAGTGCAACTAGCGGTACATACGAACTAAATCGCGGTTTAGCAGATAACATGCTAATGGCAGTTTTAGGTGGTATCGGTAGTGCTGTTGTCCTCTTAGGTATCGCTTTTTTTATTGAAAAACATTGGCAAAAATTGGCTAATTTGCTGAGCTATGTAGGTCAATATTCACTAGTTCTTCTGTGCATCCATTCAATGGACATTGGACTATTAGATTCTGAAATAATGCATTTCTTCCAATCACAAGCTTGGTTCTTAAAGGACAGTCTGATTGCTTACATTGGTTTAATGCTAGCGAGAATTTTATATACAACCTTTTTCACATGGATTTTACTAAAAATAAAGTTTATCTATCAATTATTCGTTGATCGAAATTTCCCACTAAAAAAACTCTAATAAAAAATAAAGCATCTTGTCCACTTTTCATTAGTGACAAGATGCTTTATTTTAGTGTTTTGTAAAACTCTTTGATAGATAATGCTTACCAGAACTTAAATCGTATTGAACTAACTTAAATTCATGTAATAGCTTTTTTTGCTTCTTAGTTAAATCTTTTGTCTTTAAAGTATGACCATTATTATCTACAAATTCGCCACGCGTGTAATTAGCAAATGCTGGTAGTTCCTTTGTTACCTTCGTTTGCAATGCGTAAAATGGCGTTAATTTGCTGTTTGTGGCTTCTAATGCTAATGCAGGAAAATCACTTGGTGATGCATAAGCACGTTGATTGTGATCTGTTTTTGCATGACTCTTTTCACGAGCAGCCTTATTTTGATAAATAAAGTAGTCCGTTTCATGAGATCGTTCTTGTTGCTTGTCCTGATCAACAAATGTGAATACACCTGGCCAATGATCACCATAAAAGACAAGTGTCACCGGTCGTGAAATATTCTCTAATTTATTAATGAGATTCTTCGTTGCGACGTCTGTATAATGTACACCAGCAATATAGCTTTCAACAGTTTCTTTTGTATTACCAGTAACAGCTGGTTCTAACATTTTATATTTACTATCAGGATATTGATTTGCAGAATAAGGCATATGATTCTGCATTGTCATCAACTGGATGAATTGCGACTGATTATTATTCGCAGACGTAATTTTCTTTGTTAAGTATTTATAAGAATATTTATCAGCAGGATAATTATTTTTAGAACCAACCGACTTCACATACTTTTCAGGATACTTATATTGCTTGCCATCCGTTGTATAAAACTTTTGAATACCAATTTTTTTATAGGCATCTCGTCGGTTATAGAACGTACCAACATATGGATGAATCACTTCTCGATCTTGGAACAAGTTAGTAATTGTAGGTACGTCATGAGCAACAGGTACCAATTGTGTGTAAGGCACCACCATTTCTGGTGCATAAGTTGCTAATGGGAATCCTGCCAAAGTCATATACTCAATGTTAGCCGTTCCACCACCGTAACCTGAAGACAGCATTTTACCTGAGAAGACTGCATTCTTTTGAATCTGTTTAATATTTTTAAAGACATCAGTTCCCTTGTATTTTAACCCAGGTACATCATCAGGATCTGTTAATGACTCACTCAAAATATAAGCCACTGTTTGTCCTTTAAGATTATCCTGCCGAGTTTTATTTAATGTCTCTGAATACTTTGTATACTTTTTTTGCAAAGCAGCCATTGATTTTTGCGAATAACCTGATGGTTGACGCATAATAACGCTCGAAATATTCGAAACAAAAGTCATCACTGGACCATTAAGCATAGCATCTTCACCTGTATTAAAGCTCTGCCACTGATACTTAAAATGATCCAATAAAGCACGATTTTGGTCAGCATTAGCAATAAATGGAGATGCTAAGGTTAAGAAACTGACCAATAGAATAGCAATTCTTGTCCCAGTCTGTTTGATCATCATTCGCTTGATAGATTCTGCAAAGCGACCTGATCTCTTACGATGGAGCCAATATTCCAATAATCCTGCGCCAACAAAAACAACGACAATACCAACAATAGCAAGCATTAACAAGTTTTTATCAACCATTTGTGTTAAACCGCCAACAGCGGTAACTTCAGACATATCACTAAACAAGATTGGTTCGTTTCGTGCCTTCATTTTCATATATTCGGCAATAAAAGTTACTACTGCAATTGTCAAATATATGGCAATCCCAACAAATAATCGATTAACCAGTACCACAATAAATATGAATAAGATTAAACAGGTAACAATAGTAAACAATGCCTGAGCACGTGTTAAGAACTTAATAGATGTTAAAACAGCCTGCCCAAGATTTAAAGTTTGGTCAAATCTTCCCCAAATTTGAAAATACATGGCAAATTGTAAAACAACAGTTGTTAACACACTTAAAACAAGACCGATGATTAAAAATTTCATCCAATTATTGAACGTCGGTCCACTAAATTGTTTTCTACTTAAAAACTTTTTCATCTAACTCACCCTCTTGCCCACTAAATGTCTTTAAAATTTTTACTAAACCAAACTTAATCACAGTGCTAATAATTAACATGATTAACCAAATTATGATAAAGCTTAACATTCCTGTGGGTAACAGCCCGCCAATGTAATTATTTATCGGTATCATTGTATTAATAAATATAAACACGACTAGATTTAAACTTAAATAACTGCCAATTTTAGCGAATAAATTGGTAAGTGCAGAATTTTTTATCAAGCTACTTGCTACAACAATTACTCCTGCTAAGCTAATCAAACCAGTTAACGTTCCTAAAATCCAAAATGGTGTGTAGGCAACAATCATATCTAGGCCTGTTGAAGCTGACATCGTCAAATCAACGATTAAAGCAGCTAAAACTGTCGCTGGGCCAGCTGACCAATTGTCTAATTTTTGATAATAAACACCGAAAAGCATAAATGGTAAGGCAATCAATGCCGATTCCAATGACCAAGGTATTTGAATAAAAGTAGCTAGGTAAAAGCCTAGCCTACCAAGCAAAATAATGATTAAAACTGCCCAAAACATTTTTTTTATTTTTGAAATAAAAATCATTAACAATGTACCAGTAAATAAAGCTATTAATAGCCAAAGAAGTCCGATACCTGTATCAAAAAAACCAAAAATCGTAACAACAGGCGAACCATTCCCATATAATAAGGCCTTCAATCCAGTACGCATTGCGGGAAATGGTGTATTCAACCATGTACTTAATTGAAGGAGTTGAACTACTTTATTCATTACAATCATCAACAATCCAGCAGAAAGGTAGGGAACCAAATAACGTTTAACTGCTAAAAAAATAGACTGACCTATTTTTAAATTAACATCAATACTATAACCAGCAATAAAGAAAATAGTTGGCCATGTTAACCATGTGAAAAAATGATACAAAATACTATGATTTTGTGGGTTTATGATGCTAATAAAAATTAACATCATAAATGAAAAACTTGAAAGTATTTGTATCGTTCTATCTTTATTATTCATCACCATTTCAGATGCTCCTATATAAAAACATAAAGGAGTCGGATAAAAATAAACCCGGCTCCCTTAATTACTTAAAAGTATTATAAATCATATTTCAAAAACAAAACATAAATTTTTCTTATTTTAGTAATCCATCAACGATAAAATGTCATAACCTGCAAGTTTTTCGCGCCCATGTAAGTCATTCAATTCAATCATAAATGCCAGCCCTGCAACTTCACCACCTAATGATTCAACCAACTTAACTGTCGCAGCAATCGTACCACCTGTTGCAAGTAAATCATCAGTAATTAATACCTTATCTCCTGGCTTAATCGCATCCTTATGCATTTCTAAGGCTGCTTCACCATATTCTAGAGTATATTTTTCACTAACTGTCTCTCGTGGTAATTTACCTGGCTTGCGAGCTAAGACAATACCAGTTCCTAATTCATTAGCTACTGGTGCTCCAACCAAAAAACCACGTGATTCTGGACCAACCACAACGTTAACATCACGCATCTTTGCAAAATGTGCAATGCGGTGCGTAGCTTCTGCATATGCTTCTGCATTGCCCCAGAGTGGCGTAATATCACGGAAAATTATACCCTTTTCTGGAAAATCCGGAATAGAGGCAATATAGTCATTCAAATCCAACATCAGTCTAGCTCTCCTGCTTACTTAAATTCATTAATAAAGTTTCTAATTCAGCTGTTGTGCTGTAAATTAGTTGTTGTTCAAGATCTCGCTGAGCCATAAATCGTTGGAACGTCTTTGTCTGTGTTAATTTCATCGGCGTTGGATTAGGCACAGCATTCAAAACACCATTGTCAATTGTAACAAATTTTGCCTCTAAAAACACCTTTAAAATTAGTTTTAATGTCATATTAGAGATTTTCAGATGATTAATCATCGCATCAAATTGTGTTTGTAAGTTGATGTTTTTGAATGAATAGACAAATTTATAAACATTAGAAAAGACTTGCTTACTTGGTACAGGTTGTAAATAAACTGGTGACTGCACGTAAAACATTGGTGCTAATCTACCTGGCGTACTTGCCTTTAATAACATTTGTAATTGATCTAAGGAATCGGGCAAATCAACTAGTACCATTGTTTGAATGTCCGATTCATTCATTGCATCTTGCCACATTAAAGGTTGTGCAGCTGAATCAATATATGTTGCTAACTGTTGTAAATGATTTTCTTTGAAAAAAACGTAGGTTACGGGCTTATTAAAAGTTTGTCTGGTAAGATGGCTCGTGCGCCAATCCAAAATAGCCGCTCCTTCAGCTAACATATCACGTAACATTAATTGATATGAAATGTTCCCTCGATAAGAATTCTGACTCATCGTACCGATAATCTGTAGAGAAGAAAAATGACCTGCAAGCGCACTTGCTTGATTTCCCCAGCCGAAGGCAATCACGGGTAATTGGTCCGTATCTGTTTGTGCAATAAATCGTAAATGTTTACCATCGCTCATTGTTTTTACTTGATTAACACCCAGTAAATCCAACATGAATAAGGGTTCCGGATTACCTTCACCAAATGGTGCCAGTACTTGTAAATTATCAAAATTTTCTTTCGTAAAATCAGCAGCGCTTACTTTTGCAGCAATTTGAAGATTTGGTTTTTGTGCATTAGCTAACTCTTGTTGTGCTGCTGCATCATGCAAAGCAGCTCTCAATGCAGTTAAATTGTTAGTTGGCACTGTCATTCCTGCAGCACTTGCATGCCCACCAAAAGCAGTCATTAAATCACGATGTCCATCTAATGCTGTAAATAAATCAAAGAATGGTACTGAACGACCGGATCCTTTCATCTCATCACCATTGATATTCAAGACAATTGTTGGTTTACCTGTTTGCTCGACTAACTTGCTAGCAACGATTCCTAAGACACCTTCGTGCCAATTTTCACCAGCAACCACAAGTACTGGATCATCACGCAACTGTGCAGCCTGCTCTTGTGCTGCAGCAGTAATAGTTGTGACTAACTGTTGACGTTCTTGATTTAGGCTATTGATGTGATCAGCTAAAGGTTTGGCATCCCCAATATCATCCATTAATAATAATTGCACACCAGTAGTTGCATCTTCTAACCGACCCAATGCATTTAATCTTGGTGCAATCGTAAAACCAATCGTTGAAGAGTCAATGTCAGATAATTGCGTACCAGCTGCTGCTAATAATGCTGCAAGTCCAGGACGAGGATCTAATTTCAGATTTTCAAGACCTTGCTTAACGATAATACGATTCTCATCCGTTAATGACATCACATCAGCAACTGTCCCTAAGGCTGCTAAGTCTAATACTTCGTCAGCAGGTTCTTCAAGTAAAGCAGATGCCACTTTAAAAGCCACACCAGCTCCTGAAAGACCACCAAATGGATATTCACCCTCAGGATGGCGTGGATGGACGATAGCTGTTGCAATTGGTAGTTCCTCTGGTAATTCGTGATGATCAGTAATAATGACATCAATCCCTTGTGACATTAGCCATGCCACTTCATCTTTTCCTGAAACCCCGTTATCAACAGTCACTAGTAATTGCATTCCTTCAGCAGCAAACCTTTGATAGTTTGCCAAATTTGGACCATAGCCATCACTAAAACGACTAGGAACAAAGTAGTCTACGTTCGCTCCCATTAATTCCAACGCCCAAGTCATAATAGCTGTACTAGTCATACCATCAACGTCATAATCACCATAGACAATAATCTTTTGTCCATTATCAATGGCTTGCATCAGACGTGTAATTGCTTTATCCATATCATGCAACAAAAATGGATCATACAAACCAGAAAGATCAGGTCTTAAAAAGGCATTCGCAGCTTCAATAGTGTCATAACCTCGATTAACTAAAATCTTAGCAATCAACTCTGTGACGCCAAACGCTTCGCTGATCGTTTTAACCGCCTTTTGATTACTTACTTCAGGAAATTCCCATTGATAACGTGAATCAATCATATGCTGCCTCCTTACTACTCAACCTCACTAGGTACAGTCAATTTCACTGGTTTTGTGTTTCCTTGTTTACCAAATGGAATGTCAAAGACATCAAAATCATTGACAACACGCGTATTTGGAAAAATTGAACGTGCTTGATAAGCTAATTCATTTGCTGCCTTTCCTGCATAGCGGGCAGAAATGTGTGTTAATAATAGTCGACCAACCTGGGCTTGTTTCGCAATAGTTGCTGCTTGCACACTAGTCGTATGGAAATGATTACGAGCCTGCTTACCTTCACCTTTACCGTAAGTCGATTCATGAACTAAAACATCTGCATTTCTTGCAAGGGTCATTGTATTATTTGTTTTGCGTGTATCACCAATAATTGCAACACAACGTCCTGGTTGTGGTGCCCCAATAACATCCGCACCATGAATTGTGCGACCGTCTGCCAAAGTGACATCATTCCCTTGCTTTAATTGACCATACAACGGTCCAGCAGGCACGTTTAATTCACGTAAACGCTCAACTAGTAGCTCACCTGGATGTGCATGCTCTGTCACACGATAACCAAATGAAGTAATTCGATGATCCAATGGTAATGCAGAAACTGTAAATTTATCCGTCTGTAAGACGTCGCCCCCATCAACTGGTAGTTCAACGAACTTAATTGGGTAAGTTAGGTGTGTCTGTGAGACACGCAAACTAACTTCCACAAATTGGCGAATACCTTTTGGACCATAAATTGTTAGTTCATCTTCGCCACCTTGGAATGAACGTGATGATAACAATCCTGGTAGCCCATAAATATGGTCACCATGTAAGTGTGTAATGAATATCTTAGTGACTTTACGGGGCCGAATTGTTGATTGTAACATTTGACGTTGGGTTCCTTCACCAACATCAAACAACCATACTTCGTTAATTTCTTCAAGTAATCGTAAAGCAACCCCTGTTACATTACGAAAATGTGCTGGCGAACCAGCTCCAGTTCCCAGAAACTCAATTTGCATAGTTAGGAACTCCTTATCTTTTTTTAAATATTTGTTCATGTATAAGTATCAAACTTATTCAAAAAGAAAACCGTCTAAAATGACGGTCAATACTCTCTACAATATTATCATCTTTTAAACGTTTAATACAGCGGTTTTACATCGTTAAAAAGTAATTGTCTCAACGTCAGAAGGTTTCTCAATTTCATTACCAGCTGAATCTTTCACAGTTGCGAATTGTACGTCAAGCGACTTCAATTTGGCAACATCCTTTTTAGGCACCAAAACAGTTGTTGTCGTAACTACCGTACTATACGGTACAATGCCAGCCGTGTTCAACTGTCCATCATTATAAATACCACTCAATGCTGACATAGTTATACTCCCAGGATATTTAATTGCTGTAATCCCTGGCGTTATCGCTGTCACTGCATTATTATTCGTAACTCTATAACTAATTACCAATGTCGTAAACTTATCAGACATGTTTCGGTCATTTAACGTATGTCTTGCTGCAACCAAAGCATTTTGTGTCCGAGCTGTGTTTTCAATGGTATTAATTTGTTCAATTTTATAACTAATTGATCCATTCGTTATGGTACGATTAACCTTTTTACTGTCAACCCATTTTTGTACAAGACCATTTTCAGTGATTTGATATTGGCCAATTTTTTTAATTTGGCCAGTTTTAACATAATTTTTATCTGCCAAATCTTTCTTAGTTGGTTCATAGCTACTATCTTTGTCACTATCTTTTTTTGAAAAAGGGCGTTTGTTATGTGTTAGGTTAACCTCCGCCATCGTTCGAACACGGGTAGGTTGCTCATTACTGCGATACAACACTAAAACAACAATAACGGCAACAATACCTATAATTGTTGTTAAAAGCCATCCTATTCGTCTTTGCATACTTTCCTTCCTCATCAGCCTAACACAATAACATCCTCAATAATGCGATAGCCGTATATTTTATGTAATGTTTGATCACTATCACGAATGACAATTTCTAAATCATCATGATACTGTTGTAGATCATTAATTGTCGTTACTTGATTTTTATCTATTTCTAAAACCAAAAAGTTTCCATCTATACCGACGATTCTAATTGATTCAAACGTAGTCACAAATAGACGCGTTGCGATTGGACGGTTTATCGGCATACCACCTGTTGATATTTTTAAATCTCCTAATCGCACTTCGCACACTCCATTTCATTTATATATTATGACATATAAAAAAACAAGCAACCTTAAATAAAGTCACTTGTGGCTATATTAACCGAAAAATCCTTTTTTATGCTCACCAGTCATGGCTTCACGGAAAGCTTCAAGGGCCTTCTTCTGTTCTTTTGTTAACTTCTTTGGCACATCAACAAACAATGTCACAATATGATCTCCATTGTTGTTATTATTGCGCATGTGCGGTGCACCCTTACCACGCAAACGGAAATTAGTCTCCGTTGCCGTTCCGGCTGGTACCTTAAGCTTTACATCACCATGTACAGTTTTAACAGCAATTTCGCCACCTAATGTTGCGGTAGTAAAATCAACACCCATGCGTGAATATACTGTCGCACCTTCACGTTCAAATCCATCTTTAGATGGTGCAACATGGAATACAACAAACAAATCACCGTATGGGCCACCGTTAAATCCTGCTTCACCTTGACCAGACAAACGCATCTGTTGGCCATTCTCAACACCTGCGGGAACAGTAACTTTTAACTCTTTACTTTCTTGTTTACCATTATCTGTAGAACGCGTATATGAAATAGTTGTTTCTTTTCCAAACACCGCTTCTTCAAAGGTTAAGTTCATACGATACTGTAAGTCTTGCCCCTTACGTGGACGATTTGGATCTTGGAAACCGCCACCAAACATTTGACTAAAAATATCGCCAAGATCAGAAAAGTCCCCATATTGAGCACCACCGCCACCAAAACCACCAAAGCCGCCGAAACCGCCTTGACCACCTGGTTGACCATCGGTCGCACCGTATTGATCATACATTGCACGTTTTTGTTCATCACCTAATGTATCGTAGGCTTCTTGAACTTCTTTATACTTTTCCTCAGCACCTGCCTCATGGTTAATATCCGGGTGATATTTCTTAGATAGCTTACGGTAAGCTTTCTTAATTTCATCTTGTGAGGCATTTTTATCAACACCTAAACGCTCATATAATTCAGTATTATTCATGAGGCAAGTCCTCCTAAAATTTAAATATGTATCGCCTTGTGAGCTGCTATTCTCACAAAGGCGTACGGTCTGTAACGTAGGGGTGTTCAGATCGTTAGTTTAGTTTACTTTTTGTCGTCATCTGAGACATCTTCAAAGTCACCATCAACAGTATTGTCATCGCCTGACTTACCGTCTTGAGCAGCTCCGTCCTTGCCTTCTTCTGGTTGTGCTTGTTGATACAACTTAACGGCCAATTCTTGAGAAACCTTTTCCAAAGCTTCCTTCTTTGCCTTCATATCTTCTAAGTTATCAGCTTCTTTAGCTGCCTTCAAATCAGCAACACCGTCTTCTACTGGCTTCTTTTCGTCAGCTGGTAGCTTGTCACCAACTTCTTCCAACGTCTTTTCTGATTGGAAGATCAATTGGTCAACTTCGTTACGCAAGTCCGCTTCGTCCTTACGCTTCTTATCAGCTTCCTCATTTGCCTTTGCGTCATTCATCATACGCTCAATTTCTTCATCTGACAATGATCCTGAGCTTTGAATTGTAATCTTTTGCTCTTTGTTTGTACCTAAGTCCTTAGCAGAAACAGACACAATACCATTACGATCAATATCAAACTTAACTTCGATTTGTGGTACACCACGAGGTGCAGCAGGAATATCAGCTAATTGGAAACGTCCCAGTGTCTTGTTGTCAGCTGCCATTGAACGCTCACCTTGCAAGACATGGATATCAACAGCTGGTTGGTTATCGGCTGCTGTTGAGAAGGTCTGTGACTTTGATGTTGGAATCGTTGTATTACGATCAATCAACTTTGTGAAGACACCACCCATTGTTTCAATACCAAGTGATAATGGTGTAACATCAAGCAAAACAACGTCCTTAACATCACCAGTAATCACACCACCTTGAACAGCTGCACCAAGTGCAACCGCTTCGTCAGGGTTAATTGAGTGATCTGGTTCCTTACCTGTCAATTCCTTAACAGATTCTTGAACAGCTGGAATACGAGTTGAACCACCGTTCAAAATAACCTTATCAATATCACCCATTGAAAGACCAGCATCCTTCAAAGCACTACGAACAGGACCTTCGGCACGCTTTACTAGGTCTGCTGTCAATTGGTTAAATTGCGCACGTGACAATGTTGTTTGCAAGTGCAATGGACCTTCATTAGTAGCTGTGATAAATGGCAAATCAATTTGAGCTTCAGTGGCTGATGACAAAGTCTTCTTTGCAGTTTCAGCAGCATCCTTCAAACGTTGTAATGCTAATTTATCATTCTTTAGGTCAATGCCGTGTTCCTTCTTGAAGCCATCAGCTAACCAATCGATGATCTTTTGGTCAAAGTCGTCACCACCAAGGTGTGTATCACCATTAGTTGATAGTACCTCAAACACACCATCACCTAACTCAAGAACAGAAACATCAAATGTTCCACCACCCAAGTCATAAACCAAAATCTTTTGATCTTGATCAAGCTTATCTAGACCATATGCCAATGATGAAGCCGTTGGTTCGTTAACAATACGTTCTACTTGCAAACCAGCAATTTTACCAGCATCCTTAGTTGCTTGACGTTGCGCATCATTAAAGTAAGCGGGAACAGTGATAACAGCCTTGTCAACTGTCTCACCTAAGTAATCTTCAGCATACTTCTTGATATATTGTAGAATCATTGCTGAAATTTCTTGCGGTGTATAATCTTTGCCATCAACAGTTACCTTGTAACCAGCTTCACCCATGTGTGACTTGATTGACAAAATTGTATCTGGATTTGTAATTGCTTGACGCTTTGCTGTATCACCAACTTGTGTTTCACCATTCTTAAATGAAACAGCTGATGGTGTCGTACGACCACCGTTTGGGTTAGTGATAATCTTTGGAGATCCACCTTCCATAACAGCAACAGCAGAATTTGTAGTTCCTAAATCAATTCCAATGATCTTTGACATAATAATTTACCTCTTATTGATCAGATTTTTTATATATTATTTAATGATTAGTTGTTTAGTTATAAACAGCTACCATCGCTGGTCGAATTACTCGATCAGCTAAGACATAACCCTTTTGAAGAACCGTTGCAATCGTATCTGCAGGATGATCATCATCCGCAGGTACTGATTGAATTGCTTGGTGGAAGTTCGGGTCAAATGTTTCGCCAGTTTCACCAACTGCCTTAACATCATGTTCTTCAAGTGCTGAAATCAGTGTTTTATAAACCATTTCAACACCAGTCTTAATTTGCTTTGCTGCACCATCTTCAGCATCTACTTGTAGCGCACGTTCCAAGTTATCTACTGCTGGTAGAATTGAAGCTGCTAATTTTTGGTTTGCAAATTTAACAGCTTGAACTTGTTCTTTAGCATATCGAGATTGCATGTTTTGCATCTCAGCTTCTGCACGTAAATATTTGTCCTCAGCTTCGGCAACTTTGTCCTTTAGGTCAGAAATTTGATCTGCTTCTGTTTCTTGCTCAGGCTTTTCTGCCTCACTAGATTTAGCTTCAGTGTCAACATCCGCTTCTTCACTGACAACCTCAATTTCTTCTTCAGGGGTTTGCTTCTCTTCTGACATGTTAACACCTCTTTTCTAACTATCGATAATACTCCAGTAACTGTTGCGATAAAGCACTGCGGAACGCATCAACCAAACTCACCATGTCAGCATAACGCATAGATGTTGGACCCAAAATAGCAATTGCGCCAACGCCATACTGTGCTACACGATATGTGGCTGATACTAGACTATATGGTGACAATAAATCATTACCATTTTCATCACCGATTTGTACAATTACTCCATCATTAGCAGTTCCAACAACACGTCTCATATCTTGTGCTGAGTCAAGCAACTGATATAGTTGCTTGACATCTTGCAAGCTTGAATCAACAGTAAAGTCAAGAACATTTAAATAACCGCCAATAAATACGTTATCATGAATCGATCGAGCTAATACGTCACCAAACAGTTGTAAAAACGCAACCGGTGTACGGATAGTTCGTTCCATTTGCCAAGGCAAATCACCTGTTAGTGTCCTTAATACTTCAATAATTGGTTGGTTAACTAATGTTCTATTAATATAATCAACCATATCATCAAGATATCGAACAGACGTTCCTTCTGGCAATCTAAAACTTTGACTGGTAACTTGTCCATCATTAGTTACAATAATGGCCATTATTTGCTGACCATTTATTGGTACTAGGCGGAAACCCGAAAGCCGAATATCAGCTGATTCAGGTTTTAGAGCAACAACCGTATAGCCTGTCAGACTCGCTAATTCATCTACCATCGTTTGCATCAAATCGTCAATCTCCTGAAAGTTACGATTAAACACACGTTCTAATGATTGTTGAACAACTTTTGATAAATGATGTTGATGCATTAATTCATCAACATAATAGCGATAGCCCCGTTGTGAAGGCACGCGACCCGATGAAGTGTGCTCTTTTTGTAGCAAGCCCAATTCCTCTAGTAGTGCCATCTCATTTCGCACAGTTGCTGAACTGACTGTCAAATCTAATTCACCTAATAGCGTTTTAGATCCAACAGCTTTGCCGGTTTTTGCGTAATCGCGAATTATTGTGGCTAATATTAGCCGCTGTCTGTCCGTTAACATACGCGCCACCTTCCTTAGCACTCTCAACCACTTCGTGCTAACAGTTATTATAGTACACGCCTGAAGTTAACTTGTCAACACCTTTTAGCACTCTTTATTATTAAGTGCTAATTTTAATTGGACTTGCCAACAATGACATTACCAGAATAGCCAAAACCAACCTTAGTAACACTGTTATTTAACAACCAATCATGATGTCCTCGAGTTCCTTTTGGCAACATATTTGTTTCATTAAACCAAGCCATGATAACATTATTTCCTTTCTGCCACCCAATACCTATCACCTCGTTTGGTGTACGCCAGTGATTTGCAGGAATACCAGTCTTATTTGTGAGGCTTGCCCTATTTTGTGCCAATTGTGCGAGTTGATTATCCCATACCAGTGGGTGACGTCCATACATTTTTCGTATCTTATTTAATTCAGCAAAAGTAATATCTTCCTCAATTCGTTGATCAATTTTTTTATGTCCGATACCTTGATTATCAAAATACCAGTCAACATTATTAATGTTCCTTGTTTGATTTTCAACTTTTAAGAAGGTCACTGGATCAAAATAGTAATTATTGCCTGCCCAGTATTGTAACCCGCTTTGAACGATTCCTAGTTCATTAATCAAATACCACTTATCCCATTGTGACAAAATATAATCTCGTTTTTTTCGCAAATCATTTGTATCAATATTAAAAAAATAATAGTTGCTATCAATTTTTTGAACGCCACTCACAATAACACCATTTATATCAGCATAATATTGCTTGCCGTTTATATTGAGCCAAGTATTTTTGCGCAAAAAATGCGTACCATCATCGCCAAAATAATATTTTTTACCGGAAATTAATTGAAACCCAGAGACAGCAATACCATTCTTATCAAAATAATAAGTATTACCCCATTGATTCCTAAACACATCGTCCGACCTTAACCCTGTTTTGGGATCAAAATAATAATAATTTCCTTGCCATTTTTGGATTTCAATTTGCTTGCTGCCATCCTTAAACAAGAACCACTGCTGGCCATCATTTAAATAGCCATTTGCCAATACATTGTCCTTATAGAAACGCTGATTAATATAGCCGTTCTTATTATCTGCACAAATTTGAGTCATCGAAATTTCTTGATACGTAACACTTATGGCAACAGTAATAATTGTTATTGGTAACCATTTCTTTATTTGGATCATCTTCTTCTCCTGTATTAACTGTCATTAATTGAGCTATATACAAGGACGTTATTTGCCATTATTTGTCCACGATTTTTTAAATTATTTTTCAAACACCACTGATTTATTAATTGGATCAAAATAATAATTCGTATGACCAATCTTTTGCCAATCTGTCAGTAAAATATTGTTTTTAGCATACTGTCGATAACCTTGTTCATTCGTTTGCCAACCATTTGATACAAAAAGCCGCTGCTTTTTTAAAACAATTGGCTGAGTAGTTTTATTTTGAATCATAAAATTTATAATCGTTGTACTCATTCTTCTATAAATCATGTATTTCGGATGAACACCGTCATTCAGTGAAGAATAGCCAATAAAAATCCTGCCTGTTGCCAACTTAAAACTGGTATGCCAAAGCTCTGATAAACTTCTGTCAATGCCGCTCGTATCTCTTGCAGCTTATATTGCCTATTTTTCGTTTTTAAGTATGATTCAAAAGGCAAAATACCTATGATTACTGCATTAGAATTATTTGACTTTAGTCGGATAATATTCGCTTGTAGTCGCTGTTGGATGTAACCAATATTGTTATCACTATAATTTAAATCGTTTATACCTAATGACAATAACAAAATATCTACAGATTTAAATTGCGAATTCAAAATAATTTGTGAGACATTATTGGTCAAATCGACCGTACCCTGATTTCGATTACCGCTAATTTGTGCACCAGAAAATGAATATCGATTATTTATTACCTTTGGCCGTAATGCTTGTGATATTAATTTTGGGCAATTGTTTTTTAGTAATTTTGTACCATCCCAACCCACCATTAATGAGTCACCCACGATCCAAATTTTTTTGTTTCTAAAGTAAAGCATTTGTGACAAATTCAAGCATCCTTTTTGCCCACACAATCTACTTAAATCATTTTGCTTTACTATTTCATCCCCACAAAGAAGTCGCTCTCGTGCTAACACGCTGTGACAACCAGTGCAAACTGTTAGTAAACACATTCCAAGCGCTAAAATCAACTTTATTCCTAACATCTAAATTACCTCACTATATTTATCATTTCTATGATAATAGCGATACTTGATATTTTTAAAAATATTATTGAACGTAAAAAAACGTCCCATACTTGTTTGGCATTAAGATCTAACAAGTATGAGACGCTTTAAATATAGTAAAAATTTAGATTTGGCATATATGACAACTACCAATTTAGCCAAGTACTTATTTTTTCCTCTTCAGGGATAACAAATTAAAAATCAATAATCCAATCCATGAAAGCACACTTAACCAAATCGAGAACAGTTGAACAGGTGTTTTGATATAGCGTACATCAATTTGATTAATCCCCTTTTTTATAGGTGTCGTTATCAAATTTTGTTTTGTATAACCACCATCAACCTTTGTGCCATTCACGTAAGTTGCAAATCCTGGATAATAGATGTTTGGCAAAATTAATTTTTCATACGCGTATTGTGCTTTAATTTGATAATGAATAACATTATATCCTGTTGACCATTTTAATTGTTTGATTTGCTTTTTAGGGTTCATCACATTAATATCATGCTTCAACAACTTATCTTTTAAACCAACAGATTTACTTGGCAAATAATCATAGACATTATTGTTTAAAGTACTTTTTTGAAAATCACGCCAATTAGTCTCGTAAACTGAATTATTGACCTGACTGTGTTTGATATTAAAATTCAAGCTCGTACCAGCAAGAATTCCAATCACACAAAATAAACTAATAACTATTTTTTTATTTTGCATGCCATGAACTAATTCTGTAATGGCACTTGCTCCTAATAAAGCAGCAAGAAAATTAGCAAAATATAAGAAGCGACCCACAAATTGGATAAAACTTAAATACTTATCAAATGGTGTCCATGGAAAAACGGTTGATGCCATTAATATAGAAATAATTAGCATGACCGAAAAATACTTATATGGTACCTTAAATTTTTGCCAATAGATAGCAATGCATACAACTAGAATTAACCCTGAAATTCCTAAACTATATGATGCTAATTTATCTGTAATAAATAGATTAATTAATGGATATGCTGTCTTTGATAGCATCAGCTTCGTTACTGCTATATTTTTTACAAATAATAGATTTTGAATTAACGGGAATAGAAAAAAAGCTGTCAGACCAATTGTTAATATACCTGCGTAGACTAACCGTAAAAAGCGTTTTGCTTTGGTTTGAATTGATTCAGATTCTGTAAAGGTCACTAAGAAACTTAACAACAGTAAAAGAAGCGAGACGCTTGCATCCGGTAAATCGCTAAAAATCAGTCCCGTAACACCAAGTGATAATATCCACCACTTTCGATAATCTGCAATTGCAATTTGATAAATACCATAAAAAGCAATGGGAATAAAAATAAAAGCAAATGAGCCACCAAAACTACGATAAAACAAGTTAATTGTGAGCGTAAAATGACCTAGTCCATACAAAATACTGCTAAGTAAAGCAGTGTAATGATTACTTGATAAGTTTAGAGTGCATACATACATTGATGCAAATGTTAGAAAGAATATTAATCCAACAAAAACTAAATAAGCACCATAGGCATTACCAATAATTAATTGCAAAAAGGCCTCGGGTAACATAACGAATATCGGATAAAATATATTTTGCGGGTACCCAAACGATCCAAATGTTTTTGTCATAATACTTGGATTTATTTGGGTAATATGCCCTGCTTTTAGGTTTAAATAACTTTCAGCAACTCGTGAAATATGAAACCGACCATCCCAACCTGGCATATGTTGATAGGCAGGTCCATGTAAATATGGTAAAACAAGCAAAAAGCTCAACAAAACAAATAATAATAAACTAAACAAATTGGGATATCGATTAATTATTGATTTTATTTTTGAAATCATGGGTTCTATTATTCCTTTTTGAATGTAATTAGCTAGATTTAAATACTCAAAATAAAAAGGTTGCTAACGTAAACATTAACAACCTCCATTATAGACACTAATGAACAACTATCAGTGACTAACTTTTTTGTTTTTAGCAAATTCAACCTTTGGACGGAAGAACCACCCAGTTACAGTTCCTTTAACAATCATTTTCAAACGCAAGCGCATATTAGGTTTGTGATTTAAGAATACTCTAAAAATTTCATATAGAACCTTTAGATGTGTTCTCAAATACAATAGCAAACCTCTTTGTCGGCTAAAGTACATTTGATTTCTAAAGGCATAGAAATAACGCGGTACACGATTAATTGTGTCCAAAGAAACATTGGATGCAATATTGTTTGCCATCTTATGAATAACTCGAGATGTTGGAACCATATATCCTGGTAATACTCGCGCAGAACGTTCAGTATACTCAATGTCATCGCCCCAAATAAAGAATTCGGTAATTGGCAAACCAATATTTGCGACAATCTCTCGACTAAACATAACTGACACAAAAGTTGCATTTCGCAGTGGTTCTAATTCAGTCGCATGTAATGAAATTTTATGGAATCTACTCTTTGGAGATGGCAGATTCATTTGTGCTCGTGAATTGTCTGTCCAACGAACATCAGATGC
This sequence comes from Weissella paramesenteroides ATCC 33313, assembly GCF_000160575.1. GTDB lineage: Bacteria > Bacillota > Bacilli > Lactobacillales > Lactobacillaceae > Weissella > Weissella paramesenteroides. Next base: position 375,054 of record NZ_GG697128.1, read on the forward strand.
CAAGAAGCCAAATTGATTATTAATCTTTTTTGCAGCATTTACCAACTCAGTTAAGGCCGTTGGTGTTGGTACTGTGTCATCATCCATTAACCAGACGTAGTCATCAGTCGTTTCTTCCATGAAGTAGCGAACGCCTTTATTAAAGCCGCCAGACCCACCAATATTGTCTTTTAAGCGGACATACCGAATGGCGTCGCCCAAACTTGTTAGATACTCTTGGGTATCTTCTTTACTATTATTATCAACAACGATGATATTATCTACCTTCGTCTCAGAATTTTGTAAGGCTTCAATGACCTCTTTTAACATTGGTAGCCGATTATACGTTACCACAACCGCACTCACAGTCATATTAGATAGTCTCCCAACTATTAACTATTTTTATAAATGAACATATAGCATGCTCATATACACTTATACATTTGCGACCTAAAAATATGCTTAGATTATTTCACTTTTTTAGCAACATAGATTGGTCGCTTTTTTACTTCTAAATAAATATTTGAAATATATCGACCAACAATACCAATACTCAAAAGTTGAACACCACCCAATGCTAGAATAATAACTACCATAGATGGCCAACCAAAGACCGAAGTATCTGGATACAAAATTGCACGAATAAATACAACCAATGCACCAATCAACGCCAAGACAAACGCAATACCACCAAGAACAGAAACTAATAACAGTGGTGCTCGTGAAAAGTCAATAAATCCTTCAATTGAATACCTAAATAGACCCCAGAAAGACCATGACGTCTTACCAGCAACACGATCTTGATTTTTATAATCTAAATATTTTTGCTTAAATCCAACCCAAGAAAAAATACCTTTTGAAAAACGATTGTATTCTTGCATACTCAAAATAGCATCAACCATTTGTCGGCTCATTACTCGGAAGTCACGGGCTCCTTCAACAATATGCGTATCAGACATTGAATTAATTAATTTATAAAACAAATTTGAGAACCATGAACGAATGACTGGCTCACCTTCACGGCTGGTACGACGAGCGCCCACCGCATCCCATTCACCAGATGACACACCAGCCAACATTTCAGGCAACATTGATGGTGGATCTTGAAGATCAACATCCATTACTGCAACATATTCACCCGTTGCATGTTCAAGTCCTGCATATAATGCTGACTCTTTACCAAAATTACGAGAAAACGATACTGTGTGGACATGACTATCCTTCTCAATCAACTTTTCCACAGCGTCCATTGTATTATCCGAAGATCCGTCATCAATGAACCAATATTCTAATTCATAATCGGCAAAATTTTTATGTTCCTCTTCTATTGCATCATAAAATAAATTTACAGTGTCTTGCTCATTAAAGACCGGTACAATCAAAGATAATTTAGCCATTTCTTCCCCTTTTTGAAATCTTACTGCATTCTATTATAGCAAAATTCCAATTATTTCCTATCTTTTAAAAATTTTTTTACAAAACCGACACTTTCCATTACAAGTTTAGCGCGTAATAAGAAAATAATTGCAAAATAAATAACTGCACCAACAACAATACATAGTACTGTACCACTAGGATTTGCTTGTAGCTTCATTGTCATTGGAACAATAACAGCAAACATGATTACACCAGCAACCATATATTTCCATGTACCAGAAAATAGTTTACCTATTGATAAATCATGACGGACAACAATTAACTGATAAAGCGTCACTGCACCTTCTGAAAGTACCGTTGCAACCGCTGCACCATAGAGACTCCAAAGTGGAATAGTAATAAAGTTAAGTACAATATTTATGATTGCTCCAATCGTTACGGACATCGTATAATCCTTCGTTCGACTGATTGGCATTAAATACTGTGTTCCTAGGACATTGCTCCACGCAATTAACACAATAATTGGTGACAAAATTGAGATTGTCCATCCAGCAGGTAAGAAAGGAAGTCCCATATACCAAATTGACATTTTGGGTCCCAGTGCCATCATACCAAACATTAATGGTACTGATAGAGCGGTCACAAAATCCATTGATTTATAAATGGCTTTGTTCACCGCTAAAATATTACCCTTTACAAAGTAATTTGCCACACGCGGTAGCATAACTGTTCCCAAAGCAGTAACCAGTGCCAAAGACACTTTAATGATTTTATCCGCATTTTCATAAAATGCAGATAACCCGATTGAGTTTGTTTGGAATAGTGGCAACATTGTTTTATTCAATTGTAAATAAATCTGTGTTGCAATGGTAGGCATAAACAAACCTAACGTTGGCAGAACATGTCGCTTGAACTGCAATGTTCGCAACTTAGGCAGTTTAACCTGCCCTGGAATATAAAACCACATGGTGATGTTACCAACCACCTGCGTCAAAGCTAACAGCAAAATATAGTTATTAACATCTGCTGGTGATTTAACAACCAAGAATATTAGAATAACCATCGCAATCTTTACTAAGGAATTACGAATAACTGTTTTCTTAAAATCCTCAAGTCCCATAAAATACCATGAGATGTCTAACAATCCTGAGACAATTACCCAGGTTTGCAAATAAAGTTGATGCGTGTTTTGACTAAATTCGCCTGAAACTTGGCGCATAAAAAACACAAAAATAACATAGGAGATAATTGCAATTACACTGACAAACGTGTGTAAGAGCTGAATTTCCCAAAAACGTTTGTTACGCAAGTCAATGTCATCACGGACATAAGCGATCTCTCGTTGACCATAGAGTGTAATTCCTAAAGTCGCAAACAAAAGAAAATAACTAACAATTGAATTAGTCCAAGCTTGAACACCCATACCTTCTGCACCCAATACATGTGACAAATAGGTCATGGTAATCAAAGGCGCTAAAACAACTAATAGCTGATAAAACACATTGTATAAATAATTTTTGACGACTTGCATGGTTCCATCCTCTGCTTGTAATCATTAATTTTGATTACGGAATAATTTTATTTAAGACTGGTACTCTTTTTAGTATAAGTATGATAATGAGACAAATAAGCCAGACAATCAATGGTAACCCCAACAAATGGAATAGTGAATCTGGTTTGATATGTAGAAAATGAGTAACTATTTGTATGATAAATTCATGGACAACATACACACCAAGTGAAGCGCCAGAAATACGTTTTAACCACTGTCCTGTTTTAGGATTTGGTTGCCAAGTTTTTGGGAATCGATGTTGGAAAAACAACCAAATTCCCAAAGGCAAGATGAATCCACCGATTGAAAATATATTATAAACTTCACGCGCAGTTTCACCGTGACTAATAGAAAGAAATACTGTCAATAAAAACATAAATCACACGCTCAAAAACGACAACCCGTATACCCAATGTCTCTGCCGCTCTGTTTGCTTAAAGTTATGTAGATACCAACCTACAAAAAATATACCCATTCCCATGCTCAACGCTAAAGGAATATTTGATATAAGCTGACTAAATGGTCGATGCAATAAACTATACCCATAGTTTATTATGCCAGTTCCAATTATATACAGCAAAATAATATATTCAACGACTTTCTTATTTTCTTTAGTTGCTAAAATCGATAAAAAAGGCATTGCGATATATACCGGAATTATATAATAAAAAAACCAAAAGACCGGTTGAATATGATCTTGTTCGATGCCATTAATCAAACCTGACAGTGACCAATCTGGTATTCCCAAAATAAAATGATTCCAAGCATACCAAATGATTGACCAAACCAGAAATGGCACTAGCACACGTGCCCCTCTTTTTTTCAAAAAAGTTTTGGTATCATATCGCTCGCGATAGTTGAGCAAATTTGCTCCCGATATCATAAAAAATATTGGAACTGCCCATATAAAAATTACTTGAATAAATACACCTAAATACCAATTGGGATCATTTGGCATAAAATGAAAGGCATATTCAGATGTATGAAGCCATATTACTGCAAAAGTGGCCACAATATTTAAAATATCCAAATAATAATAGTGTTGTTCACTTATGTTAACTGGATTACTCATGTCACTCCTGTTATTGTATCTAAACTTATTATGAAAAAATGAGGCACAATACACTAAAGAGTGATTGCGCCTCGATTATCTATTAATCTATCAAAAATTAATGTTCTTCATCATGTGCGAAGTTAAAATCTGATGGAATATCAAACTCTTTACGTACTGTATTAAAGGCAGCATTGAACACTTGATCCATATCATAATAGCGATATTGTCCTAAGCGACCACCAAAAATAAATTGTTCTTTATGTTTGCGTGCTTCCTTTGCGTATTCCTTATACAGATTTGTATTCTTTTCATCATTAACAGGATAATATGCTTCTTTTGAGCGATCCCATTCTTGTGGGTATTCTTTTGTAATGATGGTAACACCGTCATCTGACAAGCCATCAAAATGCTTCCATTCCATAACACGTGTGTATGGTGTTTCAGCATCAGTATAGTTAATCACAGAATTACCTTGATAATTTTCAGTCTGCTTTAATTCAGATTCAAAGCGAACTGAGCGATATTCCAATTCACCAAACTTGTAATCAAAGAATTGATCAATCATTCCCGTATAAACAATACGAGGGAACTCTGCGATATACTCGTCCTTGTGAGCGAAGAAATCTTCATTGACACGAACATCAATCAAATCATTGTCCAACATCTTATCAAAGATTTGTGTGTAACCACCAACAGGAATTCCTTGATAACGGTGATTAAAGTAATTATTATCGTAGATAAAGCGAACTGGCAATCGTTTAATGATAAATGAAGGCAATTCAGTTGCCTTACGTCCCCATTGCTTTTCAGTATAGCCCTTCACCAATTTTTGATAAATATCAGTACCAATCAGTGAAATTGCTTGTTCTTCCAAATTACGTGGTTCGCGATCGCCTAATTCAGATAAGGCTGCTTGCTTTTGCTCTTCAATCTTAGCCTTGGCCTCAGCGGGTGTTTTGGTCCCCCACATTTCGTAAAATGTGTTCATGTTGAATGGTAAATTATAAAGTTCACCCTTGTAGTTCGCTACCACTTGGTTTTGGTAACCATTAAACTCGGCAAATTGATTGATGTATTCCCAAACTTCTTTATTATCCGTATGGAAAATATGAGCACCATAATCATGGACAGTGATACCATGGTCAGTATGTGTATACGTATTTCCGGCAATGTGTGAACGCTTTTCGATGATAAGTGAACGCTTACCACGTTTAGCCGCCTCATAGGCAAAAATAGCTCCGAATGGACCGGCCCCAACAACTAAGTAATCATAATTTTTATCATTTAAAGTCATTTATTATTTTCCTCTACATATCTATAAAAAAATATCCTGAACTTACTTTACCATAAATCCAGGATATTGTGTTTTAAAAGTGAACCTTCTTATTTGTATTTTTAAAAAATTTACGCTTTAAAAATTGTGTACCCTTATCAAGCCAATTCGTTTTTTCAGTAGTTACCAAAGGAAAATCTTGGAATGTTTTATGATTCGTATACAGCCAGGTATCCATTAAACGTTCTGACAAGAAACCAAATACACGACGATCTTGTCCTTCATATGATTCGTACGGAATACGTTGTGCAACTTGGTTCAAAACGCCAAACATAAAATCAGTATATGACTGAAAGTCTGCCTGTTTCATGATTGCCATATTAAACAAGTGGGCTTTCTTACTTTGCCCCATTTGTTGAAATGCTGACAAATACTCAGGAAAACTTTCTTTAATAACATCCTGCATCATAAAATAAGGTTCATTTTTATGTGCATTTAAGTAATGATTCTCCTGTGATTCAATGTAATAATTACGTTGCTTTGGCAACAATACATCTACTTTCTCTAAAGCATCATAGATTTGCTCTTGACTAAGAATATCAGCCAAATTATGACTTGATTTCGTACCGAAATAGCGGCGATAGTGAGCAAGTCCCACTATATCTTCATCTCTCAAATTATACTTTGCCCAATATAATGCTGTAAGTTCATTAAAAAATGGATTCAAAGACGAAATATTTTCACCTTGATCATCTCGTAGATATCCTGCCGGTACCTCATCACGTAACGCAGACCCAACCATAATCGGTTGATATCCTGAAATTTCAGGTATTTGATATGGTTTATGGGTTGCAATTAAAATCTTCATTATTCTGACTCCTTTGCAAACACATCATTTTCAGCGATATGAATAACACGCCAGTAAAAGAATAGCATTAATAGAATTGGCCATGACACAACATTCGATGGCGTTACTGAACTAACGACAGCAACAGTGATAATTGTCATATAAAACGCCTTAATCGAGACGCGATAGAACATACTACGCTGATCAAATTTACCAGATAGTTCTTTTAAAACTACTAAAGAACGCTTAACTAGACCAAACAATAGCCAAATAAATATTAAGAAAAATACAAGGCCATATCTTGCTAACCAACCAAAGGTATCGTTCAAAATTGGATAAGCTTGATGTTGATAGACCTGCATATACTCGAAATTATTTTTTGACCAAGCAGGTAAGTTATCAACAATATATTGTCCTTCATAACCATAGCCAACACCAAATAGTGGATGTTGTAGCCATGTTCTAATTAGAGCAATTGTTCCACCAAGTCTGTTGTCGGTACCACCTTTTTGGAAAATCCAAGTATTCAATAAATTATGAACACTTGGCACAGTGATATATGTCAAGGCTACTCCAATTACTGCGATTATTCCCAGAAAAAATAAGCTAATTTTTTGCTTTTTGGGTGCTGCTAACCAATACACTAGTGCAAGAATACCAATTAGTAGGAATCCCGTTGTTGTCTTTGCTAACAACAATACACCTAAACTGGCAGCACCTAATATAATTGCTGTCCAGTATATCCAACGATTTTTAAATGCTCTCAATGGTTCTTGTATCAACATAAGTAGGAATGGGCTGAATGCTATACCAACTAATAATGCCAAGTATGCTGCTTCTGGCTCAAATCCATTAACACGCATCGAAGTTGTGACATAACTACCGTTGTCATAAAAGTTACGATTTTCCCAATGACGTTCGAACAAATGAGCGATTGGGTTTATCCAATGTGTTAATGATGTGAAGCCAAAAAGATAAAGTATCTGCGGCAAAACAATTACGCCAAGGTAAACAGCCATTGTAATGACGACGGATTTCATAAACTTTATTGCATCGTCATAACTACGAATAAGCATTTTTTGAATCGTATATGCCATCCAAATTGACAGTATGACTTGAATAAACATTAATAAACCATGTAATAAGCCATATACTCGCGTAGTTGCCCCTACCACAAATGATTCATAGGTCATTAAAATCAGTTGTACAACAACAAATACACCCCAGATACGCAAAGTCGACGTTTTTGGTAAAACATCTTCCAATTGTGTAGGTTGTAAATACAGCTTCACCAATATAAATAGGCCGAATACAACAACAGCAATTTGAGAAAATAAATCAAAGAAAAAGAATGTATATGTTTTTGGCAAAATCGCAAAAGGCATTAACCAATTAACCATATTTCACTCCTTTTTATGCTTTCGTTGTTTTAAAATTCTTGAAAATACCAGTAAAGAACGCTAATACAATTCCCAAGGCAACTCCTGCAACCAAGCCAAATGCAGCTGACTTCTTAGGAGATCCCGAAACAATTGAGTCAGCACGTGCCTTTTTAGCGGCAGACATTAACTCAGGCTGTGGCATATTTGAAATTAGCTTAGGGCCATTCACAGCAAATGAGTCTGTATAAGCATTAACCATTTTGACTGCTTGATTTCCCTTTTTAATACCATGTACTTGAGCATCTATTAACAATGTACTATCAGGTGTCGATAAGCTAATTGCCTGACGTAATTCATTTGCGGTCACTTTAACGTGTTGTTTCTTTAATTGCTTGACAGCAGGCTCAATAATCTGACGATCCTTACCGATTGAGCGATATGTCTTTAACATCCAAGAATTTCCCATGATACGTGAATTTGGATCTTTGACATCGCTATCACTTTTACCAACATACATATTTCGTGAAGCACTATAACTAGTAACGGTTGGTTGTTTGTTCATGACATACATGGCACCACCGCCGATAATCCCTAATACGATAATCCACCAAGCATTCCGTAACATGTGCTTAATCAAATCAGTTATAGTAAATTGATTGTCCATTTTCACTATTTCCTCTTAGTATAAAATTTCTGACTATAACATCGTCAGTTAAACGCGAAAACTCGCTACATTTCAGTATACATGAGATGTAGCGAGTTTGATAGTTATGTCACATTTTTTTAACTTTCTTTACATTGCACCTTTTCCTTTAAAAACTGCAATAACTGTCATAAATAAAATTTTAAAATCAAACCATAAATCAGCTTGATCGACATAGCCAATTTCTAATTGGGCACGTTCTGGATATTGAATTTCACTACGACCACTTGCCTGCCAAAGTCCCATTGCGCCTGGTTTAACTGATAAGAATTTATCAACATCCTGACCATATTCTACCAATTCCTTTTCAACCACTGGTCGTGGCCCAACAATGCTCATTTCACCCTTAAGAATGTTAATGAATTGTGGTAACTCATCAATCGAAGTTTTACGTAGAAATGCACCAAATTTTGTGATTCTAGGATCCTCTTCAGTTGGCAATTTGTATCCGTTTTCGACAAATTTTGCATAAAGTGCTTTATTAGCGTATAGCTTTTCTTCAGCACCGACAACCATTGACCGAAATTTGTAAATACCAAACTCACGATGGTTTTGACCAATTCGTTTTTGTTGATAAAAAATAGGACCACGATTATCACCAAAAAAATAAAACAGTGAAACAACCAAAAAGATTGGCGATAAAATAATCAATGCAAATAGTGAAACAGAAATATCTAAAAATCGTTTCGTAAATAAGTATCCAGTTTCTGACACCGCGAAACCTCCTTCTTGTTTGCTAATATTTTATAGATATTTTGCGTCAAATTCAGGATCTTGTGACGTCAAAATTTTGGGACCATCATCTGTTATGGCAATCACATGCTCATATTGTGCTGACCACGAACCATCTTCGGTTGTAACAGTCCACCCATCTTCTTTAGAGGTCTCTACTTTCCAACCACCAAGATTTACCATTGGTTCAATCGTAATTGTCATACCAGCCTTTAAGCGCAACCCATGTCCTGCTTTACCATAATGTGGTACTGCTGGTTCTTCGTGCATGGTTGGCTGAATCCCATGACCAATATATTCACGGACATTACCATAACCATTTTCATCAGTGACATATTTATCAATTGCTGCACCGATATCACCAATTCGGTTACCCACTTGAGCCTGGTCAATACCAATGTATAAGGCTTTCTTAGTTACTGCCATCAAACGCTTGACCTCATCTGACACATTACCAACAGCATATGACCATGCTGAATCTGAATAATAGCCATCCAAATCAACAACTGTATCAACTTTGACGATATCACCGTCTTTTAAAATTAATTTTTTACGTGGAAAAGCGTGTGCAACTTCGTTATTAACTGAAACCGTCGTCGCATACTCAAATCCTTCAAAACCGATTTGAGCCGCACGACCACCATGACTTTCAATGTATTGACGACTAAACTCTTCAATTTTCCAAGTTGAAAGTCCCGGTTTGATTAATTCACGTAGTCCTTTATGCATACCAGCGATAATTTCACCAGATTTTTTCATGCCTTCTATTTCACGTTGTGATTTAATTGTAATCATTTATGTTCTAACCTGCTTTTCTAAATTCAGTTTAACTAGTAACATTATACGCTTACTTTAACAATTCTTGGAAACTTTTCTTATTATCTATAAAAAATTGGCTATTTTCAATAAACACTGAAAATAGCCAATATTAGAAATATTAACGCAAATAGAACGTATCGTTATTACCAAAATAATAATGATGGTTATTTATCATTTGATGTCCTTGCACCGCACGACCGTCAGCTCCAACATAGTAGCGATAACCCCATGCTGTTTGCCACTGATTATTTTGACGGAAACCATTCGTAAACCAGTAATATGCACCCATATAATATCGGAAGCCTGTGTATAGTTTGCCATCTTCAAACCATTGCCAACCCATACGAGATTGTATATAACCTTGCCAAGGAATAAGTATGCCTTGTGCATCAGCATAAAAGGTTTGGTTACCTACCTTAATCGATTGATTTGTTCGCAAAAAGTGTGTGCCATTATCACCAAAGTAATAGTTATTTTCACCAATTTGTTGAATACCTTGTACCGCACGTCCTTGGGCATCGACATAATAACGATAACCCCATGCTGTTTGCCATTGATTGTTTTGTCGAACACCATTTGTAAACCAATAATACGTTCCCATATAATGACGGAAACCTGTATATCGTCGACCTGCTTCAAACCAATACCAACCGGTTCCATCATTTAGATACCCTGCAGCTGGTTTACCTGCTGAATAAAAAATATGATCCACTGGTTCAGTTGCAGTCGTTGCAGTGCTTAGACCTTGTTGTAAGAATGGCGATCCGTAATCAATACTCACATCAAATAATCCTGGAACACCTGGAAAACTAGTTTTTGAATTCCATTGCCACGCACCATATTGCGTGTGCCATAAATTATTAGCAGTTGGTTGATATGGGTATGATGCCATCCAAATATTACGCAATCCAAATGTATTTGGATTCAATTTTGTCGCTGCGATATAGCTTGGCGAAGTGTATAGCATATATCGCTGATATCCATTAGCTGCTAGACGATCACGAAAGGCCAATGCATTCTGTGTGACATCCCCTTGCCTGGTCGCTGAATCTTCCAAATCATCAACTAATACCGTATTGTTCGTTAACCCATATTTTTTAACAAATGTTGTAAAATAATCAACTTCATTTATCGCACTAACAGGTGTCCGATATTTGGAATAATGATAGACCGCAATTCGTAGCCCAGCAGCTTGTGCACTTGCAATTTGTGCTTGTGCATTTGGATTAATGTAATATGTGCCCTCAGTCAATTTAACAATAACACCTCTGACACCATGACTTTTCATATTGTCAAAATCAGCGGTGGTTAAACGACCGTTCCATGATGAAACATCCACAAAGTCCGTACGTGGTGTGCCTGCTTGACCAGCTGTAATACTCGGCACACCTGTCGCATAAACACGATGTACTAAAACAGCAATACTTAAAATACTAATTATTAACACTAGTATTAATTGTTTAAAATAGTGCATCTAAACCTTACCTCATATTTATATGATTACACTTTTTGTAAGTGCCTAACCATATTACAATATTTGGTAACTGAAATAAGAACTGTTATTTTACGTTGGTAAAAAAATAAGTCAGACTATTGGTTTAGTTGATTTTTAACATAGGTTGGAAAATCAATCTGTTGTTTCTTAGCTGCTTGCCAATACTGGGCAATCGTTGCATCGTCTAGATTTGAAGAATCAACACCAGCTTCATAAAGTTTAATACGCGCTTCCCGAATATTAACAACTTGAGAGTCACTGGTGTCTTGATCACTACTAGTAGTTGTTTCAGCCGAGCTAGTTTCCAATGTGAGACTCTTATCTCCGGATAACGATGTACTACTAACACTTGAACTCTGCACATGCGATGAATGGGATGATTTCACACTCGATGTATGTGAAGAAGTCATCGTTGTGTGCTTATCTTCTGATCTATTAAACACAAAGAATAATGAAATAATCACAATCATGATAATAACACCCGATACGACCCAAAGAATATGTTTACGTTTCATCTTGATCACCCCTAATTAATCGCAAACGCAGGTGTTCCTGGATCCCAATCTTGTGGATCCTTTGATAACTTACTCAAAATGCCATCTACACTATTCCAGCCACTATAAAACTGGTGATTATAGGGATCAAAAATTTCTGTGTTACCTTGGTTATAGCCATAGCCAACTACCGCATGACCAATTCCAACATTCACGAAGAAGATAACTGGTTTACCTTGTTGTAAGGCTGATTTCACTGCGTTTGGTGTACCTAAGCTTTGAATACTATGTCCATACGCATTAATCATTGTCTTTAGATCTAGACCTGATGCACCATATGACTCATGGAAATGACTCACTTGGTTACTAACCTGACGTGGGGTGACATTGATACCGTACGTTCCTTTTAGAACCATTGCAGCACTAGTTGGCACACAGCCTGTTGCACCAAATGATCCGCCACTTAACCAGGTATTTGCCCAGCGTTTATCCCATTGTGAATAATAGTAAGGTTTTGCAGCTTTTTTTGGCATCTCACGTTCGTAAAATGTCCCATTCGTGCCGAAATTATGTTTCACACCATCAATCGTGACAATTCCTTGGACAGCTCGACCATCAGCACCGACATAATATCGGTGTCCCCATGCTGTTTCCCATTGATTGTTTTGGCGCACACCATTTTGGAACCAATAATATGAACCTTGATAATGACGGAAACCAGTAAATAATTGTTCATTTTCTATCCAGCGCCAACCTAACCCTGAAACATTGACATACCCGGAAGGTACTGCACGTTTATAAAACGTCCCATTTGTACCAAAGTTATAAATATGATTATTAATGAGCTTCAATCCTTGGACGGCACGCCCATCAGCGCCAACATAATACTGGTGACCCCATGCTGATTCCCATTGGTTATTTTGACGCACACCTTGTTGGAACCAGTAGTATGCACCCATGTAATAGCGAAAGCCTGAATAAAGTTGCCCATTTTCAAGCCAACGCCACCCAACACCAGGTACATTTAAGTAGCCTGATACATTGTCCTGTCGTAAATAAAATGTCCCATTTGTGCCAAAATTATATCTTTTACCATTGATCCATTGTATGCCTTGAACGGCTCGGCCATCTGCGCCAACGTAATATTGATGGCCCCAAGCTGTCTCCCATTGGTTGTTTTGACGCACACCTTGTTGGAACCAATAATATGAACCTTGATACTTCCTAAATCCAGTATACGGTTGCCCATGCTCTAACCAATTCCACCCACCATTAGCGGAAGAAACATCTGGTGCATAGACATAACCTGATCGATGATTCACAGCAGATGATGCTGTTGTTGTTCTATTACTAGATGTCTCTGGTACGTCCGTCGAATCAGCAACACTTGATGATATAACACTTGAACTACTCGTTATACTACTTGTACTTACTGAATTAGTTGTTAAAGAGGCCTGACTAGATTGTTCAGAACTTATTTCACTGGTTATTGTCTGAGATGATGTCGTTGCATCAGCAGACACGATTGTATAGCCCAGTTGTCCTCCTGCTAATAAACTCATTCCAAATATCATCGTTCGATATAGATTATTATGATTTTGCATGCCCATTTCCACCCCTAAATTTTATGAATTACACCTATAACTGTACCCCTTTATAGCATCATGAATCTATTTTTTAGGTTAGAAAAAAGCGAGAAAGAAAAATTCTTTCTCGCTTAGCGCACAATAGTTGTGATTATATAGTTTTACGCTTATCTCGTACACCAAAAATAATTAAACATACGCCAGTTGCTAGACTAATTATCCATGCAATATAGGTTGTTGCAGGTGTCTTTGCTCGAACTGTTAAACGATTAACTTGTGCAGCCGTCGTCTTAATAACTAGTTGCTTATTTTTATTTATTTTATACTGATACTGATGCTTATTTTGATCAGTAACTTCATACTTTAAACTTTTATATCCCACCATTGGGATGACCGTCGTTGTATTTTTTGCAAATTTAGCCCGATAAACCATACCATTCGGTACAGACGTTGCTTTTGTCTTTAATAATTTGTCATCTTGAACAATTTCTTTTTTCTGTAATGACTGATTAAAATCAACATTTTTAGGTAAATAATCAAATGCACCATAAGTTACCCAGTAACCCATCAAATTTTTAAAATCCTCATTGTGTACCTTAAAATTTGCCATTGGTGTATAGCTAACTGGATGCTTGGCTGTTGATTTGTAATTTGTTTGAACAGCGACTGCGTTCACCCGATCCACAAAACCATATTTAACGTTAAACACGGCAACACCAAATGAAAATAGTGCTAATACCACGTAGATTGTATTTCGTAACCAATTTTTATTAATAACATGACGTATAGCTAAAATAGCACTCAAACTTAATAGGAAGATAGCAATAATAAACACCCGATGTGGAAATTGTATAACGCCTAGTTTCGTCCCATACAAGTATTTCCAACCATAACTCGTTCCACTAAAAATAACCCCAACAGACACAAGTGTCGCAACTTTTGTAAAACGATCCTGCTTACGCCAGGTAACTAACACACCAAAAATTGCTAAGAAAGCAATAATTCCCACCGTGTTGGTTTTAAAACGTGCATCCCCTGCAATCGCAAAGGTTGAATTAATAAATTCATGCCAATCCGGTGCGGCCCAAATAGATAATTCTGTTGCCGCTGGTGTAACCATTGTATTCCCCAACATGGCAATAATAAATGGTAGTAGAAATATCAGTGACAAAAGTATCGTAATGACTGCAGCAACTGATAAGTTCGCCAAAACATTCAGACGATTCTTTCTAAAAATCAATAAAAACAAAGTAAAAATCGCAGTATAGCCAACAACGATTGCAAATGACAAAACATGCGAAAGAATAATAAAGGTGAAACCGATGACCAACAACAAAATAGTTTTCTTATCTAATGCCACCAAATTGTTTGTTGTTGTCTTCGTTAATCTAATTAATCCTAGTACCACTAAAGGCATAAATGACATTGCCCATACTTCACCAAACAGCCATTGCTGAATAACCTGTGAAAGTGTTGGCACAGCCATTGTATAAATGAAAGCTGCCGTTGTACTTTCTGTCAAAGATAACCCCAACTCTTTACTAACCCATTTTGCAATGCTGAATTGAGTCATTAATTGCACCCACATCAACACATACATTGCCGTAACTGGTGGGAAAATAAATTGCAATACTGCCCCAATGTACACAGGAAATGATGGATACATCGTTGGTACTATACTACCAATCTGATTAGCTGAAAATGTTGAAATAACTGGTATCAAATTTCCTTGTCTTAAATTATTATAGAATTCAACAATTCTATTCGCATGGAATTGTAAATCAGCACCAGCATATAAAAAGCCAAACCGACCAACATAGGCTAAGATGATCGCAAATACTAAGCCTGGAATAAGGTAGTAGCATCCCTTCTTTATTGCACTAGCATGCATTTTTCTAACTCCTTGATTGTTTTCTAATTTTTATTTCAAATTAAAGGGCGCTATTAACTTCAACAGTCTCATAGCGTCCTTATAATTGTATCACGATAAATGCATCAAAATGTTTTTTAATGCTGTCGCAGCTTCATCACCATCATGTGGGTTGTATTGCTGACTAATGTCTGCAAGTACCTGATAATCATAATTATCTGCCTGTAATAAATCCATCAATTCTGTTTCAGAATATGCAACCGGTAACCCCAAATCTTTTTTAGCATCCAGATAAACACCACGTCGAACATGGTATTCATTAAAGTCTGGTTGAAAAAGAAAAATCTTTTTACCATAGACGGCAAAGTCAAAAAAGACGCTTGAAAAATCAGTAATCAAAATATCAGTAATCATAAACAGTTTATACAAAGAATAATTATCAGCTGTAATGATTCTACCTTTTTTTACACCCTCTGAAAAATAATGACCACGGTAAATCACGGTATAAGTTTCAGACAATTTCTCTAGTGTTGCTTGTGTTAGTGTTGTCTGTTCGCGCGCTTGGTAACCTCTAAAGGTTGGCACATACAGTAGAATTGGTTTCTCCGATTTGATGCCCAACTGATATTTAACACGTGCTGGTGTTATATTTTTTTGATAACGAGTCACAATATTCTTTCGCAATTGCCCATGTTCCACAAACCTTTTTGTCTTTGGAAATACCTCTTTGAATTTTTCCAAATCGTAATCACCATAGGTAAACATAAAGTCAAATTGTACATGGTCATACCAATATTGTACCAGTCTGGATAAGCCAATTTCAGCATGACCTAGTGTTTTCATAGGAACACCATGCCAAAATTGAATATAAATATGCCGTTTATGACTAAACGGTATTAAACGATCAATGCTCGAATTGGCCACCCAATATTTAGATTTTAATAAATGGTAAAAAAAAGTTGGTGAATTAGATGAAATCTTTCTTCCTAATTCAGGCTGAACATAAATATTTGGTTTATTCAGTGCCCATACCAACTCATAGTCTTTAAACGCTGGGTCAGTTCTTAACATATTATATGCTTCTTTTGGTGTATCTGAGTATTGCCGACCACTGTATGAAATAAACAAAATCTGTTTTTCGTTCGGTCTAATAAACAATTGTAGAACTTTAACAAATGCACCCACAAGAATGAGGTATGCCCCACCAAAAAAAGATGAATTTTTAATACGATTTTTTATTTTTTGTGCTCGACCCATA
Source organism: Weissella paramesenteroides ATCC 33313 (assembly GCF_000160575.1). Taxonomy (GTDB): domain Bacteria; phylum Bacillota; class Bacilli; order Lactobacillales; family Lactobacillaceae; genus Weissella; species Weissella paramesenteroides. Next base: position 391,475 of record NZ_GG697128.1, read on the forward strand.
TTACTACCATTACCCTCTGCCCTAAGTTAATAATTCAAGTATAACAAAAATATGTTATTGACACCGTGTAATTACATAAAAAATCCTTCAAAAACTCACTGGATTTCGTGCATAATTTCAGCACCACGATTCACAACTAGATAAGAACGTCCATTGTTATCCCAAACTTGTGATTCAAACTCTCTGGTTGATTGTTTTGGTGATACATAGACACCACTTTTAATATCTGATTTTTGCAATTCACCATTCGCCCATCTTGAAGCTGGAATAGCATAATAGGCACCATCCGTGAGGTAAAATAATTGGTCAGTATTATTATTAATTGATAAAAATTGACCAAAGTAGCCTGGTTTTTGTCTAATCAGTGTTCGTGACATATACAATCGGAGTTTACCGTGCGACACAGCACCACGATAAAGCATCAAATCACCCACTTTAATATTCTTAGCAGCAAAATTTTTCTTGGTTTGGTTTGAAACCATGCTAACAATCGCCACATTACCATCCCCATCAATACTTAATGTTTGTTCACCGTGAAATGACTGATGAGTTTTAGTGTCTCTAAAAATAAACTGGTGTTGATCACTAGGATATAGCGTATCTAATTTAATTCTGATCAAACGCTGTTGTCGTGATTTTTTTGCTAACGCAATCATCCAAATACGATTATCTTGGGCATTATAAGCGACCGCTTGACCATGCCCCATATAAAATTCTGGTCCAACCTTAATTGCCTGCAACAGTCGATCATCATTAGTCGTTGCAAATTGGTGATGGTTAACACGATTCTCTATTCTTCTAAGCATGTCAGCTTGACCAGTTTGCCACACGCCAAGTCTTTGTAATTGTTGAATATCATATCGCACAACGCGCCCATAATTTTTTCGTTGCTGTGACTCATAAACAACATACAAGTAGCGACCATTCATCACACTTCCTTGTGGTAATTGCCAATTGACTAACTTTGTTGACACAGTGGGTAACAATAGCGCTGTTTGATAACCTTTAATCGGTGACACTGATCGACTTGTTGCCCGTAAAGTAGAAAATTTGCTTTTAGCTGCTGTATACGTTGGTTTCTTCAAATATGAAATACCCGTATCGGGTGCTTGAATAATGCGATACTTTTTTGGCGTAGTGCGACTATTTTGAAAAACATTTGACCAATTACTCGTCTTTATTTTCGTTTTTGGTTTATTCAAAACCTGCCATTGTGCTGGCTTAATTTGTGTTGCACCCGTCAAATTTCTGCCAGCTTTATCCTGCAATGACAACGTAATCCGATCACTGCTACGCAAAGGACGAGATAATTTTGCGGTAAACGCTTGGTTTAAAATAATAACCTTTTTTAATAAAACACTTTGCTGATTCTTCATAACAAGTGTATAAGCAACTGATCCACTTTCATTAGCATCATAAATTGCACCTTTTATCTGATTACTACCTGTTTGCAATTGAATGTTACGTTTCAAATCAACATTTGCTACTGGATTATTTATCTGACCATAAATTTTATGATTAGGTATGCAAAATGACAGCAAAAGAACCATCCCAAAAGCAAATAATATTTTTAAATACCTCATATTAGACCATCATCACCTCACAATCTTTTATCACAAAAATATTTTTTCTATTCTATCATAATTAACGTTTATTGACCGCTAATAGTTAGCGAAATACAAAAAAAGCGTACATGAATTGCCAAAATTAGCAAAACTCATATACGCTCATAAAACATCAACCAATTAATCCACTAAATGTAATAGCTCTTTCGTCTTATCCCAAAGTTGCTTTTGTAAAGTTAAATCATTTACTTGTGGATTAAACTTTTTTGCTTTTTCTCGTTTATTATAATATGCGCCTGATTCCCAGGTTTCGCCTGGTGTACCTTCGATAAAGAAACGCAAAGTCTCACCACCTGCTTCGGCACTTTGTAAAATCACCTTATTCAGCACCGTATGGTAAATACGATACATCCAGCTCTTTTTATCATTCGCAAAATTTGTACGAATCATACCTGGGTGGAAAGAAACCGCAGATAATCCATTTTTATGGTAACGACGGTCTAGCTCGTTAGCAAATAAAATATTTTCTAATTTGGCATCCCCATAAGCCTTGGTTGCTTCATATTTTTTATGACTATTGTTCAAATCATTTAAATTAATATGTCCAAATAATTGATGCGCAATACTTGAAGTATTAATGACAATTGCTTGCTTTGGATTAAAGTTTGGTAGCAACAGTTGCGTCAGTAAAAATGGTGCCAGATAATCCACCTGCAATGTTCTTTCAAAACCATCATTCGTTAATTCATACGACCCAAACAATCCACCCGCATTATTGACCAAAATATCAATTTTTTGCTCACCTAATGTTGTTTGCAAAGCCGCTGCTAGATGACGAACTTGATCTAATTGCGAAAAATCTGCAATAAAATAAGGTGCATTGACTTCCTTAGCAATCTTAGCGGTCTTTGCTTTATTACGGCCAACCAAGTAAAGATTATACTCATCTTGATTTAATCCACGAACTGCTGCTGCCCCGATACCATCAGAAGCTCCTGTAATAATAACGTTTTTTCTTTGTCATATACTCACCAATCCTTTCGAATCACAGTACGTTTGATTGTCTTTTTTGTCACCAAAAATGGTTTGTAATCTGCTTGATCTAGTACCATTAAAGTATATGTTGCTTGATCCACATCACACACAAGATAATTCACATCTGAACGCAATTCTCTTTCAGCACTTATTTTGATAGTCTTACTGACCGTAAAAATATCATTCAAACCTAACTGGCGACGCTTCTGATGATGAATCAAATGTCTTGCAAAAAATCCAATCGTCCATAATGTGCCACCAATAAATGCTGACTGTCCAAATTGATGGGTTATTTTTATTTTAGTCTTACGATCATCTTTCTGCATAATTCCCCCTCAATTAATTTGAGTATAGCATAAATCAAGTTTGCCTAGTTAAAATTCATGAATGTATCCTTTATTTTAAAACAAAAAACAACCTTCTTAATATAGTAGAAAGTTATTAATTATCATGCGAAACTCAAACTTTAATTTTTATGGAGAGATAAGTAATTTAATTTTTAATTCGCAAATATTCTTGATGATAGTCTTTTGCACGTTTTGTCACACTATCAAAATCACCGACTGCTGCTGCACCAGTCAAATCGCTTCCTGCGCCAACTGCGACAACGCCTAAATCAAACCATTCATGCATATTTTCTAAATTTACACCACCTGTTGGCATAACATTACCAAATAGTAAGGGTGCTTTGAAAGCTTGAACAAATTCTTTACCAACTGAGCTGCCAGGGAAAACTTTGACAACATCAGCACCATAACGTAAAGCAGACTTAATCTCATTAATTGTCATACATCCTGGTAAATAAGGAATTTGATATTCATTGCAAATAAATGCTGTCTCACGGTCAAATGCTGGGCTAACAATAAACTCTGCACCAGCCATAATTGCAACTCTAGCAGTAATCGCATCAAGCACTGTGCCAGTACCGACAATTACTTCTGAATCATTCGCAAACTCTTCGTTTAGTTGCTTAATCAATTCATCTGCTGAAGGTGCCGTAAATGTTAATTCAATTGCTTTTACGCCACCCTTTATACAAGCTATCGCTGTTTTTCCAGAACCTGAAACCGAAACCAATACATCACCCGCCTGAATGGAAGGCGTAATTGTCTCACCAATCACATAGACGGTGTATCCAATATGCACAAGTCTCATTGCAAAGCCCCTTGCCATTAAGCCTGAGCGTCCGGCACCTAAAATAAATATACGCTTATTTTTATCAATCAATTTTTCAGCCTGTTCTAGTTGACTTCCATCAACTAGGGACATAAGGATATGTTTAACCCCTCAATGACACCATCAATTATTTCGCGATGCTTGTAATTGGTACCCGCGGTCAAAATGTCAGCAATCGATACCCCCTTACCATCTTGATTCCATGCCCCTTCAGCTTGATGAGCAGCAATTGCTCCTCCCCATAGAAAGTCATCGGCTAATTCTAATCCCATGTTCGCCTCCCCATATTCGTCCATGAATAAGATTATCTTTACTCAGCAATTTATTTTAGTTAAAAATCTTTGACTCACTTAAATTGTATATGTACACTATAATAGTGCATATACTGTAATGCAATCGTTTTCACTGAACGCATTCGAATGTGTCATAGAAGGAGTCGATTCGTGCTGAAATATCAACAAATTGCTAAACAAATTTTTTCATATATCCAAGATAGCCAGTTAAAACAAGGTGACCAACTACCTAGTCTGACAGAATTAGTGACTGACTATCAAGCAAGTAAAATTACCATTCAAAAAGCCATCGCCGAACTGGAAAAAGAAGGCTTTATCTACCAAGTTCAAGGTAGTGGTACCTTTGTTCGTAGCATGCCTACCGATGATTACATCAATTTCAATTTGAGCAATGGTTGGAACAGCGATTTCACCAAGGAGCCCACTGAAAATTCAAATATTAATGTGCAAAAAATTTCACCATCGTTGGCTGTAGCACAAAAACTAAACTGTACCGTAGACATCCCTGTTTTTAAAGTGCAGCGTACCAAATCAATAAACAATAAGGTATTTTGTTTTGAAACATCATACTATAATTCAAAACTTGTGCCTTATTTGAATGATTCAATCGCCCAACAATCTTTATTTAATTACATTAAATTGGCATACAACATTACCATTAGTTTCACTGATAAGTATTTTGATGTTCGTGAATTAACTTCAATCGAGTCCGAAAAATTAGGCTTTCCAGAAAAAATTTTGGACTGTCAGTTCATGAAACATTTTATTCAACAAGTGGTGAAATATTTGATTATTCCGAAAATGTTTATCACCCTGATAATTCGAAGTTTTATTTATAAAATTAACGACGAAAAAATTCCTGTGAGTTGACGATTACTCACAAGAATTTTTGCCTGTTAAATAAATTTATCTAGTGCTTTCGCAATACCATCATTGTCATTGGTATCCGTAACAAATGTTGCATAACTTTTTGCTAATTCTGAGCCGTTACCCATCGCGATCGCATGGCCGGCAAATTTAAACATGGGGATGTCATTTTGTTCATCACCAAACACCATTACTTCTTCAGCATCTATTCCAAGTTCAGCTGCCAAAATTTCTAAAGCTGCTCCCTTACTTGCTGATGCATTCATAACTTCTAAGAAATTATCAGCAGCTCGTACAACGTAATATTGACCACCAAATTCTTTCACTACTGCTGGTTCAATCTGATTTAATTCATCAGTCTCACCCACAAAGATCGCTTTAACGATTGAGAAATCATTGCCTAATTCATCAGGTGTACGAATCAATAACCCCGCATCGTTCTCCCATGCCTGAATGACGGTAATGCGACTAACATTAGTATTGCTAGTATAAATTTCACCATCTTCGTCGAGCACATTGTACTGCAGCTGATGTTGCTTAGCATATTCATCTATGTGGCGGTATTCAGCATTTGGAAGGCCTAATTTATTGATAACTTTCCCAGTAACGGACTCAATCACACTGCCATTATAAGTAATGACATACTGGTCATCACTATTAATACCAAGCTCATTTAAAAATGGTCGCACCCCTGGCAAGGGTCGTCCCGAGCAAAGCACCACTTTTATACCATTCTCAAGTGCCTTTTTTAAAGCAATTTTTGTACTAATGAGAATCTTCCCCTCTGAATTTAAAAGTGTATCATCAATATCTAGCACAATTAATTTGATCATCGTCATATCTCCCCTAAGTTATTGTTAACGCTTTCATGTTAATTGGTCTACACCAACAAGTCAACAAAAAAGAAGTTAAACCGTAATCAAATTTGCTTGAAAATTAGTGCTATCCCAATCCCTAACATTGCTACACCAAACACAATGCCACTCCAGAGAGCTGCTGGTAGAAAATGAGACGTACTTTTTGTACCATGTCGCTTGCTATTTAGGAAAACCCCTCTAACACTATAAAATTCCCAAAAGCTAATTAAAATTAGTACAACACCTGTTATTTGTTCTGCCAAAATATTTTCCCCCTGTCTTCATGAAATTATTTAAGCAAATGCATTTTCATCGATTAACTTAATAACCTGTTGAATGGCTTTATCCCATACGACCCACTCATGGCCACCACTGACCGCAACAAACTCATGACGTAACCCCTGTTGTTCAATTCGTTCGTTAAGGGCCAGATTCATGTCATAAAATGGATCATCAGTCCCACATAGTTGCCAAATATATGGTGTCTGCGCTCCCTGTTGTGTTATCAAGTAATTAATGTCATTAATAGAATTTTTCACTTGATCTGGTGAACCAAATAGTCCTTTGAACCAAACATCACGTTTTGGACTCTCATGCCATTTTTGTACAATATCAGTCATCGCAGACATTGGAAAAATTGCTTGAAATTCTTTTGGATGTGTCAATCCAGTTTTCAATGCTCCAAAGCCACCCATCGAAGTTCCCGCAATAAATGTTTGTGATCGTTGATCTGACAAATGAAACCATGCACGACAACGTTGTAGTAGTTCCTGGCTAATGTATTCAAAATACTGACTCTCACCATCCCGGCTCGTGTAATAACTTCGGTCTACTCGTGGCATAATAATCGTGATATCTGTCTGACTGGCATAATCGGTCAGCCGTGTTTGATTTAGCCAAGCATTTTCATCTTCACCTAAACCATGTAACAACAATAGTGTTTTCTCTGATCCTTTTGGGTACTCCGGCAAAATAATATTGACACTTGTATTCATTTTTAATGTCTTAGAGTAAAATGACAATCGACTTACCGCCATAAAAATCTCCCCTCATTAAGATAAGCGTTCCTCTTGCACATAGTTAATTGGTAACCATTCCAATACTCGTTCAATTTGTTTATCCCAATAATACCACTCATGACGACCAGGGGATGTTTCATAGGTGATGTCGTATGATAACTGCTTTAATTTAGACACAGCTGTATCATTTAATTGTTTAAACTCGTCCTGCTCCCCTATCCAATCATATAATTTCGGTTTGTTTTCACAGCGCTCTGCTAACGTCAAAATGTCATTATCAGAGCCAATAAAATGATCTAAATCACCAAAAATGCCTCGCCAATAAGTTAATGATTCCAAATCAAGTAATGTATCTGTCTCACCCACAAGGGCTCCGGAAAGTGAAGCAGCATAACTAAACTTATCGGTTGCAAACGCCATTTTGAAAGCACCATAACCACCCATTGATAATCCAACCACAAAATTTTTTGATCTTTTAGTTGAAAGTTGTGGAAAAAAACTGGCAACTTTTTCTGGTAATTCTTTTGCAATTGCATCAAAATAATTTAAGCCATACTGCGTATTGGTATACCATGCCAAATCGGTTGATGGCATAATAATTGCAAGTGGCGTTTGTCTGACCAATCGTTCAATATCCGTACGACGTTGCCAGGTCGATTGGTCACCCGACATGCCATGTAGTAAGTAAAGAACTGGTATATCTTGTAATGTTTCTGCAGTCCAAGTTGGATTGTGGTTTGACAATTCAGGTAAGATAACGTTCATCGTACGATCCATGCCGAGTACTTGTGAGTAATAGTCAACTTGTAAATGAGCCATAGTGAACCTCTTTTCACAGAAATAATGATAAAGTTTTAATTTGACTTTCGAACATATTAACATGTAAAGAATATAAAAATATTATTTAATCATCAATTTATTCAAAAAAGCCGAATTTTCTGTTGAAATAACAATTTCTGTGTAAAAATTGTTATCTGTATACACTAATTTTATGACTTTACTAACTAAAAAAGCTTGCAAGCCTGATAAAAATTATCAGATTCACAAACTTGATTTATTAATTTTATGATGTGCATACTACTTAATACTCTACACTATAAAAATTTTATATTTTTCGTAATATTAAGTGTCTGAGTTCAATAATTCTTTTAATCGGTGATAAAACCTATTATACTAATATATAGCTGTTTTACTACTACCTTCAATGATTGGAGCTTGTTCAGGCATTTTCCCTCCTTCGAATACATTGTAGTATGCTGAGGCCACATGTCCAAGATCAATTGCCCACTTACCCATTTTACTTAAATCAGAAGCTAAAACAGTTGCTGTTGGTCCTAAAGAAAGAATAATTAAATCAGATGAATCTTTTTTCAATCTCTCTCTTAAGTCATCAATATCATCATAGGCATCTACTGCCTTGGTATATACATATTTTACAGACTTGATAGTGTTAAACATATCCGGAATTAAATCAAATCTACTTCCTTTACCTGTAACAACAGTAATATCTAGCCCCCGCCATAACTCCCTATACATTTCTACAGCAGTTCTATCATATTTCTTAAAAAAAAGTGGACGTGATAGATGGGTACTTACAAACCTAGAATGTGCATTCTTTTCCAATAAAGGTTTTAATTGAATAAACGAATTAGACCATAGTCTAATATGACTTTCATTTAAAATTGGAGATGGTTGACCCACAATTAAATTATGATTAGGATTAATTAAAATATCCTTCAATTCCTTAGACAAATTTGCTGAATTTTTTTGAAAAGGTGTATTAAAATAAGGCGTTGCAATTAGAGTGTTCTCACCATCACCAAATCGTGACACAGATAATTTATTATCTTTAATAACTTTTAACGACTCAGGCATGTCATACATCTTATCCCAAATCAATCGTTGTAGTTCGCTATACATAGGAAGTGCTGCTAATTTTAGTTGTGTTAATGAAGTGTCCATCTTAATGCACTCTCTTTTCTTTCGATTTTTAAATTAGTTTATAAAATGCCATGTTTAAATACATTAGCTGTTCTGGGACAGTATTTCTAGATAGCACAGAATGTTCTGTTACTGTATCATCTTTCACATCAATAAGCTGTAACTTATTCTGCAAATTTAGTCGTTCTAAATACTTCCAATTATTTTGTATAAAGTGATTAGAAAGAATTAGCCCTGACGCAGTACTATGACTCAAATATGACTCAATCTTACTAGTTAAGTCTACCTCACGATTTTGTCCAACATAATGTACATCCTGTTTATATTTTACATAATATTCATCATTAATAATTGGATCAACAGCAACTATTCGTGAATTCAACCATGCACCATGAATTAATGCTCCGACTCCACCCCTTGATACCCCATACGTAACAACATTATCAACAGTGATATCATTTTCTGTCATAATTTTCCGTATCAAAGACTGTATTTGTTGCTCATAGTCCTGAAAATTGACTGAGTTGGCATAAAATGAACCCCTAACTAAATTCAAATCGGCAATTCGTAGAACAAAAGTGTCCTTTACTAAACTACGCTGTATATTTAAAAACATTTCCGTAAAAGATCTATCTTGGGGATCATTTGAAATCAGGCCATCTACTGGGGGAAGACTCAAGAAGAAGACCACTAACTTGTTTCTTTTATTAGTTATTCTCTTTTTTTCTGGAATATTTAATTGATAAAATACATCCTTAAATCGTTTAAGGCTTCGTGAATCGTAAAGCCTTCTTCTTATAAACCAAGCCGATTTCTTTGTACCACGATATAAAATATAATCCATACCAGCTAATTCATTAAGCAAATTAACCAAATCTGGATGTTTTCCCGCACCAGACAACAGTTTTTCTCTATTAAAATTATGGTCTAACTTAATTATTTCAGCACCTAACTTCGGTTTATCATGATTATCAAACTTAATCGTTTCCATGCTAAACCCTTTAATCGACAAATTTCTTTTTAAACTATTCTCCCCAATAAAGTAAACTTCATTTTTGTTGAAAGAATAGTCAAGAAGTAATTGTTCATATATATCTTTGTTTCCAGTAATTAATCCATCTACCAAAAAAATTTGCTGTTTGATTTTTTTTATTTCAGGTGAACGGTCCACAATGTTAAATATTTTCCCAGTAGCATGTCCAAAATAATTGAGTTCAATGTCAATTAGTGACAAATCACTTGTGACTAATACGTCTCCATCGTGAATTATATGACTTAAATAAAAATGAATTAATTCTTCTTCTGAAAGAAATTTTATCTCGCTTCCATTTATTTTTATTTTAAGAGCATCAGTCACATACCCACTTGCTTCAAGATGAATCTCTGTTTTCAAGAATATTTTACCTTGACTGTTGAGATACCATCTTTCAGTCCCCTGTCCATTCGTTCCACGAATAAACACTAAGCGAATTTTATTTTCATGCATCCAAAAATCAGAAACGTTTTTCCCACCACTAAAATTAGATATAAATTTCCCATTATTTTTTTGAGTTTCAATATTACTCATATAATCGTCACTAAAAAAATCGCTGTGATCTGAAAGCCACCATGTTATTTGTTCAAAATCCGTATCTTTGTCTATTTTAGACCTAACATAAAACATATCTTGCATATAGCCAATATGCAATAATTTATATTCATTTTTTGAGTTTTGTAATAATTTACTAAATTTTTGAACAACTTTGTCAGAGTCATTTGATAAATTATCAATATTCTTTATTAATTGAATTACAGCCATACGTCCACTTTCACTATACTAAAAACTCTAGAAATAAATTGCAATATTATACATTCATATCAATGATATTTATTTTTTTGTTAACTATATATGAATAAAAAGTTTTAAAATATTTATTCATATCTTTAGTATCAAGCATTAAATCAGAAAAATTTAATGCAAGTGGCAGAAGATTCATTAAACTAATATTTTTTGAATCAATCAAATAAACACTCTTCTCATTTTTAAAATAATTACCAAATATTTCTTCATTGCCATATATATATACCGCATCATAATAATTTTGAGCCACAATACGTTGCAAATTATAAATTCCAAATAATTCATCAAAATCAGAAAAATTATTAGCAATCATCATTAATTTTCTGCCCTTTTTTAACTTAATTACATTAATCTTTTCATTATTGAACATTACCGGAATATATTTATTCTGACTAATCACCACAGGATTACTATTAATAGCCGTTAAATCAATAATTTCATCATATTGAGGTAAAACATTTTTAATAATATGCTTATTTTTAGATACATTTATTCTTGTTTTTTGATCATTATAAAAAAGATTTGTTTTTACGTAAGTTTTATTTGTAGCCGTAATACCAAATGCAAATAGATTATTTTCAAAAACATCCATCATTTTACCTAGATAAATAAAGTGATCAATTCTTTTTAACGGAACTATCCTTCGAATTTCTTCTTTTAATATGTTTTGTACATTTTCTTCTTTATACATTGACATATCACCTTGGTTAGTTAAGGAGTATGCTACATAATTATCGACTGTGTAATTAACTTGCCCTAACCGGAATATATGATTGTATTTAATCCTGATTTGAGAAAGCAGTAGCAATTCTTCATTGCTAAGATGGTCTTTGGTAAGTAATATGATATTACTGTCAATGTTTTCAGTTAAAGAGTTAATGAATTGTACCTTAGAGTAGTAATCATTATTTTCAAACCCATCCAAATACAAAACAACGTTTTTTCTATTATTATTTATTTTCACTTCATATTCATATTCGACTTCATCCTTATTTTCGAATAATTCATCAATAATACGTGTTGCTGCATGACCAGTTTGCCATTTTATATACTCACTGACTCTATTACTATTATTCATTGTATAGTCTTCTAAATTAGCTAAAGCGTTCGCTAATTCTTCTATATCCAACACAACATTTCCAGGAACCGAATTGATGTCAAGCAACAATCCTCTATCAGCGATATATGATTCTAGGTCGTATACATACAAAAACACTGGCTTACCTGTGACAAGATAATCAAAAAATATGCTTGAATAATCTGAAATTAGAACATCTGTTACACTTAACAACTCCGATGTATCCACATCGTTTGGAACAAGAATATCTTTAATCCTTCTATCAGATTTAGCTTTATCATAGGCAATTTGATGTGCTTTCACTAACAACTGATATCCTTCAGGTAAAGCATTCTGAATATCCAAAGAATTTTGCACAAATTCTTCTGTCATATTTGAAACACTCTCCTGATTTCCACGCCATGTAGGAGCATACAATACTATTTTTTTATCATCTTCAATTGGCACTATTCTATTCAAAAAATTGAAAAAATTCTCTTTATCTGTAGTTTGTATTAAATCGACCCTTGGATATCCAACGGTCAGTTGAATACCATCATAAATTCCATTTAAGTCATAACTATCATTCATTATGTTTTGAGTATATTCATTTGGATGAACCATATAATCAGTCATCAAAAATTGCCTTTGAACGTTAGCCCATTGTCCAAATCTTCCGCCCATATACTTTCCCATACCCTTAATCGGTGTACCATGCCACATATTTATCAAAATCTGATCTGGTCTTTTGACAAAATAATACGGCATAGACGTATTGATTATTAGATACTTTGCTGTCGCCAAATATTGTAAGTGTTTTTTTGTATATGGCCTAATAAATTCCACATTGGTTAATTCTGAAAATCTGCTAGACTGCACATTTTCAGGATTTTCTAAAATCCAAACATGATGGTACTTATGGTGAACATCTTTCTTTAAAATTTCTAAAAAAATTGCATATGGGTTATCCGTCATGCTTTTCCCTAAGAAAGAATCATACAGTATTACATCTTGTTTAATAGGATGTTCCTTGCCAAGGATATACTCACTATACTCATTGATTCTTCTAAAGTTTCTGTTTGATACAACTCTTTTTTCAATTTCAGTCTGATGCTTTTTTATAAATTCTTTTCTCAAATCAATATCGAAATTGTCCAAATTACTCATTAATTATTCCCCCAAAACCGTTTTTTCAAGTACTTGATATGATACCTCGTTGTATTGATCGATATCAAAATCAGGTTTCTTTAAGTCCAATGGGTTTTCAATGGTATTCCGCATTGCTTCCTGCAACCCTTCCACTGTATTTTCTACCAATTCGCCACCAAATTTGGAAACCACACTCCTATTTCCTGGTATGTCAGTAGCTAGAATTGGTAATCCCATAGACGCTGCCTCTAATAGAACCATAGGCTGTCCTTCATGATCTGATGTCATTAAAAAGGCGTCAGAATGATCAAAATAATAATAAGGATTAGCTACTTGCCCAACAAACTTAACAATGTGTGATACTCCTTGTATTAAACTATATTTGTTTAATTCTTCTTTTAGAGGACCTTCACCCAAAACCAATACTTCAAATTCCACATTGCTATTGTCCTGAACAAGTTTTACAGCATCTATCATTTTTTTATGTCCTTTTTCAGGAGATAGCCTTCCCGCCATAACAAATGTGAACTTTCCATTTGAGGGAGCAAGAAAAGTTCCAGAATCAATACTTGTATCATTTTCACTATCATATGTTATGTAATAGTTTTCATTCCAATATTGAATCATTGCTATATTTGGATCAAAACGCTTTTTTTGGATATCAAATTTATTTATTAAATTGTTAACTGTAAAGAATTTGTTTTTATCGGTATAGTCGGAAAGTTTTATTTGATTTTGCTTCATTACTTCTTCCGACACACTAACATAACAGTCAAAAAACTGATATAACTTAAATATTCGCATAAGAGTGTCCTGCATAATGAATTGACCATCAACAAACCGTTTTGTCTCTTCCCACATATCATTGTGTAAGAAAATAGTATGCTTTTGGGCCTTTACAGACAAAATTAGTGCTTCATAGTAACTACTATAACCACCAAAATCTACAGCATAATCGAAGCTACTTAGTCCTGTCATTCGCTTAATTTCTCTACGATATTGATTAAATGGATTGATTTTTTCCATCCAATTTTCATATCCGGATTTCAGTGTAATCATTTCGTGAATTGCCTGCTCTTGCTCATCAAAAACACTTACTCCAAAGCGCTGAATTACAGTAGCTTTGGGACTTAATTTTTGTATATTATCCTTGTCTGAACTTTTAAATTCACCTTTTTCAATAATAATCAAATTATACTTTTCATAGTCTAAATAGTTGGATAAATTCAAAACAGAAGATGTTATTCCATTATTGTAGAATCCTCCCCCATACATTAAAATATTTTTCTTATCATTGATAAGTCTAGACGTATGCTCCATAATCCGTAATGGATTGACATCTTCTAATGAATAAGTATCATTATCTAGATAATTAAATAGTTTCACTTCAATATTAGTGAATAGGCTAGAATAACCAAGACTATCTGTGTATAATTCTGTTACATTTTTTAAGTATGGTTCTATATTACGATTTATACCAATTATATATTCTTTAAGAAAAGCATCTTTATACAATTGCTTATGAATATGGGGGGCAACATCTATTAAAACTAATTTTTCTGTTTCTTGACTAATGATGCGTTTTAAAGTGGTTGAAATATTTAAACTTTTCGATTTCTCTAAATGAATCAACAAAATATTTAAAGTAGAGTGGTCTTTTGTATACTTTCTTACAGCATAAGGTGTTTTTAATGGGAATTTTTTCCCTTCTTTTTTAACATTTTCTTCAAAATGCATGCTTAGATTATAATTTTCAACTATCTTCCCCTGGTAAATTCTGTCTATGCCAAGAGTACGAAGAATTTCTATAATATTAACACCAGGTAATCCGATTAATTCTGTTGACTGAAGTATTGAATGCTGCAACCTAACACCAGGTGTCTGTAATGGCCATACTATATTTTCAATCTGCTCATTAACCTCATCTAACGTATTTACAACATCTTGACCATCACGCATTTGGAAATAATATGGTAAAAGACCTTGAGTTAATACTATTCTAGATTGTGCTAGTGCTTTTACAAAATCAATACTATATTTTTTGACTGTTCTAATCTTTGCATAGGGAAAAGGGTCAGTTAATTTATCTAGTGCAACAATAACATCCATTTCCTTGTTATTTATAATTTCAGCAAATTTTGAAATTGTGGTCCCAGAAAAACTCCCCCCATTACTACCAATAACAATAATTTGTTTTTTTAATGGTTTCCCAAGATGTTCAACATATGTAGCCCGAATATCAAAATTTTTATTTTCTTTACGCTTGAGTTTCTGTTTTTCAATCAGATGCTGTAACTCAATTCCTGATTTATCACTACTATTCTCATTTACTTCATTACTTACTTTAGATTCATCAACAGATACTACACTTTTATTTATCTTATCCTTAATTATTTTTTTTACTGGATTAGGTATAATTTTTTTTATTTGTTCGACTCTCATCAGTTTGCCCCATCTTCTAATATTACAATTCAATATTATTTTTTTGGATTAAAACAGTTCCAATGACTGTTTTTGAACGTAACTTTACATTTCTAAGACCAAAATTTATAAACATTGGTCGAACAATTTGATTTGTTCCAAAAATTCGGTTAACTAAAATTAGCCGTTGGTTAAGCACCAATTCTTCTACTGGTTCAAAAATTGCACATTCATCCTCATCTAAAATAATTTTCAGTCCTACATTAAGTACTTGTGGAGCAAATAATGTTTTTAGATCAGAATTTTCTCTAAATCCCTTTAACTTTTTAGGTAACTGTAAAATATTAATACCCTTGAAAAACGGATTATTTACTGCTGAATCAATAACCACATCTTCTGACAATGTTACTTCATATCCTGGCAAATTTTCTGCTCGTTTAAGAGTGATTTCTTGTCCTTGTTCGTTTAAAAATTTCATCCCACAACTCCACTTTTATCTTAAATTTCTAAGGGTTCTACTTGTCCAAATTGATCATTACGCCATACGTAAACTTCATCCTTTAACGAAATATAATGTTTTAGCCAAAGTTTATTAAATTGTTCACTGGTCATTGCATCTGACCAATTACCATCAAAATTTTTCACCGAAATCTGATTTTCTTTACTAAAGCGTATAAACGGCACATTGTTTGAATTAAATAATTCTCCTTCTTTCAAAGATAATTCATCCAATTCACTGGTATAACGTAATGGCGCCGCATAATATTGATAGATATTAGTTATTTTTAAGTCTGTTGGTAATTTATTCTTAGACAATAAATCGTCTAAATTGGCTTGGTAATTTTTATCTAAGACAAACCACAAAATTTCGGCTCGTTTGCCTTGCAGTGATTGCTTTCTAATTTCACTAAACAACGATTGTCGCTTTTTAGAGTCTTCAAACAAATTGTCAGGAAAAATAAATTTAACCGTCTCTCCGAACCGTTGTGTTGGTGATTGATACCCGTGACGTACAAAATCCGCCAAGGATTTAGCAATTTGCTTGTGCACGGGCAAGGTGAAGTGGTCACGATCATCAACATATTCGTCCATATGATTACCTAAATGATAATCCCGGATATCAAATATCGGCACATCACACTCTTGATAAACCTCGATAAAGGCTGATAACATTTCCTGATAAGTAAAGACATTTGGCCCTTCTAAATGCCAAGCCGGCTTGTATTTCCGAAAGGCCAGCGTCTCTAGGACACCAACTAACTGAACATGAGGGTTAATCAGTTTGATACGCTGGATATTCTCACGTAATTTTATCTTAACCTCATCTAATGTATGTAATGAACCATCTGGATTTGGTTGCTTCCAGTCATTATTACCATAAGCAATAAGTACGACATCAGCTTGTTGAATCTCTTGTCGATAATGTTGAATACTTCCTTCAAAACTGTGCGTCCAACCAGTTAGATGATCAAGATGGTATTGGCCTTTAAATTGTCCCGTACCTGTTTCAGCAAAATTTTCTAGCTTATGAGCATTCAAATAGTATGATGCTAATTTGGCATATACTGCATCACGATAAGGGGTTTCCTCTCGCACGAGTTCTTGACCAGCAACAATACTGTCACCAAAAACAACGACATTTTTATTTGTCCAGTCATTTTGTACTTTTTTATGACGCCATTGCCCTAAGATTTTTTTTACTTTGCTTTTAACTTCCATACAGCTAATAGTCCCCATCTCTGGTTAGTCTTAATAATTAGTTTCCGGATACATCAATTTTAGATGTATCAACATCTGTAGATAACTTTTTCTTATTCAAATCATTTTTAATCTGTGAAGTTGAGATTTCTGGCGTCCGTGGCAGATAGACAACTTCTGTTTCTGTTTGTTCTTCAATAAAGTCAAACTTACCAGACCAATCATCTCCCATAACTAAAGTATCTACATGGTACTCTTTCATATCAGAAATTTTTTGATCCCAACTGTTCTCAGGAATAACTAAATCAACGTAACGAATAGCTTCGAGCAATTGCTTACGCTTCTCATATGAGAAATACGTTTTCTTCTGCTTGGATTCCCAATTAAATTCATCCGATGACAAAACAACGATTAAATAATCACCCAATTGCTTTGCCCGACGCAATAAATTTATGTGACCGTAGTGCAACATATCAAATGTTCCGTAAGTAATAACTCTCTTCATAATTCCCGACTCCTCTTGATATTTATTATTTAAGTATAGCATGGAACGCCCGGCGTGCATGTTTTTGGTATGTCTCAATGTTAAATTTTGCTAAGTTAGTTTGTTTTTCCATGACAAACAACATTAATCGTTCAAATGCTCGTGATGTCACATCTTTAGTTACTAACCCATATTCTTGGTTTCCTAACACGCCAATATTTGCGGCAATGTTGGTCGCAATAATCAAACGTTGTTGCATTAGTGCCTCTAGCAAAACCATTGGTTGACCTTCATATAGTGACGGATGTACAAAGACATCTGCTAGCGCAACATAATCAGCCGGATTGTCAACTTGTCCGGTAAACAACACAACATTAGCAATTCCTAGAGCAACAGCTTTGTTTTCTAATTCATCACGGCTAACCCCATCGCCAACAATAATTAACTCCGCTTCTGGATGCTTCACATAAACTTTTGCAAAAGCATCTAACAGCATTGTTTGATTTTTTTCTGGTGATAGACGGCCAACAGCCACGAAAACAAAATGATCATAGGTTGCCCATTGACGACCATTACGATACAGTAATGTATCTGAAGCTGCCTGTTGCACATCAGAGGCTAATGTTGATTCACCCGTATTAGTTAGTAAGGTGGTTTGTCCATTTTGGCGCTGAAGTTGTGTGTAATGTTTGCCTGCTTCATGGACTGAAACTTTTCGTGTAATCCAAGGTTGATTAATTTTTACAACTGGTTGGATATCATTCACTGGCAAAGTGTCTGCCTCTAATTGCACACCTGAATGTTCATCTGGCAGAATATTTTCTTGCACCACTAATTGCTTTACATGATCACTGGTCAATACTGATTCATCAAACCAACCAAATTTATTAACGAAGTACCCATAAATCATGAACGATTGTGTTTGCCAATTCCAGACACGGGCTAATTCAACTAAGGAATCTTTAATGTTAATTTGTTGTGATTGTTGACTTAACAGCATACTTTGATAAGTTATTGTTGTTTCACGACTGATAGCATAAACTTCATTAAAATGTGATGTATCTAATACAATGACATCATTTACCGAAACCATCATTGATTCACCAAATTTTGCCGAATATAACTGGTAAACAGACTGATTATCGATAAAATTAGCATTACTGTACCCTGCAATTATCATCAAATCATCTGGTAATGTGCCAAGTTGTGTACGAACAAGCTGCTCACTATGTTGATTGAATATTAACGACTGGTTCAAAGGTACTTCTAAATAGTCACTCAAATTAATTTGGTAATTATCAGATAGTGGCACATTAATTATCTGTTTATTAATGTCATGTTCATCAATCCACCACTGTTTCTGACCGATTTGAATTCTGAAATAATTTCCCGTAAGCGTTTGCGCAAATGCAGTTGCTATATAGAGTTTATTGACCGTTTTTAGCTGGCGTTGTTTTAGACCTCGTTTGCTTAAGCCTAATGGCTGGTTGGTCAAAACAACTTCATGTGTAATCGTAAATAATTGCTTGATCCCGACATGATAAGCTTGTTCAGTAACCTTATTTGACAAGCAATTCCATAACCATTGATACATGGCAAAGTGCGGTGAAACTTGCATTGGTAAAATACTTGATGCTTTTATCCAAGCATCTTGCTGACTTTTTGGTAATTTTACCTGATAGTAACGACCATCCCCAGTTTCAGCTTGCGCAACAATTTTTACAAATGTATGATTGAGCCATTTTGCCTGCCCTATCACATCACTTGCATCATTACCTTTCAGGTAAGGTGTTTGGAATAAACGACGTTTATTGTTATAAACCCAGCCAATTTGATGCACTGGTGCTTGATACAACAATTCATTCACTTCATAAACTTCAACCGACTTCGCCGCAACCCAACTGCTTGGTAAATCATTAACTGCAAGCTTGTAAAAGGTGGAATGATTAATTTGGGCACGTCCAAGGACACGAACATGTTCATTAGCACTTATCTCTTTGGTAACAGCTTTGCCGTGTACTATGTCCGTCAGAGACATAAACATTTCAACCGTTTGTTGACGCATACTTGCAGCTGCTTGATAATCTTCAATTACAGGTGAGTCAGCCAACTCTTCATCTATGCCAGTAGGTACGGTCAATGAATTTGGCACAGCAACCATCTGCTCTGGTCTAATATATTTCGCTAACTTTGTCTCATTAATTTGCTTCAGAGTTTCCGAAACGGAAATGATTTTATCGAAAACTTGATAGAGTGTGAATAGAGCTCCAAGTTTCTTGGCATGCACTTGCTTCCCCTTAATGATTTTCTGTGAGTCTGCGTACAAATCATTATGTTGATATACAATTAATTGCTTTCTCGGCATGACTGCAAATAATTTTGACCCATTAAATGAATAACCGGAAAAATCAATCAAATCATCAAATTGCACACTATTGAATAAGCGATCTGCCTCTCGTTGATAGCCAGTTTTTGGAATGTTGGTATCAGACCATGATTTGATACCATGTTCACTAATATAACGGTCTTGTTTGTGTTCTGGTCTTGTCAGTGCGGTGACACCAAAACGGTATATTACACGCACACGATCATCTAGTTGATCGACATTATGAACAATTTCTTCATTATCGCTATCCCATAACAAATAGGTCACATCGTACTTATCATAATCAAGATTTCGACTAAGATTAATCGCACTGGTGGTAATACCGTTATTACCCATACCTCCTGGATAAATTAATAGTTTCGTTTTAGCTGAATCATTCGCCTTTAAATGCTTAATACCAGGTACTAATTGTTGATCAAAAATCGTTTGCACAATGCGTTCAGTGACTTGACCATCATCATAGGCAACAATCTTTTCTTTTAACTGCTGATATTTTTGCTGATATTGTGTGTGAACTTGATCAATAACTTGTAAAGTCCGCCCAACTGTCATAATATCCTCTATAATTGGACCGGGTAGCTCGTCATCGTCAAAATACATTCCCCGATAACTACTATATAGTTCATGATCCCATGCGTAGAAAATAATTGGCTTGTCAGTTACTAAATAATCAAAGAAGATACTTGAATAATCAGTAATTAAAATATCTGTGACGCCTAAGATTAAATTAGCATCCATTTCATCGGGAACCAGATATTGATGCAATTTCTCATGTCGCTTGGCTAATTGATAAGCATATGGATGTACTTTTACAAGGATGTTTTTATCTGGATTTAATTGCTTCAAACACTTAATTTCTTCGAATATTTGATTAATACTACCTGACGGATTGGTGATTGAAGTTCCCTTCCAGGTAGGTGTGTACATGACGATTGGTTTGTCCCTATCTATTCGTACACCACTTTGTAATAAATAAGCAATGGTTTGTGCTTGATCATGACCATACGTCAAATCAATTCGTGGATACCCACTTTCAAGGACTTCTCCCTGATATAAACCATTTAGTTTATAGCGATCTAAAAACACATAGGATGTATGTGCATTCGGTGAAATAATATAATCCGCCATCAATAAATTACGCTGCACATTTTTTAAAGAGGTTTTCGAACCTGGTATATCATAGCCCATGTATTTTAAGGGTGTCCCATGCCAAGTGTTCACATAAATTTGGTCAGGCTTTTTATGCCAAAATGACTGAAAGGTTGAATTGGTAATCAGAAACTTGGCCTTTAATAACCACTTTGCATACGCAATCGTATTACGTTTGACCCAAATAATATTATCCTGCATGTTACTGGGTATATTAGCAACCATTCGAGCTAAGTTTTCTGGACTATTATCAGTCACAACCCACACGTGTTTTAAATGCTGATATCGTTCATGGTTGTTTAAATATCGAAAAATTGCTAGTGGTGAATCTGTCATTGACTGACCATCACGAGCTTCATACAAAATGGTCTGTTCATCAATGGTTGACTGATCATAATGGCGAATATAGTACTCCCGCGTCTTCTTCAAAGCAGAATACTTATAAGTCATCGCCACTTCAGAAATATGTGCCAGGCGTTTTACTTTTTTCTTTAAATCCATATCAATTGCCACCTAGTTACTACATCAGAAAGACTTTTGTTACGTCGTGCTTATCTTCAAACAAGACATCATAATGGCGATTTAGGCTAATCACATAGTCATCTGGCTGAATTACCCGATTAAACCATTGTTCATACAAATCAACTTCGCTATAGACAACTGGCTCATCCCAACCAACTAACTGATAATCTGCACGCAATCCACGCTCATCAAAGTGGACCAGCATTTGTGTATTTAAATCAGTGTCTAGATATTCATCTAACACTGGCAAATGTGTTTTCTCATCAAAATGACGAAGTACTTGAATATTGCCAGAAGAATTCACAGATACCCGTTGATGTGGTCTTTTTTGACCTGGTTTCGCAAAGTCAACCGCTGTCACTTTTCCAGCTTGGTTTGTGATAATGGCAATTCTGACTTCACCATTTTGCATGAAGAGCCGTTGGCTGTCTTTCTTCTCAACCGTAAATTTCTGATCACCAATGTAGTCTGTCGTAAACTGATTGACGTTGTCACGTCGCTCACTTTGTAAATATTGTGAAACATAAAAGCTATTGATTTGTACATCAGGAAAATCAACTGCAAGTTGTTCATAGCTATTAATCAACTGATTATAGTCACCCTTATAACGTGGATCCAAAATTGTTAATGATAAGTCGGAACCAATTAGTTGACGCAGATTGGCAACATATTGCTTAATCCTATTAATTTCAGAAGCATCTAACTTATCAATTATGACTTTTACATGATTTTCCATATGAATGTCCCTCTATTTTTTATATGTATCCAGAACAACAAGTCTGGTTTTAGTAAGTTAGTTAGCATATATAATAAAATCCGAATTATGATCTGGTTTCCCATTTATAATTGGACTTACCTGCCATCCCTCTTTAATTTTTGTAACATAATATGCCCAAGCCCTTGTACCACTTCTTTTACCCGTGATAACTAAGCGTCCGTTCTTCCTATTAGTATATCTATTATCAACGATAACACTCTCATTTGCCTCAGATTTAAAATTATTATTATTCAATGTTATTTTCTTCCATGCATTTGTACTAGTTGTTTTATAAGTCCCGTTCGGAATAATTGGAGTGTTATCCGCATAACCAAACACATGACTCCGTTCAGCAAATGCACCAATCATGATTCCAATAATTAAAATCGCTAATACTTGAATAATGCCTAATTTCTTTTTCATTTTGTCTTCCTTTATACAAAGTCCATGAAACGATTGCGAAAACGCATGTGGATATGTGCACCGATGATTAGTAGGATGATTACAATCCCCCAGAATACCATGTTAGCAGTTATATTATGCCAAAACCAGATTGGCCTTTCCATCAAGGTTTCTCTAAAACCTTGGATAATATAATATAATGGATTAATTTTTAAAATATTCGATAATAACACTGGAAAACTGGGACTATCTACTGGAATAATTACACCAGAAACCCACATACTAACCCGTAATACTGCTACATATGCATTATAGAAATCGGGTACTAATACTGTAACCGTTGAAGTTACTAACGATAGCGTATATAAAAATATGATCATCGCAAAAAAATAGTAAAAGAATTGTAGCCAATAAATGGATGGTTTAACATTCACAAACAATAGTGCAAAAAATGCCATTCCTAACATCACAAAATAACGTCGTAACTCAGTCACAATTTCAGTCATGGGAATTGCTGACAATGAAAATTTCATGCGTGATAACATATTAATCTGTGATTGAATACTCTTTGCGGACTTCTGCATCGCTGACTGCATGAAAAAATAAGTGACCATTCCTAAAGCAATCCAGGCAATATAACCTGCAAGGCCTGTTGCATGTGGATTACTCTTATCACCACCACCACGAACCGCAAACATGAGAATCATGACACCAATTTGCAATGCTGGATCAGCAAAGTGCCAAAAATCCCCCAGATAATTTTGACGGTAAACTTGGTCATTATTGTAACGAGCAATTCGTTGAACCACTGGCCAACTCTTTACTAGTTCTTTAAAAATTTTCCAAATATCTTTCACAATAACTACCTCTCAACCGGCAAAATAATTACTTGCCCTGGATTAACCACTTGATCTGTCATATGATTTGCTTGCATGATGGCTTCAACCGAAATATTTGCTTTTTCAGCAATCCCAACGAGGGTTTCCCCATCTTTTACAGTGTACGTATTTTGCGTTGCAGTATAGACTGGCGTCTCAGCTGGTTTAGGTGACCCCGTCCGACCATGTCGCTGATCAAGTTGCGCCAATTTTGATGGTGCAAAATTCGTAATTAAATGCGTTGGGTGTGCCATTACATTTGCCCATGACATATTTAACAACTGTTTGTTCATCAAGCCGACTGTTAATATCGTAATCACTAGCAAAAAGGCCCGTGTGAACCAGCCCATCTTTTCACTACCCTCAGTAAAGGCATGCTCATCTTCTTTTTGTCGCTTTAAAGCGGTCGAAGGATCAAGCAACATCTGACGATTACGTTCCAATTGCTTTAAGTGTGCCAACGTAAATGTTTTTTGCGCATCCTTATAACGCTTTTGATAAGCTAAGCGCTCATTTTCTGAAAAACGATTAAACCGCTTCAAGAAACGTTCATACTCTGGCATAACTTTATCAAAAGGACCATCCATCCGAATATCACCATAATGCATCCAAATCACACGATCTGCCATTTGCCGCATTTGTGCCGCCGAATGTGACACGAAGAAAATCGTCTTGCCTTCTTCTTTAAAACGCTTTGTCCGTTCCATTGACTTTTGCGTAAAAGTTGGATCACCAACTGATAAAGCCTCATCAATAATGACAATATCAGCATCTGAATACACTGAAATCGCAAAGCCTAATTTTGACTTCATACCTGATGAATAAGATTTCACGGGTTGATCAATAAAATCACCTAATTCAGAAAACTCAATGATGTCATCCATCTTGGCGTCAATTTCTTTTTCTGTCATCCCCTGCATCAAGGCTTTTAAACGAATGTTTGCGCGACCCGTTAATTGCGGACGCATTCCTGCCCCAATCGCAATAATTGATGTCGAACCATTAATGGTCATGTGACCACTAGTTGGTTGAGTCAAACCAGCCACCATTTCTAGCAGTGTTGATTTACCCGATCCATTCGTTCCAATCACACCAATCGTTTCACCGGCATGTGCTTCAAAAGAGACCCCTTTTACTGCCCAGAAATTAGGAATGCCTTTGCCCCAAAACTTGAAGACAGCTTTTACTTTATCTGATTGTCGTTCAGCCAAATCAAATCGTTTTGTGACGTGATTTGCTGCAACGGTTACTTTTTTTTCAACCATTTTTCTAACCTATCTTCATTGTGCTGTATTACTACTATCACCAGTTGCATCCGATGTACTTGTTGATTCTCCAGTGCCACTCGTTGAATCACTTCCTTGAGTACCAGTATCAGCTGAACCATCACCGGTCGTTGTACCCGCCCCGGTTGCTGGTGTCGTGGTCGTTGTCCCTGATGAAGTATCTGGTGTCCAAGTTGGTGTGTAGTCATACGATGGTGTGACATCAGTCGTTGTTGTATCGGTCGCAGCACTATCAGCTAAGGCAGGATCGACAACGGTTTCTTCTGTGCTTGTTTCTTCAGACACTGCCGAATCGTCCACAACTGGCTCACTAGATGTTTCTTCTACAACTTCACTCGATGAGGAACTTGTACTAGTTGATGCCGTCACCTTTTTATGATTGTCTTTACTTACCGTAATATGCTTGATAATCCGATTTTGCCCTCGTGTCGCTTTTACCGTGTACTTACCTGGCATGACAAAAGTGATTTTGATATCTTTTTTACTATTATTAGGCTTATACTCTAAGTCATGCAGTTGTTCATGATTACTGTATATCTTCACCGCTGTATTTTTTGACACATGAATAGTTACTTTGGCTTCGCCATCTTTAATAGTTACTTTTTTAGCACTCAAATGAATCAATTCAGCATCATAAATTTGTTCTGCTTGAATTCTTTTTTGATGGTCTTCAGCTGCTTGATGAGCTTCTTTTTCTTTATTGATTGAAAAGCCCGCAAAT
Organism: Weissella paramesenteroides ATCC 33313; assembly: GCF_000160575.1. Taxonomy (GTDB): domain Bacteria; phylum Bacillota; class Bacilli; order Lactobacillales; family Lactobacillaceae; genus Weissella; species Weissella paramesenteroides. Next base: position 416,978 of record NZ_GG697128.1, read on the forward strand.
AAAGCGACAATCACACCAAAAGTCAGAAAAAAATGACCCATGCGTTTTGAACGATCGATTTTTTTAACGTGTGCAAAAATAGTTACAAATAAGCCAAAGATGGCGACAATACTAGCGATGAGTAGTATGTATAAACTAATCATGTACTTCTACTCCTTTATAATAGAAACGGGCGTGCGTTTTTTGTTTATTTTTTGGTGGCAAAGCCTGCCAGTTATCATACATCTGTGTCAAATAGACCTGACTGGCTGCCGGTATGTATACAGTCAAATTTTCAAACGGTACTTGTTGCCGATGCTGATAAATGGCTAACGGAAAATTTTCCCTCGTCTTATTTAAGCCCTGAACAATATACAAGCTATATATATTCGAACGATCGACCTGCTGTTGGTTCATCTTTTGAGCCAATTTATCCATCCGTTGCACCCACCAACCAGTCGTATGGCGTTGTGCATATTTGATCAACAAGGGTTTCAGCCACCAACCGGGCTCTTGCTTTGAAATAGCAATTCGCCGGGTCGAATTACGCATAACGTCTAGATACTTCATGCGATAATAGGCCATTTTTTGTCCAGCCTTAGATTTGGGTACCGCGTCGATTGGAAAAACATCAACATAAACACCGTTATTAACCATTGCCCATTTACCACTGGCTTGGGTCTGTGTATCACTCACCCGGGCATATGCGTAAAGCCAATTTTCAGTATTATATGGTGTTAACAATTCATACTGCGAATTGCTTGGTCGATATTCACGAATAAACCGTTCGTACTCAACGCGTGGTAATGCAACATCCGCGTCATCATCCCACGGAATAAAACCATGATGACGAACCGCTCCTAATGCACTACCTCCGGTTAAGACATAGTGGTAATTATGTTCATTAAAATATTTAATCATGTCAGCCAAAATAGCTAACATGATTTTCTGCACCTCAGGTACAGTTAAATATTTTAATTGTTCGCCCATTTTTTTACCCCAATCTTTGCATCGATTAATGTTGATGCCCATCAACATTAATTATCTTTTGATCTCGAAAATTTTTACAATCGTGACAATACCCATAAAATAGGAAATAAATTGTAAAAATAAATAATAACGTTTTAAGTTTATCTCAATTTCATTTTATACGCAACTAGAAACCAGTGCCTGTTTACAAGGGTTTCGGCCATTTTTTCGCACTAAAAAACGCCAATGGCTTTAGTCACTGGTGTTGTCATATTCTTTACAAATTAATCAATATCTTTTTCAATTTTAACAGCTGTACCATATGCAGCGACGGAATCGCCAATAGCACCTGATGATGAATCAAAGCGCATCATCAAAACGGCATTCGCATCTACTTCGGCAGCGGCTGTCTTTAATCGATCAATGGCTTCATCACGGGCCGTATCTTGTAACTTGGTATAGCCTTTGATTTCACCACCAACAATGGTCTTTAATGATTGACCGACACTTGATACCACGTTACGTGAACGTGTGGTTAGCCCAAATACTTCACCCATTGTTTCCACAACATGGTAGCCCGCAATGGTTTCTGTGGTCACTACTAATACTTTTTCAGACATACACATTCCTCCGTATTTATCACTATTGACTACGCATCCAAGATATCATCACTTGTTGATGAGCTATCTGTTGATGAATTAAATTCATCAATTGTTGAACCAATTTGATCACTATAATAATCCAACATCTTGTCTTGCAACAATGCTGTCAGCTGTGACTCAGTTTTAATCAATGACTTTGCCGGCATTTTTACCTTCAAGTTATTGTCACGCTTTGTGTTGACTTTAAAGGTCAAACGTTCTTTGCGATTGTTTTCTTTTACCGAAAAATCAATTCCAAATGACTTGCCCTTGTCACCAACAGTTAATTTGAGCTTGAAGTTTTTCACTGGATCAAGTGATGATTTTGCTTCTTTCCATTCTGACTTTGAAAGTTCTTTACCTGACTTTGTCTTTGAAATCTTCGTCATCAAACTCTTCATATCAGCTTTATTCAAGTTAACTTGATAACCATTAGACACCTTTTTGAACTTACTACTATCTAAATCTTTAAACCATTCCGTAACACTGGTTGCATCTGACCGGACTTCTTTCGTCTTAATGGGACTATACGTGTCTTCTAATGACACACTATGTGAAGCATCCAGCCAATACTTATCCAATGACTTTGTCACTTTAGTCAGTCCTTTTGAACCATATGCCTTCACTGAACTGGTCAGGATATCTGCAGAAACATAAACATGTTTTTTATCCATTTTAATATTCATTGTTTCCGGCGTATTTTTATCATTTACTTTTAAATGTACCGCCAGATTATTTTCATTCTGCGCATCTGCCTTCAGTGTACCACTAGCACTGCCAGTATCATCCCCCGTGCCACTAGCTGTTACGCGAAAATCTGCAACATTATCATTGCTTTTGGTCATCTTTACGAGATTAGATGCAAACTGTCGTTTTGGCGTATGCAAAACGGCATATGTTCCCCCACCAGCGGCTGCCACGATAACCACAACGGCAGTGCCGACGACAACTGTTTTATTCATGATTTTCCCTCCTCTTGCAACTGCTCCATTGAAATCATCACACCATATCCCTCTTTAGATATAATGATTTAATACAATTGTAACAAAAGTGTGGATTAATCACCAATTATAATACTTATGTATTACAATTTGTAGAACCTACGAGTTGTTAGATCAATCATTTGTTGCCGTAATGCCAACTGTTCCGACCACTCTGGGATTGACTGCCAAGCAAAACCAGGTATTTTTTCACTGATCATCACATTAGAAAGGTAAAAATCTGTTTTCTTCGTCAATTGATTCGTAATGCGCAGATTCAATGTATCCCATTGTGCGACCATTTGGGTCAAATAATTCTCTAAGGCTGGCATGTCAATCAAATCTATTGTCACCGTGATTAATGGGAAAATTTCACGAACATCAAATACCTTAATAAAGGCGTTAAGCAAAGGGTTGAATAATATCGACATCAATTGTTGTTCATCATAATCAAAACGCCTCGTAAAAATGTGAACCACTTGCTTCGTAAATGCCGTATGAATCGGATATGTTTTCATCTGAAAATCGATATCTGGCAATGGTTGAATATCATATGGTGGAAAATAACATAAACGAATCAACGCTGGTCCCATTAAATCTTTGATTGCTTGTTTTTGCTCTTCCGGCAATTGTTTCATAAAGTAATGACCATAAGCTCGCCCAATTCGTTGAATTGCCCAATCAACTTTTTCTTGATTTTCATCGGTTAAATCAGATAGATAGTCTTGTGTATGCCAATGCCCAGCGCGTAACAAACGGCAACACCGTAACGTAATTCGTCCTCAACCCAATCATCTTCAGGATCTAATCGGAATTTTAAATAGGATGCAAATTTCCCCATTAAGTGCTTCGTTGGACACTGTAACTGTTCAGTTGGTCGAAGCAAGTTTTCATCGGTTGGTTGAATATGATGATGATTTGACACACGAGTATGCCACACACCAATCGTAATTTCCAACACACGTTTGATGGTTGCTCGTTTTGTGAGTAATGGAATGACATCATGCTGAACTTGTTTCACATAATTTAGGGTTGCCGCACTAAATGGTAACTGTTCATTTGCAAAAGCAATATAGATTTGTTCAACCATCATCGTGCGAATTTGGCGTTCATCGCCAACTAACTTATAATTATCGGCAATATTAATGCCTTGCAATAATAGTTGATCACGCACTTCTTCTTTCATTGTTCGCACAACCGTGGTACTAGATGAATGGCGGAAAGCAATGGTTTCATTAGAATGGACATCTTCTAAAAAAACATCCAGCAGGAGTTCAAATTTTAACGATTGTCGTAAATAATACCCCTTTAACGCACCCACACTGATTAACTGTAAATTATGCAAGGTCATTGTGCGATTGGCGTCAGCAATCGTAATGAAGGTTTGCGATGATTTGGTAATGGCTTGATAATCAACATTTAGCTGTTGCACAGCTTGCAAAACGAGATATCTAGACCAGTTCATTGCCTTTATCAAATCTTTAATCAGAAAAGTCTTACTATGATGTGTGATTAGATACTGATGTAGCGCCAATCGTTCCTCATCTTTTTTTGAAAGTAACCAATTCATTTTGTTCGCTCTCTCCATTTAGTTAGTCATAAGACAATCATACTTGATTTAAAAATTTAATTTCGCTAGTTTTTTACCTAACGAAAAAAATAAAGTCACTCTTAGTAGCCCTTGGTTAGATCCACCACATTCTCAATTAATGGCTCATGATTAAGATAAGCTGATAGATTGGTTGATAAAATGCGGAAAACATCCCCCGAGCGTCGTTCCGGATAAGTATGATTTGCCCAAGAAGTGTGTTGTGTCAAAATGAGATTACGTTGTTGCCAAAGCATCGAATCGGCAGGCACCGGTTCCACCTCCGTCACATCGAGTGCCGCATAACGAATTCGTCCTGACTGCAACGAAGCAATCAGTTCTTTTTCATCAACCGTACCACCTCGACCGACATTAACCAACAAAAAGAGTTCGCCCCAAATTTTATGATTTTGCGAATTAAAGTAATGATGGGTTGCTGGTGTATCAGGCAAGGTGTTGATAATGACTTGAATACCTTCTGGCCAGACAGACAATAAATCATTCAGCGCAAACACTTTGTCAAAACCAGGTACTTGTTTACCGGATGAGTTCACACCATAAATGGGCATACCATATGGTGATAAATAAGAGGCAATTTTTTGACCAATTTTACCTGTACCGAAAATGACTGTTGGTAACTCATCTAACGTATATTGATCTTCATATTCGTGCCAAAGATGTTGTTCCTGATAAACATGCAATCCTCGTGCAAAATGCATTAAATAACTCACCACGGTTTGGGCAATTTGTGGTGCTTTCACCCCACTGGCATTCGTCACCAAAATTTGTCGTTCCGCAAAGGCTGCTAATGGTAATAAATCAACCCCTGCTCCTTGATATTGGACCCAGCGAAGTTGATTATCTGATTCAGCCAAAATACGATTGCCGAGCTCTGGCGACCATCCATAACTAATGGTGACATTTTTTAATTGTTCGTATGTCACTAGTTCTGGGGTTACAATCTCAATGCCCTGATTAATCAAAATAGTTGATTCTTGTTCAGTCAATGGCTGAACAGCCAACAATAACTCTGTCATCTTTCAATCCCTCACTTCTCAAATTAATCACGAGTCAAAAACCACCTTCATGACGATACCCATGAAAGTGGTTTTAACACAGTTGCTCACTGTTTAACTGAATAATCATTCTTATTTGAATAACGATTCGTATTCGCCATATCCTTGCGCTGCCAAGTCAGCAACCGGAATAAATTTTAACGCAGCCGAGTTGATACAATAGCGTAACCCACCTGCTGCAATCGGTCCATCGGTAAACACATGCCCCAAATGTGAGTCGGCATCAGTTGACTTGACCTCTGTTCGATACATACCATGCGAGGTGTCGAGATGCCGCTTCACAGATTTTTTATCAATTGGCTTAGTAAATGACGGCCAACCACAACCAGCATCATATTTGTCTAAGGAGCTAAACAGTGGTTCACCGCTGACGATATCGACATAGATACCGTCTTCAAACCAATCATCATACTGATTATTGAACGGTGCTTCCGTTGCCGCTTCTTGTGTGACCGCATATTGCTCTGATGTTAATCGATCACGTAAATCTGTCTCATTAGGCTTTGCCATGGCTGGTGTCCTCCTTATCTGACCAATACTTGTGCTGATACTTTTTTCTCGGTATCATCATTAACATTTCACGTAATGGATTTTTCTTATAAAATTGTTGATGCTCTTCTTCAGCATCATAAAATGGTTTGGCATCTTCAATCGTTGTCACAATTGGTTGATCAAAACGACCTGATGCTGCTAACGCTTGTTTAGAAGCAGTCGCAATTTGGCGTTGGCCATCATCTTTCACAAAAATAACCGGGCGATAGGTATCACCACGATCAGCGAACTGTCCCATCGCATCAGTTGGATCGGCTAATTGCCAATAAAGTTCAACCAAAGATTCATATGAAACAATATCATCATCAAACCAAATTTTGACTGCTTCTGTGTGACCTGTCATGTGGGCAGCTACTTCATCGTAGGTTGGATTAGCAACTGTACCCCCTGTATAGCCTGAGCGAACTTTTTCAATACCTGGTAGATTTTCAAATGGTTCAACCATACACCAAAAACATCCACCGGCAAAAATAGCTGTTTGCATTGTCATTTATCATACCCCCTTAATTATAGGATACACCGTTAACCCCATTTTTTACTTTTCATCGTCTTTACTACTTGAACTTGATGACGACTTCTTCGCATCATCAGCTGCTTTTTGTGAAGCAGATGCTGCCGATGAGGCTTGTTTGTTCGCAGAATCTGCCGTTGCCTTCGCATCAGCAATTGCTTGAGAAGCTGAACTCTGGGCTGCCAGAGCTGAAGCTGTTGACTCACTCATTTGTTTCTGTAATGCCTTGAGTTCACTATCCTTTTTATCAACAGATTTTTGCAAGGATGAGGCCGATGCTTGATACTTACCAGTATCTTGCTTGGCTGTCACAAAACGTTGATTTGTTTTAGCGGCCTTTTTTAATAGGGCAACCCCACCATCGGTATCAATTGCCCGCTGATACAAACTTTGGGCTGATTGCCAATTTTGCTTTTTTATAGCTGCATCTGCCCGTTCTAAATCAGTTAATTGTTCACTAGCAGTTCGATTTTCAACCGAAACACGAACCTTACGTGATGCTTGATAATGCTTTCTAGCTGTCTCCCAATCTTGGACGGCAACTGCATCCCGGGCTTTATTTAATTCTCGCGAATAAGTTTGATCATCGCTAAACCACATCATGGCCGCGTAACCAGCAATAATGAGCACGACGAGCCCAAACACAGATAACATTATTCTTTTTCGACTCATGTTATACTCCTTCAATAAGTATTTGTTGCATTATATCATGATTTACAATTGACCAACAATTCATTCCGTTAACATTGCTTACAATTATTAAGTTACGGTTTCACGAAATCGTTATTTCCTGTAAAATGAAGCTTATCTTAGAAAACGGAGAAAAAATTATGGCAATTAAAAATTTCGATCAATTATTAAGTAAGTACGCTGATTTAATTACCAGTGTCGGTGTCAATGTTAAGCCAGGTCAGGATATCATTATCTATGCTGAAATCGACCAGGCTGAACTGGTTCACCGTATCATGGAGGCAGCTTATCAGTTAGGTGCTAACCAAGTAATCGTCGAATGGCAAGATACAATGCTAAAGCGTGAATTTTTGAAACATGCCAGTGAGGCAACCCTAACGAACATTCCAGCTTGGGTATCTGTACGTGCTGAATCTTTGATGGCTAATCAAACATCACGCATCTCAATTGTATCTAGTGATCCTGATGGGTTCAGTGATGTGCCTAGCGATCGTGTTTCATTGTATGAACAAGCCTATCAAAAAGCCAATGTTGCCGTTCGTCAAGCAACCATGAATAATGATGTCGCTTGGTTAGTTGTTTCAGCAGCTGGTAAGGAATGGTCACAAAAAGTCTTTCCAGATGCAACATCTGATGAAGCGCAAGACAAACTCTGGCAAGAAATCTTTAAAATCAACCGCATCGCCTTAGATAATGATGTGATTGCTGACTGGCAACAACATATTAATACACTAAATGAAAAGGCAGCCTGGTTAAATGAGCAAAATTTCAAAGCTTTGCAATATCATTCAGCAAAAACCGACTTAACCATTGGCTTAGCGGAAGATCATGTCTGGGAAGCCGCTGAATCGTTCAACAAAGCTGGTAACCGTTTTGTTCCAAACATGCCGACTGAAGAAGTCTTTACATCACCCGACTACCGCCATATTGATGGCACGGTGCAATCAACCAAGCCATTATCATATGCGGGCGTCTTAATTACAGACATCAAGCTGACATTCGCTGATGGTCAGGTAGTTGCTGCTGAAGCAACCTCTGGTCAGGATGTTTTACAACAATTGATTCAAACTGATGCAGGCGCTGCCTCACTTGGCGAAGTATCACTCGTACCCGATAATTCACCGATTTCTAACTCAGACATTGTTTTCTATACGACTTTAATTGATGAAAATGCTTCTGACCACTTAGCACTTGGCGCTGCCTACCCTTCAAATATTAAAAACGGTACGCAACTGTCAGTTCCTGAGCGACAAGCGAAAGGTCAAAATGATTCAATCGTGCACGTTGATTTCATGATTGGCTCTGCTGACATGACAATTGACGGCGTCACCCAAGACGGTCAACTTGTACCAGTTTTCCGTCAAGGAAACTGGGCATAAACGTCATATGACTAAAAAACGAGATTTGGATGTTAAAGTCCAAATCTCGTTTTATTTTTCACTAATCAGAAATACCAACAATAACATTACCAACTTGGGCAAAACCAAAGTGGGTTGAGCTTGCACGCATCTCCCAGTCGCGATGACCAGTTCCTGATGCCGTCGTCATGTTCGTTTCATTATACCAAGCGTTAACAACTGATGAACCGGCACCAAAACCAATTGAAATAACTTCATTGGCATTGCTCCAGTGTTCACTAGGAATTGAACCACCATTGTTAGCAATTTGTTGTGCGCGTGCTTGGGCTTGAGCAGCCAAATCAGATGACCATTCAGTTGTCATACCACTACGCAAAGATTTCAATGCATTCAAAGTTGCATTATCAACATTACCAGCTGTTGATGAAGTAGCCGTTGTCGCAGTTTGTGATGATTGTTGGTTAGCCGTTACTTGACTGGCAGCGTTTGCCTGTGATGAGGCAACTGCAGCAGCACTAGCAGCTGCTACTGATGATGATACGGAAGCAGCAGATTGCGCAGCCGCACTTGATTGTGCTGCAGCAGCAAGCGCTTGTGATTCTGCAGCTTTAGCAGCAGCTTCACTAGCAGCAGTTGCATGAGACTCTGCAGCTGCCATTGAAGCAACGGCAGCTTGTGATGAAGCAACGCTGGCAGCAACTGAGGCAGCATACGCTTCAGACGCTGCTTGTGATGAGGCAGCTGCTTGACTTGCAGCCGCTTCAGATGCCGCTGCATCGTTTTCAGCAGATGTGGCTGAATCGCTTGCTGCTGGTGTATAAGCCGTTTGCGTTGGGGCAGCCGCAGATGCTGATGTTGCTGTGGCTGCAGTCGCACCATTAAATGATTGACCAGCAATAATTAAATCTGGGTTGACAATACCGTTGACAGATGCAAAATGAGCAACTGAATCATTGGTTGCCATAGCTAGTGCCCAAACAGTATCACCATTTTGAATTTGGTAATTATTAATCCCACCGTTTGCTGATACCTGTGCTGCAACTTGATCAACAGGGTTAGCTTGCCATACATCTGCAGAAGCAGACTCATTAGCAGCGACGAAGGCAACACCTGCTGCAGTAGTTGCTACTGCAACTGATACCCATTGCTTACCTGCCTTATACATTTTCTTGTGTGACTTGATTTCCATTGAAGAAGTTTCCCCTTAATCCGTTACGCTTTTATGCGCATTTAATTTCCGTTTAATTTACAACGTTTCTTAATAATAACAGAACTTCTTAACAAATTCATTACAAATTAAAGGTAAATTTTGAAATTTCTTAATAAATTCGGGCAATTACTTAAGATTTACTGGGAAACTAGCTGGCAACGGGGCACCAATCGATTTTATTTCACTTGAAAATGGCATTGGTAATTGCACACTAGCAGAATGTAATAATAATCCGTCTGCATACGCCGATTGTTGATTATACAAATCATCCCCCACCAACGGATGACCAATTGCGGCCATGTGAAGACGGATTTGATGCGTGCGCCCTGTCTCTAACTGCAAACGTACTAACGTTTGCTGATAGACTGATTTAATCTTTGTCCAGTGTGTGATGGCTGGCTTTGCATTGGCACCGTCGATCTGTCGCAACCGAGAATTAGTGGGATGATCTCCAATGGCTAACGTAATCGCCCCCGTCGAATCTGTTAAATGCCCATCAACCCATGCTAAATAAGTGCGTTTGATTGTTTTATCATGTAGCATCTGATTCAGGATTGGCACAACATAAGGTACCTTCGCAATGATGAGCGCGCCAGTCGTTTGCCCGTCTAAGCGATGAACCATGTAAGCCCGTTTATCTTGTTTCATTAAATATGCTTGAGCAAAATTCATCATTGTGCCATTCTCACCTGGTGAATTAGGATGTGTTTTCACCCCTTTGCGTTTATTAACAACCATTAACTCATCATTTTCGTATAAGACTTGCAATGATTGCGAATCATCAGGAACATACTGTGAATCCGGTGTCATAAAGTCTTCGGGCAACCAATTCAAAGTCAGGACATCATATGGTTTTAGAATTGTTGAAGTCGGTTGATATTGACCATTAAGATAGATACGCCGTGCCATTCGAAAATTTCCCCGTACCCGCCGCGGAATGCGCCAATCTGTCAGTTGTTCTTTAATTGAAACTGCTGGCTGATCTGCTGGTAATTTTATTTTCTTTGTCCATCCTGCCATTGCGCTCACTCCATAAATATGTACCAAAATAAAAGAGTCTAGGAAATTTCCCAGACTCTTTTATTGTTTTAAAGTTGTCTAATATTACAACTTTGAAACGTTAGCAGCTTGCAAACCGCGGTCACCTTGTTGTACTTCGAATGATACAGCTTGACCTTCTTCTAATGACTTGAAGCCATCAGTTTGGATTGCTGAGAAGTGTACGAATACATCGTCACCTGACTCGCGTGAAATAAATCCGTAACCCTTGTCTGCGTTAAACCACTTTACTGTTCCTTGTTCCATGTCTGAAACCTCCTGGCATCTTGCCATAAAAATTAATAATCCAAAACGAAGATGCCCTTATTTCTTAGAAACATAAAACAAAATCTTTCAAACTATGTTTTAAGTATAACACGTGTCCGTACTGAATGATACAAACATTTTAATTGATAGCTAAATTATTATCAAATGTTTGTCTATTATACCAGTCATACCAAGCAATAAAATTAATAATAAAAAAACATTTACTAAGCAGTAATCGCTTAATAAATGTTTTCCATAATTACTTTAACATTTGTTTCATAGCACTTGCTGTCATTTCAGCAGTTGCTTCTTTAGAGTAATTTGCAATGTCGTTTGCACTAGCCTTAGGGTTCGCCTTAATGTAGGCAGCGACCTTGGCTTGAGCGGCATCACGCATCTGCTTTTGTTGCGCAGCTGCCGCCGCTTTGTTTTGACTAGCAGCCTTTTGCTTTGCTGTCACTTGTTTTGCTTGCTGTGCACTCAAAACGACCCAAGTCTTCTTAGGTACTGTAACAGTCGTGGTTTGCTTTGCTAACGAGTGTCCCTCACCACCAAATTCTAGCAACCACTTAAAGAAATCGTTTTTCCATTCCCAACGTGTTGTAACTGTCTTAACAGTCGCTTTTTTAACATCAGCAGTCCTATAAGTTGCCCGCTTATGGATCGCTTCTGTTATTTTCTTCTTATTAGGAACAAAATGTGCTTTGGCTTTGCTATCTTCACGATCGGCATAAATCATTACATAATTATCAGCCTTCGTACCCAAACGCTGTGTGATCAACATACCCGCTGGTGACTTTGAACCACCGGCTGAGTAAATTGTTTTTTCTGTTGATGTGGTAACTTTCTTCATACCATAGTGGGAATTCATATTGACTGTCAATAACAAGACAGCTGCTGCAAGTAACACAAATGAAATCAGACCTGCCACAATTCTAGTTGATAACTTTTCAATATTAATCCATGACACATAAGTCAGGATAGCTAGTATTACTATAACAATAATAATCATCGTGTCTAGTCCTCCTTTTCATTTTTAATTGCAACATGATTAGTTGTGCCATATGCTTCAACACGACCACTGCGCATGAATAATGACAAAATAATTCCAATGATTGAGAAAGCAAATCCAATGGCGAATGAGACATGGAATCCCTTCATTGATGCATTCAAAATATCTGATCCGTATTGTAGTGGATTAGCAGCCTGCAATGCCTTACTTGGTTCATTATTGTTCATAATGTTTTGGGTAACTGATGTCAGAAGTGCCACAACAACTGATGAAGCCACTTGACGGGCTGTGTTGTTAGATGCCGTTGCATGGGCGGCTTCATTTGGTGGCAAAACCGACATTGACATTGTCATTAACGGCATCATTGCCATAACAACACCAAACATTCTCAAGGCATATAATGTCGTAATAAATGAACTAGGCGTTGATGTAGAAATAAATATAAATGGCAAAGTACCTAATGCCAAAATACTGAAGCCGACAATTGACAAACGCTTAGCGCCAATCCGATCGTATGCACGACCAGTAATTGGGGCCAAGATACCCATCATCAAAGCCCCTGGCAATAGTACCAACCCTGAATCCAAGGTCGTCATGCCATGAACATTTTGTAGATAAGTTGGCAACATCATCTCAACACCCATCATCGCCATCATTGTCATCATGACGGCAAGCGTTGTAATTGTGAATTGATGATTCTTAAAGACACTAACATCCATAAATGGTACTTTCATCTTCAATTGTCGCCAAATAAAGACGAGAATAACAATTAGTCCAATTGCAATTGGTGTCATCACTGACTTCACGTCTCCCCAACCATCTGTCGCAACGTTGGTGAATCCCCATAGGAAGACACCAAATCCAGCAATTGCCAAAACAAATGATAAAATATCCAATTTAATTTTCTTAGTCGGCAAAACATTTTTAACCAAGAAGAAAGACAGAATAAAAGCAATCACAATCACGATCAATGGCAAAATAAAGATCGTACGCCACGAATTAGAAATTGTTAAACCTAAGAATGAATGATCTTTTTCCAAAATCCATCCCGAAAGGCTAGGACCAATAGCTGGGGCTAATCCGATAACAATACCATTTAATCCCATAGCTGCCCCACGTTCTTCTGCTGGGAAGATATTGATCATGACCACTTGCATCAAAGGCATTGTGACACCAACCGCGATGGCCGTGATAATACGACCGGCTAAAAACATCCACCACATATTTGAATCTGCGGGAGTAAAGGCTGTCGTTGCCATTCCCAAGGTTAAAAGTGCATAAGCAATATTATAAAGTGTTTTTGATTTAATACGTGTTGATAAGAAAGCCGAAACAGGCATCATCACCCCATTCGCTAGTAGGAACCAGGTGGTTGCTTGTTGCGCTGTCGCAAATGAAATATCAAAATCTTTCATTAAGGTTGGAATAGCAGTTCCCAGTGATGTTTGCATTAACACACCAGCAAAAGTTCCAATTAATAATACGGCAACCATGGCAGAACGGTTAAATGGCTTACCATTCACATCGAAGGCCACGCTTTTATTTTGTGCCATTTGTTTTCCTCCATTTTTTATGTAATCACAATTTTTAATTGTAAAACTCGCAACCAATTTAATCAAGCTTTTTTGTTAAGTAATTTAACAAAGATTGTAGTCATGTTCACAATAAGTTAGGCAAGTACTAATATTAATTAATTGTTTTTTGACTTCCTAATGTAAGCATATAAATAATGAGACCCCTTACATAAATATAGTATTTATCACTATTCTACTTGTGATGAGTTCACAAATTTTTACCATAAAAAAAGATTGAGACACATGATGTGCTCAATCTTTTTCTGTTATTAATCATTAAGTGTTTTTTACCACCAACCGTGAGCTTGACGGAAAGCCGTTGCGTTCTGAACTGAACCGTAACGTGATGTTGCATAGTTAACCATACCTGCAGTTTGGCTAGCAACACTACCTGTTCCCCAACCTTCTTTGGTTTGACCAAGACCTTGGTAACCATTTGGTGAAACAGCATTAGGATTTCCACCAGATTCTGGCATAACAACTGAATCCCACAAAGCTTCAGTACCACCATTAGCTAAGAATTGTGCCTTAACTGAACCACCAGCAGCTGAGGCGCTTGCTGATGATGAAGAAGTTGATGCAACTGAAGTCGTTGCTGAGGCAGCTTGTTGTGTTGATGCTGTCGTTGTTGAAGTTGCAGCAGCTGATACGGCAGCTTCACTTGCAGCAGCCTTTTGAGCAGCAGCTTGTGATGCAGCAGCAGAGCTAGCAGCGGCAGCTGATGATGCGGCAGCAGCAGAACTTGCAGCAGCTGATGAGGCAGCTTGTGACATTGCTAATGATGCAGCATCGTTAGCAGCAGAATCAGAAGATGCATCCACGTCAGTTTCAGCAACACTTTGTGAATCTGGCACTTCAATCTTTTGATCAACGAAGATCATGTTGGCATCTTTCAAGTTGTTTGACTTTACCAAGTCATCAACTGTCATGTTAAATTTATTGGCAACTTCTGATAACGTATCGCCTTCTTTAACTGTATAAGTTGAGGCAGCGTTTACGATAGACGTACCAGCAACGAAGACTGATGCAACACCGGCGACTGCTAAGGCTGTTTGTTTCACTTTACTCATAAAAATTAATAACACTCCTACTGGATAAGTTTGAATTCTATATTTAATACCTGTGACTACTCAGGTTGATTACTTGGGCATTACCCAACGACAATTAATAGTTTACCAATTTCAGTGTTTGGCAAATTACATTAACATTACATGAATTTGAATTGTTCAATCAATATCGCTAATTTAAGAAACATTTTTGTAACATAAGCGTTTCTACCCCTATAAAACAGGCATTTATAAAGGAATTATTAAGATAGTTAACTAGATAAATAATTACTAAAATTATCCTTAAAATAAAAAAATAAAGACGTTGAACGTTGTTGTTCCCCGTCTTTATCGCTTTTTGTTACATAAACGTCACTTTGAAAAGTAACATTTCTAAAATTTTCGTAACCATATCGTGTCTATCTCATGATTGGCTTGCTTATGCAAAACTAAGTCAGCACGCTCACGAGTTGGCAAAATATATTCATTTAAGTTTGGTAAGTTGACTTGATGCCAGACATCAACCGCAGATGCCACAGCTTCTTCAACAGGTATTTTTGTGTACTCAGCAAAAAAGCTATTGTCATCTGGATTTTCTTTTGCGGCAGTCAGCAAAGCACGAAATCGTTCAACATACCATTGTTCAATCAAATCCGTTTTGGCATCAACGTAAATAGATAAATCGAAGAAGTCTGACACATACACTGGTGTATTAGCCCCACTTTGTAGTGTGTTGATACCCTCGATAATAAAAATATCCGGGTTATCAAATTCATCATATTCACCTGCTAGCACATCGGACATTTCATGAGAATACTTTGGTGAGCGAACTTTATTCTTTCCTTCTTTCAAAGCATTCATAAAAGATAGCAACTCTACCATATTATAAGATTCTGGAAAGCCTTTACGATCAAAAATGCCAGCTGCCCTTAGCTTATCATTAGAAAGTAAAAAACCATCCGTCGTCGTTAAAGCGATCTCCTTTTCAGGGAACGCAGATTGCAACATATATTGTAATAATCGGGCGGTCGTTGACTTCCCAACAGCAACTGAACCCGCAATCCCAATAATAAACGGTCCCCGTGATGCTGGTCGCCCAAGAAAGGCTGCCCGCTCAGCAATGTCATGCCGATATTGGTCATACCGTAATTTAATATAGGTAACTAATGGTCCGTAAATATTAAATACATCCGCCATTACAATGCGATCATTATAAGCCTTAATGTTTTGTAATGTCTGCGGTGTCATATCAATTTTTTCTGGCACCACATACTGACTGGCTAATTTTTGCCAATCCTCTCTATTAAAAACAGCAAAATTTAACGGTGCTGTCGCCATGCCCCTCTACCTCATCTCGTATAAGTTATCAGCCACATTTGCTAACAGTGGCGTCAATTCTTGAACGGCAAATATCGTTAGTTGATGCATTGCACGAGATGCAATGGTGTAAACAAGTTGTCGTTCATCATCTCCATGATACACCTTTGTAGCAGCATCCCACATAATAACCGCATCAAATTCCAATCCCTTTGCTAAGTAAGCTGGCACAATAATTGTACCAGGGACTAATCGCTGGTTTTCTGTTCGGATAATGGTAACATCCGCCTGATCACGTAATGCAGCATAAGCGACTTCCGCTTCAGCCAAAGTTTTCGTAATGATGGCGGTTGTCTCAGCTGCCGCTTGATTGCTGGCTAATTGTTGGACGATACCAGTGACCATCGCCTCTGTCGTTGGCACTACGGAGATAGTTGGCAAAGCACCCTTCCGTTCAAACGCATCAATTTGGGCACCTTGGATCAAGATATCTTTTGAGAAATCGGTGATTTGCTGTGTTGAACGATAGGTTTGCGTTAGCTCAATATACTCTGACTTTTCAGGATCAAACAACTGTGATAATTCATCTTGCAAACTCACTGCGTTTTCTTTCGTAAAAATTGCCTGATTTAAATCACCTAACATGGTAAACCGTGCCTTTGGGAAACTAAACTTCAAGAAAGCCAGTTGGAACGGTGTATAGTCTTGGATTTCATCAATAAATACAAAACGAATATCACGTTCGCCACGACTACCCTTGATTAAATCGAACAACATCATATATGGTGTCATATCTGACATTGGTAAAATACCTTGACGCATTTGTTCAATCGTATGTTTGACACCCGCTTGCCATTCAGCATCACTGATACCATAATCAGCCAAATTTATTAACTGTGGTACTGTTTTTAAGAAGTGAACAAATTGTTCATTGATATTAATAAAGTGGTTACGATTTACGCCACGAATAACCGGCGTAAAGGCGCGCATCACTAATTGTTTTGCAATGAACTTGTACTCTGCTTCGTCTGAATCAAACTCACGTGGATTATCACGTAGCATCGTATCGTACTGTTCCTTACTCAAATTTTGCACTTCATTTTCTACCCAATCAGCGTGAACCTCATTCCCTGATTTTCCTTGCAAAATCTTCATCAACTGTTCTTTTGTTGCATGCAGACGGTTTCCAAGTTGATAGTTATCATTAAATGAATAGTAGATATCCGCAATTTTATCTTTGCTAATTATTTCATGGCCCCGGAATTTAACACTGCGCAATTTGATATTGGCGTGATTTAATGACTGCGCATACTTTTGCATCGCTTTAAAGTACACACTCGTCCCCTTTAAATCAATCACCTTCTTTGCAGCACCCGTTGGCTGTGATTCGAATCGTTCTTGTAACGTTTCTAATTGTAACTTAGGTAAACGGCGTGATGCATATTGATAAAATGTCATCTGAACCATATTCTGTTCACCTAGTTCTGGTAACACTTGATCAATATAATCATTAAATAATTGATTTGGTGAGAATAGCACGACCTGCCCCGAGGTTAGATGACCACGGTAACGATATAGTAAATAAGCAACTCGTTGCAAAACAGCTGATGTTTTACCAGAACCTGCGGCTCCTTGTACAAATAATAAATCAGCCGCTGTATTACGGATAATCTTATTTTGTTCTTTTTGAATCGTTGTCACAATCGACTTCATCTTTGTCGTTGACTCACCAGATACGGCGTTGAGCAACATTTGATCGCCAACTGCTTCGTCAGTATCAAAGATTGTCACAATTTTGCCGTCTTCAATCTGAAATTGACGCTTCAAAGAAACCTCGGCATCTTGTTTACCATCTGGGGTTTCATAAGTGACTTTACCTAACCCACCATCATAGTAGATTGAAGAAATTGGGGCACGCCAATCGTAAATCAAAAAATTATCTGGGCCATCTGAAAATGATGCTAAGCCAATATAAATTTGATCAACTTTTTCGGTCCCTTTTTCTTGAACATCAATGCGGGCAAAATAAGGACGTTCTGTTAAACGATCCAATACCACAGCTTGATGTTCTGCTGAGTTCATCGCCAACTCACGTTCTTGCAACATTTGTTGTTGTTGACGAACAGACATTGCGGTCTCAAATAAGCTACTATATGTTGATGATTTAAACCGAACGTCTTTCCAGCCCGATTCTACGTCAGCTTTCTTTTCAACTGCGCTGGCTTGTTGCATTTTATTTTTTGCCTTAGCATCCTGGATTTTTTCCAATACAGTATCTAGGCGTTTTTGTTCTGAGTCGTACGGCGTCATGTTACGTTCCCCCGATAAAAATTAGTGCTTCTATGTTACACCACTTTGAGCTGTTTAGCCAGTTATTTTTCACAGACAAAAACCAGGACAAGCATTTTGCCCCAGTTTTCGTCTACTAATTATAAATTAATTATCTTCAATATCCAATGGTATTTCATCAGTAGCTTCATCTTGGGCAGCCTCCGGTGCATCAGCTGAACCGTCATGACTACCAATGTAAGCCATCCGAACCTGATCATAAATCTCATCGTAGATTGCTTTGTGTTCTGGTTCCTCTAACCAGCGAATAACATTGACCTTTCCTTGACCAATCTTTTCACCCTTGTAAGAGAACCATGAACCTGCTTTAATGATGATTTCTTTATCAGCAGCTAAATCAATCATTTCACCAGTCTTTGAAATTCCCTTTCCGAAGAGGATTTCAACTTCAACTTCACGGAATGGTGCAGCAACCTTATTCTTAACAACCTTAATACGGGTCAAGTTACCAACAGATTTGATATTATCACCATCTGCCTTTGTGGCATCAATGCCACCTTTACGGCGAACATCCAAACGTACTGATGAATAGAACTTCAAAGCACGTCCACCAGGTGTTGTCTCAGGGTTACCAAACATCACACCAATCTTTTCACGTAATTGATTGATAAAGATTGCTGTTGTTCCTGTCTTTAAAATTGCCCCCGACATTTTACGCAAGGCTTGTGACATCATACGTGCTTGCAAACCAACTGATGAATCACCAATTTCACCATCAATTTCTGCCTTTGGTGTCAAAGCAGCGACAGAATCGATAACTACCATATCAATAGCACCAGAAGCAATCAAGGCATCAGCAATAGCTAATCCCTGCTCACCAGTATCTGGCTGTGACAATAATAGTTCATCAACATCAACACCTAATGCTTTAGCATATTCAACATCCATGGCATTTTCGGCATCAATATAGGCAACAATACCACCATTTTTTTGAGCTTCCGCAACGGCATGTAAAGCTAAGGTCGTCTTTCCAGATGATTCAGGTCCGTATATTTCAATGACACGTCCCTTTGGATAACCACCAATTCCTAGCGCAACGTCTAGCTTCAATGAACCTGTTGGCGTCGATTCAACCTTGGTAAACCGGCTGTCCCCAAGCTTCATAACAGATCCCTTACCGAAAGACTTTTCGATCTTCTTCAAAGCGTCGTTCAATGCTGTTTGACGTTCTTTTGGATCAGTAATTTTACCTTCTAGTTTTTTGTTTGGATTAATATTCTTTCCTGTAGCCATAATATTTGGGCCTCCACTCATTAACTTTAACTTAACGCAGTTCTAGTGTAACCTAATCAACACTTTTTTTCAACACATCTGACAAAATTAAGATTCTTCCGACAATAAAACTGCTAACCAATCAAACCCCGCTGCAACACTTGCTTCACGAACAGCTTGTCGATCACCTTGAAACTGATATCGCTGGGCCAATGTTTTGCCTGATGGGGTGGCAACACCAATATAAACCGTTCCTGCTGGATGACCTTCTAAAGCATCAGGACCAGCAACACCAGTGAAACTAATCGCCCAATCAGTTGCTAATTTTTCTTGGGCCCCACGAGCCATTGCCCGTGCTACTTGATCAGATACAACACCATATGTCGTAATTAATTCTGCTGGTACACCCACTAATTTCGTTTTTGCTGCCGCTGCATAGGTGACAAAGGCGCCAGGTAACACCGCTGATATTCCACTAACTTCTGCTAAGGTTGCCACAAACAATCCAGCTGTTAAAGATTCAGCCGATGTAATCGTTTGATGACGGGCAATTAAACTTTGACCAACCTGCTGTTGTTGCATGACGATTCTCCTTCCTTATTAATAAAGAGGCAAACTATTGTATAAGTGTTTTTTATTTTAAAAGGCTGACACAAAAGAAAATGTGCCAGCCTTTTTGTGTTAAAGATTTATTGATTATAAGCCTTTAATTTTGGAACGCTCTCTACTTAAACCCATCAGAGAACACATCACGATTCTTGTAGAAGTAATCAATTCCTGAGTAAATCGTTGCAATTAATGCAATCCACATCATAATCATCGCAAATGGTACATTGATCATGGCAAAGAAAATATCATGTAGTAGGAAGAAAGAAATTGACACCATTTGTGAAGCTGTCTTAATCTTTCCAGGCATAGCGGCTGCCAATACCTTACCGTTATTTTCCACAATCAATGTACGCAAACCAGTAATGGCTAATTCACGGATAACAATAATTGCGACCATCCAACCTGGTACCCAGTCAAATTGAACAAAGTAAATCAAAGCGGTCATAACTAACAACTTATCAGCTAGTGGATCCGCAAATTTACCAAAGTTTGTCACCAGGTGGTGTTTACGGGCGATTTTACCATCTGCAAGATCAGTTAACGAAGCCCCAATAAATATAATTGCGGCAACTAAGTGCGTGACTGGTAGTGTTGCACCACCAACTGCCAAAGTTCCCCAATCTGGTGAAAGAGACAATACTAACATAAACACTGGAATCAAAATCATACGAAACACAGTTAGTTTATTAGGTAAATTCATTTTTTATCTGCTCCTACATTCTTATCGTGTAAAGGTCATACCCAAGTGCCAAACACTTGCATTACTTGACTGTAAATCAACTGCTTTATTATTTAGTGACACCTTAGTTGCCAAGGCATTTCCAATTGAAACTGATACACCAGTAGCTGTTGTTGGAATATCAACTTCTTGTGTCTTACCATCTGCCACTGTACCATTCCATAATACAGTACCCGCTGCATCACTAACTTGCATCCATGAAGAACCATTCTCAGCCTTCAATTGCATCTTCATTGTCTTGTTAGGAGCTTTCACTGAGTTATAAGTAACGGTCGTACCACTAACTGTACCTTGTCCTAAGTCAACTTTATCAGCCTTGGCTGTTTTCTTTTCAGAAGATGACTTTGATGATGCCTTGCTTGAGCTACTTGCCGATGACGACTTTGACTCACTTGAAGCAGTCGTTGATGTCGCAGACTTCTTTGAAGAGGCTTTTTTGCTAGCCACTTGCGATGTGGTCACTGATACCGTTGATTGGTTCTTTGATTCTTGCTTGGCTGAACCAGCAAATGATGAGACCACTACCCAAATAATCGCGATAATTGCAACGATGACGACACCAATAATAATTTTAGGCATCATACTACGTGTCTTATCAGCAACTGTTTCTTCAGTTTGGTGCATCCCTGCACGGGTCACATTATCAGCATCGACACGAGCCGCACTTAAATCAGGCGCAACTGTTTCGGTGTCTTCATTTTCATATTTTTGCATGAAGGCAACGGCATCTAGGCCAACTGCAGTTGCATATTGACGTACAAACGCACGTTCATAAAAAGCACCTGGTAATTGATCAAATTGGCCACTTTCAATCGCCGCTAAGTAGCGTTTTTGAATTTTCGTTGATTGTTGAATATCATCAAGTGATAGACCCTTATCAAGTCGAGCTTGTTGGAGCTCTTGTCCGATGGCGCTATTGCGTTCCTCATTCATAAATCTCTCATCCTAACTTTTAAAATTTAGCATAATAAATATAATTGCATTCTATTTCATTTTAACATAATTCCGACATATCAGAACGAGCGATTACACTTGCTACTGAACTAACTGTTGTCTCAGTTAACACCGTCATCATATCATTGACTGTTAATGCTTGTAAAATGGCAATTTCGTCTTGTAGTGTGGCCTCATCAAAAGTTTGTCCTTCAAATCGAATGGCAATTTCCTCTAATTGATTTAACTTATTGATCAAGCGACTGAGTGCATCGTTTTTCACTAAATGAAAACTATCCTTAAGCTGATTGACCTGTGCTGGCAAGTCAGTAAGCATTTTTGAAACTTCTGCAATCACAAGTTCAGGATCTGCCGTTTCAGCAGCAATTGTTAAGTATGCAAAATTACGTTCTGCATCAAATTCTGCACTAAAGTTATCATCAATCAAACCATCATTATACCAATCCATATAAGCTGGTGAAAATTCACCAAAGATTAAATCGATTGCTAGGCTACCAATAATCGTCACGCGTAAAATATCACGGCGCGAAAGCTTGTTGAAGTCGATTTCCCAGCGCTGCCCTAACACCACTTTATTGCGAACGACGTTTAACGATACTTCTAACGGTGTTGTGATAACTGGCTCAAGTTCTGGTATCAATTTAACAACTGATTTCGTTGCTGCACGTTGTCCTGCAGGTGAATTTTTAACCAAAGCTAGCATTTCCTGCTCATCAAACGAACCAGTAATTACAACGTCCATATTATCTGGTTGATAAAACGCTGAAAATGCCAAATGAAGTTGTTCTGGCGTAATTTGATGGACAGAAGTTGCTGTTCCTGCAATGTCTTGTCCCAACGGATCTCCTGGATATAAACGTGTCAAAATCAGCCGATATAATCTCGAGTTAATATCATCCTCATACATATCAATTTCTTGCGTGATGATATCTTGTTCCCGTTGCACAGTCTCTAAGTCAAAATATGGTTCTTGTGTGAATGTTAATAATTCCTGTAAGGCTGCTTGATTACCAACCGCTGTAGAAACATAGTAGCTTGTGCGTGTCTGAGTGGTAAACGCATTGGCATTTGCCCCTAATTCACTCAATCGGGAGAAAGCATCATAATCTGGTTGTGCAAATAAACGATGTTCCACAAAATGGGCGACACCAGCAGGTTGTGATACAAGCTGCCCATGATTCATGAATAGACGATCACGCGCACCATAGTCGACTGTCACCATCCCCACCACTTGATGAAAATCTGGTCGAGGTAGTAAATGAACACGCAACCCATTATCCAATGTGACATGCTTTTCCGCTGGAAAAAAATTCTGCGATTTAGTCAACATTTGCGTCTCCTCCAACCATTTCATACTGTAATTGCAAAACTGCTCGTTGCGCTAAAGCTTGCACCTGCTCAGCCGTCACTGCATCGATTTTAGCCAACCATGCGTCGTCAGTTAACTCTTGGTGCAAAACTTGCTGATTGTACAAACGATCGGCCAAATAAAGCGGTTGATCTAATGTCATCGTATATGACGTTTTCAATAATTGCTTAACAATGGCTAACTCTTCTTCAGACACCAATGTCTGTTGCAGATGCTGTAATTCTTCATTAATTTTAGTTATCGTGATTGCTAAATTGATTTGATCAACCCCAGCTTCTACCAACAACAAGCCAGTGTATGGATTGTAATCTGACGAGATACCATAGACAAGACCGGCTGACTCGCGAATATTTAAGAACAACCTTGAAATTGCCAGACCACCAAAAAGACCATTAAATACATTAGCAATAAACCGTTCACCACTATTTGACATTAATGAATAGCCCAAAACTAATCGTGCTTGGGTCACTTCATCCTGTGATTTGACCTGTTTAACTTGTGGCAACAAATCCTGATGATAAGTTGCCTGTAACAATTGCTGGCGTGGTGCAAAGTTAAACTGAGTGGTTGCCGCAATCACTTTATTGAAATCAACATCCCCCACTACCACAATATCAATACGATCGTGGGCAATACTATCTTGCCAAGCTTGCCATGCCTGTTGTGCCGTGGTGGCTTCCAGACCATCAATTGTCCCAAACGCTGGTAGTGCCTGGTCTGAAGCACCAAAATAGGCTTGCAAGGCTTCCCGTAACGCATAATATGGTTTGTCTTCACGTAAGCCAGCGACTTCATCTAGCGCCATTTCTTTTTGTCGGTTAAAAATAACTGATGCAAAACCCGCTATTTCATCCCCAATTGGATGATTGATTACTTCATTTAAAAAATCAAAACCATCGTTCAGAATATGACTGCCAGCAGTTGTAAAACGTTCATGAACTAAATTTAATTGCAGGCGAACGGTATGTAATTGACCAACTTTGAAAACTTCAGTACCGAAAGCCGCCCCTGTCATCTCACTCAATGCTTGTGCAAATTTAGTTTGTGAGGAATATTTTGCTGAGGCTGTTTCTAACATATTACTTGCTAGAACACGACCATTGAGTGTTTGTCGATTTAATTGTTGCGTAAAATTAACCGCGATGTGAGTTGTCGCAAATTGTTTTGTTGGTAAAACATGGACAAACACACCCGTTTGAATTTCTTTTGTTACCACAACTGTACCTTCTCTGATGAAAATATCGCTTGTATTTTCACTTTCATTTAAAATATGTGCTTAAAATTAGCAATTGCTTTTAAGTATAACCTTTCAACTGACGACTTACCACTCTTTCCAAATAGTGTTAATAGATTTTAAATAGTTATGCGATCAGGCAATTACCATATTAAAACAAATAAAAACTGGGACAGAAATATTCCATCCCAGTTTCTTATTGAAATTTATACTTTATGAAAAGAGTGCTGACAAAATCAAAATAACGATCAAACCAACAACAGAAATCAATGTCTCTAGCACCGTCCAAATCTTCAAAGTTTGTGGTACGTCCAAATCGAAGAACTCCTTGAACATCCAGAAACCAGCATCATTAACGTGTGAAACACCTAGCGAACCGGCACCAATTGCTAGCACAACAAAGGCTGGGTTAACAGCTGTTTGACTGGCAACTAATGGTGCAACAATTCCGGCTGTGGTTAAACCAGCAACTGTTGCTGAACCAACTGAAACACGCAAAATCAATGCAATGATCCAAGCAAAAATAATTGGTGACAATGATGTGTGTGAGAAAGCAGCAGCAATCGCATCAGAGATACCACCAGCAGTCAAGATTCCCTTGAAAGCTGCACCACCAGCAATAACCATCAACAAGTTGGCAATTGACTTCAAGGCATTACCCATTGAGTCACCCACTTCACTCATCGTACGCTTTTGCTTTGGACCCATTGACCAGATAGCGAAGGCCATCGCAATGACCATCGCAATCACTGGGTTTCCAAGCATCGCAATAATTTTATCTAAGACAGATGGATCTGTAATGTAACCTTTTTGGGTTGCATGTGACATGGCCTTCCAAGCTGCATCACCAATCGTACCTGAGTACACTTGCTTACCAGCGTTCACTGATAGCGTGTAAATCGTTGAGATAAGCATGAAGATAACTGGCATCAATGAAGTGAAAATTGCCAAACCAAATGATGGCGTGTCTTCTAGCTTAAATGTCTTAACTTCACCAATCGCATCTAACTTCTTAGTAATCTTAAATGCTTTTGGCTCAATTTTTTTGATCACACGCGTGAACAATGGTCCCGCAACGATCATCGCAATAATGGCAACAACAATACCGTACATCAAGACGATACCAATGTTAGCCCCCAAGATGTTTGTCACTGCGGTAGGTGATGGCTGTGGTGGCAAGAAACCTTGTGCTGCTGACAAAGCGGCAGCCATTGGAATACCCAAGTAAAGCAAAGGTACTTCAGCTTCAAGTGCAATTGTAAACACAATTGGAATCAAAACAACCAGACCAACTTCGAATAGCAATGAGATACCAATGATGAATGACGCACCGGCAACTGCCCACTGCAAACGCTTCTTACCAAACTTGTTGATCAGCGTTGTGGCAATACGATACGAACCACCAGCATCAGAAACTAAACGTCCGATCATTGATCCAAAGCCAAACACAATAATCAGCTCGCCCATGGTACCACCGATACCATCTTTTAGCGCACCGGCAATTCCTGCTGGATTCATACCCAATCCAAGGGCAACTAGAATTGATGTAATGATTAATGCCACGAAGGTATTAACATTTAACTTCAGGATGAAAAATAGCAACAAGGCAATCCCAAGCACTAAAATCAAAAATGGCCAAACGTTAAAATCGCTTAGCAACCATTGATATAGTCCTGTAGACTTGTCAATTGATAATCCTGTTAGCATTGTAAACATAATATACTAACCTCTACAATCAAAAAATAATTTCACTTACAACCGTGTAAGCGATTGCTCAACTTGATTATTGTACACCCTTTCACTAACTTTTTACAACCGGGCAAGACACAAAAAAAGTTTGAGACAACAATTGCTGTCCCAAACTTGGTACACACATATATATTATCTTCACGACTTATCGGAAGCCACCCCCACCGGAGCCACCACCGAAGCTACCACCACCAGAAAAGCTCGTCCCACCACCACTACCAGTACTTGTAGCCGTAGACATTGCCCCACTGCTAAAGTGTTGGACAGCAAAGAATGGATAAAGTGAGCCATAATAGTAAGCACTTTCTGCTTCATACCCTGGATAAGCAATCGTCAATTGCTCGGCGACCTCTTCAGCAATACCAAAGGCGGCAGCTGCTAACATCAGATCATCCCATAGCCCAACTTCTTGTGGCGTTCGTTCATCTAGTAAGGTAAATTCTTGCAAGTAATTCTTTAGCCGTGCTAAGTCCAGATCAACCGCTGTGGCTGCCGGTTTTTTTTGGAAACCTTGAAGCCATGATGCCGCACGATTTGCACGGTCACGTTTACGGTCCCCTGTTTTTACACGTTTTGAATCTTCAGAGAAGAAAAGGTCATTTGCCTCCCCATATTGTTGACTGTAATCACGAAAAGCCTTGGTTAGCGTTTCAAGTTTCTTGCTATGTTTACTTAAATACTGCCCAAATGCTTTTTGCGTAACCACACCATCTGTTGCCGCATTTTGAAGTAATTGATGCAACTTTTGAATTGGTTCAGGTGTGTCCTCGGCAAGTGCCTTATCAGACAACACAAACGTTATTTTCTTCTTATTGGGTTTCTTTTCACCATCTTTTGTCTGTATCGTCAGGTATTGATCACGTATCAATTGTAACAATCCCACTGACAAAAAATTATTTGTTGCTACATTAGATAGCATCGCACTAAATAGCAGATAGACATTATAAATACTACCAGTTGGTACTTCGCGATAATACTCCCCTTTTGTTTGTTTCTGTAGCGTACGAATCGTTGGATAATAGCGACGATAGTTTCGATACCAAAGGGTTACCCAAATGCCACCACCAAGGACTGACAAAATAACGATGGTCACGACAATTATCGCTAACCGACGACCTTGGTCATTTTTTACAGTTTCACCATTTTTATAATCTTGATAATTATAGTCGCTGCCTTTAAAGGCTTCTTTCATATATGAATCAAATGATCGTGATGTTGTATACAACGTACCATACGTGTGTCGAGGAATTTGAACAATCATCTTAACATAATTGTCCTCCGACAAATCCTTAGTACTTTGCATCATCACTTGGCCCTTGTCAAAGGCTGTTTTTCCTGCAAAACCAAAGCCCCAAACACCATAACCATTCTTCACCGAAAACTGATGATTAGGATCATGGAGCGTCACTTTCAAATGCTTTGGTGAAATGGCCACATCACTGTTCAAAAATTGCCAAGCAATCATTTGCTTTGTGGCTGTTTGCTCAACAAAGTTACTAATTTGATAGCGAATCGTGTATTGGTGCGTACCATATTTGGTAATTCCCCAATTTAACTCATTGCCATGCTGACCAAATTTGTACGCCTTCTGTTTACGATTGTCATCCGTCTGCCAGTTTAGCTGTCGATTAAACGGACGGCCATCCATACTGACCTGATAATTTGACAGTGCTTGTGGACCAACCAATTTCACAACTTTATAAATTTCACTACCTTCATCAGCGGTTACTGACCAATTTTCAGTGATTGTTGCCGTTCCTTGATCATTCAAAACAACATCAATATTCATGCGATTAACTGTTTGTTCAGCCGAAATACTCTGGCCATTTCCTAGCATGACAAACGAGGCAATACATGCCAGAAATAGTAACCAGAGTGGCTTTACTCTGATTTTTCCCATTGTGGCATCTCCTGTTTTCCTGGCGTATTTTCGAAATACTTTTCCTGATTAAAGCCCATCGACCCAGCAATCATAAAGTTAGGAAAGACTTGGATTGACCGATTTAACTTGGTCACTGAATCGTTATAAACCATTCGTGACAAACGGACCTTGTTCTCAAATTCATCGACCGCCGTCATTGTTTGTTGATAAACATGACTGGCTTTTAAATCTGGATATTGCTCAGCTAAGGCATTAACAACACCTAATACCCGATTGAATTGTTGTTCATCCGCATTAACATCAGCAACATCTGACCGTTCTGAAACGTTTTGACGAGCATTAACAATCTTCTCAAACGTTTGACTTTCATATGTTTGATATTTTTCTGTTGCTTGCATCAAATTGGTTAGCGCATCCCAACGGCTTTCAATTTGTGCGGCAATTTGCCCCATGGCATTACGTACATTCTCACGGAGTCTAACTAATTGATTGTAAATAGCAATTAACCAAACAACAATAATAACGATTACGACACCAATAATAATTCCCCATACCATATCAATCTCTCCTGTTCTATTTTGTTAGATTATCGAGATACTTCTACGTACTTTATAACATAAAATGAACTAAAAATCATTGCATAACCTCTCATTGCAAGTACGCTTGGCGATACCAAGCATAAACTGCTTTGGCATCTTGCTCTGGCAAGTAACGAATTTTAATTGATAACTCAGTATTGCCGCTTCGCAGACGAATTACCAAATGAACAAGTCCTGTCTGCCGCATCAAAATACTTTGGGACAATTGCATTGCTTGGATATTTTTCTTAGGCATATAATAGCGTTTTTTACCAAACAAACGACCAACCTGAGCCACCAAAATTTTCTCGCCAGTGACACCAATTTCTGTCTTTTTCCCCGTATAAATCCCTAAGCTCCATGCTACTGGCAATACAATCAGGGACAATAAACCAAACGGACGCAGAAAAACGCAAATCGGTACACAAATTAGCGCCGCAATTAATAAACGATTACGAATCAAGGCCCAACGGCCACGCGCGTTAGCTCGCCATCTTGATTTGCCTGTAACATCTTGTATTGGTAACCAATCGATAAAAGCGTGCATTTGCTGTTGCACGTCTTTTGATTGTACGACGGGCATAATAACTACACCGCCACTTTTTTCATCATCAGAAGCATTCGCAGCAACCAATGCTTGAACTGTTGTTAAATGTAATAATTGTCGTAACCAAGATTGGATATAGACAACACTTTGAATGCGATTGAGGCGGACGGTCACTCGACTAGTTTGAAAAAAGCCCTTATTTGTTGTTAACTGCGTACCATGTTGCACAATTTTAAAATGATAGTATCGTTGAATAATCAACAAATAGGAAATGACAACCGCTAGCAATATGACAAACACAATGTCAAAAATAATCACTGTTTCTGTCTGCTGACTAAACCGACTAACCAATTGGGTGAGATAGTGTTTTGGTAGAATATCATCTAGCCGATTATAAACAACACTTATTCCCAATAAGATTGGCACCATACTAAATGAAGTCACCGCATATAGATTTAAATCGCGCCACTTAATTTGATACTGCTGTTTCACTTCATCATCACGATGCACAGCATTCGTCGGTGACATCGGTTGATCGTTTATTTCTGAACGAGCATTCTGTTTTAATTGTTCCAGTTCGTGCACTTCTTTTAAAGAAATAATCGGCAAACTAGCATCTGCTTGATTATCAACATGTGCAGATGTTTCGATTTTTAAACTAACCAACTGGAAAGGTTTCATAAAAAACCATTGTTTTGTCTGAAACGTTTGAATCTTTGGATAAGTTAAGTGAAGTTGTTGTTTGTTGAATAAACCTTGCTTAATCATAATTTCATCGGCTGAAATAGTATAAGTTAGCGTGGCATAACGACTGACTATAAAAAAAACACCCACACAAACAGCTGCCACTAACCACCACCATAATTGATTAGCCACACCTAATAACAATAAAACCCACCAAGTCTTCACTTCTTCAACCAAAAAAATGACTAACGCTAATGGATGAAGGTGTTTTGCTTTAACTGTCATAAACATCCTCTTCCTTTGCTAAATCCATAATTTGATTTTTTAATTGCGTCGCCGTTGCTAAATCGACACCACCGATTTCATGGACAGCTGCTGCCGTATGAATCTTAACGGATTGTAATTTATTCAGTTGTAGCAACGGACCAGCTGACAGGGTAACATCTTGAATTCGTAAAATTGGTACCGCTGTTGTTTGACGAACGAAAAAGCCAGTGGTAATTTCAACATCGTGACCCGAAATCTGATACCGCCAAAATTGATAACGGTACGGAATCAAGCTAAATTCTACGCTCGAAAAAATCACACCAATAGCGGCTACCACCCATATCAACCATACTGGCCATGCAAAAAAATAATGACATACGACGACACCTATTACGATACCGACCGTAATTAATAAATTAACCGCCGCTTGCAAACGCCAAACTGTTTTAATCTTTTCAGGTAATTGTTGTCCCATTTTATAGAAATATCCATCCCTTCCCTTAATGAGTCTAAGCCTACCATAATCAGAATTTAGATTGCAAACAACTTCAGGAGAACGAAACAAAAAAGACCAGATCCTTTTAATAGGTTCTGATCTTTTTTACTAATACGTAATATTTATTTTTCAATATGTGTTCGTTGATAATCTGCAATTGCCTTATACTCTGTTTGCAATTGACGTGATAGACGAATGAAAATTGGTGTTAATTCACGATAAGCATCGTAGTTTTCAGGATTTGGTTGGTAAGTATTTGCCTCTCCAATCATATCACCAATAACTTCCAAATTATCAATTAGACCTAACGCCTTTTGTGCCATCACCGTTGCTGCCAATGCACCTGATTCAAATGCGGTTGGTACAGTAACTGGTTGCTCGAAAATATCCGCAGCCATTTGACGCCACAATGGTGAACGAGCGAAACCACCCGTTGCTTGAATGGCTGATAGGTCACCAACAACTTCTTCAAGTGCTAATGAAACCATATAGATGTTAAAGATGATTCCTTCTAGGACAGCACGAACCATGTGCGCACGCGTATGGTTATGTGTCAAACCGAAGAATGAACCACGCGCATTAGCATCCCAAATTGGTGCGCGTTCGCCACCCAAATATGGATGGAATAGCAAGCCATCAGCACCTGCCGGAATCTTTGATGCAATTTCAGTTAATAAGTCATATGAATCAATTCCTAATAACTCAGCTGTCGACTTTTCTGAATCGAACATGTTATCACGAGCCCAACGGAAAACATCACCACCGTTATTAACCGGTCCACCAACGACCCAGTGATCCTTATCCAAGGCATACGTAAATGTACGACCTTTTGGATCAATCTTTGGTGCATCTGTTACCACGCGAATAGCCCCTGATGTCCCGATTGTGACCGCTGCGACACCCGGTTGAATCGCATTAACCCCTAGGTTTGATAATGGACCATCACCAGCACCGTAGATGAATGGCGTGTCGACATCCAAGCCCATTTCTGCTGCATATTGTGGATCCATGCCTGTTTCAATCGTATATGGATCAACCGGTTCTGGCAATTGTTCCTTAGTGATGCCAGTTACTGACAATGCTTGCTCATCCCAGTCCAAGTTAAAGATATTAAATAGACCTGTTCCCGAAGCAATTGAGTAATCCATCTTATTGGCACCAAATAAACGATTAAACAAGAATTCCTTAATGCCAAGATAATGAACAGCATTATTATAGATATCAGTGTGTTCGTTTTTCAACCAAAGCAACTTTGACAAAGGTGCCATTGGGTGAATTGGTGTTCCTGTCTTACTGTAAATTTCTTGACCAATACCGTTTGACTTTAATTCTTCTGTATACTTAACAGCTCGTGCATCCGCCCAAGTAATCACACGTGTCAAAGGCTGCCAGTCAGCATCAAATGCAATTAATGAATGCATTGCTGAACTAAATGAAACACCTAAGATTTTGCCATCTTTTGCTGCACGTGTCACTTGTGCCATCGCATCAGTGAAAGCTTCCCAAATCTCATCTAGGTCTTCTTCGGCCATATCTGGTGCATCACGGTATAGTTTGTAACCTTTATTTGCACTTGCGATCACATGTCCCTTTGTATCAAACAAGACAACTTTTGTTGACGTTGTTCCCAAGTCAACTCCAATTAGGTAATCCATTAATAAAACCTCTCATATTTTATATTTTGTTCAAACGCTTACTTTAATTTTATGTAAAAAACTTACATTTTGCAAACAAAGACACGAAAATTTTTTTCTACCTTGTTTCATTTCCGGGATGACCCCCGGCTGGTCGATAAATACTGCGATTATCTAATGCCCATTGACGAGGTGAAAATTCGCCTGGATTAGTCTCGGCTAAAGCATTGTCAAAACTCTGCATACCAGCATCCAATTCATCAAGTTGATGCAACACATTGGCTTCTTTGATCATCGGACGTACCGGCGACCCATATTCTAATAAACCATGATGCGCCAAAACCGTGTGACGTAAAATAATCATGTCTTCACTTTTCAGATCGATCTGTAATTCTGTTGCTGCTAAAACAATTTCTTCATCAACTAACACAATATGGCCAATTAAATTACCAGCGGTTGTATATTGCGTTGCTACCGGTCCTGATAATTCAATCACTTTACCAATATCATGCAATAATGCGCCAGCATATAACAGACTAGCATCTAAATTATCATATTGCTTGACCACAGCTTGTGCCAAATGAACAATGGACAACGTATGAAAGGCTAACCCACCAGCAAACGCATGATGATTACTTTTCGCAGCGGGAAATTGTAGAAATTGCTCACGATATTTACCAAGAATATGACGAACAATTCGTTGCCAGTTAGCATTTGTTATCTGAAAAATAATTGCTGAAACTTCTTCAGCCATATATTGTTTTTTCATTGGTGCTGCCGCCACAAAATCTGCTGGATCTTGTGGTTCACCAATTTTACTTGGTCGAATCGACAAAACTTTTAGTTGTGGTTTATCTTGATACGCCTGACGCACTGCTTGGATGTAGACCACGATTCCTGCATGTAACTCATTGACCTCGGCATCGGTCGTATCCCACTTCATCCCCTTAATGTCCATTGAACGGTCAGCCAATTGTAAAGCTAAGTATCGTTTTCCCTGCTGTGTCACCCGTGCATCAACTTCTTTGAGTAATGCAAAGGTTTCAACACGTTCATCTAATTGATAATCCTTTAATTCTTTTGCCAAAATAGCCTCCTATTGTTGATGAGTCAATGTTAAGACATGTTTGCCCTGTGTCTTTTGGGCTGTAAAGTAGAAAATTTGTTGCTCAGATGATGCTAAATCTGCTAATAATGTCAACATCGTTTGTCGACGTTGCTCATCAAAATCAACAAAGGCATCATCAATCAACAATGGTAATTGCAAAGTGGCAGTGACGTTTTTAACAAAAGCTAAACGTAGCGCCACATACAATTGTTCTGCTGTCCCCTTTGATAATTGATTCACACCTAAAATCTTGCCATCATTTCGAACTACTTTTAACAAGGTCTTCGTCTGCTGAATCGTTTGATAATGATTATCAGTCAACTGCCTTAAAAATGTTCCTGCCTGAGCCAAAAGATTTGGTAAGCGATCAGCAATTGCCGCGTTTAGGGCTTGCTTAATCCATTCACTACCTAACCGATCAACAAAATATTGCGTTAATTGTTGATTAACAACAGCCACTTGATTGGCGACCACTTGCTGTTGATGTTCAATCGTATTATCAGTCTGCAAGTTTTGCAACTGCACATTGATTTCAGCTAGTTTTTGATTCAATTGATTTTTTTCATCCTGAATGCGTTGCAAAATGGTTTGTTGATCTGTCATTGCTGGCTTATCGTCCGTTGCAATTGCGGCTTGTGCGGCGAGTTCATGTAGGTCAGCCCCTTTTAGCTGTTCTTCAAGCATATTCGCCTCACGTTGTAAGTCATTAATATGACGTTGGGCATCACGGCGCTGTTGTAGCATGGCTACATCCTTCACCCCGAGTTTTTGATACAATTCTTGTAACGTTTGTTGTAGATTAGCCCGTTGTAACTGCTGTTGTCCCATGGTTTCTTGCTTGATATGAATATCTGCTAGTCGTTTACGGTATTCATCAACCGTCAATCCCTCACCCAGCCAATTTAAAGCCGCTCGCATCTTCACAAGTTCTGACATCATGGCTTGTTGGTCATGAATAATTTGATTATTTGACAACATCATGTCGTTAATCCGTTGGATATCTGTTTGTGCGGCAAAAATATCAGCTGTCGCCATTTGCTGGTAGGCAGCAGGCAAATCTTGTTGAGTGTTAGCTACCACATTTGTTTTCTGCTGACGACTGCCCCACCAACCAAGCAACAGACTAATTAGCGCTAATAGAATACCTATTGCAACATGACTAATCAACAATGCACCAATGATGATCAAACTACTAATGATTATCGCGATAATTAACCAGCTATTCTTAGTTGATTGTTGTCCCGTTTCCTTTTGGCCACCCAACTGACTTTTTTGCTGATCAGTTAATAACGGTGGTACTTGTGTCCAATGATATTTTTCTAGTAATGCTGTTTGCGCTTGAACCGCTTTGACTTGTTGTTCAGCTAAATTTTTTTGTTGATTTTCTAACTTCTCTAATTGCCTTAGTGCAACCGTTGCCGATTCAACCTGTTGTTTCGTTACTGCAGTCGTAACCATGACGTCATCTAAGGCCGTCAACTGTTGACGTACACGATCAGCTTTGTCGGCTGCCGTTAAATCTAATGGTTTACCAGTTGCTTTCACTTGCTGTTTAATTTGTTGCCAACGTCGATATACCGGTAACAAATGCACCTGGGCTTGTTGATGATTCATTTGACCTTGTAATTGGGCTTGTCGTTGCTCTAAACTCGCCACACGCTGGGTCAAATGTTGTGCCTCAGCTTGTAATTTATCCAATGATGGTTGTTGACGCAAATTATTTTGTAACTGTTGACGTTGCATTTGTAAATTCGCCAACGCTTGATTTAGTTCACGATGGGCCGTTTTTGTGCTACCAAATTTCGCAGTTGCTGTTTTATCCCAACGATTCGCAACTTCTAGCCAGTTCTGTGCACCTGGCGTAGCAA
The DNA here is from genome assembly GCF_000160575.1 of Weissella paramesenteroides ATCC 33313. Taxonomy (GTDB): domain Bacteria; phylum Bacillota; class Bacilli; order Lactobacillales; family Lactobacillaceae; genus Weissella; species Weissella paramesenteroides. Next base: position 452,065 of record NZ_GG697128.1, read on the forward strand.
GTGTGCGTAAGTAGGCTGCAAAGTCATCCGGTTTCAATGAAAAGATATTCATTAAAGCTTCTTGATCAAAACTAAAAATTGCTAAATATAATTCACGATCAACTGGTCCCAATAGCTTTGTTAGCATGGCTTCTGGATCAGCAAATTGTTGACCACTGCCTACAGCAGTTAATGTCGTCACTGTCTGCGTCCTTCCCAGACGCTCGAGTTCATAAAGCTGGTGATCAACTTCAAACTGCATACTACCACCATATGGTCCCTTGTCTAGGGGTTCATAGGTGTTGATTTTACGTCCTTTAGCTTGTGGAAAACCAAATATCATATCAAATAAAAATTGATGTAACGTCGTTTTTCCGGCTTCGTTTAGTCCTTGAACCACTTGTAACCCTTGAACGAAATCAAATGTTTGCTGATTAAACTGACCAAATCCAACAATATGCACTTTTTTAATCCACATGATATTCATCCCCTATCTGTGACAAGTGTAATTGTGTTTTAACAGCTTCCTGTAAAGCTTGTAATGTCTGCGCATTTAAAAAATGATCGAGCACATCGACATCCGTAACTTGTTTTAATCCCATCTTCTGCAATTGTTCACGGGTGAACACATCGCCAATGGTTTCCGACCAATAGCGTTCATCAACTGCTGGTAATGGTAGGTGCTGCTCTTGTGTTTGTGCCTGGATTTCATAAATAAAAAACATATCGGTGGTTTGTGCTGCAGCAACAAACTGTGCTAATAGTTGTTGGTTCACAATTGCTGACAATACATTAGGATCCTCAGTTATCAGATTTAATGAAATTAATTCAAATTCATCCTTCATCGCAAACTGTCCTCGGACATATTGCACAACTGTGCTCAGGTCACGTTCAGTACGTACCTCGGCTGTTACCCAGGTTATTGGTGCAACCGGAGTAAATGTCGGCACTAATTCATTTCCCTCACTTTCCACCATGTAATATCCCTTAGCACCAGTTTCTGTTTTATCCAGTCCTTGAATACTACCAGAATACCCGATGAATGGCTTTTTTTGTAAGGTTTCACGTACATGAATATGACCAAGCGCCCAATAATCATAATGTTTCTGTTGCATCGCTTGCAAATTAAATGGCGCATAGTTTCCTGAACCAACCTCGCCCATAGATCCATGATAAATCCCAATATGCCAATCATCTTGAGTTGATTTAATAGGAAATTCAGCAACCTGATCTGTTGTTATATGCCGCTGTGTATATGAAAAGCCTGAAATGGCTACAGACTCATGATTTTTTGTCTGCATGTGGTATGTTGTCACGTCTTTTGGGAATAATGTGACATTTTTAGGAAATGTGGGTACCCGTTGCCAATCAAGAACGTAGTCATGGTTACCAAAGCCCACATAGACCGGAATATTTTCCGTTGCTAATCGCTCTAGCTCCCTGACTAAATCTAATTGTGCACGTGCATCAGGAGTAGTTGTATCGAACAAATCGCCAGCCAATACAACGAAATCTACCGCCGCAGTGATGGCATCATCCACTAATCGATGGACTGCCGTTTCAGTTGCAGCTTGTAACTGATCGGTTAACCAATCTGGTGTCATTGATAGACCACCAAATGGATTGCCAAGATGCAAATCACCAGCATGAATAAACTTCATTTTTCTAACCCCTTTTTTGTTTTATAAACGCGTTCCAAAACGACTTTTGTCTCGCTCTATCAATTTCATTATATTGGAGATTGTCTATAAAAAAAAGAGTGGCGCGTTGCGACACTCTTTTTTGAATTTGGTAGATTGATACCTACTAAAATTATCTTGATTATAAGCTTATAATTTTTATAGCATAAACGCGTTCCAAAAGTCTGAAGCCTTAATGTAACGAAATTTACGACATTCTTGTCCTTCGCTTTGCTACGGCCAAAAATGACGAAAATAACGTTACATACCAGCTTCAAAACAACTTTTGTCTCGCTCTCTCACTTAGTTTTGACCGTACAACTCCGCAATTGGCTTTGTAATAATGTCATTGATTTCCATCAACAATTGGTTCAAACCTTTTTCAGCTTCAAGCATCTTCTTTAGAGAATCATACTTTTCCATCTCATTGGCAACTTCTTGCCAAGCTTTGATTTGATCTTCTGCTGGTTCATTACCAGATTGAACTGCTTGGTTGATTTGCGTTTGTGCTTGTTGGAAACGAGCAAAGATAGCTTTTGCTTCTGGCTCACCCTCAACAGCCGCAATGGCATCACGCAAGGTCTTGTATTGTGCTGTTTCACGTAAATTTTCAGCAACTGCATTAACATTATCGTAAATATTAATCATAAATATATATTCCCCATCCCTTTTAATTATTCCATTATCTCATATTTTATTATCATTGTGGTAATAATGATTGAATTCCGGACCAAGCTTTTTTCGCACCATCTTTGACATTACTCCAAGCACTGGAAGCACCATTTTTAATATCATCACCAATACCAGAAATATTATTGGCAATACCATTTTTCTTATTTGAAGCAGCATCCTCAGTAGCCGACAACTTTGCACGGACACTTTTCACACTAAATTTCGTCTGTGCCGTATTCGGCAGTACTTGTTCAAGTGTTGTCTTCATCAATGGTCCAGCCGTCTGTGACAAATAAGCTGAAATCGTATGACTCGCATCCGTTTCATCATAACCAGTCCATGTTGTCACAACGACGTCTGGTGTATAGGCAATGGCCCATGAATCAGTCGCGTTGTCACTGGTTGAGTTAGTTCCCGAAACTTCAGTCGTTCCGGTCTTACCGGCAACATCATAGCCCGTTGGATCAGCTGCAACCCCGGTTCCATGAGTGTATACGCCAAGCATCATTGAGGTCATTTCATTAGCAACACGCTTCGACCATAGTCGCGTATGCTTTTCTTTGGCTTGGGCAATTGTCTTACCTGAAGCATCAACAATTTTTGTAATGAAATGACTACTACTCATCTCTCCACCATTTGCAAAGCTTGTGTAAGCTTGCGTCAATTGTAACGGTGTCACACCCTTTTTCAGACCACCAATAGCAAGTGCTAAATTCTTATCAGATTTTGTTAATGGCAAACCTGCCTTAACCGCAGCATTATAACCTGCATTCACACCCATTTGATCAAGTAACCAAACGGCTGGAATATTGTAAGAATTTTCCAACGCCTTGTACATTGGTATTTTCTCACTAGTGTAATTACCATAGTTTGATGGTGAATAACCATTCGTTCCAAAACTCATCGTACTATTCTTTAGTTCAGAGTCATACGAGAAACCACGCGATAATGATGGCCCATAATCAACAATCGGTTTGATCGTTGATCCTGGTGAACGATATGACTGTGTTGCACGATTAAAGCCTCTAAATACATGATCTCCACGACCACCAATAATTGCCCGTACACCACCAGTTTTTGCGTCCATTACTACCGAAGCTGCTTGTGAACCTTCACCGATTGGATTCAAGGTCGCATCAGCATAATCATTTTGTAAATTAGTTTGATCCTTTTGATTCAAAGTTGTATAAATCTTATACCCATCATCCAAAATATCTTGCTCTTTCAAGCCATATTTACTCATAGCCTCATTAATGACTGAATCAAAATAATACGGATAATTGTAATTTGAATTATCAACTTCATGGTTCGTTGCCCCTAAGGCAAGTTTTGCATTGTAATCGGCTTGTGCTTGTGTCAAATACTTTGTTGCCACCATATTTTGTAGCACTTGGTCACGACGTTGCTTAGCGGCATCTTTATAGGTTAGTGGATCATAACCATTTGGTGATTGTAACATACCAATTAACATAGCACTTTGTGAAACTGATAAGTTGGCCGCACTGACACCAAAATATTTCTCAGCGGCATCCTGAATTCCCCAAACACCATGACCAAAATAAGCATTATTTAAATACATGGCCAAAATATCATGTTTAGAGTATTCTTTTTCAACTTGAATTGACAAAAATAGTTCACGTGCCTTACGAGTAACGGTTTGATCTTGACTCAAAAAGGCATTTTTCACTAATTGTTGCGTCAAGGTTGACCCACCAACAGACACGCTACTACCACGTAAACGATACCAAATAGTTGTCAAAACACCACGTGTCATCCCACGAATTGAAAAACCATGTTCCTGATAAAAATGACGATCCTCAGTTGCAATCACCGCATTAACTGCATGTGGTGAAATATCACTGAATTTAACATACGTTCCCTTTTGACCAGACAAACTACCGGCTTTATTACCAGAAACATCATAAATTTCAGTAGTTGACTGAAGACGCTTTTTCAAATCAGAAACATCTGTCGTTTTGGCCTCAAAAGTTCCTAAAACGCTCACTACCAGAATAATCGATAGGAAAAGCGCAATTAACCATCGATTAATTTGAAACCTATGCCAGAACGGACCAAAGGTCTTTCTTATCCATGCATAGAACGGACGGAAAAATCGTTGATGCCATCTAATTAACGGTCCAAAAAATTTTCGTAACCAGTTAGTCACCGGTGTCATTTTTTGATGGCACCAATCTTTTAGTCCTTTAAAAAATTCTTTCATATTATTGCATCCAATTATTAAATTGTTCAACCAAAGCAACTGCTGCATCAGCTGTTGGCGTTGTGACATATATTGTATTATGACCAGCTAGTGTGCCAATCACGTTAGGCATTTCTGCAGCATCAATCATGGCAGCTAGCCGATTACCATTTCCCTGTGTTGTTTTTACCACAACCATAAAAGATACTGGGGTAATTTCTACGGCCATATCTGCAAAACCTTGTTCAATTTGATTTTTATCACTAACAGTTGTATTAGTTGCATCTGCCATCACTTGATATCTTGATTGACCAGTTGCATCGGGACGACGCACAATCCGCAATTCTTTGATATCACGCGATACCGTTGCTTGTGTGACCGCAATCCCTGCATGTTGTAAACGATGCAGAATCTCTTCTTGAGAATCAATCACATTATGTGCCAATATTTCAAGAATCATTGCTTGCCGTTCTTGCTTTTTCAAAGCCATGTTTCATTCCTCTTTTTTACTTAGTCATTATGACTGGTAATCTATCGCCGTCACTTATACTATTTTATCATAATCGGCTATTTCACTTAACTTTAGCTTATTTTTAGCACAAAGAGAGCGAGACAAAAGTCGTTTTGAAGCCGGTGTGTAACGTGATTTTCGTCATTTTTGGCCGTAGCAAAACGAAGGACACCCATGGCGTAAATTACGTTACATTGAGGCTTCAGACTTTTGGAACGCGTTTATGCTATCAAACTTACGGGCTGATAACTAATACATTTTTAATATAAAAAGGGTTGGAACAAAAATGTTCCAACCTCCTCTTTTGCTAAAATCTTTTAAATTTTAACTACATTTCCTTAGGAGCTTTTACCCCTAGCAAACGTAGTGATTCTGTCAACACATATGAAACAGCAGTCACTAGTGCTAGACGAGCATTTAGTTGATCATCTTCAACTAAAATCTTTGAGTTTGCATAGTACTTATTGAAGGCACGCGCCAAATTCAATGAGTATTTAGCAATGACTGATGGTTCACGATCACGCCATGCGCGGCGCACGATATCATTAAAGCTTGCCACTAACTTTTCAGTTTCCCAAACTTGTTCGTCATCAATTGACAAATTATTTAAGTCTAGTTCTGGCTTACCAGCCTTGCGCAAAATTGATTGTGCACGTGCGTTCGTATATTGTACGTATGGACCAGTATCACCTTCAAAACGCACAACTTCTTCCAATTTGAAATCGAAGTTTCCAAGACGCTCATTCATCAAGTCATGGAAGACTACCGCACCAGTTCCAACTTCATGGGCAACAACTTCTTTGTTAGCTAGATTTGGATTCTTCTCATCAATTTGAGCAGTTGCTAACTTAACAGAATCAGCCAAAACATCCTTCAACAAAATAATCCGACCTGAACGGGTTGATAGTTTCTTACCATCAACTGTGATCATACCAAATGGAATATGCTCAATGTCATCTGACCATTCGTAGCCCATCTTTTTCAAGACAGCCTTCATTTGCATAAAGTGCTCACGTTGTTCGCCACCAACAACATACAATGACTTAACGAAATTGTAGTTATTCTTACGGAAAATAGCAGCTGCTAAGTCACGCGTCATGTACAATGTTGCCCCATCTGTACGTTGAATCATGGCGACGTTCAAGCCTTCATCTTCCAAATCAACAACTTGTGCACCTTGTGATTCAACAAGTAAGTGCTTCTCTTTAAGCGTATCAATAACAGCGTCCATCTTGTCATTATAGAAGGCTTCACCATTAAATGAATCAAAGTCAATATCTAAGTCATTGTATAATTCCATGAATTCTTTTAGTGATTCTTCACGGAACCATGACCATAGTTCATGAGCTTCCTCATCGCCATCTTCCAGCTTTTTAAACCAGGCACGACCTTCGTCATTCAATTCAGGTTGCGTTTCAGCTTCTTTATGGAAACGAACATAATATTTCACTAACGTATTGATAGGATCAGCTTTAACTTCTTCTTCTGATCCCCAACGCTTGTAAGCTGACATCAACTTACCAAATTGCGTTCCCCAGTCACCCAAATGATTAATCTTAATTGGTTGATAACCATTTGCTTTCGCGATTTCAGCTAATGAATTTCCAATAACTGTTGAACGTAAGTGTCCCATTGACATTGGCTTAGCAATGTTAGGTGATGACATATCAATCGTAATATGACCCGCTTCACCATCAGTATTATGTCCATAATCTGTCTGACGTAGGACTTCTGCTAATGTATCAGCGCCAAATTGTGCTTGATCCAAAAAGAAATTGACATAGGGTCCTACGGCTTTAACTTCTTTAAAGCCATCGGTAGCAATTTCTGAAACGATATTTGTTGCAATTTGTTGTGGTGCCATACGACGTGCTTTAGCTAATAAAAATGTTGGAAAAGCGTAGTCACCCATGCTAGCATCCTTGGGCACCTCAATTTTTGAAAGAATCGTTGCATTATCCAATTCAGGGACGACTGCAGCAATTGTTTCTGCAATTTGATTCTTGTAGTCCATTAAGCGTTGTCTCCTTTAGCGTTATCATCTTCGGCATCATCCTCCGCTGAAGGACGTGGTGCAGGATTGTCCGTCTTAACTAAAATCTTAGTTTCTGACATACGTAATACTGCCCGATGATTGTATTCATTCACAGTTGCATCATCTTCAGGATTATTTTCAGTAATAACCACTAATAATGAATGCTCATAAATTTTTTCGACGATACCCTTAAAGTCGTGCTCAAAATTGGCAAACTTCTTACCGGCAACAAAATCGCCGACGTCGAATTCAGATGTATTTTCTACTGGTTCTTTAGCCATGATGGTTTCCCCTTTACTTTTATAACTGAGGTTTTTTAATTTATTATTAGTTAGCCGTAATAACGACAATTCTATAAATTATAACAAATTTCTAGCCTAAAAACTAGCGCTCTAGTTCGGAAACAATGCGATTGGCCACTGCCCAATCATTTTCATATGGTGTATCAACACCATCTATCTTTTGATATTCATCCAATCCTTTAGCTGCTAGCACCACAACATCGTCCGGTCCTGCTGCCAGGATAGCAGCAATAATCGCTTTGGTTCGATCAAGTTCGCGATAAATTGTCACCTTTGGATTAGTAATCGCTGCTTGGATTTCATCAGCAATTTTAGCTGGATCTTCATATTGTGGATCATCACTTGTTAGATAAACAACATCTGCTCCTTCACTAACAGCTTTTCCAATACCTGGTCGACGTGACACACCTTTATTACCAGGTGCACCAACAACAATGGCTAATTGATTGACTGATTCATTTTGGCGGACAAACTGTAATAAGGCCGCAATCGAAGCATAATTATGTGCATAGTCAACATATATCGTACCGTGCTTTTGCGTATTTAGAACCTGCATCCGTCCTGGTACTTTAACTGTTTCAAGTCCCTCAGCCATAGCTGGTGCATCCGCACCAACCAGACGGGTTGCAATCATTGCCGCTAAGGCGTTACTCTGATTGAAATCACCTGGCATATCTAATGTGTATTCACCCTTAATATGCAAATGTTCAGCTTGTTGACCAACCTCTCGTACCTTAAAGACACTACCATGCAAATTAGCATCGGTCGCTTCAAAATAGACATCTGCCTTTGGTGAATCAACATCTTCTTGACCATACAACCAAATACCATCACGATGAACCATTAGTTCAGCATGGGCAATCAACTCACCAAAATGATCAGAATCAACATTCAACACAATTTGTTCTGAATGATCAAACAGCATCATTTTATGTTGTAAATAGTCTTCAAAGGTTGGGTGTTCATTTTCACCAATGTGATCTGGACTGATATTTAAGAAGATACCAACATTGAAGTGAAGACCATAAACACGGCGCATTTTAAAGGCTTGTGATGATACCTCCATCACCATATGGGTCATCCCATTATCGACTGCCTCTCGCATCCAACGAAAAAGATCCACTGATTCAGGTGTCGTTAAATGGGCCCGGTAATGATATTGTGGTTCACTACCAGTAATCACTTGTAATGTTGATGACAAGGCAACTTTGTCATGGGTATACGCACGTAGAATTTCATATGCCATATATGCGGTCGATGTTTTTCCCTTTGTACCAGTGATACCAATTAGTGCCAAATTATTTTGGGGATATTGATAAAAAGCCATTGCAATAATACTCATTGCTGCAGGCACATCATCAGCGACCCAAGTAGGTAGCTTGGTTGCATGTTTAAAACTTGCTGGTGCAATGATTGCAGTGACCCCTTTTTCAATGGCATCGGTTAAATACTCTGCTTTAAAATTTCCCTTAATAAAGAGTAAGGTACCTGGCACAACATCATTGGAATTATAAGCTAAATGTTGTATCTCACCATCGAAATCTGGTGCTGATATTAATAAATCTTGATCAGCCAATAACGTTGTAATGTTATCTGCAGTGAGTGTCATTAAACTTAATCCTCTTTTCTGATTCTTCATTGATTATGCTAATTCGCCAGCTTGTTGTAGTTGGCTTTTCATTTTAATTGCTGCCCGACCACGATGTGCGTAATGCACACGCTCCGGCATATCGATTTCGGCCAAAGTCAACCCATTCTCAGTTTCTAACAACTCATCCAGCCCATTCCGATTACCGCGTGGTGTGTCTGCTAACACAACACCACCCTTACCTTCAGACGTATAAACAACATTTTGTGGTGTGACAACCACAAAATGTGCTAACAGGTAGGCATCACGAGGTGCTGCAGCTGGTAATTGTTGGAGGACATATTGGTTAATTTCATCATCCCCGCTCAAATGATGTGCCTTAAATTCACGCATGGTTGTGACACCAAAATGATCTGGAATTGCTGGAATAAATAATGCAGAATCATCAGCTAAAATATATTCATTAGGTAACAAATTATGAATGGTTTGTGCCTTGACCAATGCGTTGGTAGCCATATCATCTGTTGTTTCTGGTGGAAATGTGATTTCATCAATTAAATGACGATAATTGAGACCTTTTAGCCCTAGTACTGCTAAATAACGAACCATCTCATCGGTCTTATGCGTATTGTTTGAGGCAATAACAAAACGTGTCATCATGTTAAATTTTCTCCTCTCTTTCGATAGCTCGTAACGTATAAAATGATCCGGTCACCACGATTAATGCTTTTGATGACTCCCTAACTTGTCTGGCAAGAGAAATAGCGGCTGTTGAGTCATCAGCAATTTCAACATCAACATTGCTCATCATCACAATGTTTGCCGCTAGTTCATCAGCTGACATTGCATTCTTTGCATCAGGTGTCACGGCAATTACCGTTGACACATAAGGTAGTAATTCATCCAGCATGTCCATATGATTTTTACCTTTAATCAGTCCCAAAATAACAATGGGCTTAAAAGGTAAATGCCATGAACGAATAGCCGCCACCAAACTGGTGATACCATGTGGATTATGGGCACCATCATACAAAATATTGTTTTCACTATCATATTCCATACGACCCGTAATTTTAACATGAGCAAGGGCTTCCGCAACCGTCACATCGGACAATGCAATCCGCTTGTTCTTCAAAATTGTGACGACTTGTAAAACAGTGCTTAAATTATTTGCCTGATAAGCACCCGTTAATGACAATTTCAACCCTTCCAGCTGGTCTGCATTAACAACTAATCCCTTTGGCGATGAACGGATTAAAGTAATTTGTGGCTTTGGGTAAGGATTCCAAACTGCGCCAACTGTTTTGGCCTTATCACGAAGAATGTTAAAAACAGCAACATCTTGCCCCGGATAATTGACCACTAAACTTCCTGGCTTAATTGCACCAGCAACGTTCTCAGCAATTTTAATAATATCGTGGCCAAGCATTGTTGAATGGTCATCAGAAATTTTTGTGATAGCGACAACCAATGGCTTTTCAACAACATTTGTCGCATCGCCAGTACCACCCAAACCTGCTTCAATAATCGCAAACTGAACTTCTTGTTTTGCAAAATGACAAAGGGCAATCAAGGTCCACAGCTCGAATTTGGTGAGTGTTTTTTCATCACCACCATGATTTTTGATTTCAATCATAATTCTTTTATAGTGAAACATCACGTCTGCTTCGCTAATCATTTGTCCATTAATCGTGACAACTTCACGATCTGACAAAATTGCTGGGGTTGAAAAGTGACCGACCCGATAACCTGCCGTTGTCAAAATTTTACTCAACATCACGCCAGTCGATCCTTTACCATTTGAACCAACAATATGGATGACTGATAATCGTCGCTCAGGATGACCAATCCAATTCAAAATTTCTTTTAACATGCCTACACGACTATGTTTACTTGGTGATAATTGCCAATCATCACCCAAACTTGCTTCAAGTTGTCGATACGTTTCAACGGTGCCCATACGCAAACCAGTCCTTCATCTTTTTGTTCATCAAACGACTCTCTAAATTTTTATTTTATCATATATCATTCTTGCTTGGCGGAACATTCTGGATAATTATTTACGAATCATTCATATGATAAAAAAATCTGGGACAAAACTAGCCATTGTAGACTGAAAGGGGCAATAATCTACCTATTTGACTGCGGTAGATTATTGCCCCTTAAACGTGTTCCAAAAGACTGAAGCCGATTGTCACACTCTCTATAAAATTATTTTTCAAGTAACTTAATTGGTGCTGCAACTAACGTATCTGGTGAAATATCATCAACATTGGCAACGATTTTAATATGTTGCTTGTGGTTAGTGAATGTCACTGGTGCATCGCCACCATATTCCCCATCCAAATTAATCATAATCTTATCATTTTTAGTTGATGACACCTCAACTTTTTCAGATTTTACATAAATCAAATTTGGATTATTAATATGCTTACCCATTAGCACTTCCGTAATCAAGTTCAAAATCTCAGCGAACTTGGTTGTTTTCACAATAAGCAAAGTAAATTTACCATCATCTAATTTTGCATCTGGCACAATTTGTTCAAAACCACCCACAGAATTCGTCAATGCCAAAAAGAACATTGCTGACTTACCGTTAAATTCACCGTCATCATATTTGACATGGATATCCATCGGCTTGATGCTAGTCAACATTTCAGCACCTTTCACCACATATGCCAAGTAGCCATACATTGACTTTAATTTAGATGGCACAGAATAAGTGAGTTCTGATAAAGAACCACCAGCTGCGATGTTGATAAAGTATGAATCATTGGCTTGCCCAATATCCATCTTGGCTGCTTTTCCTTTTAGAATAACCTTCGCTGCTGCCAATGGGTCTTCACGCGGAATGCTCAATGCACGTGCGTAATCATTGGTTGTACCAGCAGGAATAATGGCTAACATTGGCCGTTTATCTAATGGTGCGATACCATTGACAACCTCATTGATTGTGCCATCGCCACCAGCGGCAACTAGCAATTCAAAGCCCGCTTCCGCAGCTCTTTTCGCTTCAGTCATGGCAGAATTTGGCTCAGGAGTTGTCGCAAAGGCGCTCGTTTCATAACCAGCTTCCTCATACACATCCAAAATATCGACTAAATCACGTCGAATGGCTTCACGACCAGAAGTTGGATTATAGATAATTCGTGCTCTTTTCATTCCGTCTTGCTCCTAATTTTTAATATATGTATGACATCAGAACAGATTACCTAATTCTGATGTCGATAGTGAGCCGTTTTGTCTCGCTCTGATATTTTATTCAGGCTTGCGTGCTTGCAAACCAGCTAACAATAACTTGTTAACGACTGCTGGGTTAGCACTACCCTTTGTTTGCTTCATAATTTGACCAACCAAGAAACCAACCGCACGATCTTTTCCATTGTGGAAATCAATAATTGATTGTTCATTCTTATCCAAAATTTCGTCAATCAATGGTGTCAATACTGCTGGATCAGATAGTTGCTTCAAGCCGTTCTTCTCGACGAATGCAACAGGATCGTCACCCTTAGTGATTGCCTTAAAGACTTTTTTGGCCATCTTTGTTGAAATTGTGCCATCATCGATCAACTTGATCATATCTGCTAAGTGAGCTGGTGTTAATGGTGTATCCTCCAAATCAGCTTGTTGCTCATTCAAGAAGGCATTAACATCTCCCATCAAGTAGTTAGCCGTACGCTTTGGATCAGCACCAAAACTAACCGTCTCATCAAAGAAGTTTGCCATTGCTAGCGTCTGAGTCAACACTTCTGAATCATAGACTTCCAAACCAAGCTCATCAACATAACGTGCTTTACGGACACTAGCTGTTTCTGGCAACTTTGCCTTCACTTCATTGACCCATTCGTCAGTAATATGCACTGGTGTCAAATCAGGCTCTGGGAAGTAACGGTAGTCATCTGCTGTTTCTTTAACACGCATCAATACAGTTTCACCCGTTGCTTCATCAAAACGACGAGTCTGTTGTTTGATGGTACCACCAGACATATAAATCTTTGCATGGCGATTTTCTTCAAATGCAAGTGCCTTACGGACATAATTAAATGAGTTCAAATTCTTCAACTCAACCTTTGTCCCATACTCACTTGAACCAACTGGGCGAATTGAAATATTCGCGTCAACACGCATTGATCCTTCTTGCATCTTCACATCAGAAATACCAGTAAATTGAATCGCTTGGCGCAATGCTTCTAGATAAGCATAAGCCTCATCCGGAGAAGCAATGTCAGGTGCACCAACGATTTCAATTAGGGGGGTTCCCTGACGATTCAAATCAACATAAGAATAACCATCAGTTCCGTGGGTATTCTTACCTGCATCTTCTTCAACGTGTAATTCAGTAATACCAACACGCTTCTTTTTACCTTCAAACTCAATTTCTAGCCAACCATTGCGACCAATTGGTTGTTGTTGTTGCGTAATTTGATAGGCTTTGGGATTATCAGGATAGAAGTAATTCTTACGATCCCAGTGTAAATCGCGAGTAATATCAGCATGTAGTGCTAATGATGCCATCATACCGTATTCTAAAGCACCCTTGTTTGCCTGTGGCAAAACACCAGGATATCCCCAGTCAATCACATTGGTGTTCGCATTAGGCTCAGCACCATATTGAACAGGAGAAGGTGACATCGCCTTCGAGTTAGTCTTTAACTCAACATGGACTTCTAGTCCAATCGTCGTTTCAAAATTTGGCACTGCCATTAATCCTTACCTCCTGGTACTTTTTCAAATAGACGTGTTGCTTGCTCAAATGCATAGGCAACACGGTAAATCGTTTCCTCTTGGTAGCGGTTTGCAATCAATTGCATACCAACTGGCAAGCCATCAACAAATCCAGCTGGTACTGACATACCTGGTAAGCCGGCCATATTGACAGGAATCGTCAAAACATCGTTCATGTAAGTCACTTCAGGGTCGTCCTGATTAGCACCAAAGTCATAAGCAACATTTGGTGTCGTTGGCGCAACGATTAAATCATAATCTGCAAAGACCTTTTGGAAATCATCATTCATCAATGTTCGTACTTGTGCAGCTTTCTTAAAGAAAGCATCGTATGAACCAGCTGAAAGTGAGTAAGTACCAAGCATAATACGACGCTTCACTTCATCACCGAATCCTTGGGTACGCGTTTGGACATACAAGTCTTCTAAGCTTTTAACGTTTTCTGGACGGAATCCATAACGAATACCATCAAAACGTTGCAAGTTTGATGATGCTTCAGCAGAAGCCAAGATATAATAAGCAGCAACCCCATACTTTGTATGTGGTAATGATACTTCATCTACCGTTGCACCGAGTTCGCGTAATTGATCGATGCCGGCACGAATGGTCTCTTTGATACTATCGTCAACTCCAGCGCCAAAGTATTCTGTTGGCACAGCAATCTTCAATCCAGAAATATCACCATCCAAGTGAGCTGTAAAATCAGGAACGGCTTGATCTGAAGAAGTTTGATCATGGTCATCATGACCTGCCATTGCAGCTAACACAGTCGCATTATCTTTGACACGACGCGTAAACACACCTACTTGATCAAGTGAAGATGCAAAGGCAATCACACCCCAACGAGATACACGACCATAAGTTGGCTTCATACCAACGATACCGTTGAAGGCTGCTGGTTGACGAATCGAACCACCAGTATCTGTTCCTAGTGCAAAAGGTACTTGGCCAGCAGCAACTGAGACCGCTGACCCACCTGATGAACCACCAGGTACCTTGGTTTGGTCCCAAGCGTTCTTGGTCTGCTTATAGTATGATGTTTCAGTCGTTGATCCCATGGCAAACTCGTCCATGTTTAACTTTCCAACGCCCACTGCACCTTGTTCACGTAAACGTGAGACAACAGTTGCATCATAAATCGGCTTAAAATCTTCCAAAATTTTTGATGCGGCAGTTGTTGGCACATCCTTGGTAATCAAGTTATCTTTGATACCATAAGGAATACCTGACAAGACATTATCTGGATCAATACCCGCTTCATCAATAGCAGCAGCTTCGGCCAATGCCTTTTCTGACATAGTTGCTAAGAATGCATCATATTTTGCATCAGTTTGCGCAATATTTGCTAACGTCTCTTTCACTAAGTCAACTGATGTGATTTCTTTATTTACAAGTTGCTCATGTAACTTTTCAATGTCTGTATGCAAAAAATTCATTAACCTTCAGCTCCCCCATCAAGAATTGCAGGCACTTTAATCAAAGTGTCTTGGTGTTCTGGTGCATTGTTTAGCAATGATTGTGATTGTTGTGCGTTAACCGCAACATCATCTCGTAATACTGTCTGCATCTCAGTCACAGAATATGTTGGCTTCACATTTTCTGTGTCCACCTCAGCTAATGTTGTCACAATATCAAATATTTTACCTAAATGATCTGTAAACATATCAGCTTCTGCATCTGTTAAAGCTAACTTTGCTAAGCTAGCCACATGTTCAACTTCTTCACGCGTAATTTGCTCGTTTGCCATGTTAATTCCTTTCATGCTTTAATATAGCTATTTTACCAAAAGATTTTATATTTAGTATATGTCATCTGCCAAATTCGTTTGATTCTCATGCACAATAAATCGCAAGCCCTTTGGATAAAAATTTTTCATTTGTCGATTGACTAACTTACCAAAGCCGACACCATTACCATTTAACTCTAGTAAATACCAGCCGTTTGTTAAATTTTCGACAGACGATGGTAGCATGAATGTGTCGCCATGGACATACTGACGCCATTCCTCATCATTTAATGTATAACGTTGTATAAACTGGTCTGAATGAAGAGCCAACGCCAACGCCAAGCTAGGTTCAAAACGTTTTTTCTTAAATGTGCCCAAATGTAATCCAGCTCGCAATACTTGTAACCCCTTTAAGTCCGGTGTGCCAGTTGGTACTGCATAAAGTTGGTCACCAAAAGCTAATAAAACACCTGGTTGATAGTTTGGCAATAATTGTTGTTGAAATTTTTCCCAATACTGTCGTTGTTCAGCTGTTAAATTCGTTTTGGCTAATTTTGGCTCCTTAGCCGGCACCACGTCAGTTGGCTGATACTGCAACTTTGCCATAAAATGGCCTTCACCAGCAACGGATTGTGGAAATAACCGTACTGTTTTAGCTAATTCTGGATTACCATCTGCCCATGCTGGACGACCATCTGACATACCGTCATGTTTTGGCACATCAACCAAGTGTAAGTCTGGATATTCGGCTAATAACCAAGCAATAATCTGTTCATCTTCTTCAGGAGCAAATGTACAAGTTGAATATACCAGTGTTCCGCCTGGTTTTAGCATTTTCATCGTTTCTACTAAAATTTCGCGCTGACGAGTCGCATTTTCTGCCGGATAATCCTTATGCCAATATTGCATTGCATCTGGATCTTTACGGAACATCCCCTCACCTGAACAGGGTGCATCTAAAACAATCCGGTCAAAATACTGCGGAAATTTTTTCGATAATTCTTGTGGGGAATGATTCGTTACCAAGGCATTTTGAACACCAAATCGTTCAATGTTTTCACTTAAAATTTGTGCACGCTTACGGAAAATCTCATTCGACACCAATAAACCTTGCTGATTCATGAAAGACGCTAGATGTGTTGATTTACCACCTGGTGCAGCTGCCAAGTCAAGCACTCGTTCTCCAGGCTGTGGTTGTGCTAATTCACCGACCAGTTGTGCAGATGGCTCTTGTGAATAAATCAGGCCCGTCGTGTGATCAACCGAATGACCTTTTGCGACGCCGAAATAACCCCACTTGCCCCATGGTACTTGACCATTTGTTGGCGTATCATACAGTTGCTGATTTGCTTTTAACGGGTTAATACGAAAAGCTTTCACAACTGGTTGATCAAATGCGGCAAAGAATTCATCTGCATCATCGTCCATTAATTGACGGTACTTTGTCTGATAATCTGTCGGTAACTCCGCCATTTCATAAACTCCTTGTCCTATATATAATAATTTTATTCTACACGTTTTTGCACTATTCAAAAAGTGTTTTTAATGAAGTTATAACTGTCCTGGCAGATTAATAACTACGATCACTGACAATGATAAAAAGGCGTTGACCTACCCCATCTAACTTGATAGATCGACGCCTCTTAAATGTTTTAAATAATTTGTTCTAAGTACTTTGCTAAGCCATCTTCATCATTTGTATATGATGTGATATCATTTGCAATTGCTTTTAAAGCTGGTTGACCATTCTTCATAACGACCCCATGTGTGGCATAGTCGATCATCTCGTAATCATTCATACCATCCCCAAAAGCATAGACATCATCCTTTTTAATATCAAACGCACGTTGCATGATTTGCAGCCCTGTATCCTTTGCAACACCTGCGGGTACAATTTCTAGTACTGGTGAATCTGCACCCCAAGTGTTAACAGTTACCCGATCAGAGCCATAACGATTAGTCACATAGTCTTGAATCAATGCCTGATGAGTACTATTTTGTGCTTCTATTAAAATTGAATTGATATTCGTTTTTAAATTTAATCGGTCTAACATATGGTAGGTGTCTGTCGATTGCGGAAAGAAAAATGCTTCATTCGGGTTTGTTGGTCCGATATGACTGTTTGTCCAGACATCTGCACGACTTTCCGCAACTACCGATTTGATTGCCATGTCTGCCGCGTTTTCAATTAAATCAAATGCAATCTCACGATCAACCTGGTATGAATAAGCATAATCCCACAGTTCATTTGGAATTTCACCAAGTGCCCCATTAAAATTGATCATTGGTGACTTTAGGCCAAGTTGTTGATAAATATCCATTGATAAACGCACTGGTCGACCAGTAATTATGGCAACAACATGCCCAGCTTGTTGCATTTTTTGAATAGCTTGCCGTGTTCTTTCAGAAACTTCCCCTGCATCATTCAAGGTTGTTCGATCTAAATCAATACCAATTAATTTACGTCCCATCGCTACGATCCTCTTTTACTCTCTCATTTCCCACAATGTTAATTATTCACTAGGCACAACTGGTACTAATAGCTGGCTATGCTTGGTATCAATTGTATAAGTGATTTTTTGATTGCCACGCACGGTCATTTCAAAATCAGTACCATAAATGACAATTCCTAATTGATGACCAGCCGTTAACTGATACAGAGTCGGCTGCAGTGTAAGTGTTAGATCAACATATTCGTCTGGACGTAAATCATTGACTCGCCAAGCATTTTCTCGATTTTGCATATTGATATGCCCAATCGTAATCATTTTATTGGGCGTTGTTTTGGCTTGTTGGAACTCAACTAAGGGGGTTGGCTGCCAATTGATGCCACGATCAATTTGACTGCCCTGTGGTACAGGTTTTGTTGTTAACCGACTAGCATCCCCATAGTCTACAAGCATTGCACTCACTAATCCCACATTAGTTGAAGATTTAATCCGCAATTGTAGTGATACCTCACCATCAATTAGCAAGTCTTGCTTTTGTTTTGGTTGTAAAAAGATAACCCGTGAATGATCCAATTCATGAGCATCACGGTCAATCATCAATGAACGCCAGTGATTATAATCTTGACTATATGATGTATAAGCTAATTTGGTTTGCTTATCTGTATAGCTAACTGGTGTTTGCACATTGGCCAATGAAATTTTTGTAGGCGTCGTTGTACCCCAACTCTGACGTGTTTCCCAAGTTTCCGGTGCTTGATTACTTTGCCAGGTTAAATCAGGCAACTGCTCACCCGCATGATTTTCTACATCATATAATTTATAACTTAACCATAAATTCATCTGGTCACTAAAATCTAATGACCGATTATTATTAATATAAATATGTTGTCCTTGATGCAAATAGAGCTTCTTCACCACATCTAGTTCTTGCAGCTTTTGATAAAGACGGAAAACTTGGCGTGGTTTAACATTCCAATCATTCAGACCATGAACCATCACAATATCTGCCTTAATATTTGATACATTTTTTAGATAATTACGGGCATCCCAATAAGTATTATAATTTCCGGTCGTGCGATCCATATCGATAACCGTTTGCTTTTGAAATTGCTCCCATTGTGTCTTGGTACGATGCCAATCACCTGCATCTTGCATACGAGAATAAACCAGCTCTGCCAGTACATCCATGTCTTCTCCTGGAAAACCACCTGGTGCAATCACAAGACCATTATCACGGTAATATTGATAATAATCAGAAATAGCTGCTTCTGAAATAACTGTTTCTAACCCTGCAACACCAGTGGTCGCTACTGCTGTTGCTAACGTTCCTAAATATGACTTACCAGTCATGGCAACCTTACCATTTGACCAATGTGCTTTAATCGTTACGCCACTTTTTCGGTTAACAAACGCGGTGCGGTTACCGGCCAACCATTCCACAACCGCTTGCATACTGATGACTTGTTCAGGTGAACCAGTATCTTGCATCCCATCTGAATAACGGGTGCCAACGCCAGACGAATAGGCTACTGCAAAACCACGTGATAAGAAATAATTATTTAAATCAACATGTGATGTTGGATAAAAAGTTTCTGTCGCTGTCGTCGCTTCACCTGTTTGTTCGTGTGCCGTTAACTTTTTGGGTGCAGCTGGTTGATACGCAATATCTTCATAGGTTAAATCATTTGGCACTTTCCGCTGTAATGGTACATTAACATCGTGCAATTTCTTATCACTCTGCACATCATTTGTCCCCTGATAATAAGGTGAAGCGGTAAACAAAGTGGGTACTTGTTGTGACGTTGTTGGTCGAATAATGTCAACACGAACCAAATCTTTGATGCCATCGTCATCCGTATCTAAATCCGTTTCCACATAGACAACTTCTTTAATTAATTGATTAGTATCAAATGTAGCCAAGGCTTTACCATTAAAAAACAGTGACTGATTCGTTGCTTTAAAATATTGATGACTGACTAACTCATCAATAAGTTGCAATCCGCCTTTCGTATGTGTCGTTAATAGATCATACCAAGCATTTAACACATCATCCGTGTCCCACTCACCAGGTTTATTGTGTAATGGTAGCCCAATTTTTGCCACCGCTTTTTCCGGATCAGCTAATGTATAATCAATCGATTCTAAAAAATTTAATAGTTGCAAGGCAAGCGCATCAAATTCACGTACTGTGACTTGTTGACCTGTTGCCAAAAAAGTTGCTAAATCTTGTTGTTCACTGACCATATAATCATCAAACTTTGTTGTTACAGTCGTTGATGTCGCTGCTTGTTCTAACAATTCTTGTAATAAAGGTACGCTCCCCTTTGAAATGGCCGCTTGAATTTTTTCATCATAAAAACCGATCGACGTCAGTTCATTTATCTTTTGTTCGAAAGTCGTTTCGATAACCCCAAATTGATTTATTTTCATATTTCACTCTCCATTTCAATGACTTCATTATAACAAAGATTAAAACATAATGAGAACATATAAAAAAGGTCGGAACACCAGAAAATGTTCCAACCTATTCAACTAAAAATATATTAATTATATGCTTGTAAGTTTGACAGCATAAACGTGTTTCAAAAGTCTGAAACGCTATAATTTTCTATTTAATGGTTACATCATTATTGGCACCATTAATTGTTAAGGCTTTGCTTTGGTCTCCCGTATGATAATCATTATCGGCTTGATCAGCACCGCCAGCATAGATACTGCTATCTTGGTTTGCCACATTAATACCTGGTACATGAATTGTGTGTAATTCGATTTGTTGATTATCGCCCTGCATTTGACTAGCTTGTTTCAACGTTAGATTATGGGCCTTAAAGTAGCCATCCCCACTATTGACGTGTAGCGTATCCGCCGTCACATTTTGCAGACGATAATTACCACTATCACCTTGCATATCAATTTTCTGGGCAGTCAATTGATTTAAACGCACACCACCATAATCATTACGCACCGTCAAATTTTTAGCAGAAATATCTTGTGTCGTTATCCCACTACCATCGGTTGTTAAGTTTAAGTTGTCCAAATTAACTTTGTAAGGTACGGTCACGACAACCGTTTGACTAGACTCCTCGATACCGAAAATTGGATTGTTTGATTCACGTAACGCTAACTTTAATTCATCATTCGTCGTGTTTAAATTCAATTTACTATCAAGATACTTGCCAGACACTCGCCACTGACTACCTCGTACAACTCGTACATACGAATTCGAACCACCATCAATGGTTATTTTTTTGAAATTCTTATTATTAAACTTTTGGTTAATCTTGTGTACCTTCACAATTTTTGGTCCATTATCCCAAGTAATCGTCGTTTTTGCTCCGGTTGATAATCCAGTAACAATCATGGCACCACCAATAACCATCACACTACCACCAGTAATGAGTGTTGCTTTTAATCCCATTTTACTGAGCCTCCTTTACACGGTTTTTACTCAAGAAACGATGACCAACCCACTTCACAAACATGACCAGCATCTCAAATAACCAACGTGTTAATCGCCAAACAATCGGTGCAAAGAAGATGACTGCACCTGTTAGCAGCAAGCCAGCTCCCATAAACAACAAACCAGTTGGTACAGACTGCCACAATAAAATGACCCCATTTACAAAGGCAAATAAGCCGCCTGCCAATACACCGATAATCCCTGCATAGATAGCAAATAATATTCCCAAGAAGGCAATAAATGCACCAGCTAGTAGACAGATTAGACCGATTGCAACAGGAATTAAAATTGGTGAGGCAAATAGTCCTAGAATGATTAACCAAATCAAATTAACCCGGTTCTTTGTTCGTTCACCAGTTGGAATATTTTCATCTGCCGTTTCATCATTTTCAATAAAATATTCAATTTTTAATGAACGAGCAAACTGCTTTGGGGTCCCATATTTTTCTTCAATTTCTTTAATCGTGTAACCTGCATCTAGCATTTGCTCTTCGTAAAATTGTAATAATTCTTCACGTTCATCAGCAGGAATATCTTTTAGATTTGATCTAACTGCTGCTAAATACTCTTTAATCATCGCTCTCCTCCAATAATGAATTCACGGCCACGCGGAATTCTGCCCAAGCTTGGCTGATTTCATTCAAATGTGCCCGACCTAAATCAGTCACGTGATAGTAACGTCGATTTCGACCTTCAAATGGTTTGTCGTATGTTTCTAAGTAGCCATCGCGCTTCAATCTTCTTAGAACGGGATACATCGTTGATTCGCTGACGCCCAATAATTCTTGCATCGCCTTCGTAATGATATAACCATATGTATCTTCCTTGGTTAATACGGCCAATACAGAACCATCGAGTACCACCGTCGGTACTTGAATATTCATGGCTATTCTCCTTATTTTTGTATATTATATCTTGTATATCATTATGTTATACGACGTATAATGATGTGTCAAGAATAAAGATTCCAACAATTTCTATCTAAAGCGAAAAAAAGAGACCGATTTTTTTAAATTCGGTCTCTTGATACATTTACTATTCAATTACACTCTAAAATGATTAACTTTATTAATTAACCAAATAACTGTCCAACAATTTGGACAACTAATTGGATATTTAGCCCTGTTAAAACAATAAAGACAATCCATGCTATCCAAGTCATCCATTTTGGATTAGCAAAATCTTCACCCATAACCTTCTTCGAAGATGTGAATGCAATTAATGGTGCCATTGCAAATGGCAAAGCAACTGACAAGAATACCTGTGAATAAACAAGTAACTGATCAAGCTTTCCTTCATTACCGCCATAAATTAACGTAAAGGCAACAACTGGAATTAAGGCTAAACCACGGGTAATCACACGACGTAACCACATTGGCACCTTTAAATGTAAGAAACCAGTCATTATAACTTCACCAGTTAAAGTTCCAGTAATGGTTGAATTTTGTCCTGATGCTAGCAATGCAACCGCAAATAGTGTTGATAGAATTGGTGAAGCAATGGCTCCCGCAATTGAACTATCACCTAACGCATTGTACATTTGTCCAAAAGTACCAACTTGATCACCATGTCCGAAAAACAATGATGCTCCCAAAATCAATAGAAATGAATTAACAATAAAAGCTAATGACAATTGAATATTTGAATCCCATGTCATAAACCGCACACCCTCTTTTAACTCTGCTTTGTTTTCACGGCTCACTTGGCGTGTTTGTGAAATTGATGAGTGTAAATACAAGTTGTGTGGCATAACTGTTGCCCCAATAATACCTAACGTCATTACTAATGGCGAATCTGCACCATGAATACCATGCGTACTAACTGTTTGTAATTGTGGTAAATAACCACCAAATAATGCGGTTAGATTAGGATTTGATGAAACTACTAGATATCCGAAAATAAATAGAATGGTTAAAATAAGTGTTACAACAATTGCTTCAATTTTTCGGAATCCAAAGCGCATTAATAACAATAGCAACACAACGTCCAACGCCGTCGTCAGTACAGACGCAATCATCGACCAGCCAAATAGCAAGTGTAACGCAATCGCACCACCGATAACTTCAGCAATATCTGTCGCCATCAAAGCTAACTCGGAAATAATCCAAAGTATAATGCCGCCTGTCTTATTTGTACGATTACGTGTAGCTTGTGCTAAGTCTTCATGCTTTACCATCCCCAACTTACCAGCCATGTATTGTAGCATCATTGCAATCAATGATGAAATCAAAACAACTGAAAGCAAAGTGTAATGATAAGTTGCTCCACCAGCCACCGAAGTGACCCAGTTACCAGGATCCATGTATCCAACGGCAACTAATGCACCAGGGCCTGAAAACGCCCACAATTTTCTCCAAAAAGAACCGCCTTTTGGCACAACTACAGAACCATTGATATCGCCTAAACTATCATCTGCAGCTGCGTCTTGAACCAGCGTTCTATTTTTTGCCATTTCTTTTCCAGACATGACAACCTCCCATGATACGTAAAATGTCGTAACAAGGCAGTCCCAGTGTACTATTTACTTTTGTATATAGTGCTAAATAGAATTCATAAAGATTTTCGTTCAACTTGGTTGTTGAAAGCTTATGACTTTTACTTAACCGGGGCTCTCCTTACCCGCAAATTGTATTTTACTCGTTTACAACAGTGGTTGCAACCATTTGTTTTGCGCGTTTTTACTTTTTTTTCACAAAAATATCAAAAAGTTTATTCAATGACGGTTTTAATTTTTATCGTTAACTAAAAATTAAAACGTTTTCACTTAAAACATTTGCTTAAAGTCGTACTTTAAGTAGCAATTTAGACTGCTAAAAAAGCCATCAACCTACCAAATTAATTGGTAAATTGATAGCTTTAAACGTATCAAACTGCGTTACACACTGGCTTCAAAACGATTTTTGTCTCGATCTTACTTAGCCACGTAAACTATTAGCCATACCCATTAGTAATTTACGCATGAATTGATCACCAACAACTAGATACTTAGGATGTGACTTGCGCCGCAACATGGCACCAACTTCACCTTTGGTGACTTTGAAATCTGCTGCTGCCCAAAAACCAAGTAAATCTTCAGTTGTATATGCCATGGCAATCTTGATTTTCTTAATTACTACGTTATTAATATCATTATCACGTTGCATGCTATAATCTGGCGCAACTATTGAACCATCGGGATTTGTTTTATGTCCTCGCTGAGAAATAATCAATCCATTCATGAACTTTTCTAAATCGTGTCGTGATAATTGTGCATCTCGTGCACTATCTTGATCTGGTTTAGCCATAATAGCTAGATATGTTTGCTTATCAAGTACCAGTCCACCTAGTTTGAAAATCGTCATCATATCTTTACTATTAATATTGAAAATATACTGTAGTCTTCGAACAATATCGTTATTATGCATAATTAATGCCGGACTTCCTTCATTTTTTCAAGAGTTGGAATCGATGGTTGTGCGCCAGCTCCTTGTACCGTCAGTGCAGATGCCGCACTAGCAAAACGAACACTTTCAACAATATTTTTCATATCTGGTGTTAATTTAGTCGCCAGTGCACCAATAAATGTATCCCCTGCAGCTGTCGTATCGACCGCCTTAACCTTTAAAGCAGGTTCAAAATCACGCTGGCCATTAGCCAGTTGATAGTAGGCACCGCGCTCACCAAGCGTAATGATCACATTTTTGGCACCCATTTCTTGCATTTTATTGGAAGCATTAATCATCGATAGGTCATCATTTACTGGAATACCAGTAATAATTTCTGCTTCGGTTTCGTTCGGCGTAATAAGATCAGTTAACTCCATTAACTCTTTTGGAATTGTTTTACGTCCGGGTGCTGGATTCAAAATTGTCATGACACCCGCTGATTTTGCAAGTTTAAATGCTTGTAACGTAGCGACGACTGGCGTTTCAAATTGTGCAACCAGTACATCCGAAGATTGAATAGTCTCTTTTGCTTCATCAACGTTTGTTTCACTAATGCATTGATTAGCGCCTCCTAGAATGAGAATTGTATTATGTGAATCGCTCTCTAATAAGATATATGCTGCCCCAGTACCGACATTAGCAAGCTGGGCAACATGGGTTGTATCCACACCATCTTCTTTTAGAGCATTCAGCAATAATTCACCATTCTGATCTTGCCCAACAGCACCGATAAAATGTACTTGAGTACCTAAACGCTGTGCTGCGACTGCTTGATTAGCCCCTTTACCACCAGGTGCAGTGGACGCATCAGACATCGCCATCGTTTCACCTTGTACAGGCAAATGATCAATATGTAAAATCGTATCAGAATTCAATGAACCCAATACTGTTACCTTTCTCGTCATTCCTCAATCCTCCTAACATGACTATTCACAAAAAAAATTGTTTATTTTCAGTCAATCTATCTAGAAAATAAACAATTCATTTACATCAAATTTTTAACCTTTTAAGATAGCATCAATCTTTGTTAATTCTTCAGCAGATAAGGTCATATTATCAGCAACTTTCACATTGTCTAATAAATGATCAACTGAAGAAGCACCAATAACAATTGATGGCACACGTTTATCCCGAAGTAACCAAGCCATGGCTAGCTGTGCTAAAGTTTGTCCACGATCGGCCGCTACTTTATTCAGAGCATTTAATTTGGCTACCGCACCTTCAGGATCGTCCTTGATAAACGCATTGGTACGGTGTAATGGCATGTCTGTTGGAAAACCATTTAAATAGCGATCCGTCAACAAGCCTTCAGCCAATGGCCCATATGCAATCAATCCCGCATGATGTTGATCTAAGGTTGCCAACATATCAGTGTCTTCTGCTTCACGATTAAACATATTGTATGACATCTGGTTACCAATGAATGGTGTATGTAACTCATCAAAGATTTTACTAATTTCTGCCACTTGCTCAGTCGTATAATTAGACACACCAACGTACAATGCTTTTCCCTGACGAACCATTAAGTCTAATGCTTCAGCAGTTTCACGCAAATTTGTATTTGGATCCCAACGATGCGCATAAAAAATATCCACATAATCTAAATGCATTCGCTGCAATGACAAGTCCAAAGCGGCTGCTAAGGTCTTTTTACCCGAAAACTGTCCTAGTGGTCCGGGCCACATGTGGTAGCCAGCCTTTGTTGTAATAATTAATTCATTACGGTAAGGATGTAAGTCTTGTTTATAAACGGCGCCAAATGTTTCTTCTGCTGTACCATCTGATGGGCCGTAATTTGAAGCATTATCAAATGAAAAAATACCATTATCAAAAGCTTTTAACATCACTTCTCTTGAATTAGCTAGTGGCTTTTGGTCTCCCAAATTACGCCACAATCCAAATGATAACGCTGGTAAAATCAATCCCGAATCTGCGACCCGGCGATATGGCATGACTTCATAACGATTTTCTGCTGCTGCATAGACCATTACGGTACCCCCTAAATTTCAATTTGATTAAGATTATAGATTTACTTCTGGTTTGTTATTTGAACGTAGTAGCACATCAATTTGTTTGTGCTCATGAATACGACGAATTGCCTCAGCAAACAAAGGCGCAACAGATAGTGTTGTAAATTTTGAACTCTGCTTTTCTTCAGGGATGCGTAAAGTATCTGTGAAAATCAGACGTTCGATATTCTTATCAGCCGCCAAATTTTCAGCTGCCTGTCCAGACAGAACTGGGTGAGTTGCTGCAACATAGACTTCAGTTGCACCATTAGCTAGTAGCGCCTTAGCTGTCATTTGCACACGATAACCAGTATCAACGATGTCATCAACAATAATGGCCCGATGCCCCTTCACGTCACCAACAATTGCATCAGCAGACGTTGGGTCAGACATGGCAACATTGTCATTGACAATTCCCCATGGTGCGCCAAGTAAATCAGCAAACTTACGTGCGCGACCAGCACCAGTATGGTCAGGAGAGACAACCACCAAGTCGTCTGTCAAATTGCGACTATAGAAATAATCTGTTAACAGTGGTGCCGCCTGCAAATGGTCAACTGGAATATCAAAAAAGCCTTGCAATTGTGCAGCATGTAGATCCATTGAAACAACCCGATCAACACCGTTCATTTCAATAAGTGAAGCAACCATTTTAGCAGTGATTGGCTCGCGTGATTTTGCTTTGCGATCTTGCCGAGCGTAACCCAAATAAGGAATAACCAGTGTGATTTGTCCCGCAGATGCACGTCTCAGCGCATCAACAACAATCATCATTTCCATAAATGCATCATTAACCTCTTCAGCAATCGGTGCGATGACATACACATCGTCGCCACGAATACTCTCTAATATTCGCTCATATATTTCACCATCCGCAAAGCGCTTGATATCTAGTTGCGTTAACGGCATATGTAATTCTTCTGCCACTGCATTTGCTAGTTCATGATTAGCAGTTAACCCTAACAACTTTATTTGAGATTCCACGAGTGAACTCCTCCATTTCTCACCATCAACTGTCGTCACATCTATTTTAACAAAATATAGTTCTTTACGATATCCTTTATACGATTATCTGCCCCTATTATGCATTGCATTATCGGTACAATATAATTTATTTGCAAATTTATAATATTACTATTATACTTGGATAAGCGAATCAAACAAGCTGGGGTGCCATAAAGCTGGCTGAGATAATACCCATAGAACCTGAGCAAGGTAATGTTGCTAGGGAGCTTGGTTTGTTTACCATGACAGTAAACGAACCCCAGTATCGGTGTGTACAAACACCATTGATACTGGGGCTTTTTTTGTTACCAAAGCTTCAGCGATTCGATAACATTTTATTTTTAAGGAGGTTTGCAATTATTATGCAAACAGTTAATGAATCAAAGGTTAAGTGGTCACTACGCGATGTGATTTTCTTAGCAATCATCGCAATTTTTTTCGGTGTTATTTTTGAATTATGGAGTGCGGCTTATTATGCGGTCGCTGCTACCCCGCTAAAACCCTACGCGAATGATTTAACTTTAGGTGTTTGGTTGATGGCTGGACCATTAGCAGGTGCGATTCTACAAAAAGTTGGTAGTTCAACAATTGGTGAGGTACTAGCCGCTGCTGTTGAAATGCTACTATTCTCAAGTTGGGGCGCTGCCAACTTAATTTCTGGCTTTGTACAAGGAATTGGGACAGAATTGGGATTTGCTGCAACTGGCTACAAGAACTGGGATAAACTAGGTCTTGCCCTTTCTGTATTGACCACAACAATTGTCACGTTCATTTGGGATCTATTTAATAGTGGTTATGCCGATTATAAGCCAGGAATGATGATTACCCTATTCATTATTCGTTTGATTTCTGCCGGTTTCTTTGGTGGTGTGTTAGTTTACTACATCAAAAAACTTGTGACAAAGTCTGGATTACTAAAACGTTAAGCTCATGACAAAACTACAAGTTGACAATTTAAGTTTTGCTTACGAGGCTGACCAACCTAATGTATTAAATCAGATAAATTGGATTCCTGAAGAAGGTTCATTTAATCTATTAATTGGTCCGTCAGGTTCAGGAAAATCAACATTGCTTAAGGCAATGGCTGGTCTATTACCAAAATTTGGTGGTGTCATCACTGCTGGTAACGTCTTTTTAAATGACGAACCGATTCAGCCGCTGGCCCCTTTTGAAAGAGCTAAGCGCATCGCCATGCTCTTTCAAAATCCGGACCGCCAATTTGCCATGCGCACTGCACGCTTGCAATTAGTGTTTGCTTTAGAAAATTTGCAGTTGCCAATTGATACAATTAATCAGCGCGTCGCTTTAGCAATTAACGCCTTACATCTCGAGCAAATTGCTGACCAAGATTTATTAACATTATCAGGTGGTGAAAAACAACGAGTTGCCCTAGCAATCATCCTAGCAATGGATAGTGATATCGTGTTACTTGATGAACCATTTGCTAGTGTTGATCCAACTGCACGTTTAGCCTTATTAACTGATTTAAAGAAAATGCAATTAGAGCAACATAAGACAATCATTATCTCTGATCACGACTTATCAGGTTATCAAGAATTGGTTGATCATCTATTTGCTATCGATACGGCTTCAGGTACATTGCATCAACAACCACTTTCAAAACTGTTTGATTTACCGGAGCAAACCCCTTTTTATGGTTTGCCCCATTCAAACGGTCCCTTAGGTTGGCAAGATTTAACACTAACCGTTGGCAAAAGTCGTCAATTGCTAAAAAATAGTAACTTTACATTACCAACTGGACAAATTGGTCTCTTATCAGGTGCAAATGGGATTGGAAAGTCAACGCTTTTCAAAGCACTAAGTCACCAGGTCAAATATACTGGGCAAGTGACTTGGCATAATGAGGATACAACCAAAATTAAACTAAAAAATTGGGCAAAAAAAGTTGCTTTGATTTTCCAATCAGCTAGTGATCAATTTGTTACAATGACCGTGCAAGAGGAAATCACGTTGTCACAGCAACATGGTTTAGCAGCGGCTTATTGGTCAGAAGAACAGATTCAATCAGCTTTAAAAAGCCTAAATTTAAACCATCTAACTGAACACGTTGTTTATCAATTATCTGGTGGTCAACAAAAAAAGTTACAGGTGCTTAGCATGCTTATCATGGGACAACCGATTCTATTATTGGACGAACCATTAGCAGGTCTTGATATTGATTCAGTACAAGCAGTTATGCAACTAATCAGTGATAGCATTCAAGCAACAAACCAGAGTGTTTTGATGATATCGCACCAACGTTCTGGTTTGGCTGATTTTATTGATTACGAGTTGGTTTTTAAAAATCAAGCTTTACACCTTGTTGGGGAGGCACCAAATGCTTAAATTAAATCCAACCATTCTCGTTGCAATTATGCTAGGAATTGGTATTGAAACATCATTCGTTCGTTCTGTCATTCTCAATGGCGTCGTTGCATTAATTAGCCTGATTTATCTATTAATACAACGACCAAATTTAAAGGTTATTGGTTTGATGTTACTAATTTCAATTCCGGTCGCCTTTGGAACCTGGTGGTCATTTATTGCCTTTGGTACTGGTGATACCCATCACCTCGCCCTTGTTTATGCCACTCGTTTATATGCCTACTTACTTTTGGGTGCAGCAGTCACTTTGACTGTCAAAGTTAAAGATCTACTTTTCAGCCTAAATCAACATGCAAAATTATCTAATACTTTTACATACGGCTTATTAGCTGCATTTAATTTAGTACCCCGTGTTAGACGACAGGTACAAATTATTCGGTACGCTGGTGCCTTACGTGGCATCACCTATCACTTATGGCAGCCACAAATTTACTTTAAAGCCATTCTGAGTGCATTACATTGGTCAGATGATTTAGCAATTGCCATGACCTCTCATGGTTTTTCAGAAGGTTTTCCAAGGACACAAACCTTCCAAGAACACTTACCAAAATGGCAATGGGGTCTTGCCTTTCTATTAGTGCTCGCCTACTTTATTGTCGCTATTGTGATAAAACCTTGGTAATAAAAAAATAGCTATACAAAATACGCACCATGCGACTGACTTTACAGTAACAAGGTGCGTATTTTTAGTCTTAAAAATCAGTTAATCAATTTTCCAAATTTATACACAGTTTTCGGATATTGCAGAACCTTTATATTCGCCAATGGATTTTCGTCCAAAACGATAAAATCAGCCATAAAACCAGGTGCTATTTTCCCAACATGGTCATCAATTCTCAAAGCTTTTGCAGCACTACTAGTTGCCGCCAAAAGAGCATCTCCAGAAGTTAATCCGAGTGACGTCATCTTTTCAAGTTCCTTTGTTGAGCCATCATCAAAATTATTAAAAGGCGTACCGGCATCAGTCCCCATCACAACTCTTACTCCCGCTTTTATGGCTTTTGCAATACTATGACGATGGGCTATCAATACATCTTCATTCTTGTCATACATCCATTTGACAATATCTTCCTTATGATCATGAATCGCATCTGGTGCAGAAAGGGTTGGGACAATTGGCGTATCTGTTTCTAACAGCATATCAATTGCCTCATCATCCAAGTAAATAGCGTGCTCGATTGAATCTACACCTGCTTTAATTGCGTTTTTTATCCCCTGATTACCTTGTGCATGTGCTGCTACAGGTATGCCATAGTTATGTGCTTCCTCGACAGCCGTTGCTAATTCACTAACACTAAATTGTACGTTTCCAGGTACCTCTTGATCATTGCTTGTAACCCCGCCAGTCGCCATCAACTTTATGTTTTTAGCACCTTGTTTTATTAACTGACGTGTAGCCTTACGTACCTCATCCATACCATCCACTTCTTTACCAATGACTCCTGCGCCATGCCCACCAGTGATTGTTAGCGCAGCACCACTGGCAATAATATTTGGTCCTTCTATAACATGCTGTTTAATCAATTTCGCTAATTTAATATCAATATTGTTTGCTGCCCCAACTTCTCTGATAGTCGTTACACCATCTGATAACAATTCATGTAAATGTTTTATAGCATAAATTGTTAATTCTGCTTCATTTGTAATGGTTGTCAGTTGTTTTTTATCATTTGCAGTTAAATCTGAAATATGTGTGTGGGCATTAATTAAACCAGGAATGACAAACTTACCAGATAAACTAACAACCTGAGAATAATTGTCATTAATTGTAAAGTAACCCGATTCTGTATCGACCGTAAAGTCTGCTTCTTTAAATTCACCTGCTATAAAAATCTCTCCATTAATAAACTTTACTTTTGTCATGTCTCATATCTCCCTTTATTTCTTATAAGCTTCTTTAAAGTCAAACGTTGCTCCATAAGTATTCACCAACAACCCTTTAATGTTCGGTCGAATCAATGCCGGTATCGACTGATGTCCTAATGTCACGACAGGTAATTCACTGTGAATTCTTTGTTCAGCTTGCAATAAATCTTGATAGCGCTTGTCTGGCTGATTCACATCATTCCCATTTGCTCGTGCGAGCGCTGAATCATATTTTTTATCGTTAAATTGAGAAATATTGATACCACTATCACTTTGAATCATATTAAGAAAACTCATTGGATCTGCGTATTCTCCACCCCATGAAGTCAACACAATGTCAAAGTCATGTGATAATTGCGCTTTAACCCTCGCTGCCTTTGGTTGAAACTTAACCGTTAATTCAACACCGGGTAAATTATTTTGTAACTGACTCTGTACATATTGTGCTTCGACCTTACTTTGATCGTCATTATCGGCTAGTAACGTTAATTTTATTTTTTTCACATTACTTTCAGCTAAACTATTTTTAGCATCTCGCTTATTAAATGTATATTTTTTGCTGTTGGCATCTTTACTAAAATCACGCTGGTTATCAGGATTTTTGATCGTATTCTCAGGCGTAAAGGCATTTCCACTACGTTCAATTCCATTGAGAACCTTATTTGTTAATCCCTTCGTATTAATGGCCTGTTTGATTGCAACACGTACTTTTTTATTTTGCAGATATCTATTCTTCAAATTCAATCCTAAAAAGTCAGTTCTACCATTCTTGATAGTATGGTATGCTTGATTATTCTCATTTGCTCGAACTTGATCAGCAGTTAGTGATGTATAGTCAGATTTACCTGCTTTATACAAATTATAACCAGTTGTATTATCAGTCACTGTTTGAATATTAATTTTATTTGTAGTAACTTCCCCTTTATCCTCATAATCATTATTTTTCACTAATTGATACGACTTATCTGATCCATTCCAATTTTTTAGTACAAATGGCCCATTCGACAATGATTTATCAGCTGATGTACCATATGCCTTACCAACTTTCATTACAAATTTTTTAGGTTGCGGATAGAACGCTGTCCCTGTCAGAATACTTTTAAATGCTGGATCAGGGTTATTCAAGGTAATTTTTAATGTTTGACTATCAAGTGCTTCGACACCGAGGTCAGAAGCAGGCTTCTTTCCATTTGTCACTGCTGTCGCATTTTTAATATTATTGGCTAACGTTGCCCCATTAGACTTATTTTTTGGATCAACAGTCTGCTGTATACCAAAGACATAATCACTTGCTGTCACTTTTTCATGATTAGACCACCTTAAATTATCTTTTAAATGAAAAACATATTCATGGCCACCCTTAGATACATCAACCGACTTAGCATCAGCTAATTGGGGTTGATTATGCTTCCCATATCGATATAACCCTTGCCCTGTTTGTGTGATGATTTCTGTACCAGTAGAATCATTCGCCTGTGATGGATTCATTGTTGTCAAATCTGCAGATTCTGTCCAGTTTATCGTTTGATTCGCATAGACTACTTTGTCTTGAAACAAACTTATACTAGTCGCAGTTGATAACCCCACCATCAATATAAACGATATTTTTTTAATTCTCATAGATATTCTCCATTAAATAATAATTAACTAAACAAAAAACGGCTAACCAGCACATTATGTGCTAACTAGCCGTTGTCTTTTTAAAAATGACAGGTTAATTTCTAGCGGCTAGCTATCGTTAATGCATAACTGATAGCTAGCCCACAACAAATAGCCAACTATCTCGCTGGCCACCACCATGAAATAGTTGCTGAGAGTACAACTTGATTAATTTCTGAATGAATTAATAACATTATGATTTCTCCTTGCATGTCTTACTAGAATTTATTTAATTATAACGCTGGTATGAGAAAAATCAATAAATAATTAAAATAAAATTAAAAAATGTTTATTTTTTAATTTTCAAAATCAGCAATCAGGACACGGCTACCAGCAGACTGATCTGCCGGATCTGCTTGACCAAATGCTGCCTGTGACAAATGGAGTTTCGCAACTTCGACACCAAAATAATCTTGAATTAAATCTTGCACAAACAATAGTAATGCTTGTGAATCAAGCTCTGTTTCATGGATTAATACTGGTCCCTTGTTTTTAAAAACTTCTGCATTGCGTAAATTGTCTACTTTTTGTTCTAGTGCTGGCAATCCGGCTACTAAATGATAAACCACATGGTTCTCATGAACCCATTTTGTTAAATGAACAACATGTCGTAAATCAGTTAATCCAATTGGTAAAATCAAATCAGCAGCGATTGCAGTTAACTGCATAGGTTCTTGGGCTTGCTTTTGAATGGCACTCGTTAGAGCGGTTGTATCTAAAGTAAAATGCCCATTATAATCAAGCATGGCCTGCCCTAGCAACATTTCGACACGAGTAACATATCCAATCCGGTCAAACTGTGGATTAGTCGCTAATTCTTGAGCCAAGTGCTGTTTAAAAATATCAGGTGCTCGCCAATCAAGGCGTAATTTTGCTTGATTTAGAGCAATATCATCACCGACCGCATGAAATGTAATCAACGTATACCCCATGGTGCCAGGTATCTTATCGATTACAGCCTGTCTATCTTCTGAAAAAAAACGACTATTATACATATGATTCTCCCCATTTATGTAACAGTGTTGCTAAAGGCATTTGACCTGGTGCTGATGCCTCATTAACAACTGCGAAAGTCAATTGTGAACCAAATCGATAACCAAGCTCACGTGACACCATCCCCAATTCACCCATTGACATCGTAATCAAAGGCACATCACTTTCGTTCGCAGCAGTTGCCGTTGCCTGCAGTAACCGTTCAACATCCGTGGCATCTTTTGGCATGACCGCAAGTTTCGCAATGTCGATTGGTAGCTTTGTCATCTGTGCTAGACATGCGTCTAAACGAGCAGGTGTTGTGCTAAAGTTATGCTTTGATCCGATAACCTTGACATCTTTAGGTATCAATTTCAATAGCTCTTGCTGATCTGCTAATAAAGTTACCTCAATATCAACGGCTTCAACACCAGCTTGTATCGCGTCATGATAGACACTTTGATAGCGATCATGATGATAGGTTAATTTTCCCCCTTCATCAACAGTTCGCCAAGTAAAAATCATCGGTTTATTTAATATTTCGTGCACCTGGCGAATGTTAGTCACTGTTAATTCAGATAAATCCAACAAGAAATCAATACGCCATTCCACAACATCTGCAGGTGTTTGACGCAATGTTTGTGCTGTCGATTTTATTTCAGCAATTGTTTTGTCAACCATTGGCACAGCCACTAGTGGTCGCCGTTCAGTGGCTACTGCACTACCTATTTTCAATCGTTTCATCATGATATGCTTTCATATACTGACTGACTTCTTCAGCAACCTGTTCAGCAGTTTTGTTATCGGTGTAAATGGTTTCAGTAGCAATTTCGGCATATTTATCTAGACGCTGTTCCCAAAGTTCAGCTAGTTCCAATAATGACTTGTTGCGAACAATTGGCCGTGAATTATCTTTGACTAATCGTTCAACAGTTTGGCCAAAAGAACCTGATAGATAAATAACTGGCACCGTACTATTTTTTAATAATTGCCGGTTTGCTGCCAATTCAATAATGCCGCCACCAGTCGCCATAACCCCCTGCTTAACTAGATTTTCTTGCAGAATGGTCTGCTCAAGTTGTCTAAACCCTAATTCACCAACCGTTGCAAAAATTTCACCGGGTGTTTGACCAGTACGTTGACTCACTAACTGATCCGTATCTAAAAATGCTAGGTTTGTTTTTTTGGCCAATAATTGACCCACCGTTGTCTTACCAGCTCCCATGAAGCCAATTAAAATTACTTTCATCCTATTTTACGACCTCATTTAAGTCTCTAAAAAAATCTGGGTATGAAATATTCACTGCTTCTGCATTTGCTAGTGAAACTTCTCCCGTTGTTATCAGGGCAGCAATCGTTAACATCATTCCCACGCGATGATCACCACAGGAATCGATTGTCGTTGGTTGATCAACATGTAATGGTGTCCCACCATGAATATAAAACCCATCTTCTCTAGGTTCAATATTGGCACCTAGCTTATTTAATTGTGTTGTTACCGTAGCGATGCGGTCACTTTCTTTCACATGTAGTTCACTAGCATCCGAAATAATTGTGTCCCCTTGTGCTTGTGTCGCAACTAACACGATCAACGGTATTTCATCAATCATTGCTGGCACATCGGTCGCTGTGATTATCGTACTGTTTAATGATTGTGAGTGTACTTGAATATCTGCCATTGGTTCACCATCACTTGATTCATTCTGATAGATAAACTGAGCCCCCATGCGCTGCAAAATCGTTAAGATACCTGTACGCGTTGGATTAATGCCGACTTGTTTAAGTGTTAATTGACTATTTGGTACAAGTAACCCGGCCACAAGCCAAAAAGCAGCCGAAGAAATATCACCAGGCACGCGAATCGTTGTTGCCTTCAAGTGTGTCTGAGGTGCAATTTTAATTTGATTGCCTTCACGTTTCACCATCACGCCAAACGCTGCTAACATCCGTTCAGTATGGTCACGAGTCGCAATCGGTTCAATAATTGTCGTTTGTGATTTAGCTTGTAATGCCGCTAAAATAATTGCACTTTTTACTTGTGCAGAGGCAACTGGTAATTCATAAACTAACCCTTCAAGATAACGGGTGCCAAGTTTTGTAACTGGCAGATGATCATTTTTACTAACATAGCTCACCCCCATGGCACGTAATGGCTTAATCACACGTGCAAATGGTCGCTTAGACAAGCTGTTATCACCACGAAATGTAATCGCAAATGGTTGATTTGCCAATAATCCCATTAATAGTCGGGCTGTTGTTCCTGAATTTCCCATATCCAACATCTGCTTTGGCTCAACAAGTTCATTCAAGGACTTGCCATGAATGATTAAATCGTGATTTTCGGTACTAAATGTCACCCCTAAATTCGACATTGCCGTCACAGTTCGACGTACATCTTCAGAATCTAAAAGATGTTGTACTCTTGTATCACCTGACGCAATACTTCCAAGCATAACTGCTCGATGTGAAATACTTTTATCACCAGGCATTGTTAAAGTTCCCCGCAGTTGTTTCCCCGCTGTTTGTAACTTCATTTTGCCCATTATTTAACCTACAATTCTTTTCCAATCAAAAATGCTTGATTTCTTCACGATATGCTGACACTTGCTCTTGCAATCGTGACAAGCTATCTGTATCAAATTTATCTAGTATCGCCTTTGCTAACTCAATAGCAACCATAGCCTCAGCAATGACTGCTGCAGCAGTTACTGCCGTTGTATCTGATCTTTCCGTTGACGCTCGGTGATTTTCATGCGTGTCAATATCAACACTTTGCATTGGTTGATATAATGTTGGGATTGGCTTAACAACCCCTCGAACAACAATCATTTCACCAGTGGTCATACCACCTTCGAAGCCACCCAAATGATTGGCACCACGATAAAAGCCTCGTTCAGCTGACCAATAAATTTCATCCATCAGCTCACTACCATATTTGGTCGCATTCGCAAAGCCACCACCAAATTCAACACCCTTAAAAGCATTAATACCAACAATAGCGCGGGCAATTTTAGCATCTAATTTTTCATCAGCTGACACATACGATCCTAAGCCAGCAGGGACACCCGTTGCCATCACTTGCACCGTTCCACCAACAGTATCACGCTGACGTTTGGTTTGATCAATCACTTCACGCATTGCTTCATCATCAGTAGCAGTCAATGTACGTGTGGGATAACTTTCAGTGATGGCACGTAATTCAGCTAACGTTTTATATTTGGTAAGTTGTGTCAAGTCTGAACTAGCTGGTCCAATATTGGTCACAAAGCCATGAACATCAATATCAAGTGCAGCTAATAATTTTTTAGCAACCGCCCCTACGGCAACTCGCATCACCGTTTCACGAGCAGATGAACGTTCTAAAACATTACGTAAATCCGCTTGATGACGATACTTCATACCACCAACTAGATCAGCGTGGCCTGGTCTAGGGCGCAAGACTTTACGCATGCTATTTTCAACGGTAGCTGGACTATTTGGATCCATAATTTTTGACCAATGATTATGGTCATCATTGTGGACGTTTAAAGCAATTGGTGATCCCAAAGTGACTTGGTGACGGACACCTGACATAATTGTTACAGTATCTGTTTCAATGACTTGGCGCTGACCGCGACCATAACCATGTTGACGTCGTGCAAGCTGTTCATTAATATCAGCAGCCGTAATTGTTAAACCAGCTGGAATACCTTCAATAATGGCAACCTCTTCTGGACCATGACTTTCTCCTGCTGTCATATATCGCATAAATTACGATGCTCCTTCAATAAATTCTGTCATCTCTGCTAATGATTTTTTGATAATTACTGGTTGGCCAGGTTCTTTAACCGCAACTAATTGTAAGATACCTGAAAGATTCTTCTTATCGTGTGCTAACTGCGCAATCATTGCTGGTTGGCTAACAAGAGCTGACGTAATTGGTAAGCCAACTACTCGTAACCGCTGGCTTAAGGCCTGTAAAAATTCAAATGAACTAACATTTTCGGCAACAAAGCGCTTGGTAATTGCAACCATACCTATTGACACTGCTTCGCCATGTCTTAAACCACCGGCAGCAAGTAATTCGATGGCGTGACCAATCGTATGACCAAAATTAAGATACTTACGAATACCTGTTTCACGCTCATCTTGCATCACGATTTTTGCTTTATATGTGACAGATTGTGTAATTAATTCTGACGCATTTGTTAAAATATCATTAACCGTCTGAATCCTACCTGTTAGTTGCCAGAATTCACCACCTGCTAATGCACTACTTTTAACCACTTCAGCATATCCTTCAACTAAATCTCGATTCGCTAAAGTTTTTAGATAGGTTGGATCGATCAGTACCAAATCAGGTTGATAAAATGTGCCCATAATATTCTTTGTTTGCCCTAAATTAATGGCCGTCTTACCACCAACACTCGAATCAACTTGTGCTGTCAATGATGTGGCAATTTGAATAAAGGCGATCCCACGCATATATGTTGCGGCTGTTAGTCCAGCTAGATCACCAATCACACCACCACCTAGCGCAATTACGCCATCCGCACGAGTAAAATATTTTTCAGCTAAACGCGCAATCGCCTTTTCAAGGCATGCCAATGATTTTGAGTGCTCACCCGCGGGTAAAACAAGGGTCGTTACTTGATAGCCAGCCGCTTGCAATTGGGTCACCGTATCAGATAAATAAAGTGCCGCAACATTTTCATCGGTCATCACTAATACCTGACGAGTTGACCATACCTGTTGAATTCTTTTGCCGATTTCATGACGCATGCCTTTTAAAATCTGAACTTGATAGGTTTTTTCAGGAACGGAAACTGTCACCATATTATCACCTCATAATTCATGAATTGCTTTTGCTTTTGTAAATAAAGTCATCATTTGATCTGGTGTGAGAGCTTGTTTGCCATCAACCCATGCTTTGGCTGGTTGATCGTGAATTTCAATCATCAATCCTTGTGCACCTGCTGCAACCGCTGCTAAGCCAATTGGTGTCACATGATCAGAAACACCTGCTGCATGTGATGGATCAGCCAACACTGGTAAGTGCGTTAATTTTTGTAATACTGGAATAACACTGACATCCATTGTGTTTCGTAAATATTTTTGGTCAAAGCTGCGGATACCACGCTCCATCAAAATAATTTGTTGATTACCTTCAGATGCAATATACTCTGCCGCACTTAAAAATTCATCAACAGTCGCACTCATCCCGCGTTTCAACAGTACTGGTTTATTTTGTCGACCCAATGCCTTTAATAAGGAAAAGTTTTGCATATTACGCGTGCCAACCTGAAAAATATCCGTATATTGACCAACCAACTCAACATCAGCTGGACTCATAATTTCAGTCATCATATCCATGCCTAATGTATCGGCTGCGGCGCGATGCCAAACTAACCCCTGCTCACCGAGGCCCTGAAAACTATAGGGACTTGTCCGTGGTTTATAAGAACCTCCACGTAAAATCGTTGCCCCTGCTGCCTTGGCAGCCTTTCCCATGGCTAAGACGTGCTCAGCAGACTCAATCGCATCTGGTCCCGCAATTAAGTTAAAATGCTGACCGCCAATTATTGAATGCTTGGTCTGAATAACCGTATCATCTGGTTGAAAAGTTCGACTAACTTGCATTGCGGCTGGATGATCCAAAATCACATCAACAACCTGTTGCTCATTAATAAATGGTGCCTCGCTCATACGCTTTAAGTTTGCGAATCCCACCCGATTTTTCCATGCATAAACATGTTCCAGGTGATTAGCCTTTGCTTGTGCTAACGTCGCTTGTGCTGCAGACACATCTGCCATGATAACGATCATTTCAATATCTTCCTTCTCTTAAAATTGCTGCCATCATTGCGTTTTGATCAGGTTTTATGCCTGTCCACTTTTCAAAACTCAATGCGCCTTGCCCTACTAACATGGCGAGACCATCGGTTGCTTGCCGATTGGCCTTTTTTGCAGCTGCTACAAATGGTGTATCGTTCAACTTATAAATAATATCGACAACTTGCACGTGATTTGGTGTTAATGCAAATTGTTTTGGCGAAAGCAACGATTGATTATTTTGCATACCCACATTTGTTGCATTAATAATCAAATCTGCTTTTAATAGAAATTGGTCGACATAGGCAATATTATGTAACGACTCTTGCAATAATGGTGCCAGTGTTCGTTCTTTTTCACGAAAAGCCGGTGTCATACGGTTAAAAACATGTACTTGACTTTCACTTGGTGCGCTGGCAATGATTGCCTGTGCTGCACCACCTGTTCCTAAGACAACGACATTTTTTGGTGTTTGTTTAATCGTTGACCAAAAGCCTTGTCCATCAGTAATGTCACCAAACGTACGACCATCTTTCACAACCACCGTATTAACGACCCCTAGTGTTTTTGATAACTCAGATAATTCGTCAAGATAAGGGATGATTGCTTGTTTAAACGGCATCGTCACATTAAAACCACGCATACCATTTGCAACTAATTCACTAAATTTTTCTCCAAGTTGATTTGGTTCAATGGCAAAAAGCTGATAATCAGCATCAATATTAGCCAGTCGAAACGCTTCATTTTGCATAACTGGTGATTTGGATTGCTGCACCGGATAACCAATTAGTCCATAATGATCTGTCATTAATATCTCCGGGAATTTATATTTTTAGCAATAAAAAAAGAGACCGAAAAGATACAGTCTCTCAACATTAACGATACTGCTAAACTCTTCTCTTCTTTTAGTGTACTAAAATCAGAAGAGTTTTCAATACCGGAATAGATTCTAAATTGTCGTTAACAGCCTTAATTTTTAAATACGGTTTTTAAAATAAGTCAATATTGGTAACCCAATCAGCGGTACCAATATCGCGCCCGCAATGATTTCAAAAATACCATTAAACCCAGCAATAGAAACAATCAACCACTGCGCCAAATTAGTACTTGGAATACCAGTGAAAGATGTATCCATGACTTTAAAACTCACCCATGTAATCAACAATACCAAAGTCGTGTTGATCAACGCTGAGAAACCGCCTAAAACAACTAGCCAAGGTCCTTGTTTTTTCAATTCGCGATGTTGTACAAATTTTTGATACAAATAACCAATCAAAAAACCAACCATGATTCTCGGAATAAGCGCAGTTATTGGATTACGAAAGATCAGCGCACCAATGCTGGGAACACTAGACCATGCATGCCATAGTGAATACGCACCCCACACAAATCCTAATAAGGCACCCGTTTTCGGTCCAAGAATCATTGCACCAATTGCTACCGTATAGGTGATAATGGTAACTGCCGCCCCAATTGCAAAAGCTCCTAAGGGCAACGTTCCTAACCATGGCACAATTGATTGTAGCAAAACAATTGCTATAAATAATGCTGTTAAGACCAGATGTCGACTTTTGTTTACACGCGTTTGCATCGCGTTCCTCCAAATTTATCGTACTTTAACACTAATAAATTTTTGTTAGCACATGACTAACAAACGTATAAAATTATTGCACACACTAACCTATTTTGTCTATTATATACCAAAAAGAGGGTGCTTTATTTTAAAAAGGCGCCAACCTTACCCATTTTGCTTGGTAAATTGACGTCCCTTCAATATGTTCTATTGACTATACGTTCACATTAGCTCTTTTTGCAGCAAAGAATGCTTGCATTCGGCGAACTGCTTCTTGCAAATCTTCATCTAATGCAGCATAAGAAATGCGAATATATTCAGGTGTATATTCTGAAAAGGCAGAACCTGGAATGACGGCAACATGGCCATTTTCTGCTAGATCCAAAGCAAAGGCCTCACTATCATGCCCCATATCATCAGGAATCTTCGCAAAAATGTAGAAGGCCCCTTCTGGATTAACTACTTCAAAGCCAAGTTCTTCTAAATGTGGCACCAACCAATCACGACGCTTCTTATAGACGTCACGCATGTCATCAGCAACATCGGCTGCCGTAGTCAAGGCAACCGTTGCCCCATCTTGAATAAACTTTGGTAAGGCAAACGTCAATGCTTGATGTACTTTCTGTGCTTCGTCAATAAATGCTTGATTGGCAATAATGAAACCGATTCGATAACCGGTCATCGCGTGTGACTTTGACAAACCAGTCATCAAAATTGATTGCTCTGGTAATAAACTACTCAAAGATATATGTGTTTGATCATACGTCAATTGGGCATAAATTTCATCAGAAATAACCCACAAATGATACTGCTTAAATACATCAGCCAAGGCTTGTAATTCTTCACGAGTATACGTAACCCCAGTTGGGTTTGATGGGTAATTAAATAAGATAGCTTTTACGGGTACATTTGCCTGTTCAACAGCTTCAGCCACTAGTTCTGGCGTCAATTTAAAGTCTGTTGGACGAGTATTGATTGTAATTTTCTTACCATGAGCCAAATCAAGTGAAGCAGTATATGGTGTGTAAGCTGGTTCAGGAATAATCAAACCTTCATTTTCATTTAATAACGTCATAAAAATAACATTGATTGCTTCTGATGCACCCACAGTCACAATGACATTATCTTCACTTTCAAATGGTAAATTATAACGAGAAGCATAATATTTTACGGCTGCTTGGCGTAAGTCACGTTCACCTTGCGCATCACTATAATGTGAATTATCATTCGCAATTGATGAAATGACGGCATCTTTGATTGCATCATCAACGTTGAAACCTGGCTCACCGAAAGTTAAGCGCAATAAGTCAGGAATATCACGAACTTTTTTTTGAAAGCCGATTAAACCGTCAGCTGCTAAACTTGTTACCTTTGGATTAAGTGGTTGTACAAATTCATTTTTCGTCATTTTAATTCACTCACATTTCTCTTTATTTTTTAATTGAATATCATTATAATATAAAATCCGATTTTCAGGAAAATATTTGGACTTTTTTGTATAATACCTACATTCTACACTGTTTGTGCCTTTTTTAACAACTGTGAACCGCTTTCATTATGCAAAATTCATGTTAAAATAGCCATAAGTCATACACATTAATTGACATAATTTTTTAATCATTTAATTAACAAGGAGGCATACGATGTTAGATTTTACTGACACGCCAATTGAAACACCAGTTACAAACTGGGACTGGTCTCCCATTCGTGAAGTACCTATTCGGGAAAATAACGAACCACTGATTTCATTAAGTTATTTACCAGAAAAAATGGTTGTTAGCCCACAATACTTCATTCAAAATTTACCTGGGTCATACCCTGAATTATATACACGTTTAGAAGTGCAAAATAAATTAATTAACGCCGCCCGCAAATTGCCCTACGGCTATAAGTTTGTGATTTTTGATACATGGCGCAGCATTCCAACGCAGCAAGCTTTATTTGATCAAATGAAACACTTTGTCCAACGTGATCATCCGGGTTACTCTGATGAACAAGTACAACAAGCAGCCCTTAGAATCGTTGCACTCCCATCAACGGATCCAACGAAGCCTTCTCCTCATAACACGGGTGGCTCAATTGATTTATCTATCATTGATGAAGACGGTCGTTTATTAGAAATGGGTAGTCCATTTGATGATATCAGCATGCGAGCGAAGACCACTTATTATGAAACAGAGGAGACCTCTGAAAAATACGATGTTGCTCGTCGCAACCGTCGCTTGCTGTATCATATAATGACACAGGCTGGCTTCACTAACTACAGTGAGGAATGGTGGCATTTTGATTATGGTAATCAAAACTGGGCTAGTCTGACCAACAACGGCTATGCCATATATGGTGCAACCAAACCCGTATTTCCATGGGTCGAAGCATATTAGTAAATTCAGATAAAAAATACTAT
Source organism: Weissella paramesenteroides ATCC 33313 (assembly GCF_000160575.1). Classification (GTDB taxonomy): domain Bacteria; phylum Bacillota; class Bacilli; order Lactobacillales; family Lactobacillaceae; genus Weissella; species Weissella paramesenteroides. Next base: position 496,501 of record NZ_GG697128.1, read on the forward strand.
CAATACAAACAATATAAAATATTTTTAGTACATGATAAAGCTATACAATTTGGAGAGGCTGTCATAAAATTCAACTAACTATGAACACAAAAACGAACTAAAATTCATCACTTTTACTAAAAAAGAGCAGGTAAGAAAAATCTACAGATTTCTCTTACCTGCTCTTCAATTTATCCCAAATTAGTTTACCCTAGTCTCTAAATCATTATTACCAATATTCACTTCGTATAACAAATAACTAGACCATTCTAATTTAATGATTCAGCAGTTTTTGTATTTAGTAGATATGTTCCGTCTTCTTGTTTTGCAAAAGTTAAATTAATGATTGCCGTAGACCCACTCGCTGTATTTGTCATCCAGGTGGTACTTCGCAAATTAAGACCAGCAACTTGTGTATCCATACTGGTTGTGGGATTACCATATTTTGCTATAACATCATCATAACTTACTCCTCCAACACCATTAAGTGGATTACCAACCACCAATGCATCAAAGTTTGCTTGTGTCCACGTACCATCACTATTTTCTGATGAAATACTTTCACTACTTAACGCATCAGTTGGGGTGTTGGAAGAACTATTAGCAGAACTAGTATTACTTTTTAGATAACGATATGCAATAGCTTCACTGCTATTATTTTTTACATTTCTAATTTGAACCGTATCTGAGTAAGTATGTTTAGTTTGAACTTGAAGACTAATATTGGTAAACTCATTTTTCTTATTAATATGAATTATTTGAGTTGTTTTACCTTTTTTGCCAACCTTTGCATCGGGCCAGTAAAGATCACGTTTTTTATCTATAATTTTTACTACAGAACCAGCCGGTGCTTCAATTTCAATACCAAATCCACCCTTTTCATTAGTTGCAGGATTACCAGTATCATTTTTGTAATAGTCCGTCACTTCTAAATTCACTTTTTTAGGTTGTGAAAAAAGAATTCCGCTAATAATTGCTACTACAACAATCACAATTCCCAATGTTACCCATACCCATATTTTCTTGTAAATTGGTTTCTTTTCTTTACTTTTTTCCATATTGACTAACTCCCTATAATTTTCACATAACTCTCATATTGCCCAAATTTATGAATTGATTTACTTTACCTAACAAAAAAATAAGATAGTAAAGCATTAAATTTTTTCTGTCAATTATTATTTTTTTATACTTGACAATTTAAATAATTTTCAAAATTTGAATAAATATATTAATAACAATATGATTTCGCCCATAGCCCAATAACTAAACTTGTAATTGTAAATTATTTAGTAACTCATATCATATATCCTTTCTCACCCATTTAATATACTTATTTATACCATATAGTAGCTAATATTTAAATAACCTTTAATACCTACTTTTTTATAATTTATGGCAAAAAAAAACAGGCTAGTTTTAACTAGTCTGTCACTCAAAAAGCTACCAACATTTATACTTTTTAATTAGCTGGTTTTACTTTCCGTAGTAAGTAGGCAAACAACCAAAACGGCTGAAACTATACTAGAACAAATAAATTCCATTACACCTGACTATGGATCAAGTCACGCTTGACCAACTCTTCAGCAATTTGAACTGTATTCCAGGCAGCACCCTTTAACAAGTTATCAGAAACTACCCACATATTGAAACTACCAGGGTTTTCAATGTCTGCACGGACACGTCCAACAAAGGTTTCGCGCTTTCCTTCTGCTTTGATTGGCTGTGGATAGAGTTGTTCATCTGGATTATCCTCTAAAACAACGCCCGGTGCACTTGCCAAAACACGCTGCACATCTTCTCTTGTTGCTGTTTCATCATCTACTGAGACATATACTGACTCACCATGACCAATTGGCACTGGCACGCGAACAGCCGTAGCGGTCACTTTCACTTCACTAGAATGTGGATCACCAAATAAAATTTTCTTGGTTTCTTGCATCATCTTTTGTTCTTCAAAAGTGTAACCATCTTCTTGGAAAACATCAATTTGTGGCAATAAGTTAAACGCCAACGGATAGTGTTTCTTATCTCCCTTGGTTGGCAAAATATCCGCTGTTTCTTCTTCACCGTCTAGGTGTTGTTGTGCTTGATGCAACAACTCATCCCAAGCACGTTGACCAGCACCTGAAGCTGCTTGATATGTCGAAACAATCACTTGATTCAAACCGTATGCCTGACGTAGTGGTTCCAACGCCACTACCATTTGAATAGTTGAACAATTAGGATTAGCAATAATTCCCTGGTGATCTGCTAAAGCTTCTGGGTTAACTTCTGGTACCACAAGTGGTACTTTTGGATCCATCCGCCAACGTGATGAGTTATCAACTGCTACTGCCCCACGTTTGACTGCTTCGGGAAGCAACGATCCTGCTAAGCTACCACCTGCAGATGCTAACACCAGATCAATCCCATCAAATGAATCTGGTGTTGCTTCTTCCACCACAATGTCTTGTCCTTTAAATTGACGCGTTTGTCCAGCTGAACGAACAGAAGCTAACAACTTTAATGATTTAACTGGAATCGTCGATTGTTCTAATTGTGCTAAAATACGTGTACCAACTGCTCCAGTTGCGCCCAAGATGGCCACATTATACCCTGCTTCGCTTGTCATTTTATCCCCCAATGTCTAAATGTATGAACTTATTTCCTCAAATCAACATAATGCTTTAAACGGGTAATCGCTGATTTCAAATTCTCCGTTGATGCAGCATAAGAAATACGAATATATCCTTCGCCCCCTGCACCAAAAATTGAACCCGGTGCCACACCTAATTTCACTGTATCTGCCAAATCATAGACAAATTCAGTATCATTTGTATTCAAAAAGTCCGGAATTTTTGCAAAAATGTAAAAGGCGCCACCAGGTTGTGCTGCTGTAAAGCCTGCTTCAGCCAAACCTGCCAAAACCAAGTCACGGCGTTCTTCATAGACCACGCGCATCTTTTCAGGATCTTCACGCCCATTTCGTAGCGCTTCTAACGCACCTGCCATCATCGGACCAGGTGCTGTCGCAACCATCGCTTGGTGTGCCTTACCAACTTGCTTCATTAATTCCGCTGGACCAACGACATAACCAATACGATAACCTGTCATCGCATGTGACTTTGACACACCACTGATCAGTACTGTTTGTTCAGGTAATAAACGAGCCATTGATGTATGCTTGGCATCATAGACTAACTCAGCATAAATTTCATCAGCAATCACAAATAATTGATGTTCGCGTAAAATCGCTACCAACGCTTTTAGCTCTGTCTCAGAATAAGTGACACCAGTTGGATTTGATGGATAATTAAGTAAAATGGCTTTTGCATTTGGGTGCGCAGTTAAGATAGCCGTTAATTTCGCAGGCGTCACGATAAAATCAGGTGCAGTATTTAAACCAATTACTTCAATGCCTAATGTTTGTGCGACCGATGCATATAACGGAAAAGTTGGTGTTGGCACAATCAATTCATCCCCTGGGTTAAATAATGCTTGGAATGTTGCACTGATTGCCTCAGCCGCACCAACCGTTACGCTCACCTCAGTAGCTGGATCATATCTTGGCGTATCAAACCGATCGACTAGATAATCAGAGATTGCTTCACGTAATGCTAAAACGCCCTGTGAAGATGAATAATGTGAATCATCTGCTTGCACATCTCGAATAATTGCTTGTTTAATATGCTCGGGTGCTGCAAAATCCGGCTCACCCAAAGTTAATTTTAAAATGCCATCAATCGTTGAGAACTTATCATCTACCACACGGATTGGTGAAGGCACCATCTTTGCCAATATATTATTATGTTGTCCTGCTAACGCTGCGCTTAATTCAACCATTTCTTAATCTCCCTGGCTCTTCGCCTATTTTTTAATACTTATAATACCTTGTCTAATCCAACTTGCAATCCTTGAATGGTATCGATTTGGCGAATAGCTAGTGCAACCCCACCCATGAAAGACTCACGGGTAAATGAGGTCTGCTTAATTCGCAATGTTTCCCCAGGTGCACCAAAGATAACTTCTTCTTCAGCGACATATCCTGGTAAACGCATTGCGTGAACCGTCACATTGTCAATTTGATCACCACGTGCCGGATCCTTAACATTTGTTTTTACTGGATCTGCTTGGCGGGACTTTGCAATTGCTTGAGCAGTCGCACGTGCCGTCCCAGAAGGTGCATCAACCTTCTTCGGATTATGAATCTCCAAAATTTCAGCATCTGGTAAATATTTCGCTGCTTGCGCTGCAAATTGCATCAATAGCACGCCCGACAATGAAAAGTTAGGCACGACCAAGGTTGCACGATTTTCTTTTTCACTCAATGTTTTTAAAGCCGCCAGTTGCTCTGCCTGTAAACCACTCGTACCAACCACTAATTGGAATCCATGAGTCAAAGCGTACTGTCCGTTAGCAAAAGCTGCCTCTGGTTGCGTCACATCAACCCAAACATCTGCCGTCACATCAATATCTGCTAATGATGTAAATACAGGTAACTCACTCTCATGTAGCGAACCCGATAAAATACCAACTAATTCTAAATCTGCTTCATTTTCTATCAGTTGTTGAATGGCGAGGCCCATTTTACCGAAACCACCTGCCAAAAATACAGTTGTCATCTAATTAATCCTCCCGATCAAGTTGGGCCAACACATCTGCCGACTCGCTTTCATCTAAAGGCAAAATAGGTAGGCGCGTTACATTCTGAACCTCACCTTGATGTGCAAGCACGGCTTTAACTGGTGCTGGGGATGGGTAACTGAATAATGCTAACATGCGTGGTGTTAACCAACGTTGTTTTTCACCAGCCTTGGCCACATCACCAGCAGCAAGTGCTTGGAACAAATCCGTCATTTCCTTACTATATAAATGAGCAGCAACTGAAATCGTACCAGCCGCACCGACTGCCTTGGCAGCTAGTGTTTGTGAATCTTCACCTGTGTACACCTTAAATCCCTCAGGCGCATGTGCAACTAGGTAGGCCAAGTCATCGATGCTGGTTACTTGCTTGACCGCATTGATATTTGGATGTTCAGCCAATGTCAAAACACTTTCGTTAGTCAATCCAACCACGGTACGACCAGGGATATTATAAATCATGACTGGCACATTTGAAGCATCTGCAATTGCTTGAAAATGAGCAATCATCCCCTTTTGATTAGGCTTACTATAATAAGGGGTCACTGCTAATACTGCATCAACACCTGTGATTGCACTAACTTCCTTGGCAAGTGCCACGGAATGAGCGGTATTATTATCACCAACGTTTGCAATTACTGGTCCACGATCACCCACTTTCGCCGCAAAGTAAGCATATAATGAAATTTTTTCATCATGCGTCAATGTTGGTGATTCACCTGTCGTGCCACCAATAACAAATCCCTGTGTACCTTCTGCGATTAACCGTTCAGTTAATGAATCTAACGCCTGGTAATCAATCGTATTTTCATCTGTAAATGGTGTAATAATTGCTGTAATTAAAGAAATATCTTCGTACATTTTATTCACACTTTCTATTCTGACATACGCCAAGACAGATATTTAATAATTGCCTTAACGCCGGTTTCAATTGCTGCTTCATCTGGGCTTAATCGACTATCATGTAGCGTATGCGCATCATCACCAACACCAAGCCAAAACATCGTGCCTGGAATTTGGTTAATTAAGTAACCAAAGTCTTCACCAGTCATGGCTGGCTCACAAGTTGTAAAATCAATCTCATCATCATTTGTCATATATTGAATAAACGCTTTAGTCGTGTCAGGGTCATTATTAACTGGCCAATAACCACCTTGAATCAATTGTAAATCAAATTGCACATTATACATTGTTTCCAATCCTTGTGCGATTTCTCGTACACGTTGTTGCATCATTTCCAAATCTGGTTGTTTAAACGCCCGAATAGTCCCAGCTAACTGTGCTTCATTCGGAATTACATTACCAATCGTACCTGCTTGTAACATACCAATCGTGACCACACCACCGTGAACCGGATCAACATTGCGTGAGACAATTGTCTGAACCTGCATCACAAATGCTGCTGCTGCAACAATTACATCATGTGCGCGATGTGGAAATGCCGCATGGCCACCTTTTCCTTTAATCGTCAAATGAATTTCAGTACTACCAGCAAACAAAGTTCCTTGACGAGTTGCAATCTGACCTGCTCGCATTGCAGGTTGATCATGCAAGGCATAAAATTCATCTGGGCGCCATTCATTAACAAACGTGCCTAATTCATACAGTTGCTTACCGCCAGCTTGTTCTTCTTCAGCTGGTTGAAACAAGAAGACCATGTTATCCTCTGGTTGCCGTTCTGCAAAATGCGCTAACACACCCAATGCGACTGTCATATGAATATCGTGACCACATGCATGCATGACTCCTGGTCGCTCCGATGAAAAAGGCAAACCCGTTTCTTCTGTAATTGGCAATGCATCAATATCGGCACGATACCCAATCGTCCGCTTCGGATGCTTACCTGCTAAGCGAACCAATAAAGCTGTTGGCAAAGCTGGAATTTCTCTGATAGTCAACCAAGGAGAGTGCCAAGACGTCACGATTTTTTTCAAATAAGCTTGTGTCTCAAATTCAGCCATTGACAGCTCTGGATGAGCATGAAGATGACGCCGAATATCAATTAGATTTAAATCTGTAATCGTCATGTCTACCTCGCTTACAATGATCGTAAGGCATCAACTAAAGCGGTTTTTGCCTGTGTTTGCTCATCAATTGTTTTGATAACTTTGGCTGGTACACCAGCAACAACCGTGTTTGCTGGTACATCTTTCGTTACAATTGCCCCCGCTGCAATAACGGCATTATCACCAACCTGTACGCCTTCGATGACAACGGCATTGGCACCAATCAACACATTGTCACCAATCGTCACAGGTGTCGCTGATGCTGGTTCTACAACACCCGCAAGAACGGCGCCAGCACCAACATGACTATGCTGACCAACAATCGCACGACCACCAAGAACCGCCCCCATATCAATCATCGTACCCGCACCAATTTCGGCACCAATATTAATCACAGCTCCCATCATGATAACGGCATTATCGCCGATTGACACCTGATCACGGATAATCGCTCCTGGTTCAATGCGGGCTGGAACATCTTCATAGTTTAACAATGGGACACCACTGTTACGAGCTAATAATTCAACATGGTAGTCTGATATTTGATTAGCTGCTGCCGCAATAATCGGTTGAATATCTTGGTAATCACCAATGACCGTACCCGTCTTTGTTTCAATAAAAGCCTGCACAGTTTTGGGCCATTCAATGTCAGCCAAATCGCCTGCCAGCGTCACACGAGCGGGGGTCTTCTTTGGGGCAGTTGCGATGTAATTAATAATTTCTTGGGCGTCTAAATTGTTCATTCTAGTTTATCTCCTACTCTCATTGTCTACTTATTGATAATGCTTATCTAAACGTAGCATATCAGCGTATGTTTCTCGTTCAACAACTAATTGTGATTGACCACCCTCAACAAAGACAACGGCTGGTCGTGGGTTACGATTATAATTTGAAGCCATTGAATAACCATAGGCACCTGTCGCCAAGACTGCCAAAACATCACCTGGTTTCGTTTTTGGTAAAGCTTGTTGCCAGACAAGGACATCACCTGACTCACAATATTTACCAGCAACTCGCACAACTTCTTCAGTTGGTGCTTGTGGGTTGTTCGCTAAAATTGCTTCATATTTGGCTTCATATAATGCAGGTCGAATATTGTCTCCCATACCACCATCAACAGATAAATATGTGCGAATACCTGGCACATCTTTCCTTGAACCAATTGTATAAAGATTATAACCAGCTGGACCAACAATGGCTCGCCCTGGTTCAATCCAAATGGCTGGCATTGTCATGCCATATAATGTTGTTTTTTCTGTGATCGTATCAATAATTGCTTCAACAAACTCAGTTGCTGGTAATGGTTTATCATCGGCTGTATAGCGAATACCAAAGCCACCACCAGTATTAATCACTTGTGGATCAAAGCCCCATTCATGAACTAAATCAACCAATTTTTCTGCGGCCATTTTAAAGCCAGTGACATCAAATATTTGTGAACCAATGTGTGCTGATACTCCCAGAACATTTAGATAGGGATCAGCGATTGCTTTTTGCAGGGCCGCATATGCTTGACCACTATTCACATCAAAGCCAAACTTACTGTCAGTTTGACCAGTAGAGATATAGTCATGAGTATGTGCCTCGACACCTGGTGTAATTCTTAATAAGACATCTTGTGTTTTATCACGTTCGCTTAACAAATCATGCAAAACTGACAATTCATAAAAGTTATCAAGAATAATCGTTCCTAACCCATTATCGATTGCCATTTCGAGTTCTTCGATTGATTTATTATTACCATTGAAAGATACCTGACTCATTGGATAATTTGCTGCAAGCGCTGTTTGAATCTCCCCACCTGAAACAACATCTAAATGAATCCCCTCTTGTGCTGCAACTTCATACATGGCAATCGTTGCGAAAGCTTTTGATGCATATGAAACAACATAATCAATTTGCCTATTCATAAATACTTCTTTAAAAGAACGCATTTGTTGACGAATGTGATTAACATCATACACATATAGTGGCGTTTGATATTGTTTTGCTAACTCTGTCGCCGTGACACCGCCAATTGTAAGTTCACCGTTTTGATTGACTTGATATGGTACTGACATATTTACTATTTCTCCCCTTTTAGTCGACAAGCACGCGCATGAGCCGATCCTGTAATCCTGTAGCAACCACCCAAGGTGCTAAGCCCACATGTTGCGCAACATCTTCAAGTGTATTTTCATATTGACCTTGCTTGCCAATGATTGTGACTACCGTACCAACTGGTAATTTCTCTGGTAAGGAAATCATCAGTTGATCCATTGCAATCTGTCCGATAATCGGTGCCTTTTGACCATTCACCAACACCTCAAATCCTTGGATTGGCCGTGGTAGACCATCAGCATATCCAATCGGTACCGTGCCAACCCACTCACCCTCGTGTGTATAGTACGTATGCCCGTAGCTAATCCCAACGTTTGCTGGCATTTGTTTTACAAATATGAGTTCCGTTTCTAATGTAAGCACTGGTTTTAGATAATTATCTGGTAATACTTCACCACGTGATGGTTCAATACCATAAACAACTGTTCCGGCACGAATGTAATCCGTTGGTATCTCATCCGCGTGATACATGGCTGCACCAGAATTTGCCAAATGAACCATTGGTGGCATTGGTAACCCATCCGTCAACCGGTGCCAATTTGACAATTGCTTCTGAAAATAATCGGTTGCTAAGGAATCAGATTCTGAAAAATGAGTCATGATACTTTGATATTTAAAAAATATTGGTTGTGATGCCAAGTATGTGATAGCTTCAGACAACGACTCACGATTGCGAAAGCCAATTCTTCCCATCCCAGTATCAACACCTAAGTTAACTTGTAACGTCGATTGAGAACCTGCCAGATTTTGCTGTGCTGCCTGCAGCCAATCCAAATCACTGACCGTTGCAATTAAATCATTATCAGCAATCAACTTAGCGTACTGCGGTAACGTGATTCCTAAGATAATAATCGGCACGGTGATCCCCGCCTGTCGTAATGCTAAGGCTTCATCTAAAACTGCAACTGCTAACCCATCTACCCCTGCTTTGATTGCCGCTTGAGCCATTGGTATCAAGCCAAATCCATAAGCGTTGGCCTTCACAGCTAAGAACATGAACTTTGCACCGCTCGCCTGACGAGTCACAGCCACATTATGTGTCACTGCCGCTTGTGATATTTTAATTCTTGTTGGTCTCGTTACTGCTACTACCATGATCAATGCCCCTTTAATTTTTGATTGCATAAAAAAACCGATTAACAGAGCACTATGGCACTGTCAATCGGACACATTTCTATTCCTTAAGACTGTGACAATAGCTCCCCGCTGATTCAGCGACAGTCTAATAGTTATTAGCTATTAGCCCAACAATACGGGTTACACAATCTGTATCATTTCGGCAACCGCCCCTTTTACTTAATCTCACCGTCTGTGTGGACTCTACTAAGTGACTCTTGTTGGTTGCAACCTCTATTAATCATTAACGTAACATTAGAATATATTAATTTTATATCTATGTCAACACTTGACATTCATCTTTTTTTCACTTTTAATTAGTGCCAATTAGGAATTTAATTGGAGGCATAAATAATGAAAGTTGTAAAATTTGGTGGTTCTTCACTAGCGACTGGTTCTCAGGTACAAAAGGTTTTAGACATTATTCAAGCAGATGAGGATCGTCGTATCGTTGTCGTATCAGCTCCTGGCAAGCGTTTTGATGGTGATATAAAAGTGACGGATTTATTAAAATCTTACGCTGATCAAACGATTGCTGGTGCTGACACAACTGAAATTTTAATGACTATTTTAGCCCGCTATCAAGAAATTGCTGCACATTTTTTGTTAGAAGATGATGTGATTATTTCACAGATTAAGCAACAACTTATTCATTTAAATCGTGTCCATTATCCATCATTCGACCATCTATACGCCGCTTTTATGGGTCATGGCGAATTACTAAATGCCCAATTAATTGCTGCTGTCATGCAAAAAAAAGGCTTGCCCGCCACTTTTGTATCACCAGCTGAATTAGGAATTACCGTGACAGGTTCGCCACGGTCTGCACGCCTTGATCAAGAAAGTTATCATGCCATTAGTAATTATCAAATTGATGACTCACGCCTCCTAATTATTCCTGGATTTATCGCCTATACCAATGACGGTTATGCTGCCACTTTTAGTCGTGGTGGTTCTGACATTACGGGTGCCATTTTAGCACGTGGTTTCCATGCAGATTTGTACGAAAACTTTACTGACGTATCAGCCATCTACACTGTTAATCCAAAGATTGTTCCTCATCCACAGTCTATTTCAGAAATGACCTATCGTGAGATGCGTGAATTGTCTTATGCAGGTTTCGCAGTTTTCCATGATGAAGCAATCATTCCTGTCATTGAAGCAAATATACCAATCAATGTTAAAAACACCAATGACCCCCAGACGCCAGGGACAATGATTATGCCTAATCATGCCGTTAATCCTAGCAATCCCGTCACTGGTATCGCAAATGATAATCGTTTTGCAGCACTTTACTTACACCGCTATTTGCTAAATCGTGAAGTTGGATTCACCTTGAAAATATTGCAAATTTTGGCAACTTACAATGTTAGTTATGAGCATATGCCATCTGGAATTGATGATATGACGATTATTTTTGATAAAGCACAACTAACCCCTGAAATTAAAGCCCATATTAGCCATGATATCTATGCAACTATTGCACCAGATGAACTAGAATGGTTAGATGATTATGCCATTATTATGATTGTTGGCGAAGGCATGCAACAACATATTGGTACCTTTAGCAAAATAACTGCCGCATTGTCTGAGGCTGGTATTAATCTGCCCATGATTAATCAAGGAGCTTCACAAATTTCAACCATGATTGGTGTTCCTGTTGATCGTATGAATGAAGCTGTGCATGTTATTTATCACGCCGTTTTTTAATAGCAATAGTATAAAGAAGAGGTTGGCACAAAAAATGTGCCAACCTCTTCTTGCTAAAACTGTATCAATTAATAAATTCGTACTTTTTACTTGTTACAGCATAAACGCATTCCAAAAGTCTGAAGCCTCAATGTAACACAATTTACGCAATCCCTGTCCTTCGCTTTGCTACGGCCAAAAATTACGCAAATCATGTTACACACCGGCTTCAAAACAACTTTTGTCTCGCTCTCTTCTTGCTAAAATTGATTCTTCGCGTAATTACGTAAATCTGATTCAAGGCCAGCATGCCGGTTTGCTGGCTTAACATCTAATGATTGATGAATTTGCCCACCAGCATTTGCATAATTTGTTGATTCCGTGTTAGCAATCATTTGTAATTCGGCTAATGAATAATCTTCAGGTGATTCAGAAAATTCAAGTACCCCACGTTCATTAACTGTCTGATGAGCCTCTAAAGCTTGCCACATCGATACAAGTTGACCCTGGTTATTGAAAATTAATTCTAAGTGATAACCCGGTAATGCTACCTTGACATTATCTTTGTTAACGACCCCGCGATTATGAAAGTCCACATTTGGATATGAAACAGGGGTTCCGGTTAACTGTAGAATTTCCTCAGCAACATCTGTCTGATGCCAGTGATTGCGTAAAATAAAATCAACAACTGGTTTACTTAAATAATATCGTAATTGATTATCCATAATCGTACTCAATTGACGACTTGTTTCATATTTCGAGCGGATACCATTCCAAGCATGATGTTTTAGTCGTACCATGAAAGCAATTTGTTTGATGAATTCAAAATAATCCTGCACATCAGTAATCGTCTCAAGATGAAAATAATATAAATCTTCATCTTTAATTTTATCTCTCGAGTACCAATCCCCTAAACGTGACATTCTCACAAAATTAGTTGAACTTACCGTCATCCCAAACAACTCGTACAACATCTCCAATCGATCAGCTGCTGGCACACCGCCGCGATGAAAGCCAGCTGTAAACATCGTCGTAAAAAGAGATGATCCAATTCGATGTGCTTCTATCCAATTTTCTGATAAAATGCGATTCATTGTTTGATCATTAAGTTGCTCATTATTAACAATCTCATCCACATAAGCAGCAATGGCTTTTGGCACCCAACCATCATTCATTAAATGTGTTACTTGGGTTGACAGTGCTGCTGACATAATAACCTGTCGCTTATCTACCCCTGTCGGCGATTTTATTAATTCACGTGTCCGTTTGAACAGTCCTGTCATTATAAAATGACCTCCTTGTTACGATTAGCTTACCATATTTATGATATTGATGCAGTTGACTCGCGCACAATTAATTTCGTATCAAATGCTGCGACCTGACGTTCAGCATCAGGGTGATTAATTCGCTCAATAACCGTCTGCAATGCCGTTTCAGCAATTAGCCATAGTGGCTGTTCAACGGTTGTTAGTGCTGGTCTAAAAAACTCAGCATAATCCGTATCATCATAACCAATGACTGACATATCTTCAGGTACCCGGATACCATGGGCATTCAAACCTGAAATTAATCCAATTGCTAACTCATCATTTAATGCAAACGCGGCTGTTGCCTGTGTGATAGACACTGCCATTGCCGCTGCCCGGCCAGCATGCTTCGTCAAATTACGAGTAGCAACCTCACTAACTTTGGCTCCAGCTGCTAACATGGTTTCTTTAAATGATGCTGTCCGATATTGCAAATTATCAGTATAAACTTGATTACCTAATAGAACAACATGTTTATGTCCCAATGCTAACAAGTGTTCAGCTACAAGACGACCACCCTTTTTATCAGAAGCATAAACCGCATCTGCATCAAGTAATTCGTCATGATTCTCGAGTACCACTAAAGCAATGCCACGTTTTTTTAAACTACTAGCTACGGCAACGGGTTTTGCTAATTGACTTGCCATGATAATACCATGAACGCCTGAATTAACTAAAGTCTCAACTGTTTGATCCGCCTGTCCTTGTCTTGCTGTCATAATCGATAATGAGATATTATCGGAAATATTTTCTTGCATATGTTGCACTAAATCGCCAAAAAATGGATTACGTAAACTAGGTACGACAACCCCAACTAAAATTCTAGCGCCTTGCTTTAAACTGCGTGCACTGGCGTTTGGAACATACCCAATTTCATCACGAGCTGCCAATACTTTGGCTTTTGTTTTTTCAGAAAACCTTGTGCCCTTACCGTTCAACACTTGTGACACTGTTGCAATTGACACACCCGCTAAGCTCGCAACATCTCTAATTGAAACTTTTCCCATATCCAACCTCTTTATCTACTACTTATTTTAACCCATTATCACTAAGTTTTTTTTATTGTTATCTTCCCAATGTTGACCCACGTCAAAACCCAGTCATCACCCTTATTAAAACATTTTACCAACTTTTTAAACTTTTTAAACCCCAAGCGGCTTGTTTTATTTTTTTAAAATTTCATTTTACTTTTATTTTTATTGCAGTATAATATAACACTGTTAGATGCACAGGGTAGATTGAGACGCGTTAAGTGCCATAGAAACGGAATGTGGGCTATGGACGAAGGATTACCGCGATGTCTTGATCACATTCACTGTAAGAAGTGAAACCCTCCAAAAAAAAGGAGGTGTTTTCAAATGAAAACATTAGAATATGGTTTACCACGTTTACGAACAAAGCAATTGACAATGCTAGGGATTTTAATCGCCTTACAATTAGTCATTAGTCGTTTCTCATTGGGTACCGCCACGGTAAAAGTTGGCTTTACTTTCTTAATTGTCGGCATCATTGCCAAATGGTATGGTCCTGCTTGGGGGATGCTAGTAGCAATCTTCACTGATGTGATTGGTAGTTTGATTAATGGCTATGGTTATTTCTGGGGATTCACCCTATCTGCTGTCTTAGGTGCTGCAATTTATGGTTTCTCTTTCTATAAGCAGCAGACAATATCTTGGTTGCGAGTAATCATTACCGTAAGTATTGTTTTGGTCGTTGTTAATGTGATTCTTAACACACTATGGGTTGCCATGATCGGTAATATTCATAATAGTGGCACAATTATTTCTCTATTGTGGATCCGTATTATTAAACAGCTTATCTTTTTACCTATTCAAAGTATTTTATTATATTTTTTGCTTAACAATCAGACGATTGAACAACTACACCAAAAAATATAAAACAAATGAAAAGCCAGTCATAATATTGACTGGCTTTTCTGGTATACCGGCTGTTAAAGAAATATCTCTGTTACTTAAATCATAAAAAGTGTTATCATCAAAATGACTAATTATAGAAATTAGAAAGTATTTTTTAACCTATCATTAGTAACTTCGATGAATGCGCAACCCGATTTTTCGACAAACAACCTCAAATGAACTAGCAAACTTATTACGGACATCTGGTGTGGCAAATGTTAATTTCGTTTCTGAACACACATCACCACATCCAATCCAGTAGACACAACTGTCGTATACTTGACCAACAAAAATTTCTTGCTGGCCAGCAACCATTGATTCCAATGATGCAATCAGCTGACAGACAGTCTGCTCTGGAATATCTCGTGAGCTTTGTAATAGTTGCCGAATTACAGCACATTGGACTAACTTGTTCTCTTGGCACATTTATACTTCTTGCATATCTAGCCTCCAAAACTTGTTTCTGACTTGTGTCAGTTACTATTTAATTTTCCATAATTATGATAACCTATCATAAATGTTTTAACAAACATATAATTTTGTTTTCCTGAAATAAAACATGACTACCTGTTTCAACATACAATTAACAGCCTTAACTACTACACAACAAACGAGGAATTTTCACATTATGACCGAATCGATTTCTAAAACCCAGTATTTACAAACAATCTTAGAATTAAGCGGCGGCGATGAGTCAACAAAAATTTCAAATAACCAAATTGCTGAGCATTTAAATGTAACCCCTTCATCAGTTTCAAACATGTTAGCAAAACTTCAAGAAGCGGGCGAAGTTGACGTGGTCCCTTATTATGGTGTCACATTAACGAAACCTGGACGTGAAACTGCCTTACGTTTAATCCGATCACATCGTTTGATCGAGACATTTGGTGCCACAAAACTAGGACTGTCAATTTCCGAAGCTCATTCTAATGCTGATCATCTTGACCATGATGCAAATGATCAATTCATCAATGCGCTAGATAAATATTTAGATTTCCCATCACTAAGTCCCCAAGGTCTTGTCATTCCTGATATTGACCACCACTACTCTCCAAAATCATTACGGACATTGCGTGAAGCAACTGATAATGAAACTGTTACTATTAACAGTTTTACTGAGGATTTAGAGTTACTACAATATACTGAAACTTTACATCTGGACCTAAACAGCACTTGGACAATCAAAGAACGCCTGCCATTTGATGGACCATTGGTGTTAGTTTCTGGCGATAGGACAATCCAAGTCACACAACATGCCGCAGATTTTATCTATATCAACGACTAAACTATCCCATTTATATACAAAAACACACAAAAAAACATTGAT
>NZ_GG697128.1:512772-602236 GCF_000160575.1 Weissella paramesenteroides ATCC 33313
ATTGATGTCATTTCATCAATGTTTTTTTGTATTTATTATTTACTTTTCACCAAAATTATTAATAAAGTATAACAACGTTTGCAACTCATTTGTTAAGTCAACGTTCTGAACGCGAATTGATTTTGGTACATCTAAACGCAATGGCGTGAAATTCAAAATACCTCGAATGCCTGCCGTTGCCAAGCGCTTAGCAACGTCTTGCGCAACATCAGCAGGTACGGTGACAATTGCAACGTCAATTCGTTGATCTGTAATTTGCTTCTCTAAATCATCTAAACTATATACAGGAATTCCTGATTGAATTGTATTAACAATATCAGGATTAACATCAAATGCTGCTGCAATGCGTGCATTTGAACTTTGGTGAAAATTAAAATTCAACAAAGCTTGTCCTAGATTTCCTACTCCGACTAATGCAACAGAAGCTAAAGTATCTTGATTCAAAATTTCACCAAAAAACTTCATCAAAGCTTCCACGTCATACCCATACCCACGTTTTCCTAGTGCTCCAAAATAAGAAAAATCACGTCGAATTGTTGCAGCATCAAACTTTACTGCATCAGATAATTCATTTGATGAAACGCGGACAGTCCCAGAATCTAACAACAACTTCAAATAACGATAGTAAATTGGCAATCGTTTTGCCGTTGCTCTAGGAATATCATGTTCAACCATTTTGTTCGACCTCTTTTTCCAAATTTTAACTATTTCACAATCTAACTCCAACATTGTGAACCTCTTATTAGTTATAATCATACCATATATAGCACATTATGTGAACGAAATAACAATTATTAATTCACAAACCGCCATTTTCTGTAAGCGTTTCCGGAATGCTGGATTTTTGATAAAAAAGTGACTGAAACTTCGGTGATAACCTTAAAAAGAAGAGGCTGGGACAGATGTTGTCTCAGCCTCTTCTTTTTATGCTAAAAGATATTAATTAAACGCATGTTAGTTTGACAGCATAAACGCGTTCCAAAAGTCTGAAGCCTCAATGTAACGCAATTTACGACATTTCTGTCCTTCGCTTTGCTTCGGCCAAAAATGACGAAAACTACGTTACACACCGGCTTCAAAACGACTTTTGTCTCGCTCTCTTTTTTGGCTAAAAATGTATTAATTATGTTTTGGCTTACCCTTATTTTTACGATGCTTACGCTTTGCGCGCTTTTCTTTATCAAAGCGCTCCTGACGTGAAATAACGTTTGTCACCTCAGACTTCTTACGTTGTGTTGCCTTATTATTAGTCCGTGGCTTGTCTGATGTTGAAGATGAACTAGGCGTTGCCTGCTTGCCTGGTGCTATTTTCTCAGCAACAATCGCTGTTTTTTTACTTGGTAATACATGATTACCAGAAATGGTCTGAATATCAACTGCTACCATTTTCTTTAAATCACGATAATCATGATCGTTTCCAAAGGAAATTACCGTACCTGCCTTACCCATACGCCCAGTACGCCCAGCACGATGTGTGTATGTTTCTCCATCACGTGGTAAATCAAAATTTATAATTGCCGGTAAATCAGGAATATCAAGGCCTCTAGCAGCCACATCTGTTGTGAGTAAAAATTTTGCTTTCCCCTGACGGAAGTTCATTAATGATTTTGATCTGGTCGTACTAGAATCACCACGTACCAGCGTAGCCATTGCAACATGTTCATGGGCTAAAAAGCTTGCCGTTATTTTTAATTGCTTCGTTGTGTTAAAAAATACGATTGCTTGAAAATGTTTTTGCGTTGCCAATTGGCGCAATCTTTTTTGGCGTTGATCACGTGCTGTTGGCCAAAATTCATGTTTAATTGCTGTCGGAATTTTAACCTGACGTTGATCGATACGCAAAAAATCGCGGTTAAACAAACCACTTGCTGTTGACTGATCAACTTCTGTTGCACCAAATAATGCAACTTGTACATCATCGTCATCAATAGCATCCCAAATCAGGTCAATTTGATTTGCTGTGTCATCGCGTAACAATTCATCTGCTTCATCTAAAATCAACGTACGTAAACGTTTCAATTTTAGTTTACCATTTGCAATTAATTCACTAACACGTCCTGGCGTACCAATCAAAATTTCTGGATGTTTTTTTAATCGGTCCAGTTGATGCTTAATATTTGCACCACCTGTTAAGGATAATACCTTCAACGATAAAACATTCGCCCAATCACGGATAACACGAGTTGTCTGCATGGCTAATTCTTGTGATGGTGCCAAGATCAATAGCTGTTCACCATCTTCTGGCACCAATTCAGGTAGCAATGGCCACGTGAAAGCCAATGTTTTCCCTGTCCCTGTTGGTGCAAGTGCATCAATCGATTGGCCACTTGCTAGCGGTTCAGCGACAGCTTCCTGAATTGGTGTTAGTGTGGTAAACCCAACACTAGTTAATCGTTCTTCAAAACGGGAATCCATTTTGTCTCCTTTATATTGTGTTTATTTATTGTTCATCAGCAGGAAATACAATGCCTGCATCTTGGCGTAAATCAAACAAAACTTGGTTCACTGTTCGACTCAAAGTCAATAATTCTTGATATGCCTCAACTGTTTCATTTGGATTAGTCATCATGTCAGCAAACTTAACAACTTCCGCAATCATTGGATTTGATAATGGTTCCTGACTTAATTGATGAGCAGTACTGCCATCATCATAGTAAGTTACATTAAGTACTTCAGCGATATCCCCAATAACTAAGGTATCACGACGCCCTAAAATTTCTGAGGTCAAATGACTATTAGACCCCTTACCAAATTCAATTGTTACATCAAAATCGTTATAGCGTAGAATCGCAATACCACGACCATCAGCACCATTGCGTAACGGTGTAGCAAAATAATGACTTTGTTTTGGTGCCCCAAATAGCTTAATTGCTGCATAAATTGGATACACACCCAAATCAGTCAAAGCACCGGCACTAAAGCGACGACTTAACACGTTAGGTTCGTTACCTGCTAGATAATCATCGAAGCGTGAAGAATATTTTTCATACACAAATGTTGCCCCTGAAATTTTTTCCATTTTGGCAACTTTCTGTTCAATAATTTTAAAGTTTGCTTGCTGAATATGACGTGCTGCTTCAAATAAACGCACAGCCGGATGGTCATGTAATAATTCTAAAATAGCTGCATATTCAGTTGGATTAGAAAAGGCTGATTTTTCTACAATTACATGAATATCATGGCTGATAGCTGCCTTTACCTGTTCAAAGTGTACGCTATTTGGTGAGGCAATATAAACAACATTGATACCACTGGTATAAAAGCTTTCTAAGTCAGTATAAACTGCATCAACATTGAATGTTTGCGCAAACTGCTGACCAGTATCCTCGTGACGTGAATATACTGCAGTTAACGCATATTGACCTGATTCGTGAGCCGCTTGTACGAACTGCTTTGTAATCCAATTGGTTCCAATTATTCCAAGTTTGTATGCCATAATTAGTCTCCCTTATATACCGCATATACGTTTAGTTAGTATTAATTATATATCATCAACAATAAAAGCTGCTAGCTTTTGACTGATAAATAACTCAAAATCAAATTATTTAAATACCAACGAAGGCTATTTTAAATAATATGCG
Organism: Weissella paramesenteroides ATCC 33313; assembly: GCF_000160575.1. GTDB lineage: Bacteria > Bacillota > Bacilli > Lactobacillales > Lactobacillaceae > Weissella > Weissella paramesenteroides. The sequence goes on from NZ_GG697128.1 coordinate 516,354, forward strand.
CTCCTAGACTATTCTTAAAATGATCCAAGGCCCATTCTTGACCATGAGGTGTAAATGTTGCCACGCCCTCACTTGGAATAGTCAATTGATAGTTTAAATTGTAAGCATAAACTGCCGTATGAAGAACGCATATATCGGTGCATACTCCTACTAACCAAAGTTCATTCACATGTCGCTCTCTTAAGAAATTATCTAAATTAGTATTTTGAAATGCAGAATAGCGGTTTTTATTAAATTGATAAACTTTTTTATCTCCCCGGTGCTTTTCATACCAATGCTGTAAATCACCGTACAATTCCTGGCCCCAAGTACCAACGATATTGTGTGGTGGAAATAATTTGTGTTCGGGATGATAAATGTCATCCTTGAAATGCGCATCGGTTGGTAAAATGACATAGTCCCCATTTTCCAAAAAAGTCTGTGCTTGGTGAACGATATAATCTTCCAAAATTTGTGCCGGTTTACCACAAGTCAAAGAGCCCTTATCAGCAACGAAATCATTTGTATAATCAATAATTACTAAAGCTTTTGTCATGTCTTGTCACCCTCCTCTTTTGATTATATCATGCCCTTAACTCACTTTTTTAAAAGTAACTAACTGATATAAAAATAGCTGCCAATCTAACCATTTTCATTGGATGGATTGGCAGCTATAAGTATCTTTAATTAGTTACGCTCAAGTACTGTCACTGACTCGATATGCGTTGTTTGTGGGAATTGATCAACTGGTTGAACATCCCCTTTGATTGTGTAGCCATTTTCTTTGAACTGAGCAACATCGCGCACCAAGGTTGCCGGATTACAGCTAATGTACACAATTTTGCTTGGTGCCATAGCTGAAGCGGCATCAATTAACTCAGTCGTTAGTCCTTTACGTGGTGGATCAACGAAGATAACATCTGGTTTTAGACCATCTTGTTGCCAAGCAACCATCTTTTCTTCCGCTTTACCTAATTCAAATTTAACGTTATGGACATTATTCAAATCAGCATTACGTTTTGCATCATCAACCGCTCCTGGTACCACTTCTACACCAAGAACTGACTTTACCTTATCAGCAATCGTTAATGAAATAGTTCCAATACCTGAATAAGCATCGATGACCGTTTCATTACCTGTTAATTCTGCTTTATCAGCTGCTAACTTATATAGGATTTCAGTTGTTTGTGGATTAACTTGGTAGAAAGAATTTGGACCGATAGCAAAGGTCTTATCAAACAAAGTGTCCTTAATAACTTTGTTACCCCATAGAACATGGTTAACATCACCCAAAATAACATTCGTCTTATCCTGGTTAACATTCTGAATAATTGAAGTTACTTCTGGTAGCACTTCTTTAATTTGTGGAATAATAATATTTGCGCCAGGAATACGCTTTGAACGCGTTACTAGCACAACCATCATTTCATGTGAATAGTATCCACGACGGACCATAATGTTACGAATAACACCTTTATGATGGATTTCATCATAAGCAGGCACATGGAACTTTCGTAAAATATCACGAATAATAACGATTGCTTTATCAATTTCCGGATCTTGAATATAAAAATCTTCAATTGGCATCAAACGATGTGAGCCACGACGGAAGAATCCCGTAGTTAATTGTCCCTTTATTTCACGGGCTGGAATTTGTGCTTTGTTACGGTAACCTGTTGGATTTTCCATACCAATAGTTGGTGCAACATTAACATCAATGTGTTGCTTACTAAATAATTCAGCAATCTGTTGTTGCTTAAATTTCAACTGCGCATCATATTTCAAGTGTGCTAGTGGTGCAATACCAGTTGTTAGTGCTGCTGTATTGACTTCATGATTACGGTTTGGTGATGACTCAATCGTCTTCACAACTCGTCCAAAGGCATAGTTACTAGTAACCTTTGTAATCCCCACACGAATTTTTTCACCAGGGACAGCATTTGTCACAAACACTGGGAAATCATCGACTTTAACAACACCATTTCCTTGATAGGTTAAATCAATAACTTCAGCATCAAATTCTTGATTCTTAACCACAGGGGCTTTCTTTTTCATCATTTTCTCCTTCTTTTGGCCTTTTCGACGACCAACAATCATTTCATTGTATCACAGCGTCAGACAAAACGAAAAGGAAATATTGAAAAGAGAGCAAGAAAAAAGTCGTTTTGAAGTCGGCACGAATTGCGTTACATTTTTAGTTTTAGCTAAAAAAGGTTGGAACATTTTCTTTTGTCCCAACCTCATAAACGCATGCCAAAATATTTAATTCTTACTGTAACAACAATTATCACATCTTTTGCAATGCCGCAATGCGTTCCGACATAGGCGGATGCGTCGCAAAAAGATTTGTTAACTTTTTCTCTTTTAATGGGTTTGCGATGTACAACGCCGCACTTTCTGGTGAAACATTTTCATCCGACATTGGTTCACTTTGCGAAATTTTATTTAACGCATTGATCAATCCCTGTGGATTTCGTGTTAACTCCACCGCCCCCGCATCGGCAAGAAATTCTCGATTACGTGAAATTGCTAGTTGAACTAACGTTGCTGCAATCGGTGCCAATACCAAAACTAAAATTGAAGCAATCATGGCGATAATATTACCATCTTTATTATCACGATTTCGATTACCACCACCGAAATACCAAAAATGAGTACCAAAATTTGCCAGCATCGCAATTGCTGACGTCAAGGCAACCGCAATTGTTTGAATACGAATGTCATAATTACGAACATGAGTCATCTCATGCGCCATAACGCCCTCTAATTCTTCACGATTTAATACTGACAGAATACCTGAAGTTGCTGCCACCGCAGCATGTTCAGGATCATTACCTGTTGCAAATGCATTTGGACTCGGATCATCAATAATAAATACTCGTGGCATCGGAACGTTAGCTACTAATGCCATATCCTCTACAATGTGCCACAGGTCAGGTGCTTGATCCGCACTCGTAATTTCTTGGGCATGATTTAGACTCATCACAACGTCAGTTGACTGGCTAAACATATAAACAGCATAAACAATCCCCGTCACGATCGCAATAATGACACCTGGTACCCATTCACCGAGCAAGTAATATCCTAGTGCTGCACCGACAATTCCCATGAACAAAAAGAATCCAATAAATAACACAATCGTTTTGCGCTTATTTTTTGCAATTTGTTCAAATAACATGGTCAATTACCTCTTAAAGGCCACGATCATCAAATGACACGTTGACCACTTCTCGTTCTTTAGCTGGCGTTTCCAAGAATTCGCTAGGCTTGAAACTGTGGATCTTAGCCACAAAATTCGTTGGGAACGACTGTAACTTTGTATTATATGTGGCAGTTGTCGTATTAAATAATTGACGTGAGTAAGCAATTTTATTTTCTGTATTTGTCAATTCTTCCATTAACTTATTGTATTGATTTGATGCTTTCAAATCAGGATAAGCTTCTGCAACTGCAAAAACTGACTTTAAAGAGCTCGTCAATTGGTCAGACAGTGCCATTGTTTTCTGATGGTCATCAGTTGGTGTTTGAGTTAGTGCATTACGAAGTCCAACCACTTTTTCCAAAGTTCCTTGTTCGAACTTAGCTGATCCTTTAACCGTCTCAACCAAATTTGGAATCAAATCGTTTCGTCGTTTTAATTGTACGTCAATTTGACTCCATGACTCTTGTGTACGCATACGTGCTTGCACCAGTCCGTTATAGATACCGACCCATAACAAAGCTAGAACAATCACGATACCGACAATAATCCATCCAATCATCATTTTCTCCATTCTTTATGAATTACTCATAAGATGCTTTATAGTCTATCTAATATACATTGTACCATGCCCCAAAATTTACATTGTTTAATATTTACTTTTTTATAAAAAATGACCAAATATTGCGATGTCATTCTGGAAAGAAAGTGTAACAATCGACTGCTGTCTTTTGGAACATGTTTAAAGAGGCTGGGACAGATGTTGTCTCAGCCTCTAATTTTTATGCTAAAAGATATGAATTAACCGCATGTTAGTTTGACAGCATAAACGCGTTCCAAAAGTCTGAAGCCTCAATGTAACGCAATTTACGACATTTCTGTCCTTCGCTTTGCTTCGGCCAAAAATGACGAAAACTACGTTACATACCGGCTTCAAAACGACTTTTGCCTCGCTCTCTAAACGAATATCTAATGTTTAAAAATAGTTGCTATTAATCGACATAATCAGCAATTGATTGTTGAATAGCTGCTAACTTATCATCAGCTATTTGTTGGGTTGTTCCATTGGTACCAACATATAATTTAATTTTGGGTTCAGTACCTGAAGGACGTACAGCTACCCATGAGCCATCTGACAACCAGTACTTTAATACGTTAGCTTTTGGTAATGACATTGTTGTCTCCACACCTGTCTGGACGTCAGTCTCAGTTTGTAATGTAAAGTCAGCAAATTTTGTCACTGCAATATTTCCAAATGAAGTTGGTTGCTCTGCACGGAATTTTGCCATTAGGGCAGCAATTTTTTCTGCCCCATCAATCCCCTTAAAGGTTAGTGATTGTGTATTTTCTACAAAGTAACCATACTCTGCAAACAAATCTTGCAAACCATCATACAATGTCTTACCAAGTGACTTGTAGTAAGCTGCAACCTCTGCTAGCAAAACAGTTGCTTGAATAGAATCTTTATCACGAGCAAATGATTTTACTAAGTATCCATATGATTCTTCAAAACCAAATAAGAAGGTATGCTCATGTGTTGATTCATAATTTTGAATCTGCTCCGCAATATACTTAAATCCTGTCAAAACATTAATTGTTTCAATATTAAAACTCTTCGCAATATCTGCTGCGAATTCTGATGACACAATTGATTTAACAAGAACACCGTTAGCTGGTAATGTTCCTGCTGCTTTTTTAGCAGTTAATAAGTAGTGCAACAAAATTGCACCAATTTGATTACCAGTTAGCAATTGATACTCACCTGATGGCAAGCGAACAGCCGTTCCCATACGATCAGCATCCGGGTCAACCCCAATCACAACATCAGCCCCTTGCTTTTTAGCCAATGCAATGCCCATTGCTAATGCTGCTGGATCTTCAGGATTTGGCAAAGTTACTGTTGGAAAATCACCATCTGGTTGCTCTTGCTCTGGCACGATTGTAACATTCTTGAAACCTGCGTTATTCAAAGCTTGACCTGCAATCAACGCACCAGTACCATGAAGTGGTGAGTAAACCAACTTCATATCACGTCCCTCTTTATTGACCAATTCTTGATCAACTGTTACCGTCTTGATTTCAGACAAATAAGCATCATCAACGTCCTTACCAATAGTTACCAACAATCCAGCTGCTTCTAGTTCAGCTTGTGATTTTACTGGCACCGCAAACATATCTGCTTCACGAATAGATGCCGTAATGATATCAGACTCCTTTGGTGGCATTTGACCACCATCTTCACCATAAATCTTGTATCCGTTATACTCTTTTGGATTGTGCGAAGCTGTAATCATAACACCCGCATAAGCCTTAAAATATCGTACCGTAAAAGATAACTCTGGTGTTGGACGTAATGATTCGAAAACATACGCCTTGATACCATGTGCCCCTAATACCTTAGCTGATTCAAAAGCAAACTCTTGTGAGAAATGACGTGAATCATATGAAATGGCAACGCCACGTGCTTTTACGTCTTTAGATAATGAATCCATCAAACGTGCTAATCCCTCAGTAGCTTGTCGCACTGTATAGATATTCATGCGATTAATTCCGGCCCCTAGCAGACCACGCATACCGGCGGTTCCAAATGATAATGGTTGATAGAAAGCATCCTCTGCTTGTTGATCATCCTTTGCTAATGCATCCATCTCATTTTTTAAGTATTCTGGTAAATCATTACGCTTTGTCCATACTTGAAAATTATCTTGCCAAGTCATCTCTGTCATTCTCCTTTATTATTATGTTCCCCAATATAACTAATTTCATTGTACCATAGGATTATTCAGTTATTTAGTCCAACCTTATGGCTTCGTATTAGAAATTAATGTTGGTTGATTACCACCGATAATCACTTCATCAACCGTTTTTAAAAACAAACCATGTTCAACAACCCCGATCGTTTGTTCCAAAAAATATGCTAAACTCTGGGGATATTCAATACGATTCAAGTGTAAATCAATAATATAATTACCAACATCAGTTGTAACCCGTTCACCAGTCGCTGTCCGACGAAAAGTAGGCTGCATATCTGCTGCCAAAAATTTTTTCAACAGATGGTGGCTACCATAAGGCACCACTTCAACAGGTAATGGAAACTGGCCGATGACCTCATGATACTTTGATTCATCAATAATCCAAATATTCTTCTTCGAATTCAAAGCCACAATTTTTTCAAATAATAACGCTGCACCACCACCCTTAATACCATTTAGCTGATGGTCAACTTCATCTGCACCATCAATCGTTAAATCGATCATTGGTACTTCGTCAACAGAAGCAAGCTTAATCCCCAATGATTTTGCTAATGATGACGTTTTATTTGAGGTTGTCACCCCAGTAATATTCAGACCTTCATTGTTGATTTTGGCAGCCAACGCTTCAATAAAAAAACGTACGGTCGACCCTGTTCCCAAACCAACAATCATGCCATCAGTAATTAAAGTCGCTGCAAATTCGCCAGCTTGCTTTTTTTGAATAATTTGCTGATCAATCACTATGTGTTCCTCCTTTTCCCCCTGACAGTAAATTAATTTTACCGATAAAGCATAAAAAAAGATAGCAATAAACGTGTTTACTATCGAACCAATATTTATAACCAAAAGAATCTGAATCATAAAATTTTTTAGACTAAAAAACATCAAGCTACCGTTGTTAATGTGGTAACTTGATGTTTTTAAACGGAGTTTAGGCCAAAAGAAAATCTTCCAAACTCTTCTTACTAAAATTTACGAAAACGTGCGCGTCGTTGTGCAATTAACTTATCTGCTGGCATATTTGCCAACTTTTGAATTTCTTCATCCAATCTTGCACGAATTAATGAGAAGACACGTGTATGTGAACGACTTTCGGGTATGATGTACTCGATAATGTGATTATCTAACAAGTCATTTGGTGTTAAGCCCATGACTGCAGCTGCTTCATCATGTCGTTTCGCATCTTTCCACAGAATTGATGCAAAGCCTTCAGGTGAAAGGACCGAATAAGTTGAATTTTGGAACATCCACACTTGATCAGTAGTTGCTAGTGCAAGTGCACCACCAGAACCACCTTCACCATAGACAATGGCAATCATAGGAACTGGCAATTTCAAACTTTCCAAAATACTTTGCGCAATCGCTTCACCTTGACCTTGATCTTCCGCAGTCTTACCTGGAAAAGCCCCTGGTGTATTGATAAAAGTAATAATCGGACGACCAAACTTCGCTGCCTGTTTCATTAAGCGCGTCGCTTTACGATAGCCATATGGCTCAGGCGAACCATTCCGTTTAGCTAACTTATCATTGATATCTGATCCTTTGTCAATCACGATAACGGTCACTGGGCGACCATTCAGGTTAGCAAGCCCGCCAATAACGCTTTGGTCATCACCAGCATAGCGATCACCATGCAGTTCAAAGAAGTCAGTAAAGACACCTGAAATAATTTCACGCGCCATAAATCGATCTTCACGTGCACGTTTCACAATTTGAACGGGTGTTAATTCACGTCTAAATAAACTTACCATGGCTAACGACCTCCTTGTGGTTGATGGAATCTAACAAGTTGTGCTAAGACTTTAGGTAGTTCTTTACGCTGCACAACTGCATCAATAAATCCATTTTCCAAAACCGTTTCGGCCCGTTGAAAGTCCTTGGGTACTTTTTCGTGAATTGTCTGTTCAATCACACGTTTACCGGCAAAACCAACTAAAGCATGCGGTTCAGCCAATGTGACATCCCCTTGCATCGCAAATGAAGCTGTCACACCACCAGTTGTTGGGTCAGTTAACACCACGAAATATGGTAATCCAGCCTCTTGATGCGCGGCAACAGCAGCAGATACTTTAGCCATCTGCATCAAGGAATTAATTCCCTCTTGCATACGAGCACCACCAGAAGCAGTGAATAGAACAACTGGTAATTCTTGCTCAGTTGCCTTTTCAAACAAACGAGTAATTTTCTCACCAGTCATTGTTCCTAGCGAACCCATCATGAAGTAAGAATCCATAATTCCTAAGGCAACGGTTTCGTCTTCAAGGACTGCTTTACCAGTCAAGACTGATTCATTTAAATCAGTTTGTGATTTTGCTCGACTTAACTTTTCAGCATATCCAGGAAATTCTGGATTTTCTAATGTTAAGTCTGCGTCCCATTCCTCAAACGCCGTTGTCATCAAGTGAACACGCTCGTACGCTTGCAAACGGAACCCGTAACCACAATTTGGGCAAACACGGTGTTCGCCTAATTGTTTAGAATACAATTGTGCCCCACAATATGGACATGCTAGAAATAAACCATCTGGAATCTGAGCATCAACATGCGCGTCTTTTTTAATTTTAGGTAATTTGGCATTTGGTTTATTAAATAAATCCATCATTTGCCTCCTATTCACCTGATGTCAAACTTTTTTGCCATTTTGGTAAAAAGTCATGCTCAAGGTACTGTGTTGTAAATAAGCCCTCTGCAACAACATCATCATTTAACAACGCTTCTTGGAAATCAGCATTTGTATTGACACCATCAATAACCATTTCATCTAGAATACGTTTCATTTTAACAACTGCTTCAGCACGATCATCACCATGTACCAACAATTTTCCAATCATTGAATCGTAAAATGGTTGAATAATGTCACCAGAATAAATTGCTGAATCGATGCGAATACCAGGCCCACCAGTTGGTAAAAAGGCAAAATTAATCTTACCCGCACTTGGTGCAAAGTTACGTTCAGGCTGTTCAGCATTTAAACGTACTTCAATTGCATGACCATTGACTTTGATGTCCGTTTGACGCAAAGTTAATGCCTCGCCGGCCGCAACCTGCACTTGCATCTTGATCAAATCAACACCAGTTACTAATTCAGTTACTGGATGTTCAACTTGGATACGAGTATTCATTTCCATAAAGTAGAAATTGCCATCATGATCTTCCAAGAATTCCAGCGTTCCAGTATTCTCATAATCCAATGCGTTAACCGCACGTGTTGCAATTGCTCCCAGTTCATCACGCATTGCTTGAGTCACACCAACGGCTGGACTTTCTTCCATTACTTTCTGGTTATTCCGTTGTAATGAACAATTACGCTCAGGGAAGTATAGGACATTGCCTTGTTGGTCACGAATAATTTGCATCTCAATATGACGCACATTTGTCATCACCTTTTCGACGTACATGTGCCCATCCCCAAAAGCAGCTTTTGCTTCACGTTGCGCATCATCAAACTTTTCAGCTAATTCATTTTCTGAATAAACAAAACGCATCCCTTTACCACCACCACCAGCAGCAGCTTTTAACAATAAAGGATAACCTATCCGTTCAGCAACTTTTTTAGCTTCACTAGCATTATGAATAAAACCTTCAGATCCCGGAATCACTGGTACACCAGCTTCACGCATTGACTCACGTGCATTCGCCTTATTTCCCATTAACTCCAAGACTTTAGGACTTGGTCCAATCCACTTGAGACCAACTGCACCAACCATTTCAGCAAAGGCTTCATTCTCTGATAAGAATCCATACCCAGGATGAATGGCTTCAGCGCCAGTCAACACAGCTGCACTCAATATATTTTTCATATTTAGATAGCTGTCTTTTGATCTAGGACCACCAACAGCAATGGCTTCATCAGCTAGTCGCACATGAAGACTATCCGCATCAGCTGAAGAATAAATAGCAACAGATTTAATGCCCATTTCCTTCAGTGTACGAATGATACGAACCGCAATTTCTCCTCGATTCGCCACTAAAACTTTTTTGAACATACTTAATCTCCAACAATAAATGTTAAGTCAGCTGTAGTGACACGCTTGCCATCCACATATGCTGTTCCCTTACCTTCACCAATAGGGCCACGTAAACGAGTTAACTTAACCTCTAATCTTACTTGGTCACCTGGACGAACCATCTTACGGAAACGTGCCTTCTTAATACCACCAAAGTAAGCTGTCTTTCCTTTATGTTCAGGCATTGACAACAAAGCAACAGCACCAGTTTGCGCTAAGGCTTCAATCGTCAAATTACCTGGAAAAGTTGGGTTATTTGGAAAATGACCCTGAAAAATCTCTTCATTGATTGTTACATTTTTAATAGCAACGGCGCTTTCGCCAGGTACAAGTTCTTCTACCGTATCCAACATCAACATTGGGTAACGGTGAGGCAAAATTTCTTGAATTTGTTGTGTATTTAATACTGACATATCAAATCCTCCTAGGCATCCGGTTGAACACGGAATAATGCATGTCCGTAATCGACAACATCTTCTTCTTCAACCAAGATTTCCTTAATAACACCTGTTACTTCACTCTTCACTGGTGTCATCAGTTTCATTGCTTCAATAATTGCAACTTGTTCACCAACTTGCACATGATCACCAACTTCTTTAAAAGGAGCTGCATCAGGCTTTGGCTTCAAATAGACTGTTCCAACCAAAGGTGCTTCAACCAAGACACTGTTATCAGTACCTAAATCAGCAGTTCCCTCTGTTGCTTTCTTCTCAGAAACAGCAGATTGTGCAGCTGTTTCGGGTTGTGTGGTTGCTGCCACAACTGGTTGAGAAATTTCATTCTTACTTAAATGTAAGCTGAAATCTTCTGATTGTAATGAAAATTCACGCAATGAGCTGTTTTCTAAATCTTGCATCAATGTTCGAATTTCATCTAATTGCAAACTCATTAATTTTCACTCCACTTCTTAAAAATAATTGCTGCATTATGTCCACCAAAGCCGTAATTGGCTGACAGAACATAATTTGGTGCAACATGCTTATTTTCTTCATTAACTAGGGTTACACCTGCTGTTTCAGGGTCTTGTTCAGTTAAACCAATATTCACTGGTAACTCTTCACGAACAATTGCACCAATTGCAGCAATGGCTTCAATGGCACCGGCAGCACCTAATAGGTGACCAGTCATACCCTTTGTTGAAGAAACTAGGACACCATTTTTACCAAAGACCAATTCCATTGCCTTTGACTCTGCGGCATCATTTGCTCCGGTAGCTGTTCCGTGTGCATTAACGTAGTCAATATCACTTGGTTGAATATTTGCATCTTCTAAGGCTAATTTAACTGAGCCAGCAGGACCTGAACCATCAGGAGTTGGACTTGTTAAGTGATAAGCATCAGAATTTGAACCGTAACCGACAACCTCAGCAATGATGTTGGCACCACGTGCTTGTGCATGTTCTAATGATTCAAGAATTAAGACCCCTGAACCTTCACCTAACACAAATCCATGACGGTTAACATCAAATGGTGTTGAAGCCTTTAGTGGGTCAGATTCTGTTGACAAAGCTGTCAAAGCTGCGAATCCAGAAATTCCCATCTCATTCACTGAGGCCTCTGCACCACCTGTGATCATGACATCCATTTTACCTGATTGTACACGCCAGAAAGCCTCACCAATTGCATTGGTTGCACTGGCACAAGCTGTTGATACTGTGTAGTTAACACCTTTTGCCCCATAGCGCATTGAGACATTACCAGAAACCATGTTAGGAATTGCATTAGGTACGAACATTGGACTAACACGTTGTGGTCCTTTGTCGTGCATTTTAATAACCTGTTGTTCAATCGTTGTCAAACCACCGATACCAGTTCCCATAATCACACCAAAACGGTCTGGATTATCAACACCATCAGCTAATCCAGCTTGCTCAAGTGCTTCACCAGCAGCATGAACAGCATATTGTGAAAATAGATCCATCTTACGTGATTCACGTTTACCAACGCGAGCAGAAGGATCAAAATCCTTTACTTCACCTGCAACAGTGATACCAGTCTCTGTTGCATCGAATTTAGTGATTGGCGCAATACCAACTTCACCATTAAAAATACCATTCCAAAAATCTTCAGTGCTATTTCCAACAGGGGTAACAGCACCTAAACCTGTAATAACAACTCGTGTCATCTTGTTCTCCTTTATGTTTTAGCAATTTTATACGTACGAAAAAAGTAAGTAAAAATAAATAAGTGCAAAAGCGCACGTATGCGTTGCTTAAATATATAACCCACCATCGACCGTAATTGTTTGGCCGGTAATGTAATCGTTTTGAGCCAAGAAAACAGCTGTACTTGCAATTTCAGTTGCTTCACCAAAACGTTTTAATGGTACTGCTTCCAGCACTTGATTTTTCACTTTATCTGACAAGGCATTGGTCATATCTGAGACAATCATCCCTGGAGCAATGGCATTCACACGAATACCACGCATTGCGCCTTCTTTAGCTAATGACTTTGTTAACCCAACGATACCTGCCTTTGAAGCAGCATAATTAGCTTGACCAACATTTCCCATCAAACCAACAACAGAAGCCATGTTAATAATCTGTCCAGTACGGGCACGCAACATTTTCTTAAAAACAGGTTGTGTCACATTAAATGTGCCATTTAAGTTTGTGTTTACAACTTGTGCGAAATCTGCTGGTTTCATCCCCATTGTGAGTTTATCATTCACAATACCAGCGTTGTTAACTAGAATGTCAATGCCTTCAATTTCAGCAAATAATCCGTCTAATGCTGTCTTTACACTAGCATCATCTGCAATATCTGCTGTGATGGCCATGGTACCTTCGCTAAATTCACCTAACACCTCTGCCTTTGGTGCAGAACGACCGTGTAAAATAACACGTGCGCCAGTATCATCAAAAGCGTGTGCAATGGCCAAACCAATACCACGAGTTGACCCTGTAACTAAAACTGTTTTCCCTTCGAGATTCATCACTTCGTCTCCTATTCTGCTGCTAACATTTCACGAACTTCTTGATACGTCTTAAAATTAGTAACCTTATAACGCTTAATATCTTTACCGACAATTTTACGAGCAAATTTATAAAGTGTATCACTTGGACCAAATTCAATTAACGTATCAACCCCATCATCTACCATCGCTTGCAATGCTTGCGCAAAGTAAGTTGGTGAAACAATTTGGTCTAACAATGTTGTTTTAACATCTGAGAATTTTTTACCAGTTGTATTTGAATACACATCAAATGACATTGGTGAAAATGGCTCATCTGCCAAACGTGTCGTCAATTGATCGGCTGCCGATTGCATTAATGGCGTATGGAAAGGTCCTGAAACTGGCAACTCAACCAATCGTTCAATACCTGCGTCTGTCAGTGCTGCAATTGCTGCATCAACATCAGCACCTACACCACCAATAACTAATTGATTAAATGTATTATAGTTCGCTGGATAAACACGCTTACCCGCTGCTTGCAATTTGTTAATAGTCGCAATAACCAAGTCTTGATCTTCTGTCATCACAGCGACCATTTTACCTGGATTATCATCACCCGCTTGCTGCATGTATGCACCACGGTCTTTAATAATCCGCATAGCTTGATCAAAAGTCAATACATCAGCGGCCACCAAAGCACTGTATTCACCAAGGCTAAGTCCCAGCGTTGCTTGTGGTGTTGGCATGATATCCGCCAACGCGCGATAGATACCAGTACTCATTGCTAGAATTGCAGGTTGCGTGAATTTTGTCTGCTTCACATTCTCTTCATCATTAACAATAGTTGACATGATGTCATAACCTAGCACTTGGCTAGCCTCATCAATGGTTTCTTTATAAGCTGGTACTTGCTCATATAAATCAGCACCCATGCCAACCTTTTGAGCACCTTGTCCGCTCATTAAAATTCCAAGTTTCATATGTCCTCCAATATTGTTAATTCAAAAGATCTTCTGCCTGTGACCAAGTATCTTCCAAAATTTGTGCGACTGGCTTCAATTCAGTGATCAAACCAGAAACTTGTCCAGCCATGAAAGCACCAGTTGCCTTATCACCATCGATAACAGCTCGGCGTAATGAACCGTTCTCTAGATCCTCAATTGCATCAGCATCTGGCTTAGGCTTTTGAATTTCGATTCGTTCTTGCTTAACGAAATTCTTTGACATTTTTGTCTTTAGCACACGCGCACGGTTTCCCATGATTTCGCCAGTTACTAAAGTATCAATATCCTTTGCTTTGACAACTGCATTCTTAAAGTTTTCATGTACTTCTGATTCTTCAGAAGCTAGGAATCGTGTTCCCATCTGAACACCTGAGGCACCGAGCATAAAGGCAGCTGCAACACCACGACCATCTCCGATACCACCAGCTGCAATAACTGGAATGTTCACAGCATCAACAACTTGAGGTACAAGCGTCATGGTTGTTAAACTACCAATATGACCACCAGATTCCATACCTTCGGCAACAACGGCATCAACACCCTTCTTTTCCATCATCTTAGCAAGACCAACTGATGGAATAACTGGGATAACTAGAATGCCATGACTGTGCAATTCATCAATAAAAGGTGATGGATCACCTGCACCAGTGGCAACGACCTTCACACCTTCTTCAATCACAACATCAAACACTTCACGAATGTGACGTGAAAGCAACATCACGTTAACCCCAAAAGGTTTGTCCGTCACTTCACGCGCACGATGAATTTCTTCACGAACTTTGTCAGCCTTCCAGTACCCAGTTCCGATAATACCTAATCCACCAGCCTCTGAAACAGATCCAGCCAAATGACCTGTTCCAGCCCAAGCCATACCGCCTTGGATAATAGGATATTTCATGCCCAACTTTTCAAAAAGTGGATTATTTAGCTTAAAGCTCATAATATCGTCCCTTCTAACTACGTCGACTACTTAGGCGTTTACTTGTTCTGTTACCTTGTTAACCAAATCTTGTACTGTTTGAATTTCTTCAGCAACAGCAAGCTTAATATCAAATTCGTCTTCAACACGGTTCAAAACTTCGAACAAGTCAAGTGAATCTGCATCGATATCTTCACTTAAGTTTGTATCTAACTTAATTTCATCATCTTCCAAATCGAATTGGTCAACCAAGATTTCGCTTACTTTGTTAAAAATTTCTGTTTCAGTCATGTTATTTTCCTCTTTTTTCTCTTATTAATAATAAATTAGTTGTTATAAATTATAGCTGGATAATTAGCGCACCTGCAGTCAGACCACCACCAAAACCAGCTAATGCAATTTTCTGACCTTGATGAACAACGCCTGTTGCCCGTAATTCATCAAGCAAGATGCCAATACTTGCAGCACTTGTATTCCCATAGTTGACAACATTGGTTGGGAATTTATCAATCGGTTGTCCAAATCTTTTCGCAATACTTGCAATAATTCGTGCATTTGCTTGGTGTAAGACATATACATCAATATCATTTGCAGTTAATTGTGCCGTTTCTAATGCTTGAGATAAGACAGCTGGCACTTGACGTGTTGCAAAATTATAAACCTCACGCCCATTCATATGAAAGTAAGGATCAGCTGCAACGATATCACCAACGAAATGATTACTATTTCGCTGACGACCTGCCGTCAAAAACTCAGATTGATCACCGTATGTTTTTAGCGCTTCTGCTAACAGGCCAGTATCTTCTACTGTTTGTTGTAACAAAACACCTGAAGCACCATCTCCAAACAGGACTGCAGTAGACCGGTCTTCCCAATCTACTAGCTTGCTTAGTACTTCAGCACCAATTACCAAACCACGTTGATATTTGGTCGCTAGTAACTTACTGGCCATGCTAAGTGTATATACAAACCCGGAACATGCGGCCGACAAATCAAATGCAAAAGCATTCGTTGCACCAATTCGTCCTTGAACTTGTTGTGCCACACTTGGCGTTAAGTAGTCTGGTGACATTGTGCCAACAATAATAAAATCTAATTGATTTGCTGACAAATTTGCCTGTGCCAAAAGTTTTTCTGCAACAGTTGTTGCTAAATCACTCGTGCTTTCATTTGACACAATGTGTCGTTGATGAATACCTGTGCGAGAGTGTATCCACTCGTCTGACGTATCCATAAACGTTGCTAATTCATCGTTTGTGACGACACGCTCAGGCACCACGTGGGCAGACTCAACAATTGTAAATCGTTCCATAATGTCCTCAATTAAAACTGTATTAGCTCACGAAGATAATCTTGTAAATCACTAACGGCTTTTTCAACCGCAGGTGCTTCACCTTCCTCTAATGAATCAAACAATGAATGGGCCATACCTCGATGAAATGCTTCATGGGCACGAAAAACCGTACGACCCTTGTGCGTCAATCCAATGCGAACCACACGTCGATCCTTCGTATCACGCGTACGAACGACATAACCCTTTTTTTCAAGCTTATCAATTACACTAGTCATTGCACTAGGTGTTAAATGCATCGTTTGAGCTAATTGGGATGCCGTCCGCGTGTCATACATAGTAATCGCCGCAATCGTATGCATATCTTTAATAGAAATATCCTTAAAGCGTGATTTGCGCAATGAGGCTTCCTCAATCCACATCACATTATTGAAGACATCTACTAATGACTCATTCATTTTTTCAAAAGAATCCTCTTCATGTGCGGTCATACTTATTTCTCCGTGTCACTAGCTGACTTGTCTTCAGGTGAAACGACAAACATTAGTTCAGCGCTAGTAGCTAATTTACCATCAACTACTGCCTTAACTTTTACTGTTCCCATATTTTCACGTAGGTTACCAAATTCAACATGCAACTTCACTGTATCGCCTGGCTTAACCATTCTCTTAAACTTGGCATTATCAATACCAGTCATATAAGCTGTTTTACCAACAAATTGTGGTGATGATAAGATCAAGATTGAAGCCGCTTGTGCCAATGATTCAATAATTAGAACGCCTGGCATAACTGGATTACCTGGAAAATGTCCTTGGAAAAATTGTTCATTAATTGTTACATTTTTTGTTGCAATCAATGATTCCCCTGGGGTCATTTCATCAACATAATCCATATACAAGATGGGATAACGATTTGGAATTAAATCCATAATCTCTGTCGTAGATAGAACTGCCACAGTCGTGCTCCTTCCAAAATTTATTTCGAACATCGAAATATTCGATATTCAAATGTTATTGCTTTTTGGCATAAATGTCAACTTATTATACAGATTAATCGAATTTATCTAATATTTCGTTAAAATTATTGCGATCAAATCAAGCCGCTATAATTAATTTTCTAACAAAAAGCGGCCAAGACAAACATCATTGTCTTGACCGCTATACTTTGAAATTTATTATTGGTAAATTATTACTTCTTAAACTTTGACTTCAGTTCATCAACTGCATCTTCCGCCTTATCCTTAAGGTTTTCAGCTGAATCTTCAACCTTATCTTTTGCATCTCCGAAAAGGCCACGTGCTTTACCAGCTAACCCTTGTGCTTTTCCTTCAGCTTCTAACTTTTCGTCATCGGAAACAACACCAGCAACTTCCTTTGCCTTACCAGAAACTTCATCAACTTTACCTTTTACATCATCTTCTACTGCCATAAATATAATCCCCCGTTTCTATATTTTCTCTATAATAACTGGTATTCGCAAAAGGTGCAAATAATATCTATTAAACAATAAAATTAATAACAAATTAAGCTAAAGCAATACAAATATTTCCTTATATTTATAACAAACCTAAACGCTTATAGATATCATCAACGTGCTTAAGGTGCCAATGGTAATCAAATGCATCATCTACCTCTGCAGGCGTTAAGTTGGCTTGAATTGTTTCATCAGCGTCTACCAATTCACGGAATTGTAACTGATTATCCCAAGATTGAGCCGTTAATGGTTGAACTGTATCGTATGCTGCCTCTCGTGACAATCCCGCATCAACTAATTTCAATAGTAAACGTTGTGAATAAATCAACCCATATGTGCGCGTCATATTATTCTTCATCGTTTCTGGGAAAACCTGCAAATTGCGTAAAATGTTTGTCAAACGATGTAACATATAATCTAGAACGGTTGTGCCATCAACGAGAATGATTCGTTCGGCACTAGAGTGTGAAATATCACGCTCATGCCACAATGTCACATCTTCGAGTGCAGTAACTGCATATCCTCGTAAGACACGTGATAAACCAACGACATTTTCAGATCCAATCGGATTACGTTTATGAGGCATCGCTGATGATCCCTTTTGACCACCACGGAAACCTTCTTCAACTTCATGAATTTCTGAACGTTGTAAGCCACGAATCTCCGTTGCCAGTTCTTCTAAATTAGCACCGATTACAGCAATCGTTGTCATATAATCAGCATGTAAGTCACGTGGTAATACTTGTGAACCAATTGGTTGTGGGGTTAATCCCAATTCTTTCATCGCCACTTCTTCAACTTGTGGTGGAATATTTGCAAAGGTTCCCACAGCACCTGAAAGTTTTCCGGTTTCAATAGCTGCAGCAACGCGATCAAAACGTTCGATATTACGTACAGCTGCTTGGTAGAATCGAGCCATTTTCAATCCAAAGGTCGTTGGCTCAGCATGGACACCATGAGTACGCCCCATCATAACCGTATCTTTATATTTTAAAGCCAACTCTGCTAACGTTGCTTTCAGTTCCTGCAAATCATCCTTAATGACCTGATTAGCTTGGCGTAATCTCAAAGCCTGTGCGGTATCAACAACATCTGTTGAAGTTAATCCATAATGAATCCACTTCCGCTCCTCACCTAATGATTCTGAAACATTTCTGGTAAAAGCAACGACATCATGACGCGTTGACTGTTCAATTTCTGCAATACGTGCAACATCAAATTTTGCATTTGCACGAATGGCAGCTAAGTCGTCTGCTGGCACATGCCCAACCGAGACCCAACCGGCAGTAGCGGCAATTTCAACATCTAACCATGACTGGTATTGATTTTCAAGCGACCAAATACGTCCCATTTCTGGGCGTGTGTAACGATCAAGCATCCTTTTTAACCTCTTATTCCCTTTCGAAAAGCCGAACAAATTATTATATTCAACAACTATTGTAACGTAAATCCGAATTTCTTTCAGCATTTTATCAAATAAAAAAACTACAGAAAAAAAATCTGTAGTTTTTATGATTAACTAATTGCTACTTTCCGAACTAGCACTTGATGAAGAACTTGAGCTATCTGACGATGCTGATGAGCTAGATGAAGAACTAGATGAAGAGCTTGAAGATGCTTCCGATGAAGAACTTGAACTCTCAGAAGATGAACTTGAACTCTCAGAAGATGAACTACTCTTTGCAGTCTTTGCAGTTGCGGCAGCTTGTGTATACGTAGACAAAACATTTTGTAATGTTGAATCCTTAATATTCACATTGGCCTTACCCAATTCTTCACCAACAATTGCTTGAACTTCAGTCGTATCTGACATTGTCTTTTCAACCAAGATACTCTTCATTTTTGACTTCAAAGCACTAAATGACTTCTTATCACTCTTTGAGTTCATCTTAATAATAAAGTATCCTTGCGATGATGTTGATTTTACAGGTGTCTTTGTATATTCACCCTTCTTCAACTTGAAAGCAGCTGTTTTGAAATCATCTTCAAGATTTGTATCAGTTGAATCAAAACTAGTCATCTTACCACCATTTTTCTTGGTATTGGTATCGATTGACTTTTCTTTTGCTAACTTAGCAAAGTCACCACCTTTATCAAGTTGTGCAATAATCTTTTTCGCATCATCCTCTGATGAAGTCAAAATAACTGATACACTAACCTTTGGTTGATATTCTTTGTAAGCTTTATGCAATTGCTTATTTGAATAATGCTTATCAGCAATTACTGCTTGCTTTTCCAAAGCTTGGATACGCAATGAATCACGGAAACTATCCTCCGTCATACCATTTTGTGACAACACTTGTGAGAATTGTGAACCATACTGTGACTTAGCGTCATTGTATTGTGATTCAATAGATTTCTTTGAAACTTTATCTCCATATTTCTTATCCAAAACCTTTTGAATAATCATATTGGCCAATTCCTTTTGTCCTTCAGGAGAGCTTTTTAATTTTTTGTAATATTCAGCTTGTGAAACATTACCTGCATCGGTCGTTACGAGTGACTTTGGGCCAATTCCCCAAGCAGCCAACCCAACACCCGCCGCAATTACGACGAGCACGCCTAATACTTTTTTCCACATCGGTAGTGCCTTCTTTCTCGAAATTTTTAATTCAACTTGTCTAGTTTATCATATAAACACAATTGATACTTAAATTATACGGTAAGTTGCCCCAATCGCATAACGACCATTGTCTAATTCTTCATCAATTTCCATATGTTCAGCAAAATCAGCATCCCAATACTCGAGTTGTGCTCTGGGAACTCGCCAGGTCAACGACTTCAGTTGCGCTAAAAATTGTTGTTCTGAATAAGTTTGCCGATTTAGCATATAACGAATTACCAATCGTAACCAGTCTATGCCCGTTACCTTATCCAGAAAAGCGACCATTGTAAATGGCATTGGTCGTACAATCATTGCTGGATTTTCATCATAACTTGGTAATGGATTAATGATCAATTGATACAATCCTGGTGTCTCAGAACTCATTTGTGGTCGTGGTAACCTTTCCCATAATTCTTCTGACATTAACGATTGATCTAAAATGATACCTTGATTACTTTGATAGCCTAACCCAATTAAGTAAATCGTTTGCCCATCATAAAAATAATTAATCACGATATGTGGTAAATCATCTTTCATACTACTTGGTAAATATTTTTCTTTAGCAATTACCTGAACGTTAATCCCATTCTGGCGTAAACTATTGATCAATTTGATTCGATTACCAGGGACGAATACTTGGGTTGGCTGTTCAATTTCAATCACATTCATGACATCAGAAATTTCTAAAGGCTCATAATATTTTTTACTACCCAACTGTGACATAAACATTAAATCAGTTGGATTGTTATTCATGAGAATAGTGTCAATATTCTGACTTTGCAGTTCTTTGACGACCATTGCCATCACATAGGACGCTGCTGCACCATCTCCTAGGCGGAATCCACCAGAACCAATAACCAATACCGACCGTCGTCCCAATCGATTACTTTCATTTTCTGATTCGAAAGTTGAATAATATTGATTAGCTGCCTCTTCGAATTCACCTGCTGATGGCTCGAACGCCTTAAACGTTGGCAAAATACCATTATCCCATCGGTAACGACGGACTTCCTCAAACTTTGCATGCCACAAACGGGCAATCAATCCATCTGACAAGCCGTAATACTTTGCCAATTTTAAAACATCCGTTTGCCAAGCGTTATTTTTTACAGTTTCTTCCAATTTATTAATCTGATCTAATTTATAGAAGTAAAAAGCATTAATTTTTGTTAATTCTGCCAATTCATCAACTGTATATCCTCTTCGCAATGCTTCCATCAACACAAAAATACGGTTATCCCGGGGATGAATCAACTGTTCAATTATTTCGTTATCTGTTAGCGCATTCATCACAGTCGGCGAAAAATTCCGGTTATTAAAATGCGCAGCACGGATAGCCTTTTCTAAGGCTTCCTCAACACTTCTCCCAACACCCATCGTCGCACCGACTGATTTTTGGACTGTATTCAGTCGATGCTCTGTTTTCACACCATTTGACTCAAAATCACCAAATGAAAAAATAGGAAAACGAATCACGATATGATCCATCGTTGGCTCCAATAATGCTGTATGATTGGCACCAATAACTGGTGTTTTAACATCCTCAAGATTTTCACCCAGCATTAATCGAATAACCACTGGCACCAAAGGATAACCTGTTGCGGCTACTAATAATGCGGCCGTCCGATCAAAATAAGGTGTCACACGAGTAATAATATACTCATTATTCTTTGGATCAACAGCAAAACGGACTTCTAATAGGCCCACAACATCAAATCCCCGAATAACTGTAAATGCTGCTGCACGTAATTTTTGGTACACAGGATCGGGTAATGTTTGAATTGGTGTAATGGCAATTGAATCCGCTGAATGAATCCCAACCGGATCCATATCCTCAACACCACCGATTAAAATCGTTGAATCACTTTTATCGCGAATAACTAACATAGAAATTTCTTGATAGCCGCGAATACTCTTGTCAATATTCACTTGATGGGTAATTGAGCGACTAAGTGCGGTTTCTGCTGCCTCTTCTAAATCATCTGTATCTTCAACCTGTAGTCGCAATGTCTGACCCATTGGCGCAACTGGCCGAATAACAACAGGCAACTCAAAATCTCTAGCTGCATCGAAAATTTCATTCAAATTACTAGCAAGGCGTGACTGTACCGTTGGAATTTTTAACTGGGTCAAACGTTCATGCAAATATTTTGTATTCTGAGTTGCTTGCATCACTGGCAATGATAATCCCAAAACGGTTGGGGCACCATTTCCCATTAGTTTAAGAATGTCTGTCCCCAGGCGAATTGCTGTTGAACCACCAACCGAAGTAATCATGGCTGTGATATGCTCATCATTAATAATTTTAATTAGGTTTTCAACGGTCAATGTTTGTTCAATCACTTGAATATCATGCCGTGCACTGGTAAAAGAATATGGATTGTCATCAACAACCACCACTTCATGACCATATTGCTTTAGGGCATGAACAACCTGATAAGCAGCAACATCACCCTCAGTTTCTCGGCCAAAATCGTTAGCAGAACCACCAATGATTAAGACTCGTTCTGTCATATCGTTCCACCTCCTCGACGTGCCATCACCATTTCCATAAACTCAGCAAATGCCTGAGTCTCTTCTAATGGTCCTGGTGCCGCATCTGGAAAAAATTGTACGCTAAATGCTGGGTAATCTCGATGCCGTAAACCTTGAATCTGGTTATCAGTAATGTCAATATGGGTCACAAATAAAGGCGTGTTCTTAATCGACTCACTATCCACATAATATGCCTGACCTTGGGTAGCAAACATAATATCTTTGGTAATCTGCTCACGAATAGGATGATTCATCCCATGATGGGCTGACGCAAGTTCACCGACCTTAGCACCATTAGCTATTGCAAATAATTCATGACCTAACCCAATACCAAATAATGGTACGCGTTTTTCAAACTCGCGAATAATATCTAATGCTGTCTCAGGAACTTGTGCTGGATCACCCGGCCCCGATGAAATGACAATACCATCTGGATCAAGATTAGCAACTTCATCGATTGTGGCAGAAAAAGGTAATACTGTAACATTTGCATCAAAATCGCTGAGCATCCGCAAAATACCACTTTTAAGGCCAAAATCCAATACAACAACATTTGCTCCACGCCCGGGATTAGCATATGCTTTGGGCGTCGAAATTTGTGCAATTTGTTGATTTGTCAACACCATCGCCCGTAACTGATCAAAGGCATGATCATCCGGTTGGTCAACAATCGATGCTTTTTGCACACCTGTTTCCCGTAAATGACGCGTCAAGGCACGCGTATCAATTTGTGAAATCCCTGGAATATTGTGCCTTTTTAAGTAATCATTTAAACTAAGCGCTTGTAGTCGATTGGTCGAAATTTCTGCAATTTCACGTACAACAACCCCTTTTACTGCGGGCACAATTGATTCATCCGCATAGTGATTAATGCCGGCTGCCCCAATCGTTGGTGCAGTGAACATCACAATTTGATTGTAATAAATTGGATTAGTAATAATCTCCTGATAACCAGTCATAGCCGTATTAAAAACTAACTCACCAAAAGTTGTTGCAGGCGCCCCAAAAGCTTCACCAGCATACACAGTGCCATCTTGTAAAATTAAATAACGTGTTGTCATGACGTAGATCTCGTTTAACAGCTTTGCTAAACGATCCCTCCTTCCCGTCTAACCGTTGAAAAATTAACGAATTTCTATACCATCCATGCCATCAAATTCTTTCATGTTTACACGAATTTTTTCAGAAGTCGCTGTTGGAATATTTTTGCCCACAAAATCCGCACGAATTGGTAATTCACGGTGTCCTCGATCAACCAAAACTGCTAAATTAACGGCTGCTGGTCGTCCGTTATCCATAATGGCATCTAAGGCCGCACGAATTGTTCGCCCAGTAAAAAGGACATCATCAACTAAAATAATTCGTTTATTATCAATATCGACATTGAATGATGATTTTTCACCGTTGCCATCTGTATCATCATCACGGTAATGTGTAATATCAAGAGGTATAACGGGAATTGTTGCACCTTCTAATTGTTGAAGACGTTCTGCAATACGTTGACCAATAAAGACGCCACGTGTCTTGATGCCAACAATCACAAGATTGGCAACACCCTTATTTTTTTCGATAATCTCATATGTAATTCTTGTGAGTGCTCGCTGCATTGCCATTGCGTCAACAATTTCTTTTGCCATAATTTATTCCTTTTCTCTAGTTGATTTCAGTTAATAAATAAAAAGAGACACTACCTCCTCTAAAAAGGGTAACGTCTCGTTCATTATGTTTACCACGCTACCTCCTAATAACCTCACAGGATTACTTTAAGAAAGTTACAATTTTCATTTTGTTTATCTAAAACTATTTTAGCATGTTCAACGTCATTTGCGTACTATCAGTTGTTTTCTTCCGCATATGGTTGTAATTGTGCTAATGTTTCAACAAAATATTGTGGTAATGGTGCTTCAAATGTTAATTCTTTTTTAGTTGTTGGTTGTGTTAACCCTAATGTCGCAGCGTGTAGGAATTGACCATTACCAGCGAGCGTCTTCTTTGGGCCATATAATGGATCACCAGCCACTGGATGACCGATATAGGCCATGTGTACGCGAATTTGATGTGTACGTCCTGTTTCTAGCGTTACTCGTAACAAGGTATACCCGACATATCTCTTCACGACCTCAAAATGAGTAACTGCATCTCGACCACCAGCAATCACTGCTTGCTTCTTACGATCTGTCTTTGAACGTCCTAATGGCGCTTTAATGGTCCCTTTATTCTCAGAAAACTCACCATGCACTAGCGCATAATATTGACGCAGATTTTTCTTGTCTTTTAAATCTGCGGATAAAGCTTCGTGAGCCTGATCATTTTTGGCTACCATCAACAATCCTGATGTATCTTTATCAATGCGATGAACAATTCCTGGCCGAATGACCCCATTAATTGATGACAATTCAGTATGATACATCAATGCATTAACTAATGTGCCATTTGGATGGCCAGCAGCAGGATGAACCACCATCCCCTGCGGCTTGTTGACAACCAATAAATCATCATCCTCATAGACAATATCCAAAGGCAAGTTCTCTGGCTTAATATCCAAAACAACTGGTTCTGGTACAACAAACGAAATCACGTCACCAGCATGCACTTTATACTTTGCCTTCTTAGTTTCGCCGTTAACTGTTAAAATACCATCATCAATCCATTTTGACATTTGTGTTCGCGTGTAATCCGTGAATGCCTCTGCAACAACTTTATCCAAACGGCCTTCTTGGTCTGTAATTGTTAATGATTCCTCAGTCATTTGTTTGTCCTTCAATTTCTTTTTTTAAGTTGTTTAAAAAGCGTTGATTCATACAAAAGCTATAGTGCTCACCATCATAACTAAATAAAATCGTTCGTTTTGTAAATTGCACATGTGCCATTTCAGAAAAGCGAAACTTATCCGTATGCACCCCAAACATAGGTAAAATCCATAGGGCTTCTTTGGTTAGCGCAACTCTGCGTCTAAAATAAGTCAATAATGTAATCACAATAAAGGCAGCCACTGCCCCGTATGTCCATACATTAAGGTGTGTTACCTCTAATTGCATAATGAGGCCAAACAAGGCAATCATTAGAATCCACAGCCAGTTAACCCAGCCGATCAGGCCAGCTGGTTGATAATATCCCTTCATTCTTATGTCCTTTCTGATTTACCAAATAATCAAAGCATTTGTAAATCATCTGAGAATGTCCCTACCATCTAGTATAATGAAATTGGAGGTACTTGTCATGTTAATCAAAGTTTACTCAGATGCAGCTAGTCAAGGAAATCCTGGTAATAGTGGTGCTGGGCTTGTCATTCTATATAATGGTCAGCAAATTCAGCAGCATCACTATCTAGGAAACATGTCAAATCACGAGGCCGAATTTGCTGCTGCTATTTGGGCTTTTCAAGTTTTAGCCACTCTCAGCAATGAATCTGATACGATCATGTATTATGCAGATTCAAAGATTGTTATCGATAGCATCCATAAACGCTATGCGAAACATTTCGGACCGCAATTAGCGCAGTTACTAACTTACTATGACCGTTATCACCTAATCATTGCGACATGGCTGCCAGAAAAGCAAAACCATGGTGCCCACCAACTTGCATGGCAAGCTATTCATCATCAACATTAAGTTGACCAATACCTATCCACGCACTGACTAATGAGCAGATTGGTGATAGCAGGGAAAAAAACGTAAACGGTGCAAACGTTGTTACCGAAACACCCAGTGTCTGTGCAGCAAAACTTCCTGCTACACCCCAAGGTACCAAATAATTAATAACCGTACCTGAATCTTCCAACGTTCTCCCTAGTGTTAATCGATTGATATTTAAGCGAGTAAACGTATCATGCCAAAGTTGTCCAGGTAAAATGGTTGCTAAATATTGTTCACCAATTAAAAAGTTAGCGGAAATACCAGTCAATAACGTACCAGTAATCACACCAGCTTTTGTTTTAATAAGATTAACTAACGGTGTCATAACTGATTTTAAGACACCCTGTTCTGTTAATAATCCACCTAGTGCTAATGCCAACATAATAATTATGACCGTGGGCATCATGGAAAGCATCCCCCCACGATTCAATAATGCTGCTAATAACTTGTTATGGATGGCTGTTTTTGACCCGTTCATAATGACATCTGACAATTGTTGCAAGTTATGGTTCACCATAAACATGCTGCCAGTCACAGCAATATTAACCAATAACGTTGGAATTGCTGGAATATGTCGCCATGCCATGATAAATAACAATGCAATTGGAATGACTGACCACCAAGTGGGAGATAATAAGCCAGCCAATTTTTGTAAATCATTCACACTACCCTTAATTGTCTGTTGTTGATTTAATATCGTAAAGATCACTAATGACCCCACTAGCGCTGGAATTGTCGTCCACATCATGTTCTTAATGTGCGCAAATAAGTCTGTGCCTGCAATCGACGATGCTAGATTTGTTGAATCTGATAATGGTGAACTTTTATCACCAAAGATTGCGCCTGATAATACTGCACCAGCTACCACACCCGGATCAAATCCGATGGCTGTTCCAACGCCCATTAATGCTACCCCGACTGTCGCCAATGTTGTGAAAGCAGACCCAATCATTGTACCCATTAAGGCCATAATCAATAGCGCGCTTGGCAGGAACCACTGCACATTGGCAATTTTCAAACCGACCCACAATAAAGATGGAATGGTATTGGTTCCCATCCATAGGCCAATCAGCATACCAATGAGCAAAAATAGGAATAATGGTGCCAGTGCAGTTTTAATCCCTTTTAATAACTGATCTTGAATTGTTTGCCAAGTGGTCCTACGAATCCTGGCAAATACCATGACAACAATAATACTAATAACTAATGGTACATTGGGAGATAAACCAAACCCAAGAATACTCAAACTAAAAATGAAAATTAATACTAATAATACTGAAAGACTTTGTTTAAATGTCATTGGTTTAACCATATCTATCTTCTCCTCTAATTAAATGAAATAATTTTTTGTTTCAACATGTTATTCCTAAATAAGTTGATAATTGATAATGGTTAAGTCCTCCGACATGTCCGGTATGCTTTAGTACCCCATTGTTTTTTGCTCCTCTCTGCATAAAAAAGTCCCAGTGACAAGGCCTTTAACCTATCACTGGGACGAAATTTTTCCGCGGTACCACCCAAAAATTAGTTGGTCACTGCGGATCAACTCTCTTAAGTTTATTTAACTGTTTCAAATAGTTCAGTTACTCCACCTGCGCTACTCACAGCTCCCGTAGCTTCTCTGACATACAATGAAGTATCCTACCAATATCCGCTATTTTACGCATCGATTAAGTCTTTGTCAACCTCAATTAAAAAACGCACAAAAAAACCGTCGCATAGGCATTTAGCGCTATGCAACGGCTTTTGTAGGAGTTTGCAATTAAGCAAGTCCGTATTTCTTGTTAAACTTATCAACAGCACCATCTGCAGTCATAAACTTTTGCTTACCAGTGTAGAATGGGTGTGAATCTGAAGTAATTTCAACACGAATCATTGGGTAAGTAGCACCCTCAAATTCGATAGTCTCATCAGTTGTACGAGTAGAACCTGACAAGAACTTGTAACCAGTAGTTGAGTCAACGAAAACCACTTGGTGGTAATCTGGATGAATATCAGCCTTCATTATTTTCTCCTTATCGCCCTAGTTTTCTAAAAACCAGAGTCAGTTTATTTAACTAGAATATATTAACATAAAAAACTATAAAATGATAGTTTTTAACTGAAAAGCTATTAAAAATCGGCTAATTCTTTTATTAGTGGGATTACTCTTCGTCTGTCTTAAGAACTGCCATGAAAGCTTCCTGTGGTACTTCAACTGTTCCCACCGCCTTCATTCGTTTCTTACCACGTTTCTGTTTATCCAATAGCTTTGCACGACGATCCGGATCTCCTGTATGGATACGAGAAGTCACGTCCTTACGGTAGGCTTTAATTGTTGACCGCGCAACAATTTTTGATCCAATGGCAGCCTGAACTGGAATTTCAAAGTTTCGTCGTGGAATAATTTCCTTTAACTTTTTCGTAATAACGCGTGAACGCTCTTGTGCAAAATCACGATGCACAATGAAACTCAATGCATCCACTTTATCGCCATTCAATAAAATATCGATCTTAACTAGTTCAGATTGTCGATAACCTGAAATTTCGTAATCTAATGAAGCATAGCCACGAGTACTTGACTTCAACTTATCAAAGAAATCAAAGATAATTTCAGACAATGGCATGTAATACTTAACATTAACACGATTTTCATCCAAGTAATCCATGGTATCAAACTCACCACGTTTTGACTGCGCAAGTTCCATTACAGCACCCACATAATCATTTGGCACCATAATTTGTGCGTGTACGAATGGCTCTTCGATTGATTTAATTTCTGAAACATCTGGTAGCTCAGATGGATTCGCAACCTCCACCATTTCACCATCTGTTGTATAAGCATGATAGGTTACCGATGGTGCAGTTGTAATCAAGTCTAGATCGAATTCACGTTCCAACCGTTCTTGAATCACATCCATATGAAGTAGTCCTAAGAAGCCCGTACGGAAGCCAAAGCCAAGTGCTTGTGATGTTTCTGGTTCAAATTCCAGTGAAGCATCATTTAGCTGCAATTTTTCTAAGGCATCACGCAAATCATTATATTTTGCATTGTCAGTTGGATATAATCCAGAATAAACCATTGGCGTCATTGGCTGATATCCAGGCAATGGTTTTGCTGCAGGTCGTTTCAAATGAGTAATCGTATCGCCCGGCCGAGCATCACGAATGTTTTTAATTGATGCAGCAACATAGCCAATATCACCAGCCATTAAGAAATCACGTTTGATTGGTGTTGGTGAATTAACACCAACCTCAGTGACTTCATATTCTGCACCAGAGTTCATAAATTTAATTTTATCACCTGGCTGCAATACACCAGTCTTCACCCGAATGGTTAAAATAACGCCTTTATATGAGTCATAAGCTGAGTCAAAAATCAGTGCCTGCAAGGGTGCTTCAAGTTCTCCCTCAGGCGCTGGAATATCCTTCACAATCTTTTCCAAAAGTTCTGGAATACCAATACCCTTTTTGGCCGAAGCTAATACGGCGTCAGATGCATCAATACCAATGACATCTTCAATTTCTTTACGGACAGCTTCAGGATCAGCTGCTGGTAAGTCTATTTTATTAATGACAGGTAAAATTTCCAGATCATTTTCAATCGCTAAATAGACATTTGCTAACGTTTGCGCCTCAACGCCTTGGGCGGCATCAACAACCAAAATTGCACCATCAGCTGCTGCTAATGAGCGAGATACTTCATAAGAAAAATCCACATGACCTGGTGTATCAACTAAATGAAAAATATAATCTTCACCATCATTAGCACGATAATGGACCTCAACTGCGTTCATTTTGATTGTGATACCACGTTCACGTTCCAAATCCATCGTATCCAGCAATTGATCTTGCATTTCTCGTTCGGTAACCGTATGTGTCGCTTCCAAAATACGATCTGAAATCGTTGACTTCCCATGATCAATATGAGCAACAATACTAAAATTTCGTATATGTTTTTGGCGCGCCTGCATTTCTTCTATATTCATTATTGCGCTCCTGTTCTTTGTATTTTCTGTCCATACTATTATACAAGTATTCTTATCATCATGGTAGTGCCACTAATGGTCATTCTTATCCTTTAATTTATCAGTTAATTCTTTTGCTTTTTGATCAACTGATCTATCAAACTTTTTCTGACGATATTGTGTATAACCAAATAATGCCAATAGTACAAGGGGAATAATCACTTCAATCATCTTTTATATTTCCTTTTTTTATAAATATCTAATATTTTTTATTTTAAATTAGTCTTCAATTGTATTTTACTCTATTTTCAATTACACTCAATTTAAACAACTCAAACTATAAGGAGGCTTAGCAATGAATAATTTGCCAGAAGTTCAACAACCTGAGGTCGATGGTGAGAAGAATCCTCAAAGACGTTCAGAGCAACAACACCCACAAAAGCCAATTATTTCATACTTCGTGCGTAAACTGTTAGCTGCCGCAGGTGTTATCTCAATTATCTTAGGAATTTTTGCTTTTGTCTTTAATCCTGAATGGTTATTAGCGGTATCAATCCTATTTGGACTATTTTCGATTTTTATTGCGCTAATTGATATTTTACTATTTGGTCACAGTACCTACCTACGTGGTTCACACTTAATGAGTGCTTTGTTGAGTACTGTCATGGGACTAGTTCTCCTATTTCGGCAAGATGTTGCAAAAGATTTTATTGGCTTGGTATTTGGATTTTGGATTTTATTCAATGCCACGAGTAATTTAGCCCAAACTTGGGTACCCGAGTTATTAATTGGTTGGCAACGTCTCGTTGGTTTAGTGATTGGTGCAATCGGTCTTTTCCTAGGGTTATTCCTAGTATTGTTTACAGGTTACTCAACCCATGATATGCAAATTATTTTAGGTGTTTACACAGACTTGTTAGGTATCTTCTTCCTACTAGTTAGTTTCTTTAGTCGCAAAAATGATTTGAATCAACCAGCATAATTTAACAAACATCAATAAAAAAAGACAGAACACATGATGAAGTGTTCTGTCTTTTCTTATTCCTAATTTATAAAATAGGTGTTAATAATCTTGAGAAAAAATACTTAAACCTTAACCACCCTGATTGCTTAGCAAAATACTTTGGTGTCAATAAGGTCGCATCTGCCAAATCCTGTTCAAAAATATTATTCATTTTTAATGCCAAACTCTGGCTATACAAAAAGGCATTCACCTCAAAATTCAATGCAAAAGAACGGATATCCATATTCGCGCTACCAACGGTTACGATTTTATCATCAATCACAATTGTCTTAGCGTGCAAGAATCCTTTATCGTAAGCATAAACTTCAATACCTTCCTGCGCAAGAACGCTAGCATAATACTCAGTTGCACGATAAACAAACATATGGTCCGGTTTTGATGGAATCATCACCCTTACCCTCACACCAGATCTGGCAGCAACCTCAATTGCATCCATAATGGCTGAATTCGGAATAAAATATGGCGATTGAATCGTGATACTTTCATGCGCCATCGAAATCATCCGCAAATAACCTTGATAAATTTGCCTTGTATCAGAATCAGGTCCTGAAGAGACGACTTGCATCGCAACATCCCCGCTTGCATTAGTTGATGGAAAGTAATTTTCACTAAACTCCAATTTTTCATTTTTTGTCGTTGCGTTCCAATCAGTAAAAAAGCGGCTCTGCATGGCTAAAACACCATCACCCACCACGCGGAGTTGTGTATCACGCCAATACCCGAACTTTTTTAAACGACCAAGATATTGATCACCCACATTGAACCCACCAATATAGCCAATATTTCCGTCAATAATTACTAATTTACGGTGGTCATGATTATTAACATGTAATGAAAAGAGATGCCATCTTGGCATTAAAAACGCTTCAACCTGTCCACCAACTGCTCGTAGTCGCTTGTATAGTTTTGCATTTTTTCCACCCGATCCCCATGAATCAAAAATGACACGAACCCGAATTCCTTCTTTAGCTTTTTCAGTCAGTAAATCAACTAGTTCATTACCAATTTTGTCATTATAAATAGTATAAAACTCAATATTTATATGATGTTTTGCAGCACGAATGTCCGAAAATAATTTTTCGAACATGTCATGACCATCTGTTAAAATATCAACTTCATTTTGATTTGTAAAAATTGCTTGTTCATTCTGTAAAAACAATCTAATAAATGATTGTTCTTCAACAAAATGCTCGGGATCCGATACCGACAGTACTTCTTGTTGCTGATTTGTTGCGATTCGATCAATACCCATGATTTGTTGTGTCTGCATCGTGAAAATATGGTTTCCCGACAACTTTCGACCAAACAGAAAATAAATTAAAAATCCAACGATTGGGAATAATAGCAAAACCAACATCCATGCCCAGATTGCTGTAATATCACGGTAGCGATCTCTAAAAACGGTTAAAATAGCAGCCAGTGTGTTAATTATGAACACAAACTCCACTATCAATACCATCCAATGTTCAAACATACCCACACTCCTTTTGAATAGTACTATTATTCTAACAGTTTTATGTTGCATCAACATATTAAATTATGCAAAAAACTCAATACTACTTTAATAAGTGATGTTTGACTAGGTATTGATGGGCTACCTCATCAGCCTGTTTATGTTGTACAGTTACCTGATAGTTCATCTCAATCATGTCCTTATTGGTTATCTCTCCATCGAGTCGAGCTAAACTCTTTTGAATACTTGGGTATTTATTTAGAATTGCCGTTCTAACCAATGGTGCTCCTTGGAAAGGTGGAAAATATTTCCGATCATCTTTCAAAGCCACCAGCTTATAGGCTTTTAATTGTGGATCCGTCGTATAGGCATCCGTAACATCAATTTGTTTGTTTACTAAAGCTTTATAACGCAAATTTGATGACATGCTGGTAACTTTTTTAAATTGTAATTGATATGCCTGTTTCATACCTGGATACGAATCTTTTAATTCATAAAAATCATGATCAAAGCCTGCCGTTAACTGAGGTGATAATTTGGCTAAATCACTTGTCGTTTTTAAATGATACTTTTTTGCATCTGATTGCCGAACCGCCAATGCATATGTGTTTTGATACTTCATAGGTGCTAGATATGTGAGATTATCTTGCTTTTTTATTGCACGCTGCGCATCTTTAAAAGCTTGTGCAGGTTGGTGACTAACATGTTCCCTTTTTACCAAAGATTGTAAAACGGTTCCTGTAAATTCTGGATAGATGTCAATATCACCACCTTTTAAGGCTTTATAAATAAAGGTTGTTCCGCCAAAATTTGGTTTCAATTTTACATCTAAACGTGGGTTATCTGCTTCAATGAGTTCCTTATACATATTGATTAAAATTTCTGGCTCGCCACCCAGCTTACCCGCAATCGTGATTGTTCCTTTCGGTTGTAAAATTGCTTGACCACCTATATAGATACCACCGATTGCAACAAGGCTAGTTAACAGAATGCCAATTTTTTTCAAAGAAAGCTTCCCAATCAACTTAATTCCCCAAGAGAAAATTAGCGCCAACAAAGCTGATAAAATTGCACCCAGCAAAAGCTGTGCATTATCATTAGTTTGTATACCAATCATGATAAAAGTTCCAAGACCACCGCCACCAATCAAGGCAGCTAATGTAGCGGTACCAATTACCATAACGGTTGCAATCCTTAAGCCTGATAAAATCATTGGCATAGCTAGCGGTAACTGAATTTTGAATAACTTAAATGGACGCGAAAAGCCGAATGCTTCGGTCGCTTCAGTTAAATTTGGATCAATTTCAGTTAAACCTGCATACGTGTTTTGAAAAATAGGCATAATTGCATATAAAACTAAGGCAATTATTGCTGGCACTGTTCCAATACCGACAAATGGAATCAACGCCCCTAAAACAGCCAAACTAGGAATCGTTTGAATCACACCTGCTATCTGTAAAACTAGCTCACCAGCTCGGCGATGATTCATTAAGGCAATTGCCAATGGCACGGCAATTGCTGCTGCGATGAGAATGGCTGCTAGTGAGAGTAACACATGTTCACGTAACGCAACCAAAATATCACCTGACTGCGTTGTCAGTAAATTTACCAAATCGTTTAACATGCAATCTCCTTTATTGTTGACTGATATACTGCAGTAAATCATCTGCAGTAATAAAATGTTGCTGATCAATAATTACTTGATGATATTCTCGTAAAACCATTGCTAATTCTTGAATTGTCTGCGTTTCCGACAAATGTGGCGCCTGGATCACTTGGTCTGACTTTAATAAATGAAATAAGCCCGCCGATTTTAAATCCGAAATCAATGTAACCCGTTGATTGTTAAATAGTGATGACACAATTTTATTAGCTGGCTGATTAATCACCGTATTTGGATCTCCAACTTGCTGTAAACGTCCATTAACAAGTACACCAATTCTGGTCCCCAATCTTAGTGCTTCTTGCATATCATGAGTAACAAATAAAATCGTTGGCTTAAATTCTTTATGTAACTCTAAAATAAGATTTTGTAATTGTTTGCGAGATAATGGGTCCAATGCACTAAAGGGTTCATCCATTAAAATGACACTTGGTTTTGTAATCAACGACCTAACAATCCCGACCCGTTGTTGTTCACCACCTGATAGTTCACTAGGCATTCGATCACTATACTGCTCATGAGGCAAGCCAACTCTGTCCAACAATTCATTGACCAATGTTTGTCGTTTTTCTCGTTTAATACCTTGTGCCTCTAATAAAATACCGGCATTTTGGCTGATTGTTAAATTTGGAAACAGCGCAATATTCTGTAAAACATAACCAATATTTTTTCTCAACTTGGCCCTATCTACCTGATTAGTGTCCACCCCATCAATCAATATCTGACCATTAGATTGGGAAATCAATCGGTTAATCATTTTCAAAATTGTCGTTTTCCCACTACCACTTGGTCCAACCAAAACAAAAAACTCACCTGAGGCAATGGTTAAATTGAGTTTATTAACGACTTGCTTTTCTTGATATGTCTTGACCACATCACTGAATTCTATCATTGCTATGACTCCTTTATTTAGCACCTAATTGCCATCTAAAAAATAATTTCTTCAAAATCAAAGGAATATAAAAAAGAAGTTGGGACAAAAGAAAATGTTCCAACTTTTTTTGCTAAAAATATCTTAATTAAAAGCATGTCAGTTTGATAGCATAAACGCGTTCCAAAAGTCTGAAGCCTCAATGTAAAACAATTTACGCCGGCTTCAAAACAACTTTTGTCTCGCTCTCCTTTGATACATTATAACATTTCAAGCGCCTTTTTTAAACGTTGCACTTTTTGAGCAATGTTTGTTGCCTTCATAATCTCACTAACAATTGCCACACCAACAATTCCTGATTCCTTGAAGACATCAATACGTTCTTCTGTAATGCCACCAATGGCAACGACCGGAATATTAACAGCTGCAGTAATTGCCTTGAGTGTATCAATTGACGTTTGCTTCGTAACAACTTTTGTCTGTGTTGGGAAAATAGCACCTGTTCCTAAATAATCTGCACCATCTGCTGCCGCTTCAGTTGCACGTGTAACTGTTTTTGCTGACACACCTAAGATTTTATCCTTACCAAGCAATTTCCGAGCAACTTTGACTGGTAACTCGTCATCACCAATATGTGCACCATGCGCATCAACCGCCAGGCAAATATCAATTCGATCATCAATAATTAATGGTAAGTCATATTTATCTGTAATTTGTTTTACTTTTAGCGCTAGTTCATAATAATCCCTTGTCGATAAATTTTTCTCCCGCAATTGCACAACTGTAACCCCGTTAGCACAAGCGGTTTCAATTTTATTTAAAAATTCATTTTCTGATTCGTCATATCTCGCTGTCACTAAATATAATTGTTTCGTCATTTTTTGTTCCCCTTATCTTATTTACCCAGTCAGAATCTTCAACCCCTAATAATGAAAGCTCATTTAAGAATAACTGTCGAAATTCTGCAATTCCTGAAGTCACAGTTTTGCTTTTTGCGGTCTCCCCTGCAATGTTCAAATAGCTGATTGCTTGAATCGCTGCATCTTCGGGGGAAGCACCTTCTCCCAATAACGCTGCCAACAGGCCACTTAAAGTATCTCCTGAACCTGTAAAACGATCTAATTCTGGTACACCATTACTTAGAACCCAAACGTTATTCCTAGCCACAACAATATCTTTTGTCCCAGTAGCAACATAAACCGATTCTTGAGGTAATTGCTTAAGTGCCGTAATTAAATTGATTAATTCTTCATCTGTCTGGTCTAATAAACTACCATCCACACCTCGTCCATGCGTTTGTAAATCACAAAGTGCACGCATCTCTGAAATATTACCGCGGACAATTGTTGGTTGATCTGCAATGATTTTTTTAGCGACTTTCATGGCAGATTTAGCGCTCGCAATGCCAACCACATCTAGTACAACTGGTTCTTTGCCAATTGCTAATTTACTGGCTGCTAAGATGCTCTTTCCCTTATCAAGTGACAGACTTCCTAAATTTAACAACAAACTATTTGTCTGCAATGCTAAATCATTAAAGGCGCGAATGTCTTCTGTCATAATCGGCTTCGCACCAATATAAAGGAGTGCGTTTGCCACAGTCTCTACTGAGATAGCATTAGTAATACAATGAATGAGCGGTGCTGTTTGCAACGGAATGGTGATCTTTTTCATCTTATAATACGCTCCTCGCCATTAAAAACTCGCATCATGTCTTTGAACAAAGATATCTTTTTTGCTTGTTGCCAAATGAGTCAAGCTGCTACCGCACCAATAAATGTGGCACCTAAGAATCTTGGTGTATACAGTAACCAGTACAAATCTGTCTTGGTGCCCGTAAATAGCACCATAACTGGGTAAGATAGTAAAGATCCGATTATTCCAGTACCGATAATCTCACCAACAATTGACCCATAAATACTATGTACCCAACGGGCACCTAACCCTGCTAACAAGGCGCCAAAAACGGCCCCAGTTAATGCCAATGGTGGGATACCCATCATCATCCTAATAATTCCGCAACAAGTCGCCATAATCGTTGCATACAATGGTCCCATAAGTACACCAGCTAAAATATTAATCACGCTGGACATTGGTGCCATTCCTTCGACACGTAAAATTGGTGACAACACCACGTCTAGTGCAATCATCATAGCTAAATATGGTATTTTTCTAACTTTCGAATTCATTATTGTTTTCCCCTAGTAAATTTAGACAATATCATTTCATTAATCCAAGAATAGATGCAAAATAAAAAACCTCCTCGCAATAAAAAAATCATCACAAAGAGGCCATTAATTGACACATTCTCACAATTCCTACGCTTAAATAACTAAAACAGGTACGAAGGGTCTAGATTCTATCTCATTCTCAGCCAGATTGGCTCCCCTTTGTGATTATATTTAATTTTTATACTATTATATTATCACACATACGATTGAAATGTATTTTTAAATAATATCATGGTTAAGTGATTGTGTGATGTATTTCCAAAATAATTCATTAGCTTTGGATTCATGAACTTGTTTCATTCTCATAAAGCCAAAATCACTGGTTGTGTGTGTTGCGATTTTACGCTTTACCATTTGCCCATCATTCGTCATATCAACTCTTTTTTCCATCATCAAAGCAATACCCATACCATTTAATACCATGTTTAAAATAATATCGATTCGCTCACCTTGATAGGCAACTGCAGACATTAATTGCCTTCTTTCTCCAGCAGAGCCAAATTTATTAAAAATGATTGTCTCTTCGCCTTCTAGTAGCAATAATTCTTCCTTCATTAAATCGCTTAATGAAATAACTTGATTTGCTGACAATGGATGATTAGCAGGTAATACACAAATCAAGTTGTCTTGATCGGTCAGCAGCGTCTCAAGTTTATTACTAACATCTGGTGTATAGTGACCAAAAATTATATCTGCTTGATTATCATTTAATGAGTTAAGTAATAAACTATCTTTAGTTTCAGAGAAGTGCAGCGTAATTTCAGGATGACTTTTGTGAAAGTCACTCATTAATGAAAAGCCACGATAATTCGAAAATGTTGCCATTGTATGAATCGTCAACACGTTATCTGACTCTGAATCATGTTGCACTAACGTCTGTTGTAATGCGTCAAATTCATGCAAAATTTTTTTTGCATACATTTCGGTAATTCTTCCTGACTCAGTTAAGGAAATATGGCGGTGCTCCCGTTTGAATAATTGCGTTTTTAGTTCCTTTTCCAAAGATAAAATTTGCTTAGAAATATTACCCTGTGTTGTATATAATCTTTCAGCAGTTTCTGAATAATTACCTGTTTCAGCTAAATCTAGAAAGACCTTAAATTTATGTATATCCATGATACAGTTCCCCAATTATTACTATTTGGAATAGTTTATCACATTTTAGTTAAATTTGTCATATGTAAATTTTTATCCAATGCCTAGTTAATTTTTGAAAAAATATTTGAAAGATCGCTAAACAACTATCACTGCTTTTGATTCTAATCATGTTATTCTTGGTCATATGACAAAAAAACTGGAACAATTTAATGTTCCAGTTTCTTCATTGATTATCTTAAAATTACTTCTCAGAAATTGCTGCAATTCCTGGCAATGTCTTACCTTCTAGGTATTCAAGAGAAGCACCACCACCAGTTGAAATGTGGCTCAATTTATCAGCAACACCTAATTGTTGAACAGCAGCAGTTGAATCACCACCACCAACAATCGTTGTTGCACCCTTTTCAGTTACCTTAAC
The DNA here is from genome assembly GCF_000160575.1 of Weissella paramesenteroides ATCC 33313. Lineage (GTDB taxonomy): Bacteria > Bacillota > Bacilli > Lactobacillales > Lactobacillaceae > Weissella > Weissella paramesenteroides. The sequence continues at coordinate 555,355 of NZ_GG697128.1, forward strand.
TAGTTCTTCACCAATAGCTAAGGTTCCCTTGGCAAAGTTAGGCATTTCGAATACACCCATAGGTCCGTTCCAAACAACCGTCTTTGCATCCGCAAGAACTGACTTAAATAGTTCAATTGACTTAGGACCAATATCTAGTCCCATGTAACCATCTTTAATGTCACCTTCTGCAACATATGAATCAGCATCATTTGCAAACTTATCAGCTGCAACAGCATCAACTGGCAATACCAACTTATCACCAGCATCTGCAATTAATTGCTTTGCAAGTTCAACCTTGTCTTCTTCAAACAATGAGTTACCAATTTTCTCACCCTTGGCAGCAGCAAATGTATATGCCATTCCTCCACCAACAATGACTTTATCAGCTTTTTCCAACAAGTTTTGGATAATAGTAATCTTATCAGATACCTTAGCACCACCAATAATAGCAACAAATGGACGCTCTGGATTTTCAACAGCGCCTCCTAAGAACTTAATTTCCTTTTCCATTAGGAAACCAGCTGCAGTTTGAGCAATATTTGCAGCAATGCCGGCATTTGATGCATGTGAACGGTGTGCAGTACCGAAAGCATCATTAACAAAGATGTCACCCAATGATGCCCAGTAAGCACCCAAGGCAGGATCATTCTTTGATTCACGCTTAACAACTTCACCATCAACAACATCAGCGTAACGTGTGTTTTCAAAGATTAATACTTGACCATCTTCTAACTTGTTAATAGCATCTTCAAGCTCTGGACCTTCAATTGCTGGTACAAATGTCACAGGTTGGCCAAGTAAATCAGCCAAACGTTGCGCAACAGGCTTCATTGATAGCGCTGGCTTATCATCTTCACTCTTAATACGTCCCAAATGTGAAAACAATACCGCACGTCCACCGTGTGACAAAACATACTTGATTGTTGGCAATGCTGCAACGATACGATTATCATTTGCAACTTCTTGTTGTCCATCAACTTCCTTTAGTGGAACATTGAAGTCAACACGCATCAATACTTTTTTACCTTTTAATTCTAGATCCTCAACTGTCAACTTTGCCATGGAATCCCTCTTTCTTTTTTACTTCAAATACTACAAATCTTATATAAAAAACGGATGGTTCAGACTATTACTAAACCATCCGTTTTCAAATAATAGTGTAAGTAACTATTAAAGTGTTGCCAAGTGCAACAAAGTACGGATCATGTTTGAAGTGAAACCATACTCGTTATCATACCAAGCAGCAGTTTGTACTAATTGCTTATCACCAACAGTGATAACCTTAGTCAAAGTTGGATCAAATACGGCACCGTGTGTGTCGCCAATGATGTCTGATGAAACAATTTCATCATCATTGTATCCGAATGAAGCATTTTCATACTTCTTAACTGCTTCGTTAACTTCTTCAGCAGAAACTTTCTTTGACAATACAGCAGTCAACTCAGTAACAGAACCGTCAACAACACCAACACGTTGTGCGTGACCATCCAACTTACCAGCAACTGATGGAACAACAAGACCAATAGCCTTAGCAGCACCAGTTGAGTGAGGAATTGTATTTACAGAAGCTGCACGGTTTGAGCGCAACTTCTTACCCTTAGGTCCATCCAAAAGCATTTGAGTACCAGTAAAGGCGTGAACAGTAGTCATCAAACCAATTTCAACACCGAATTCCTTGTCCAAGGCATTTGCCAATGGTGCAAGTGATTGTGTTGTACATGAACCAGCAGAAACAATGTTGTCATCTGCAGTCAATGTATCTTGGTTAACACCGTAAACAACCGTTGGTACTTTACCAGCAGGTGCTGATACCAATACCTTCTTTGCGCCGGCATCCAAGTGTGCTTGTGACTTTTCTGCTGAAGTATAGAAACCAGTTGATTCCAATACAATTTCAACACCGTCATTAGCAACCCACTTCAAGTCAGCCGCATCACGCTCAGCGTATACACGGATCTTCTTACCGTCAACGATAATTCCTTCTTCGTCAGCTGAAACGTCAGCGTTCAAAGTACCATGAGTTGAATCATACTTCAACAAGTATGCCAACATAGCAGGGTTAGTTAAATCGTTAATCGCAACAACTTCAATGTCGTCCGCTGTATCCTTTAACTCAAGAATACGACGAAATGCCAAACGACCAATACGGCCGAAACCGTTGATACCAATCTTAACAGTCATATTATTAAGATTCCTCCCAGAAAAAATTCTTTTGTAACGTTTCTACATGAATTATTATACGACTTTGTTTACAATTTCGCAAACAAACCCACCAACTATTGTTACGTATTAATTTCATATCAATTGAAATTAATATTATGAAGGATGAATTAGTGAATATCATCTAGTATTCAAATGTCACCCACTACGATTATTATACGATAAGCAGGAACAAATTTCGTTATATTTGCTTGAACATTAGTTCACTTAACGTATTGACTTAATTACAAAATAATAGTTTATTATTATCGGTTTTCAAATCGTTAATTTGACATATTACAGACAACAAAGCATACTCACTTGTGAAATTCCACACTTTATTTACCTAATAGAATCCGATGTGCCTCTTCACCATCAACGCCACCTAGCCTAATCAGACTATAACGTAATAATAACTTTACACCACGTACCACTCGATGAACATTTCCATCAATTAAAAACTCAATCATTGAAATAATTGCCATTACCACAATCCACATGCATGTCAGTGTCCCCAAGATGATTAAGAACGTTATCATATCATTACTCATAAATTGCCTCCTGATAATTAGTTTAAACTTAATGTTATTTGTTAATAATAGTCCTAAGTACAATTCCTTAGGACTATTATTAGTATATATTAGGTTTAAATTAATTTCAAGGGTAAAATTTATATTTAACTTAACAACCCGTTTCTTCTATATAAGCTAACAGTTTCTTGCGCAAAATCTAATGGATATCCTAAATATTCACACAACATCCAGGCCTCGAATGGTTGATCCTCATACTCATGTGCAACCCTTAATATAACTTTCTCAGGTGTCATGTATTTAATTACCGACTCTCGTGCGTCGATTTCGTCATTATGAGCAAGTGTTGCATCGTAATCCATGTGGTTACCAATATCTGAAATCGCATGATGATATTCTTCAACCAAGGTCTTCGCCTTATCAAAAATTGACAACGTTTTGTCTATAAAAATATACGCCTTATTCCCTTTTAAGTAAGCAACGCCATCTAAACCAGAATTTTCTTTAAGTGGCATTGTGTCTAAGATAACCGGTGTCATCCCCAAACCAAGTAGATCATTCTCCACCCTAATTAGAAAATCATCATAACTATCTATTCCCATTCCGATCCTCATAATCAGCAATTAGTCCTTCAATATAAGACTTAGCTCTATCAATAACTCGTGAACGTTCTTCATCTGGTAAACCAGAAATATCTAGTCCCCAGTGAGCAGCCATTAAGACTGGTTCATCAGTAACCACTGCTTTTGAAGATTGGTTAGGCTCTTCGACAAGATCTGATTTTGATATGCCAAAAAATTCAGCCATTGCCTCAATTTTATCGATTCTCGGATATGTTTTCCCATTTGACCAATCAGAAATAGTTGCGGTTGATACACCAATAACTTCAGCAAGGTGTGCTGCCGTCATTTCATTTTGTTTAATGTATCTTTTTATATTTCGGCCCATCGTGGCCTTTCCTTCTGATGATGCCATATGCTCCACCTTTTCTATTTTAAAATTTTGAATTATTTTTATTTTTACAGTTACTATAATAAAGCTAAACTTAATTAATTGCAAGGTTTAACCTAACGATTAGGTACATCGAAGCCATTGTTAATGTTGCAAATACAAATTTAATAGGCTATAATTTAATCTGTTGTGGACCCGTAGTGTAATGGATATCACGTTGGATTCCGGTTCCGGAGATGAGGGTTCGATTCCCCCCGGGTCCATAGTAAGGTGTAAAAAACGGCTATAAATCAACGTTTACATTGATTTAATGGGCTTAGATACACATAGAGATACACATCTGAAAGTTATATAATTCCGTGAAATACCATTGAATTTTTGCCTAATGTGTATTTTGATGTGTATTTCTGACAATCAAATAATACGGGACTACCTACCGTGTAAATATGTCGCTGTTCGCTTTAAGTGAACGGCGCTTTATTTTGCCATTTTATTGGGAATGAATTTGTATGATCTAATAATAAGTGTGAAAACGGGTACGGTTGTGCACGTGGTTGTCACTTCTAAGTGCCGGGCATAGTGGTGGTTACTTCCGACAGGTGCAGTTGTAACTTCACTATCGACTGTTTACAGCTGTGCTTGCATGTCCCCCTTGTAATTCTCAACATGTTGCGAAACACTTAGGTTTTATTAGGTTCATTCTGCACTTGTTCGGAAAAAAATAAACAGTTTTCCTAAACTGGACAACCTTTATTTGTTCAACACGTTGTATAAAAAGTGGGATCGTTTATAACACTACTTGACTAATTATTCCAATCAACATAAAAACGGCTTACAAGCCAATATATGAGCTCTCATGGGGTGGCGCAATTTTACGCTAACCTATTAAATTACTGATCTGTGTTTAAACATATAACTAAATACGATTATTTATTTTTTAAAGGTGTCTGCATCTTACCGACCCCTGTTTATAAAACGTTTTTTAATGGTCGTTTTAACTTATTTTTAAAGTCATCTCGCCACCTAATAACTGTTCTAACATCAACATGCTCACTCATACTAATATCTATCCATGTACGCCTTTGCCCATAGCGTGCTTTTATAATTCGCTGTACATTATCCAACTCCAACGCAAACATCAGCTCAATAACTTGACTTGCATATAACCAATCTTGTATCAGTCTATCTGATTCTACTTTTAACATGGTTGTTTCAGTATTGCGGACAATGTTATTTTGCATTCGTCCACCACCAACATTATCATCATGGTTAGTATGGTGACTTAGTTCTAACTTCCGCAACTTGATATTCGCCTCGAGCTTACCAGTGAAATAATCACTTAAAATGTGATCCAACTTATCTGCCATTACACTGCCTCCAAAGGGGACTTAATCAATGCCTTAAATTCATCGCGTCTCTCCCTTGCTGAGCGTTCATCTATATGTACAATCATAGAAACAGCTAACCAGCTTTTCTTGCGACCGTAACGCTCTTGAATAATCTTTTGGACAGTTTCCGTTTGCGTGTCGAACATCATACCAATCACTTCTTTTATGTACGTTAAGCGCATTAACATATAATCATCATCTAGTTTCTGCATTGTTATCTCCGCCCCACGGACAACATTGTTTTGCATCCGACCACCACCGATATTTTCATCATCATTGCTGTGATAACTAAGTTCTAGTTTACGCATTTTAATATCAACATCCAACTTACCTGTAAAATAATCAGTTAATAAATGATCTATATTATCTGCCACACTATGCCTCCAATCGTGCGTTTAATCCTTTCAACAACTTAGATTTTAAATCTTCTAATACATACCGTTTAACGCCTAATTTATCGCTAATATCTTGCCATGTCATATTGTCCTTATCGTGCATGGTAATAGCTTGTAACTGAACGGGCGTTAATGTTGACAGCACCTCATCAACAGCAGTCTTTTGTGCCTCATAGGCTTTTAATTTGGTATCGTCATCAGTCTTCAAGTATTCCATTTGTAACTTAGAACATTTAATATTCACGTCTAAACGCCCATTGAAGTAATCTTTAATAAGCTGTTCTGCCCTTTTCATAACTTCCTCCTGTATACCTATATTATATATATTATTATACTAAAAATAGTTCAGAAAATAAAAAAACACTAACAAATTAATGCTAGTGCTTGTTACGGTAAACATCATTCCGCTTGCTTGTTCTGATAACAATTACTTTAAATTTATTATCCAAATGCCTGCTTAATTACTTCTTCACGAGATATAGTTTCAGTTATGAGGGTGTAGGCTTTCCTACTCCCTATGCTAAAATAACTTTAAAAAGGCGGTGGTTTATATGATGAATGATTTAGATTACTGGAAGATGCGTTTAAATAAATTCATGGATAGTAAGGAACTTAATACCATTAGCGCTATTGCCAAATTTGATAGCCTATCTGGTATTGGTAAAGTTCGCTATATTTCTGTTGTTTCTGAACTTGTTCAACCAATGCTCAACCAATATAATGTAGATCCTCGTTACTTTAAACTACTACTAAATAAGAAAATGACATCTAAGAAATTTACTTATCAACGTGTAGCAATCTGGGCAGAATACTTTCATGAAGAGGGTGTCACTCTATCAATCGGTAATTTTGACGCTATTGTTCCAAGCTACGCAAAGTTTGAGTAACGGTCACATCTAAATGGGTACAAGCGCAATCTTTTTTACACTTGTTCAGTAGACAAGACAATTACACTAAAACAGCCCCGAACGTTGTTAAAACAAGTTTTAGCAGGTTAAAAAGTCCTGATATTGTATAGTTTTATCAAGCTTTAATAATAGGTTATTGGGTGTTAATTTTTTTACACCCTTTACACCAAGTTCTTACTAAGTTCTCACTGCGCAAAATTCCGCTATGAAATAGCTAAGTTCTCGTTGTCGAAAATTCGACAGTGAAGCGTAAATAAGTAAAGTTTATTTAATTCTGCCAAAAGTGGCAGAAAGGTCACGCCCTATGTTTAACTTAGACCGTCAAAATATTACAAGTTTTGACAAGTCCTCATTTGTCGGGATCGTTGCCACTTGTGGCAAATGTATAATGTCTTTTTTATTACTGAATGGTTGGTTCACAACCGTACTTGTAAAATCGACACCACTTTATACTAAGTTCTCTTGTATGTTGATGGTACTGATTGGACGGTCGTACTTGGAGGTACGACCGTTCCGAATGGTGGAAATGGTGCGCTTTATGTTCTCACTGCGGAAAATTCAGTAGTGAAAATAGCTAAGTTCTCGTTGTCGAAAATTCGACACTTTTGTCGATGCTGTAAAACTAACTAAAAAAGACGGTGGTTAGTAGGATGAATGACTTAGATAATTTTAAATAAATTAATGGATAATAGTGATAGGAATGTATAAGATATGTATAGCAAATATGCTGTTTCAAATAAAAAAAGTCCCACCAGATAGAGTGACCGCTCTACTTAGTGGGGCTTTTTAAATGTCCTATCCTAGATCAATGAGATCAGATAAAACATAATGGAAAGTGTTGCATATCAATGAATATTAGGAAAACCTAATTAAGATAATTAGTAGACGGTTATGTCCACCAAATATCTACACAACTATTGTAACACAATATTTTAAATAACTCGTTAAAAAACCACCAGTCACATAAACTGGTGGTTTAAACCATGACAAGGAGCAAATACAAAATGGTAAGTTTATCATAGTTTTTATAGTCATGTGACTCGATCAACACATAACTACTTGTAGAGTGATTTAAGAGTAATCAGTTAAATAGCTATTACACTCTACGTGGGAATTATAACACATAACGAAAAGCCCACCAAACTATTCAATCGAATAACCTAGTGGTAATTTCAACTTGATAACTTTTTGTTTAATGCAAATGCTGACTTTTTTATTTACCTTTTCTAATTAAAGTTTTATTATTGTCTCATAATATATAAACATAGCAACCGCAGAAATATAGGGCATAGATTATGGGTAAACGAAAATTGAGTAATATTTTATTTTCTCTAGGAATAATTATTGTAATTGGTAGCTTCTTATTTTTTTGGTTTAAGGAAAATTGGTTTATCCCGGAATTATCTTGTTGGTTATTAGGAATTTGTTTAGTTATATATTCTAGTTATATAGACTTATAAATAATAAATTCTCATAAATATAAATAAATTTAATAGATCATCGCCACTTTTGGCTATTTTTTTATTTGAAAAATAATTATAACTGCAGAGCGTGCAAAGGATGCCCCTATTTGATATTCGGTTATTTCCCACTACCTAGGGCGGGGGGTATAAAAAAGCGCTCACTTATTTCTAAGTCAGCACTTACTTGATAAAGTTTCGTTAAATATGGTCTAAATAGTATTTTACTTTCTGTCTATAATTCTGCTCCTTATAATGCTTAAAGACATCAAAATCTCGTGTCACATTAACACTTGTATCATCATAAGCAGGTAAGCTAACAATGCTAATTTCATTAACCTTTTTAATTTGGTTAATAAAGCGTGTCGGTTTAGGTCTCGTCTGTTTCCAACTATCGCCACCCTTAGCGACTGTAAAACCAAAGCTCATGCCCTTTAAGTTGCCTGCCTTAACGTTGGCATAGACATCTCTGCCCAACGATGTGTCAGGGACGGTGCTTCTGCTGGTTCTGTTTCACTTTGGGGTGACACACCTTTTTCATGCTCACGACTCGGCATCACTAAGGATCTCAAATATTTGATTTCTGCTTTGTACTCTTCTAATAGTTTTTTGTCTTGCAAAGCCAATCGTTGTTGCTGGTCTAGTAAGTTTTGTGTTTGATTCTGAATTTCAACTAGACTTTTTATCTGTTCATCCTTGATCGATAATTAATCATCTTTTTTATTCAGTTGTTCTTTCAAATAACTGATTTGTTCAGACTTTTCATCAATCAGTTTGTTTTTTTCAGTGTCTAATATACTATCTAATTTGTGTCTATTTTGGATACCAGATGTATCTAATTCAACCGGCGAAGTGTATCCAATACTTGATTTTATCTTTGATATGGCAGACTTACCAAGATATATAGTACTGCTCCTATCCTAGTATTTGGTACATAAATTTCTGAACAGTTGTGCCATAATTAATAAAACAAGATAGGAGCATTCCAATGAAACGATATCAAGAGGTGCTTATGCTAGTTTCATGGAATGGTTTTTAGAACCATTTCCTGTAAAATGAAACCAGCAGGAGCATCTTTTTATTATGACTACACGAAATTATTATTCCCCTGAACAGAAGGCAGCTATCGCTGCCCTACATTGGGATGAAAAACAAACATTAAGCCAAATTTCACGTGAAAATAAAATCTCAATAAGCGCCGTTCGGCGCTGGGTCCGTGAGTATTCACCTGCGGTGAATGACAATGGCGAAAAAATTACCAAGAAAACAGTCTCTGAACTTGAAGCGAGAATCGCCGAACTCGAACAAGATAACCAAATTTTGCGTGAAGCAGTCACTTTAATGGACAAATACTCACGTGAACAGATAAAAAAATCCAACCGACGATGAGTTTAGCGGAGCGCGCCGTCGTCGATATGTCTGAAAATGCGAAATATTCTCAAACCAAGTTGCTTGCGGTCATGAATGTGCCCTCAAGCACTTTTTATTCGCACAAAGCTCCAAAATCGCCCACAGAACACGATTTACAAGACGCTCTGATAATCGAGAAAATTCAAGAAATCGTTGACGCGCACGAGTTCAATAATTCCTACGGAATTAAGCGTATGGTGCAGGAATTGGCCGATCAATATGACATACATACCGGTGAACACCGTGTTCATCGCTTGATGCAGAAGATTGAATATAAGTCTGTTATCACTCAGTCTTATAAAGGAAATCGCGGCCGTCCAGTTGTTGAACGCGACAATCTGGTTAAAGACATTATCATTGAACGACCATACCAAGTTCTCACAACCGATGTAACTTACCTGGTGATGCCAGATAAGCAGAAACTCTATAAAGCCAGCGTTCTAGACTGGTTTACCGGTGATGTCATTGGTGCCGTCGTTGGCTATGATATGACATCTGATTTAACTAAACGAGCACTTCAAACAGCTATGCGTCAAATTCCTAAATCGATTCTCAACGCCGAAACATCAATCATTTTGCACTCAGATAACGGTTCCCACTTCATCAGTGAGGAATACGAAGATACCGTCTCATTTTATGGCCTCATGCACTCATTCAGCCCACCGGGGCATCCCGAGCACAACACAATCATCGAAAACTATCACTCATTTTTCAAATCAGAATTCTTCAACCCACGTCGCTTAAGTTGGTCAATCAATGCGATTATTGCAGGAGCGCACCGCTATGACTACTGGTGGAACACCACCAGAATATCTAAGAAGACCCGTCCGGCAGCTATACCACTTGCTGCTTAACATAATGCCGGTTATCGGCACTAGCCGGTACGACGCCGTTTATAAGCCGTCACTTGTGAATTTCAAAAATTCGCCTTGTGAAGGCTTATTTGTTGCACGATACAACTTGTGAAATCCGGCTGGTTCACAATCTATACCACCTGTTTTCTCTCACCGGTAGGGCTCGGCCCTGTTCCACCTACAAAAACACCCAGAAATCACGCCGTTTTAAGCTGAAATCCGGGTTTTGAAAAATTTTCGGAGTGCGGTACCTCTCGGTGCCAAAAAAGCCTGTCCATAATCTTGACATCAGCGCCGTGTTCGAAGACGACCCGACTACCATTCCAGCCCATAAAGACATTCTAGGCGAAGCAATTAATACGCTTAACGAAAAGGTAAAAGAAATTGTTGATGCCCGTGATTATTTACAGTGGAAAATTGACAACTATGATTCTCACATGATTGAATCCGAAAATAAATTATAGAAAATAAACGAGGTCCGGGCGATGATTGCCTGGACCTCGTTTATTCTTTTTGATTAAACTTTCGGGGTAGCTCCGGCCCCTCGCGGGGCTATCTAAAAACCACTCCAAAGTATTGACATTATTCCCCCATATAATTTAGACACTTGATAATGTATTTTCTTTTTTGAGACGCCCAACTCCTCAGCAAGTTCTCGAATTGTTTTTAAGTTATCACTCATGATCTATATCCTGCCTCTTAACAATCTGTAGATACTGTTCAATCGATTTTTTAAGATACCTAGCAATGTTCTTTTTTGCATAGTTATCTTGTTTATCATTGACATATGCTAGAGGCTCTTTAACATCATTTAAGCCACGTATGTCCTTTAATTCGTCGTAGAGTGGATAAACATTTTTCCGTAGACCAGACAAATTGCCGTATCTGTCATTTCTTGTAACTCTTTCATACCAATTTCAGGATTACGGTAGCTGTCAATTTGTTATTCTCGGTGTCCACCTTTAACACTATAGTGCTCGTATTGGTTGTAATTCATCGATAACCAACGATACAAAATAACGGCATATTTACTATTAAATTCAGAAATTTCTGACAAGGCATGTTGCGTAAAATTAGTTTTAAGATTAATTAAATAAGGCATGATTTCAGGACTAAAGCGAATTAATACCTCATCCTGATTTAGAAAGACAAATTGAATCTTTAGAAAAATTTGGTACCGAAAAGATTTTTGTTGAAAAAAATCGGGCGCCACAATTGAGTAGCGTCCAGTTTTTCAAGAAGCATTAAATTTTGTTCGAGAAGAAGATACGTTCAAGGTAGAAACAATTGGAAATCAGCTGTGAGACCGTTTCATCAAAGATTTAATTGTTCAAATATTGGCAATGATATCAGAACAAGAGAGAACTGAATATAAAAGACGACGAGCGGTTTATCGAAATATTGTTCATGAATTAGAAAAAGAAGCTGCAATTTCAAAAATTGTTAAAGAATACGGAGTGATTTGTCAAACTGGTTATAGAATTAAAAACTAAATATTTACAATTGTTCGTCCTAAGTGTTTTCCTTCTTTTAACTGATTTAATGTTTTAGAAAGCCCTTCTAATGTAATTTCGTTTACTAATGTCGTATCTGTAATTTTCCATTTTTTTGAAAGATTTTCCCAAATGAAAAGTCTTTTTTCATTAGAAATGTTAACTGAGTCAATTCCTAAAAGATTAATACCTCGTAAAATAAATGGCAGTACTGTGGTTGCCATTTTAATTCCCCCAGCATTACCACATAGGGAAATAGATCCTTGATAAAAAACGTAAGGAATCAAGTTTGCCACTAATTCTCCTCCAACAGTATCTAAAATGTAGTGGAACTGTTGTTTGTTTAATGGTTTATTTTCGAATTCAAAATCGCTCAATAAAATAGTATCGGTGGCACCTAAGGTTTTCGCAACTTCAATTTGGTTTTCTTTTCGTACAAGAGCAATGATGTTTTTATATCCTACTTTTGATAAAATTTGCAAAGCTATACTACCAACACCACCAGTCGCACCAGTCACTAAAATCTTTTGATCTGAGTCAGCTCTCATACCATTTTTCTCTAGCGCATCAATTGATAGTGCTGCTGTGAATCCAGCAGTTCCCAAGATCATTGCCTCTTTCATAGTTAGATTTTCAGGTATCGGAATTATCCATTCTGCGGGAATTTTAGCATATTCAGAAAATCCTCCAGTATGACTCATTCCCATCTTATAACCCGTCACAAGAACTTCTTGTCCTTTTTTAAAATTAGGATTAGAAGATTCTACAACTTCTCCGCTTAAATCAATACCAGGTATCATAGGATAATCTCGAATGACACCACCATTTTTTTGGACCGCTAGCATGTCTTTATAATTTACAGAAGAGTAATGAATCTTAATTAATACTTCTCCATTGGATAGATCATCAACTGTAAGATTGTTTTCAATATTATAGTCAATTTCTCCGTCTTTATCGCTAACAAGTAATGCTTTAAAATCTTTCATAAATTTTCCTTTCTAAACAAAATAGTTTTGTTGCAATGTAAGGTAGCTGTGGCCTTGATTATAAAAATATTCATCACCCAAATAAGGAGTCTAGTAGTAGATAACCTAGTAAGTCAGTATTATCGGTATTACTTATTATTTTATCAAATGTATCTGTAGAATAAATATGGCGATCTAATATAATTGATATTGTTAAATAGTCCGAGACATAATATTTTTTGGATACATAGCTAAAAAGTAACTTTGTTTCAAAAGTGTTATAAAAATTCTCTATACACATATTTTTTTCTCTTGGTATTTTCTTTGAATCCAATTAAAAAAACTAGCTTTATAACTACGCAAAAGAACAAAAAATATAAAATACAAAAGATAAACTTATAATAGGCTGCGCATTTTTCATGTTGAAAAATAAAATCGACAAAATGTCCATACCTAATTTGAGCTAGGTCTTTTTTTTACACAGAAAATTTTATGTATATACGAGTTTAACGTATCAATCAACAATAAAATCACTAGTATATTCTGAAAATCGTATGACCCAAAACAGTAATGACTAATCATTTTATTAAATGACCATCGAATCACAAAATAAGGGCATTAAATCTTAAAAAGCTTGAATTTACAAGCACTTATTTGCCAGCATCATAACCGAATGAAATGAGGGCAATGCGCACTTACACTCTTGACACCTGTCAATAGTAGTTTGCCAAGGATTTCATCCTTGGTTTTTTCCTTGTATCAGAAGGCTAACGCCAACCATTAATTAATCACATTATGCAGGATCCAATGGCTATAAGATAACCGGGCACTCATCGTAATTAACCACGGATGATTGACTTCGAAAATTTGTATTTCCGTTTCTAAGTACAGGAGTGTTTTACCATGATTAAAGGTTAAAATTGGTGCTGGGAAATCGGGTCTGGTCGCAACCTGATGTACGCTTTGCCGTGAGTTCATCTCCCAACGTTCTTTTAGATCTTCTCGTGATAAAAGTTTTGGTAACTGCTCTTTTTCAACTAACACTTGTTTTGTGAGTTGTGCCGTTAGTTCTTCCTTAGCCGCATTAGGATGCCAATCATTTAAAATATCATATGCGTTATTACCCAAATCTAATTTCATGAATAGTCCTCCTATGATGGCGTGGTTATAAGATTCTACAAGATAAAATATTCACCCCGAATAGTAAAATTTACTATCATTGCCATGAAATACTTCAATGCGTAGATAGTAATAATTATCATAGATACCAGCTAGATACATCGCTTGCGTGATGTTGTGTCACATGGGAGGTATTTAAGATACGTTTACGTAGCAACCAGAAATGTTCATTATCAGTTTGAATAAACACACAGCACCGGTTATCTCTCACATTAAACAATCTGTTTTTAAGGCCGTCATCATAGCGAATAATAGCTTGTAAGTCTAAAGGTTCATCGTATGGATTTTAAATGATTTATCATGGATTATCTAGTTAGAACAAACACAATTTTTTCAGATAAGTTCAAATGTTTTTATCAGATTCGTCATTACTATGAGACTCATTATGCTGATTAATCAAATAATCAGCCAACAGATATTGTTCTAGAGAATCATCCTCAGTTGTTGGCAAGTCATCATCCGAAGTGATTTTAGTCGGGTGATATGGAATAGTATTTTTATCCACTATTTTTTTTTGCAAACTGGATACATAACCAGCCCATAACTAAGGTATACCAAAGAGATTGAACATTTCCCCATGACCATGACCAAGTTAATGTTGTTGAAACTATATCGAGGACACCCCAAAAATAACATAGATACCCGATAACAGCGAAAATATCTTCCATACCATATAACACCCGCCAAATTTTTTTCATGGACTATCTCCCTAATTATCGTATAGCTCTAGCTAGCTTATGCATTTACTTGACCAGAATTAGTTCTAACTTGTACTAAGTATACGGCGATATAAATAATGTGATAGCTATTTTTTTAGGATAAACAAGAGTATATTTACCCAAAATCAATTTGATCTAACATTGTCTCGCGACTAGCTTGATCTAAACCAAGATAAGTTAACGTCATGGCTTCACTTGAGTGATTCAATAAATGCATAACTAAACCAATATTGTAGTTTAACTGTGTATAGACACGGTAAGCGCCTGTTTTACGCATCGTATGTGTGCCTAGATAGTTGATACCTAATAAATCACCAACGCGTGCCATCACCTTATAAAACTGCTTCTCTGTGATATGTCGATCTGGATGGGCGAGAGCGTAAAATATCTTGTGTAAATGCATAAAAGATTTCTGAATTGTATAGAAATAGGGAATGCCTTCCCTTATGATATTTAGTAATCACAGAAAACATCACAGGAGGCATTCCCCATGAATGAACTTACCACAGAAATTATCGCTGCACTAGCCCAAAAGCAAGATTTGGACGAAGTTTTTCGTCACCACCTAGAAATTGCGATTAACCAGCTGCTTCAAACCGAACTGGCAGAGTTTTTAGGTTACGAACGCTACTCATACGCTGGGATTAACACTGGTAATAACCGCAACGGCAGTTATGAGCGCTCGTTTGATACGAAGTACGGCCAACTTAACTTAACCATTCCTCGAGATCGCAATGGCCGGTTTGAAAATCATACCTTGCCATCCTACGGTCGGCACAGTGATAATTTAGAAACAACGGTCATTCAGTTGTATACCAAGGGAATTACCACTGCTGAAATTGCCGAACTCATTGAGAAAATGTACGGTGCTCACTACTCCAAAGCCACGGTTTCCAACATGACTAAAGCCGTCAATGAACAGGTTCAAGCTTTCCAGCAACGTCGACTGGCTTCACAATATGCGGCCATCTTCTTAGATGCCACTTACTTGCCGTTAAAGCGGGATACCGTTCAAAAAGAAGCCGTTCATATTGCGATTGGCATTCGTCCAGATGGTACGAAATAAGTGCTGAACTACCAAGTGGCGCCAACGGAATCGACTGGAATCTGGACTGAACTGCTGGGAACCTTGATCAAGCAGGGCGTTAAAGATGTGCTGTTGTTTGTGGCCGATGGGTTAGTTGGTTTGGATGAAGGCTTGAATCGGCATTTCCCTAAAGCCAAACGACAACGTTGCCTGGTTCATGTTGGGCGGAATCTGGTGAACAAAGTTCGCGTAAAAGACCGCAAGGCCGTGATCAGTGACTTTAAACAAGTTCATCGGGCCGCCAACCGTGAAGCAGCAGAACTGAAACTGAATGAGTTCGCCAACAACTGGCATCAGACCTATCCCAAATTAATCAAAGATCTGCTTAAAATGCCGAATTTACTCACTTTCATGGACT
Organism: Weissella paramesenteroides ATCC 33313; assembly: GCF_000160575.1. Classification (GTDB taxonomy): domain Bacteria; phylum Bacillota; class Bacilli; order Lactobacillales; family Lactobacillaceae; genus Weissella; species Weissella paramesenteroides. Next base: position 571,233 of record NZ_GG697128.1, read on the forward strand.
TTCCACCAGCTATCCGGCAATCACTATACTCCACTAACCTGATTGAGAACTTTAATAAGCATCTCAAGCGCACCACCCACCACAAAGAACAATTTCAAACGGAAGATTCCCTGGATCGCTTCCTGGTTTCTCAGTTTAATGTTTATAAAGAGAAGTCTCTGAAGCGGATCCACAGAGGTTTCAAAATTGGTGTAGATGAGGAGGTGGCATTATTGAATAAATTTGATTTAATCACGCTTCCTAGCATAGCTGCAGAAAATATACTAAGGAAACAGGGGCTAATTGTGCCTACAATAATCCAACAGGGCCCATTCGATTTTCTTACCCAAGCACCAGAGGTTTCTTCCATCTTTTCTAGTATAGTCAATTTTGCAGGAAACATTTCTTTCTCTAAAGTTGGTTTTCTAAGAGACATTAATACGCCAAACATTCTAGTGTTTGGTAGTAACTTAGATTTTACACTACCCAACAACGTTAGCTATATGGGTAAATTTGATAATGATGATCTTATTCCGAAATTAAATAGTGGGTATGGATTGTTATAGGACAATGATAAAAACAACGATGGGAAACATTTTAAGTCATATGAAAAATATAATTGGCAGTACAAATTAAGTTTGTATTTAGCAGCGGGTATTGTCCCTATAGCGGATCACGCTTCAAATGTAGGAAAGTGGCTTATTGATAACAAGTGTGGAATAACAATTCCTAATATAGAAAGCCTGGATGATGCTATACAATCTATTTCCCGACAAGAGTATGATGAATTAGAAATTGCCGTTAAATCTCAACAAAATAAGGTTAGACAAGGATATTATACTCAGAAACTAGTGAAACTTATAAACAAAAAAATGTTTACATATCCAATTTAATCAGTTATATAAGTCGTTGTAGAATTTTATTTTACTATTTGTTTGATTTTTCACTTCATGACAAAATAAGCAGAAGATTTATTATTAGTTTAATTTAACACTTATACAAGTGAATAATTTGAACAGCAAGTACTGAATTTTTTGTAAATCTAACCATTTTTTGTGTAATTTAGTGCATGTGATTAGAAAATCTATTGACAGCGACTAAATACCGAATCAAAATATTTTAAAATTATAGAGGACCATGGAGTAAGGAAGTATAATCAGAAACTTAAATTTTGTTATCAATAATTTACTAAGTGAAGATGGTTGATAGCTTGTAGATAGAACTATTTCTAGCTTAGCAAGAATCCTTGTACAAGTAGCAAGGTAAATTTGTATAGGCATATATTAATATTAAGGACACTAAATATCGGACTATCCATTAAAACCTCAACGTTCTTACTGTTTTTTATAAATTAACTAGGGTCCGTCTGAAAACTACTTAAGTAGTTTTCAGACGGACCCTAGTGGCAGCTGTTCAGGCCTAATACAAAACGAGCTCAAGACATTTTTGTCTCGAGCTCGTTTTACTTTAATCTTTATTTTTCTTCAACCGTTACTTTAATAGCTTGGGGATTCCCATTGCTTCTTGCTCCTCGATTCTCCCTAGGATCATATCTTGAATTGCCGCATTTAAAACCGCGCCGAACATTAAGATCAACTCTGTGAAATCAAGACAAAACATCAACACAATAAATGTCCCAATCGTGCGGTAGCTATCCATGTTATGCATAAAATACTTCACATACAGTGAAAACGCTTGAGATAGCAATAACCAGCCGACCGTAGCAGTTAAGGCCCCCGGCCACACAAAGCGCCACTTTAATTTAGCACTCGGAACAAAATACAACAGAATCATTAGAACCAACAGAACCACCAAGAATGTGACTGGCCACTTAGCGGCATTAATATAACCGATAATTTCATGAGGCACGTGTAGGTATGGGGCCAGTTGTTCTAAAATAATCTGGCCAAGGCTAAAGAACAACATCAAAACAAACAGAAACGTAATCAACGCAACCATCCAAAAGAAAGCGACGATACGGTTCACTAAAGCATTTTGATTCTTTGCCACACCATAGGCCCCGTTAACCGTTCGCTGAAAAGCTGCTACTGCTCGGGACGACGACCATAAGGCCACAATCACCCCAATTGAAAGTACCCCGCCACTTCGAGTATTCAAGAATGAATGAATACTTGGTTTTAACATCGAGAAGATACTTTCGGGGACCATTGGTTCAATACTCTCTAAAACGGTTTCCGTTTGGATATTAAGGTAAGGTAGCAGACTAGCAATAACCAATAACGCTGGAAATAAGGATAATAACGTGTAGTAGGCCAATACGACGGCCGAATCTGACACGTTGGCCATTTGATAGTGTTTGCTAATGGTTTGAATCACGTGTTTAATCTGGCTCGCGCACTTGCGCCATTGAATGCTCACCGTGTCTAATCCTCCTTAAAATGTGCCATACTCTTCGGCAAATTTGAGTGTACCCACCATTTTATCTATCGTCTTACGACTAAACCGAACCCGCTTGGCCTGACGGAACGTTTCAATAAAAGTTGCCAGATCCTGATAGTTAGCCACTGCCGTGCAGTTATAAGCATCGCGCGGATTGAGCTTGGTTTTATTACCAATTACCAGCGAATTACTGTGTTCATACCGGTCATAGTAATTGTAATAAACCAGTGGTTTGGTGTCTACCCACGCCGCTTGGAATACTTTCTTCAGCAAGAAGGCCTAAACTATCATATTCTAAATCCGCTAGTAGCCAAGAACCGTATCACTACTGGTTCACGACTAAGAAAAAATGATAAACGTGACGCTAGAAGATTGGCCGTTACCGAGTTTATGGAACATCAAAAGCCGTATCTCTTGGCTTACAAACAAGACCGCATTTATCGTGAATTGACGGATATGAATCGCTATTACGATCAACTAAATGATGGATGTAAGCTGATTCCTGAGACAACTTTTAAGAGAGCGTATAATGAATAAATCACCTCTCAAAAGGAAGGAATTTTTACATGCCAACTCGTTACGACAAAGAATTCAAACAAAACATCATCAACCTATATAAACAAGGCGAATCAGCCGACCAACTGGCCAGAGAATATGGCATTGGCTGTTCAACCGTTCATAAGTGGATCCAGGGCCAAGCCAAAACTCAATCCGGTAAATCGCCAGACGAAATTAAAGCGATGGAAAAGCGGCTGGCTTCCCTGTCTGAGGAGAACGAAATCCTAAAAAAAGTCCTGGGCTTCCTTGCGCAGAAGTAACCAATATTTTTGATTACATTCACCAAGAAAGCCATAACCACCAGGTAACTAAGATGTGCCGAATCCTCGGTGTTTCCAGAGCTCAGTATTATCGTTATCGATCCCCAAGGCCTTCAAAACGCCGGGCCGAAGATGAAGACTTAAAACAACGGATTCTGCGGATCTTTGCGGAATTCAAGCAGCGATACGGCGTTATGAAGATCCACCATGAATTGAATCTGGAACTTCAACCACTGCAGCGTCGGTGCAGACCAAGACGGATTTCCCGGCTCATGAAGGAACTGGATATCCACTCCGTTACCGTCAATAAATGGAAAGCGCGGTTAAAAATCGAACCATTACTGGGGACCTGATTATCCACACAGACTTAGGATCACAGTACACCAGCGATGATTACAACCACCGGTTAACAGAACTACATATCCGCCACTCTTACAGCCGTAAGGGGTGTCCATACGATAATGCATCAATGGAATCTTTTCATGCTTCCCTCAAAAAGGAATGTGTTTATCCAGTGCCGGTCTTTGAGAATTATGAAACTGCCGCTGCTGTCCTTTTTGAATATGTGCATGCTTTCTACAATAGGAAGAGAATTCATAGTTCACTGGGCTACCAGACCCCCTTACAAGTTGAAATCGCAACGCTTACGAGCCAAATGGCCGCCTGATTTAATGCTTTCCATGGTTCAAATAAGTTATTAATCACGATTAATGATTTATTTGAGCTGTGGAAGGTAAACGCGGTTCTGAATGTCTCTTAAAACCTGTCTCAAATATTGACTTCAATCCAGCTTAACCACATTAAAATAATCTGAAAACGTAAGTGTATAATAACAAAAAAATTGTAGTGGACAATCGCAATTAATAGGTGTTATACAATAAAAGCAAACAAAAAGGCACCCTTAAGGTGCCCACATTATTTTAACGATCATTAAGATCATCAAAATAACGTTTGATTGCGAACGTCACAACGTTTAGACCGTTGTGCTGAGACTTGCTACTGCAACTTCAAACCGCTTGTACGTTTACTTGACACGATTATCGTCATCGTTCACTGCTTGAGAAGTTGTTTTTTTCACGGCATCAACGCCATCTGAAGTTTTTTCTTTGATTGTGCTACCAGCGTCTGTTACGCGATCCTGTAAGCTTGTTTGTGATGCGTCAAATTCTTTTTGTGTTTGAATATCAACTACTTCAACATTTAACTCAATTAGCGTCAAACTTGTTGTTTCTCGCACCTGTTTTGTGATTACTTCTGTTAGTTGCTTATAAATATCATGTGCGTTGTGTCCATATTCCATGATAATATCTAAATCTACCGCAACTTGTTCTTTTCCGACCTCGACACCAATGCCATCAGTGGGGTTATCCGTATTCACAATTTTATTTTTAATGTTTGCGACAAAACCACCGTCAACACCTAGCAATCCTGTCACGTTTTCAATTGCATAGCCCACTACTTTTTGAATCACTTTGTCATCAAATGTTAATTCACCTTTAGGTTGACGATTCTCTGTTGCAGTATTTTGTGTAGTTGTTTTTTCTGTAGACATAATTAAATCCTTTCTATATCTAAATAATTAATTTTTACGTGTAAATATTTTAGAGACAATTGACAAATCGACATTATACGCTTCGAGCAAGTAGCCAATCCAACCTGCTAGTAAGGTGACAACTATAATCAAAATCGTCTTCCAAAATCCTACAGTTACCAATAGAGTTGACAGAATGAAACCCGCAAGACCACCAACCCAAATATTAATTGATTTTTTGTCTTTCATTATATCCGCACTCCTTTTTAAATCACACGTGTGACTTTACTCTTTGAGTTTGATTTCTGATTTACTTTAATATCAACTTTAATGGGAATTCGATTTATGCCAGCGAGTAAATCATTCAAGCTTTTCGTTAAATCGTATGAAATACGAGGTAATTCTTTGACTGTCGCCTGTTTATAAACTGAATCAGCAACAATATAAAATTTTCGTTGACGACGAGTATTTTTCACTCTCACTTTAATATTTGATAAATCTTCACCTGAGAGCTTTGTCTGAATAAACTGGTTGATACCATGATTACTCAACGCAAGCCGTCCTTCTTTGGTTTGCTTCAAAAGAATATCTGGTAATTCTACCGGCCATATCAATATGAGTAAAAACACAAGCACGGTCAGTGCCAGCAGTACAAGACCATAGTAATAAATGAAAAGATCACTCTTAAAGTCTAAATGTATATTAAACTCTGCTAAAAATTTGAAAACTTCATCAATTATTTTTGGCCATATCAACAAACAAAGCCCAACCAAATATCCGAGGCTGAAAATACTCAGAACAATTTTTTGACTTTTCTTCATATCATACCTCTCTATTACCTTATGCTACTGTTTTGCTCTCATACCAAGCACCATTGACACGGCTAGTACAAGAATCACAGCACCAATTATCGAAGGAATGATTGCCATTCCCGCCAAGCTAGGTCCCCATTGACCCAACAGAGCCTGGCCAATAGCCGATCCGATTAGACCAGCAATAATATTGCTAATCCACCCCATTGACTCACCACGATTTGTGATAGCACCTGCAATGGCACCAATAATGGCACCTACAATTAATGACCAAATCATAATCTTTCCTCCATTCTCTTCTCTATGAATTATGATATCAGTTATAACACTATACGGAAAGCATTTACAAGAATAACGCTTACCCCCTTTACAAAACAATGAAATTATGAGTTGTTTTTAAAAGATTAAAAAACAACAGCTCATCATCAATAAGTTGCTATCGTTATTATCTGTCCAATGATTTAATTATGGATTTCCTCTTCCAAACGGTCCCCAGCTTTGTCGATGCCTTTAGCTGCAAATATGGTCCCTCCAACCGCTATACCGCCTAGAATTAATGTAGATGCTAACAATACCTTAAGTACAGTTTTTAACATAGTTTTCCTCCTTTATGCCTAAAATGAAAATTTGTTAATCTTCTTTTGTTTTCTTCCAATTTCTGACAAAATAATAGAAACTGAACAATAATTGAGACAACGTCAAAAGCATCGACAGTTTATCCCAAAAGCCAAATTTTTTATTCATTTTATCCATCTTTTCTCCACTTTCTCCGTTGATCCAACCAAATTTCTGATTAGTATCTTCGAAATTCAAAGGAGCTCATGATTTACTTTAAGCCACCAGTAACATTGATTGACTCACCTGTTACATAGCTAGATTCATTTGAAGCTAGGAAAACATAAGCGCCTGCTAATTCTGCCGGTTGACCAGCTCTACCGATGGGTGTCGATTGGCCAAATGTTGGAATGTTCTCCGGTAACTGTCCACCAACAATCTGCAAAGGTGTCCAAATGGGACCAGGTGCCACACTATTCACGCGAATCCCTCGATTAGCCAATTGTTTAGCCAAACTCATCGTCATATTCTTGATAGCAGCTTTTGTACCTGCATAATCCACGAGAAATGACGATGGTTGTTCTGCCTGAATAGAATTCGTTGTTATGATACTGCTGCCAGGTTGCATATGTGGTAAAGCCGCTTTAACAAGCCAAATGAGACTAAAAACATTTGTTGCATAAGTGTCGGTTATTTGTTGTGTCGACAAATTAGCTATATCAACTTCCGCTTGTTGTTTACCAGCTACTAACGTCAAAATACTTAAATCACCAAAAAATGAAACTGCTTCATCAATCAACTTTTGGCTGAATGCTTCATTCTTTAAATCACCTGGAACTAGCTTGATTTTACGACCCAATGATTCAATAATGCCCTTAACTTCTTGTGCATCTGGTTCTTCTTCAGGAAGATAATTTAACACAATATCAGCACCTTCATGCGCATACGCTATCGCCACAGATCTGCCGATTCCTGAGTCACCACCGGTTATCAGTGCTTTCTTATGTTTCAGGCGGTCATGCCCAACGTAACTTGCTGCACCATCATCTGGTGTTGGCGACATCTTACTTTGTAATCCTGGTTCAGGTTGACTCTGTTTTGGAAAATTCTGCTTTGCATATTCTCCATTTATGTTTGTCATGTAATTCCTCCCTTTTTCATACAATACTCAGCACAATCTTGGCACGCACTAATAACGTGTATATTGTTTAACAAACACTTTGTTTATTATGCCTACTATATCATTAGTAGAGAGCGGTTACAAAATTTTGCCTAGATACTTGACAATGTAATTTGTTAATATCAGATGAAAACAAATCAAAAAAAGGAAGCGTGATGATTTAAAAATCACACTTCCTTTCTCAACAATATAAGAAAACATTATTGATTAATTTGTTATAAAATCAGCATTCTTTTCTCCAATTTTGATGTACTGCCCTGTATTCCAATCTTTCAAAACATATCCCATTGCTCAGAAGTCAATAAATTGGACTATTTTTAATCAGTTACTTAGGCAACATTTGAGATACGATTTCGATTATAAAAATTGATATACCAGATAATGTTATCGCCTATGGTGTGCCTTGTAAGGTGCGGACTTAAATTACACCTGGCCTGAAAGACCATTACAAAAAGAACGTGCATTAGATTAAATTTATCAATATACTACGGCCGTGATTGAATTCACGACTTTTTTGATTAATTTTTTAGTCGATAATTCCGGATTTAACAAAGACACAGGGATATTTATGCTGTTTACCAGTTCATAAAATGGTTGCAGGAAAAGTTACATCTTTTATTAATAGGGATTCGTGTATTGTGGGATTGGTATCAATACTTACAATACTATTCAAATTATATTATACTTCTAATGTGTAAGGGGTTCAAAATGATGAAATGGAAAGGTGAATTTTCGAATGAAAAGAATTTATAGGGAAAGAAAGGTCACACTCGGAACAGCCTTAGGCTTTGGAGTGACTGATCTGCTGGGCGGAAGTGCGTATGCGATTGTTTCCGCCTGGTTACTATTTTTCTTCACTCAATATACGGACATCTCTGCCACTCAAGGGGCAAGCATTCTTGTAATTGCAAAGATTTTCGATGCTTTTTTTAGTGTTTTTGTGGGATACTTGAGTGATAATCTGTTCAAATTTAAGCTAGGGCGTAGGTTCGGCAGACGTCATTTACTAATGCTAATTGGCATACCATTGGTCTTAGAATATATGCTCATATGGCAACCAGGGCATGGTTACGTCTACTATCTAGTTACTTACATATTTTTTGAACTTATCGTTTCTTTAGTCTTGATACCATGGGAAACTCTTCCGACTGAGATGACCAATAATTATTCCAGAAGAAGTCTGTTATCGACAGTTCGTTTAATTATTTCAGAACTGGCAACATTTCTAGCTATGTTAATACCACGAGAATTATTCAAGATATTTGGTGATAACAGTTCGATGCCATTCGTAGTCAACAGTATTATCTTTAGTATCATTTTCTCTATTGCTATCTTCATCTCGTGGTTAACCACTTGGGAGGATCGACCTCACGAAATGGTTAACAAGGAGAAGCAAACTTTGCGCCTGCGAGGATTAATGCAAGAATACCTGGAAACCCTGAAAATTAAGACATTTAGGCAACACCTCATGATCTACATTGCTTCATACGGATCTATGGATATTTGGAATGCAGTATTTGTCTACTTCATTACTATAGATCTTGGGCTGAGAACAACAGTAGCTGCCGAAATTCAAGCCATTAACGTCATTTCGATTCCTATGACTGCAATTCTAGGTTATTTGATTGTTCGAAAGGGTCCTAACTGGATTTATCACTTTTCCTATTCTCTCATAGTCTTGTCTTCTGTGGGGTGGTTGTTAATATGGTTATATAAGCCTAGTCACATTGTCATGTATCTAATTGGTGTGGGCATTATTTATCAATTAGGTCGTGCTGGCATGGTCTATACCCCTTGGAATATTTTCTCCTTCATTCCTGATATTGACGAGGTCTTGAATGGACACAAAAGAGCGGGATCTTTCACATCTGTGATGACATTCATTCGCAAGTCGACCTCTTCGATAGGAACGTTTTTAGTCGGATTCATTTTGGACCAAGCTGGTTATGTTAATAGAACTAGTTCACAACCAAACACTGTTCATATAGCAATTGCTTTTATTTTGATCGGTGGTGTAACGTTGTTCATCGCTCTTGCTTGGTACTTTGTGGGAAAGTTCAAATTTACTTTCCAGGCTGATGTGCAAGTCCAGAAAGAGATCACACGAATTCACGAGGGACACCTGCCTGAAGATGTCGATGGTGCTACCAAGACGTTGATCGAAACATTAAGTGGACAGAGTTATCCCAAAGCGAGGTGACATGCACAACAATGAATCTACTGCATAGAATGTTCTAAGAACGCTCAAGCATACAGAATGCTCTTATGATAAGATTCTGGACTAGTTTTTCTAGTTTGGTAAAATATCATCATAGGAGCATTTTTATTATGGTTACACGTTATGAAGAGGACTTTAAAAAGTCTATCGTTGAAATGGTTAAAGCAGGCCGTCGGACCAATGAACTAGCGAAGGAATACGGGCCGTCAGCTGATTCGATTCGAAATTGGGTTAAAAAGTACGCGCCCGTAAACGTTAATGGCGAGTTAGTTTCAGCCGATGAGCTCAAAAAATTGCGTAAAGAACTCGCAATCTTAAAAGAGGAAAATGAAATTTTAAAACGAGCGTCGGTGTTGCTGGCAAAACATTAGTTTTGTGCGGTAGAAGTGTTGTTTTGCCAATTATCGACAAGAATTTGGCACAGGGACACCGCATCACACGCGTTTTGAGTGCTTTAAAAATTCCAACGTCCACTTACTCTGACTGGCTTCATTGGGAGCCAAGCACACAAGAAATACAACACAATAATCTGCGAAGTGCCGTTGAATCAATTTACACGGCCAATAAAGGCATCTATGGGTATCGACGAATTGCGAAAACCATGCGAGACCTATTCAAACTGGCAATTAGTGACCGCTTTGTATGGCAGTTGATGAGTGAAGCCGGCATAAAATCTCGTGTGCAAAGGCGATATAACAAGCCCACAACGGTCAATGACAAAGATCAGATGCCAAATCTCATCGGCAATCTGGATTACCTAAGCGGCGTGCTTACAACTGACATTACGTATATCCAATTGACCGATAAGGCCTGGGTCTACATGGCCAGTGCGTATGATCCAGAAAACCGTAAGGTTCTGTCATATCAAATCGCATACACAATGACAGCCCAACTGGCCACCTCAGTAATCATTAAGGCGTTACGACGTGGTGAAAGACCACTGTATGTGCATAGCAATATGGGAAGCCAATACACCAGCGAATTGGTTGAAAACACACTGGAGGCCTTTGGTATTAGGCACTCTTATTCCCGTAAAGGACACCCTTACGATAATGCCCGCATCGAAAGCTTCCACTCGTTACTCAAACTGGAACTGATCTATCAACGGAAATTTGAGAGCATAAACGATGTGCAAGCTGCTGTTGGCTGTGGTACACCAACTGGTACAATAACACCCGTATATCACTTCGTGATGCCGCCTAGACCAATTTCTAGATGACATAAACACGATTATCGGCACTAGCCGGTACGACGCCGTTTACAAGCCGTCACTTGTGAATTTCAAAAATTCGCCTTGTGAAGGCTTATTTATTGCACGATACAACTTGTGAAATCCGGCTGGTTCACAATTTATACCACCTATTTTCTCTCACCGGCAGGGCTCGGCCCTGTTCCACCTACAAAAACACCCAGAAATCACGCCGTTTTAAGGTGAAATTCGGGTTTTGAAAAATTTTCGGAGTCCGGCAACTCTCGGTGCCGAAAAAACCTGTCCATAATCTTGACATCAGCGCCGGGTTTTAAATATAAAGTATCCGCTTTACCTGTCTTTTTTTCATGAATAAATGATGTATTTTTAACAGAGCCATCTGGATTATAGATATCGTATTTCTTTAACGTCATCACATCACTCACCCGCAGTAGAGTGGCTTTGCCAACTTGAAAGATGGTGTAGTTACGCCGACCCGCCCGAAAACTATCTAATAAGGTGTCTTGCACCATCTTTAAGACGTTGGAATCTTTGATGGGTAGGACAATTTGTTGCACCATAATATTTTTACCTTTCTGGTTCCCATTATTATTTGATTTAATCATATCTTAGCATTCATCATAAGAATTCATACATTTGATTATCTCGGATTATGATTTAGAAATAAAGCAGTCCGGACTTCCCATATACATTTTCCCGTAATCAGGTTACTTCTTAAAAAATACGTAGCTATAAAAAAGACTTGATGAAATATAATCATCAAGTCTTTTTCAAAAATGAAAAGCTTATTACATATCGAAATATGTCGCATTATAATAATTTGCAACAGTTTTTGATAATTCAGAGAGTTTTAACAGCTATCAATGTTTTATAGTAATTTACTCTCGGTAAGTAGCTCTTCGATAAACGTTCCCTTTATCTTATTTTTTAGAGCTACTTTAGCTAATTTAGGGATCCCTAAATTAGCCTCATCAATGGTTTTTTTATCTCCCATATAGTAGATGGCTTTAAGTAGTTCTCGAATATCATAAATGGATCCATAAACTTCAGGAACAGCTCGTTCAACTTCAAGCAAAGTATAGACAGATTCCATGGCTGTCCTAATGGAATATTCGGTAGTAAACACGGTGTCATTACTAGGTGACTCTGCAAAATTACCAATAAAGGCTAAATTAACAGACCCTTTAGGAACAATATCTGGCCTATCACCCGCAACGCGGGGCATAAAGTATGATGTAATAAATGGCATAAATACTGGAACGGTATTTATATTGTTTTGGTTAGACAATTGTTTGATTTTTGTCTCAGGGACACCAAGGTGATAAAGGAGTTCTTGAGTAATTTCTTCACCAGAACTTTCTACAATAGTCTTATCAACAAAATTTCCTTTGGTATCTGAATATAGTCCATATATCCATACAGTTGTTTCATTTTCTTTTTGTTCTTTGAAATGTGGCTGCCTATGAATAGCAAAACTCATCAACCAGTTCGAATCGGTTATGGTAATGATTCCACCAGTATTAATTTTGTGATCATGTAAATCACGATTGGTGAGACGTTCAATGTAAGGTTCAATTTCTGGTGATTTTATAGTGGCTGTCGCTGATACGAACCAACTTTTTTCAGGTAGGTTATCATAGAATACTTCTGGATGACCGAAATCACTAGATTGTTCTGCCAGATTCTTCCATAGTGACCAACTACCACCCAACTCTTTTGATATAGGAGCGGGTTTATCATGGCTTCCGTATGTTGAACTTTCTGTAATAGAACCATTTGTAACGAATACAAGATCATCACGTGATAGGCTAACATCATCACCATCCTGGATCACGAGTTTTTTGGCAATTTTTTCGTCATTTTCGAAATCTACCACAACATTATTAACTTGTGTATCATAGATGAATTCGACATTGTATGACTCTAAATACTTTATAATGGGTAGAACCATAGAGTCATATTGATTGTACTTATTGAACTTCAGGGCACTAAAATCAGGTAATCCATCAATATGATGAATAAATCGCATCGTGTATCGACGCATCTCAACTGCAGAATGCCACTTTTCAAAAGCAAACATAGTTGCCCAGTACATCCAAAAGTTACTTTCAAAGAACTCATTTGAGAAGAATTCCTCAATAGTCGTCTTACCCAATTTTGACTCAGGAGTTAAAACTAAATCTATTAATTCTTTAGATTTTTCATCCAAAGTATACAGGCCATCAGTTGGTACGCGCTGTCCACGATTATAAATTAGGCGAGTATTAGATGAATTTGGATCATCTTTATCTAGCCAATAAAATTCATCTAAGTAAGAGGCGTCTTCAATTTCTAAAGAAGGAATTGATCGATACATGTCCCACATAGTTTCAAAATGATTTTCCATTTCTCGACCACCACGTGTCACAAAGCCGATATTGGCACGCTTTTCTCCATCTAACGATCCACCCGGAGTAGGCAATTCCTCATATATATGAATTTTTTCCCCGGACATTTGTCCATCGCGCACCAAGAAAACAGCGGTCGCCAATCCGGCCAGCCCTCCTCCAATAATATACGCTGATTTTTGATCCACATTTTTGGACTTTCTTGGACGTGCAAAAGCTTCATAATTTCCGTTAGAATATCGCATAATGGTCTCCTTTTACTACGCTTTATGTTGATATACGCTATTTAAAAAACGCTAATGTCATTCTTATTTTAAAAATGACTCTTGTTGGTATTCAGGGTTAGGATATTCATAGAATCCCTTTCCTGCTGCCAATCCCGTATGTCCCTCATCGATCATTTCTTTTATCAAACGAGCAATTTTGGCTTGTTCTTCATCTGTGTCTGACCTTGATAAAGCTAAATTATAGGGTGTCTGTAAACCAACAACATCTAATATTGCAAACGGTCCCATTGGGGCCTTCGTTGCTAACATCCAGGCTTTATCAATTGTATGAGGATCGGAAACACCATTTGCCCATAGTTTTTGTCCCGCATCTAGAAATGGAACTAAGAGTGAATTTAGAATATAACCATGTTGTTCCTTGTTTAATTTAAAAGGGACCATTCGGATATCTCTCGCAAATTTCACAAGTTCGTCAATATACTTCTCATCAGTTCCCGCATGCCCCATAATTTCAGCATTATTGTTAACCCATATTTGGTTAGCAAAATGTAGGGCTAAAAATTTTTCTGGACGATCAACACTGTCAACAAATTGAGATGGAACGAGCGTAGAAGAATTTGAAACAAATATTGCTTTTTGGGGAGCAACTCTCGAAAGTTGCTTATAAAAATCCTTCTTAATGTTGACATTTTCTGGAATGGCCTCAATTACTAGATCTGCGTCCTGAACAGCATCAGCTAGATTAGAACTAAAGCGGATGTTTTCAATAACTTCATCCGCTTTTTGACCATCTTCATAGAAATTTTTATAAATATCAGGATATGATGTCATTAATTGTTCAGAGTGTTTTAGAGCAGAATCATTGACATCATAAACCGTAACATTGAATCCCATGAACTGACTTTGAAAGGCAATTTGCCCACCTAAAATACCACCACCTGCAACAGTTACATTTTTTATAGACATGTTGTCTCCTCCTATTAATGATTTAATAGGCTGATTATAACACTAATAAAAAGCGCTTTCAAAAAATAGCAACTAAAATGATTGTTTCACTTTAGTTGCTGCAAACCCCATAAATAATCGGCATGACTTTGAAAGATGGCGGAGTCTTTGATTTGTAGGTCGATTTGTTGAAACATGAGAAACTCCTTTTTGACGTACGTGATAACGTACGTTATACTTATAGTAAGAGAAAGCTAAGAAAAGAGGCGATTGTTATGGATATTATCACACCAACTAAAGCAAGAGATAATCTATTTTCGTTGATCAAAGAAACTAATCGTGACTCAGCACCTGTATTTATTTCGGGTGCCGAGACTAGTAAGAGTGCGGTATTAATTGGTAAGAAAGATTATGATGCTTTGCAAGAGACATTGTCATTGTTTATGAATGGTCAAATGCCGATTGCTTTTAGTCGAGAAAATGATGAGTCAGTTGATTTAGAGAATATGATTGCCGAGATAGATAATGAGTGAGTGGCGTATCAAGATAAAGAAATCAGCAAAGAGTGATTTGAAAAAGGTACTAAAAAGTCCGTTACGTTCATCTTTTGAAGATATCGTTACCGTGTTACAAACGGATCCTTATTTAGCGATTCAATCGTTTGAGAAGTTGACACCACCAGCTGCTGGATATTATTCACGTTGAATTAATGGTCAGCACAGGGTGGTTTATAAAATTGATAATGAAAGCAAAATAGTCGAAATTTATTCTTGTTGGGCACATTATGAAAGTGGCTCACTAGAGATGAAAGGGAAGTCATCAACCCGCCGAAATTGAGTAGTTATTAAATATAATAACATAAAAATAGCCCCCATTAATGTGATTATCGTTAATGGGGGTTATTTTATTAACTTTTTCGAGGGGCGATTTTGTAATTACAGCCCCTATTGTTCTGTGAACGGAATAAAAACTATTAAACATTATGTTTTACTTTCCAAAAATCGATCATAGTACACTTATTTTAGGAAAGAATAAATACCTCTTAATAGTCTGTATTAACTTTTTATATTTTGGCTAAGTGCACTTTCACGTTCTAATATTTTGCGATCATTTAATACCAAATAGATTGTTAGAATAAATATTAATTCTAAGGCAATAAAAATAACAGAAGAGTTAGCTTGTCATCCAAATTTATCAACCAGTATACCAATTAAGGCGGTTGCTCCAACTTCTCCTAATACGTATTGGAAGAAGCCAATGAAACCTGTCGAAACACCAACAGCAAATTTAGGAACTGCTTCATTAATCATTAATCCAATAAGTGTTGCAGGTGCATAAATCAAGGTTCCCATAAAGAACAAATCAATTGTTATGAGAGTTTGATTTGTACTAAAGAAATAAATTAGTAATGAAGCAGTTAATCCAAATAAACACCATAGACAAACTAACGCACGCTGTCCTTTTAGCTTATCTGATAAAATTCCCATTATAATAACACCAGGTACGGCAGCAATTTCAAAAATTCCTACTAACCATTGACATTAGTCCAAAAAGTGGGCGATAATTCACTTAAAAATTTATCATTTTTTCGTTCAGTAAAACCCAAAAAAAGAGTGGCATATGCCACTCTCAAAATTATAATTCAGTTCATTTTAGCAAACGCAACTAACGACCCCTGGTCACAGGATTCAAATCCATTCTTTTCATAAAAATGTCTAACATCAGATGCTTCTTCAGTTAAAAGAACTTTTTGTCGAACATTATTATATTTAATTAACATTTGTTGCAATAATTCACTTGCAATACCCTTATTCTGATAAGCATTCAAAATAAGTATATCTTGTATATACATAATCGTTAATTCGTCTCCAACAACTCTAATAAGTCCTACTAACTTATCATTATCCCAAGCAGATATAACATCTAACGATTGTAATACAGCTTGTTTTAATACTTTCAAATCTTGAGTATACGCAAACCAACCAACATCGTTATATAAATTTTCTAATTGCTTAATATCAATATCCTTAATTGTACTAAAATTTATTGTCATTTTTATTATCCCCCTATTCAAATTTTTATATTGAATAGTCGATCCATAATTTATCCACTGTCTTATACCTCCTTTTAAAATACATAATTTTATCTAATCAATTTATGATTTAATTTCTCCCGTTTCATAATCAACATTAAATCTACCGTATTTTCTTTCTTTATATACTAGATATATACTATAAATATAGAAAATTAATTAATTCATATCTGAATAAGATGGATTATGTTTACTTTTAAATTTTAAAAATATTTTTCAATCTGCTGCGTTGTCATAAATTCACGTATGAATTCAGCCTGCCATTCATTATTGTCGATGAAATCATGTAATTGTTGCTGATTAACATTTTTTCTTAGATTAACTTTAAGATATTTTCGCATTATTTTTTTCATACTATCATCAGCATGCTTATATGGACGATAAAACATAGGAATCATCTTAGGAGATAGTTTTTTATCTTTTTCAATAATCTCCAAAATATCTCTAGGGTCAAGACTATCTACAGTTCTAAGATAATCTAATAACATAGTTTTTAATGCAATATTTTTTGCATTATTTAGTGTATCGTTATCAACAAAATTACCGTTTTCATCTTTCAAACTATAATTTTCATCTTCAAAACGTAATATACATTCACTTCCAACATACAATTGTTTTTTCGTAATATGGTTAGTAATTAAGAATTTATATCTTATGGGAAAATGGTCACAAAGCTGACATGTCGAATCAGCTTCAATATTATCTTCCATATGATCAAAATACCATTCTTCCAAGGCTATATGCAAAGAATATTTTTCAATACTTAAAGGGAAAATATTCTTTTTTACATTATCAATCCAATTCATACGTAGCCAATTCTCCTAAAAATTTATAGTTTCAGTAATTATCAAAAAATTATGTTAATTTATTTTCTATTAAATAAATCTATTACTACTACTCTTTTAAAAATTGAGTCAATATTTCCCTCTTCGTAACTTATTGATTTAAATTTATCTGTATTATTTAAATCACTTACCACTTGCAATACAAATTCAGACGGTTCAGTATTGTAGGATGATAAAAAATACTGCTCATTACTGATTTCACTTTCATCCGATGACAATCTATCATTTTGTTCATCAATCCATTCATGCATGCTCTCACACCAATCAGAAAACGCTTTATCCCAAATATCATTTTTACGTTCGTTTTCATCGACAGGATCTGTGGCTCTCAAAAGTACACTAGTACGGAATTTTTGAATGCCTGCTACTCTAAATTTAGAAACAATATCTTGTTTATTTTTATTAAAAATTGAAATACGTCCAGACTTTCTTTCACTATTTACTACATTCCTTACTTTTAAGCCAAGAGAATAAGCCAATATTTCGTAGAGAACTTGAACTTTAGGATACCAATTTTTTTCTGGTAATTTTAAATTATAATCCAAAAGCCAAGTAATCTCATCTAATTTCTGCAAATTATTAATTGCCTTATGTAACCTTGATTTTACTAGGGCATTCTTAGCCCTCTTTTCATCTATTTGTTTAACAACACTGTTTAATGACTGATATTTCATAATTACTTACTAAAACCCATTAAATATTCTATAAATTTTGTATGATCGGATATACCAACTACATCATGTAAACCAATTACTTTATAATTACTACCAACTAGTATTTTTACATTAGGGAATAATGTTACGTGATGCTTATGAGATGTGGTTAGTTACCTATAAGCCCAAAGTAGCCGATACAACTTACTTCCGTGTTACTCGTTTCATGGATAACCGTGTCTTTGTTGCTAAATGGTTCAAAGATAGCTATGTAGATGAGATTACACCCACTATTTTACAGCAATTTATAAATGAATTGAGTACCATTGTACATGATTACAATAAAAATCTCATGCCGTTAAAACAAACACTTGCACAATGTGTTGTTATGGATTTAATCGAAACAAACCCATTTGATAAGATTGTTAAGCCAAAAGCTAAACCATCTCCCATATTTACGGATAGGCTAGACTTCTATACAGTCGAACAGCTTAATACGTTCATGAGCAGTGCTAAAAAACTGTATGGTACTGATGACAATATGTATAGAATTTATGCGCTGTTTCGTACGCTGACATTTACAGGCATGAGGCGTGGCGAATTGTTAGCACTCAAATGGTCGGATATTGATTATAAAAATAATCTGATCCATATCACTAAGAACCTTGTCACTAGTTCGGGCGTAAAAGAGGTGATCCACCCACCAAAAACCAAAGCGGGTAAACGTGATGTTAAAGTTGATAACACCACGCTGGCAATTCTGCGCCACTGGCAGGCTGTACAAGCTAAATTAACGCTCGCTAGTGGCTTGCAATCAACTGGGATAGATTTACTAATGGAGACTTAACGGGCTATCAGAACGTTAATAAATTGCGTTTGTGGTTAATTCAAGTAGCTAAACAAGCTAACTTGCCACGTATCAAAGTTCATGGTTTCCGTCATACTTATGCCACCCTTGCTATTCAAGCAGGAATGAATATAAAACAATTACAATGTCAATTAGGGCATGATGATGTTCAAACTACCCTATCTGTTTACAGTGGACTGACTGAAATAGTCAAAGCAAAGACAGCAGACGTATTTACGTCACTGGTTAATTTTTAGATTATTGTGTATTTAAGTGGTTAGACCCCTTAGGTATTCTCAAATATGTGTATTTTAATGTGTATTTCTGAAACTTAAGTGCCTTTATATCGGACTTTGTGGGACTTTAACTTACTCCCCCCGGGTTCATATATAAATCGCTATGAACGTTAATTTAAAGGCGTTTCTGTTTTGGTTGGTGCCGAATTCAAATTTTAGTCTGTTGAACGATTGTTAGTTTAGTCGCTCAACGGGCTTTTTGTTTATCAATACAATTTGATTGAATAGCAGTTTTTTATTGCTCTGATAACCTCATTCTCAATTGTTTAATAAATTTACTTTTTCAGTAGACAAGTGAATTGTATTTGATGCCTCGTTCCTTGCTTACATCCTGCCATTAAAATAATCAGTTATCAGCTCTCTGAAATAGTTACAGCAACAGCATTCAATGAAAGATTCATATAGTAGAAAATTATAAATAATTAACAACAATTGCTAATAAAAACGCCTAGTTATAATAACCAAGCGTTTCAGTAAATTTATTTAATCTAATACTTTTAAATCTTTAATGTCTTGAATGAAGTAAGCTTCATAAACATTACTATTGGCAGTCTCGTTATCTAGAGATAGTGTTGCCGGCCCATCTTCTTCATCTTCAGAATCGTCATAATCAAACGCATATCCTACAATTTTCCTACCATACCAAGTAAACGAAACTTTTTATGATTTTGAGCTAATTTTTCATAGTCAATCATGTTCATCTGTCCCCCTATCGTTTGTATAAAGTGATATTGTATCGCCTTTAAATATGACCTTTAACAAAAATGAGGCCTTTGGTGGTTTATGAGTATGGGGTAACGTTAAATGTAAAACCTCGTACAAATTGCCTTGCTCATCTCTGGCCGCCAACTTTCTGATGAATGATCGTGCGGTATTCCGATACTTTAAATACTTAGAATGCTCTTTGTTTTTTCTTGCCAACGCTTGTTAGCTTCTGTTTGTGCGTTCTTATCGGTCATTCAGTTAGTACCTCCATATCTCTAACTCAATATAATTATATTAATACCGATAGTAACAAACATTAACACTTTTATACAATAAAAAACGCTAAACACCAACGTTTAACGGCTATTTTTGTATACTAATTACTATATACAACTTCATCCGTTTCCATTATGATAATTAAGTAGTGAATTTGAGTTAGCTACTCAATGAAACTATCCGAGTTAGTGAGTATATCCATACCTTACACATTCTCAAATTTGGGAGGTGTGATGATGATACAAAATTCTACGGGAGTATGCTCGCATGGTGTCTCTGGCTATCTGTGTTAGGCGCTCTAGGTAAGTTTGCTATCAACTTAGCAAAAGCCTACGAGATAAAGAAAAACGCTGATAAGCCGTAAAGACTAATCAGCGCAATTCTATAAAAAGAATATTCTCAAACTCGGTAGTCTGTAAGGTGTGCGATACCTTGCAGGCTTTTTTGTATGTCTTAATTATACGGTGTGAACTCCCAGTTTGTAAAGTTCTTACTTACCCCCATAAAACAATTTAATTATAAGGGCTACACAATTTTTATCCATCTACAAACAACACCATACGTAGCGTTTTATTAAGGTTTAATATACCCAAATCCATCGCGTTGTTTGATTGCTAGCTCAACTACTCCTGAAGGGACTACTTTCACATGATTTTGTAAATCATCTTCTTGAATTTCGCGTTGATCCATTGAATTTTTGCAAGCTCTAACATCAATGCCAATCTCGAATAATTCGCTTAAATTTTACTTCGAATTAATTATTGTGTCAGAAATGGCTTCCCCATTGACAACCACTTCAATAACACCACTTTCGTTATTGCTCTGCATCCATTCATGTAGATGTTTGAGATTTGAAATAACGACAGACCATTTTTGCGTTTCATCTATATGAAAAATTGTATTCAACATTTAAAACTTTCCTCCAATTTAATAGGTATAAAAGTTCATTTAACAAATATCATGTAAAAAGTTCCCTCTTAAAAATCTTATCAAACTTCCCCCACTAACAATTAACCTGCTTGCTTAACCTGGTTAACAACATATTTTGCCAACTCAAACTGCGCATCAATGACATATTCAGACGGATAGTGTGTCTGTTCTTGCGCAACTGATAATTCAGTACATCCTAAAATAATGTAATCACACTCACACTCTTCAAAAAAATATTCAATTAATTGATAATACTTTTCCTGGTCAACAAAATTTCTATTTTTAATGTCTTCATAGATCAATGACATAACCAAGTTCTGTTGATATTCATCAGGTATCACCGGAGTGACGTTTTTCCCAATTAATGCCTTTTGATAGATACCTGCTGAAATCGTTCCATTTGTAGCCATAATGCCAACTCTAATACTCTTATTGGTTTCTTTTTTACAAGCTTTCACAGCTAGTTCAGGCATACTAAAAATTGGTACCTCTGACTGCTTTTGCAACTCTGGTAAAAAATAATGTGCGGTATTACAAGTTATTACAATAAATGACACGCCAAGATAATTCAATTTTTCAACGTCTGATGCTAAAAAGGGCAACGGATTTTGCTTTGTATGATCAGATATATAAGCTGTTCGATCCGGAATTGATGCATGATTAAAAACAATATAATCTAAATAATCTTGATCTTTATGTGTAACAGTCAATTCATTGATGATATGTACAAAATTTTCGGTAGCTATCGTACCCATTCCCCCAATGATGCCAAAAGATTTTTTCACTTCTACCCCTCCACACTTCACTAAAATTAATATCCCATTAAAAATTAATTATACATTTTTTCATTGGAAAAACAATCTGGCTTTTGTGCGTAAAATTGCTTGTTCAAACAAATAGAGCCATAGGTCTACTGAAAAATTTATAGACCAATGACTCTATTGTATAGACATCTTTAAATTATTTAACCACTGCACTTTCACCAGTAGCATAATCTATTTTGACACCAGGTTCTACATTAGGGATAAAAACATTAAACTGTAACTTTCCATCTTTGGATTTTGCTTCCATATGATTTCCTGATGGCACCAGATCATTACCAACATAGATAGGCGTGACTCGGTATCGCACCGTCCGATTACTATCTAAAGCTTTTCGAACAAGCGTTTCATAATAGTTTTGTCCTGTATTTTCAGAATTACCATTTGATGCTTGATTAGCCCAAGCTGTTTGTGTGGCTATATTCTGTGCATTGGCTTCTGATGGATCAAATGATCTTATACTACCTGCCAAAGCATAGCCGATTAAATGACCTCGATTATAGAGGGTATTATATCGTCCACCAATCATAGATTGATGCCATCCCACAGGATCAATAGTTTTAGCATTGCCCGTATCAGCTCTAGATTGATACTCACGGCTGCTTCTATTTAAAAATGCATCTGCCCTTCCTGGCCGACCAAGACTATCTTGTTGTGCTAATTGTACATAAGGTGCAACGTTTACTGCAGCATTCAAATTAGTCTGATTATCATTGACTATATATGCTCCAGCAGAATTAAACGAGACTTTATTAGCATTTAATTGTCTAACAACATCATCCGTTAATACTGTTTTAGCTAATGACTCACTTGGATGAGTATCAGATACTGTGCCATAATCAACACCATCTTTAACATTCACAGTTCTTTTTACACTCGATGATGAAGATATTTGCTGATTAGAATGATCAGTCAGATCATCAATATTTATTAGCCCTGTTTGCTGTAAAAATAAAAGACCCACAATAACAACTGCAGCTCCAATTGGTATATTTTTCTTACGGCCCATTTTACTGCCTCCTTTTATGACGTCAATAAGTATATCATGTCATAGAGAGTTATTCCGTATGTAATTAAAAAACGCAGAACATCTTACTGACATTCTGCATCTTCAATTCTTTAAAAATTAATCTTTTACTGGCTCGTTATTATAGGTAAGAATTGTCAGACCATCCTTGCTCAATTCCATTTGAGAAATCGACCCATTAGCAGGACGTTCATGAACTGCAATTTTACCTTCACCAAAGCGATCAGCTAAAGAAATCAGTGAATTACCATGGCTGATCAATAATACATTATCGCCATCATCTAATACTGGATTAGTCAATATTCGTTTGAAACCGGCTAAAACACGTTGCCAAAATTCTTCACTATTTTCGGCATCATGCCATGGATCAGCTTCTTTTAACAAATCTTTCGTTTTATCAACATCATATTTATCCACAATTTCTGAATAAGTCCGCAGCCCTACTGGTGCTCCGGCACTTGTCCAAGCAGCATCCATATTGGTACCTTCAAAGCTGCCATAAAACTCTTCACGAAATTTGGCATCTGTAATTAAACTAATTTCTCGACTATTTTTGTTTTCCTCTAGAATAATCTTTGCGGTATCCATTGCTCTAGTTGTATCAGAACAATAAGCCGCTTTAAAATGCACCTGAGATAGTTTTTGACCAGCTTGGTGTGCATCTTGAATACCAGAAGCCACTAATGGCGAATTTCCCCAACCCTGTAACTTATTATAACGATTAAAGTACGTCTTGCCATGACGCACTACATATAAATGTAAAGTTTTCATTGCTCATCCCTCCCTTGCTCATTTTAGCACAAATCACTTGCGTTTACGTTCCATTACCCCTTTACGACGCATAATTTGTTCAGGTTTTAAATGGTCTCGGAATACATTGACGGCTTGCTTCGCCTTACCACCAACAAATTCAAATGTTTTACCATCGGTAGTCGTAACAAAAAAACCACGATAGTAAAATTTCAAAATAATTTCCATACTGACTGATTTAACGCTTTTCCAGGGTATTTGAATATATCCTCCGCGTGTATTTGCTCGGAATTCCATGCCACGATCACCATAATACATTTTTCCTTGTTGAATATTAACTGGTGACATCATCGCATTTGCATTTCCTGATAATAATATTTTTGAATTTAATGCCTGAGCCATTATCATTCTCCTATTTTATATAAAAAAAGATGGGCCAGCATTATCGCTGCCTCATCTTTTATTTTAACAAATTTCTTTCAAATTGTATTATGCCATAATACCGAAGGCGTATGCCAAGATACCAACAATGAACAATCCAAAGATAATTGTGATTGGTGATACGCGCTTACGTAGCATCCACAAAACAATGAACATCAACAACAATGGTGCCAAACCAGGCAACAATTGATCCAATGTATCTTGCAAAGTTGTTACTTTGTAAGCAGAAAGTGATTGACCACCTTGAATTTGACCAACAACATCAGCAATCTTTGAGGCAGAAACATGACCACCATTGATAGCTTTTGCTAGGCCAGGAATATCAGCAGCAGCACCATCTTGTACCTTAACCTTTGACATAACAACTGGGAAGTTCATCGTTGTCCAACGAGGAACCAAAACACCCATGATAAACATACCCAAGATTGAAGCACCAGTGGTAATCTTTTGCATGGCACCACCAGCCAAATCTTGTGTAATGTTTGTACCTTCTTTATAACCTAATTGTTGTGTGTACCATAGGAACAACATACGAATCAAGTTCCAAACAACGAAGAAGATAATTGGACCCAAAACTGAGCCACCTTGCGCCATACCAGCGGCAAACGCTCCAAGAACGGGACGCATTGTTCCCCAGAAAATAGGGTCTCCAACACCAGCCAAAGGTCCCATCATTCCGACCTTAACACCGTTTATGGCTTCGTCATTAATTTCTGCACCGTTAGCACGTTGCTCTTCCATAGCAAGCTCAACACCCAAGATTGGTGAAGCCACATATGGATGTGTATTAAAGAATTCCAAGTGACGCTTCATAGCATCAGCACGGTCTTCCTTCGTCTTGTACAAACGACGGATACCAGGAATCATTGCGAATGCCCAACCAACGTTCTGCATACGTTCATAATTCCATGAAGCTTGCAAGAAAGTTGAACGCCACCAAGTATTAACAAGATCACCCTTAGTCAAGTGAACTTCGACTTTTTCATTTTCACTCATGATGTACTATCCTCCAAGCTTAGTAATTATCTAAAATGGCGTCGATTGGATCACCATTTGAACTGTTTGAACCACCCTTGCCTGAGCCACCATTAAACTTTGGAGACAATTGTAGGTAGATCAAAGCCAATACAAGACCAATCATACCCATGGCAATCAAGTTCAATTCTGTAACAGCTGACAATGCAAATCCTAAGAAGAAGAATGGCCAAAGTTCGGCAGTTGCCATCATGTTAATAACCATGGCATATCCAACAACAACGATGAATCCACCAGCAACAGCCAATCCCTTTGTAATTACATCTGGAATTGCGTTCAAAGCATCATTAACTGGACCAGCACCAACAGCCATAACAATAATCACTGGAATTGTGATACGCAAACCTTGAATAATCAAGGCTGTCCAGTGAATTGCTTCAACTCCACGTAGGCTACCCTTTTCAGCTTGCTTATCAGCAACGTGAGCCAAGGCAACCGTAATTGTACGAACACCAATCGTCAAAACTTGACCGGCAACAGCCAAAGGAATAGCAATCGCCATACCAGTATCAACACTAACTTGTGCTGGACCGGTTACAAGATATGCTGAAACTGCAGATGCCAAAGCAGCATCCGGTGCAACAGCGGCACCAATGTTCATCCAACCTAGGGCAAGCATTTGCAACGTTCCACCAAGGATAATTCCTTCAGTTAAGTGACCATTAGCTAACCCAATTAGAGTTGCAGCAACTAATGGTTGGTGGAATTGGAACTCATCTAAAATTCCATCCATTCCAGCTAGGAATGCAAATAGAACTACGAAAAACGCTGAAATCATGCGTTATCCTCCCGAATAATTTCTCTACTATTTAATTAATAACAAATTATGACTTCTTTAATAAGTCAAAGACATCTTTACCTTGATCGGCAGGCACTTTACGAACATCAAAAGTGATACCTTGATCACGTAGATATTCTAATGTCTTTACATCCTCATCATCAACAGCAACCGCATTTGTTAACATGCGCTTACCTTCTGAATGAGACATTGAACCAATGTTAACTTCACCTAATTTAACACCACCCTCAACTGCTTTCGCAACATCTTGTGGTGTTTCAAACAATAGCAAAGCCTTCACTGAAGCAAATCGTGGATCATCCCAGATATCCACTAATTTTTGAATAGGAACAACATTAACCTTTACACCAACTGGTGCTGCTTGAACAAGCAATGTCTTACGTAGTTCATCTTTTGACACACCATCCGAAACAACAATAATACGGTTTGGTGACACAGACTTTGTCCATGCTGTTGCCACTTGCCCATGTAATAGACGTGAGTCGATACGTGCTAAACGAACATCCATTGTTGCAGAACCTGAATGGATAACCTTATTGATGTCTCCAGCCTCAACAACTGGTTGATCATCTTCTGTAGAATCTGCAGCGACTGGTGCTGGTTCTTCAGTTTCTGGTAAGGTCTTTACACCATCTCGTGCAACTGGCATCAAGTAACTTGCAATTTCAGCAGCTGTTTCCATTGTGAAACGGGCCCCATAAGCCTCTACTAACATTGGTAAGTTTAACCCTGTGATGATGGCCATACGATCCTCATGCAAGGCTTGAATACGAGATGCAGCGTTAAACGGTGATCCACCCCACAAATCAACGAGGAACAATACTTGTCCCTCAGGTTCAAATGTTGCAAGAGCATCCTCAAACTTCTTCATCAAATCTTCTGGACCTTCGTTGGGCATGAATGTTACAACTTGAACATTCTCTTGCTCACCAAAAATCATCTGACCTGACTGTCGGATACCCGCAGCAAATTCACCATGACTAGCAATAATGAAATTTACCATAATTGCCACGCTCCTTATTTATATAATAATTCCAAAGTACAAAGATAACATGTACTCGTGTAATTATAGACTATCTTTCACAATCTGTAAACGGTTACACACTTACTTTAAATTATTTATTTTTCTAATTACTATTTCGGTTTTTATCATACTGAAACAATCCTGGAATTTCCAGTTTAAACCTTCAAAGCAACTGAAAATGCTATAATACGTTGATAGTCTTTTGGAGGTATGAAATATGCAATCCCGGTTGAAATGGTCTATACGACCAATTATCACCTATACAATGCTGTTTGGAATTTTATCAATATTTATTTTTGCACCTTACTACTTCACAGATACGTCTCTAATTTGGCAATCAGATGGTATTGCGCAACATTTTCCAGCATTAGTGCGTTGGCAAGAAGATTTAAAAAATATTATTCAGCATCACACGCTGCCAACAAGTTGGCAATGGCATATTGGTTTGGGAGCAGACTATTATCAAACTTTTTCTTATTATACTTTAGGCGATATATTTAGTTACGGGGCTGCCTTTATCTCTAAGTCCCATCTAATCACTTATTACAACTTTATGATCATTGTGCGACTCTATTTAGCCGGTATTTCATTCTTGGTTGCCGCACAATCTTGGTTTAAAAATCGTCCAACATGGCACTATCAAATTGCCGTATTTGGCTATGTTTTTTCTGGATACACCGCATTCTCAGCATTTGAGCATCCTTTTTTTATTAACCCATTAATTATTTTTCCACTACTTGTCCTGGCATTAAATGTCGCTTTATCTAAACAAAAATATACCTTCTTAACAGTGATGCTTTTCTGGACACTATGGAATAATTTTTATTTTGCCTTTATGTTAATGATTGGTCTAGCTATTTATTGGATCGGTTATCAAATCCAAAGTCATGCTTGGTCAAACTGGTTGGCACATATTAAACTGCTGTTTTCTGGTCTGCTTGCTACTTTGCTTGCTGCACCATTACTTTTTCCTAGCATTGATGCCGTATTCACTTCTGCACGATCAAACAGTCAAATTGCTAATGGACTATTTGCCTATCCTGCCTATTACTATTTTGCATTGCCCGGTAATCTAATTGCCAATCAAACCACCCCATCTTTTTGGTTAACTGGTGGTTTTACAGCCATTAGTATCATGGCTGTGATATTTGGGTTGCGTCGTTGGCATAAATATCAATTATTTAATTGGCTATGGTCATTCTGTTTAATTGGCTTGTGTTTACCAATATTTGCAGCAATGTTAAATGGTGGTTCTTCACCATCTAATCGTTGGATATTCCTATTGTCATTACCTATTAGCTGTATGGTTTTACATCTGATGAATCAGTTGGATACTTTAACTAAACGCGATTATTTTTGGTTCTTTATGACTGGTCTAATTTCCGGTCTGTCTCTATTCATTATCAGTAATTTTAACTTAAACAGTCGCTATGGTATGATGATTGCTTTGTATTTTGCTTCATTAGCCTTAATCTGGACGATACAATCAAATATTTTCCTTAAACCAGTATGGTTAGTTCTATTAATTATCGTTAATTCATTTTTCTTGGTAACTCGTAATCATACAAGTAATACAAATCCAAATGCGACAGATTTATTACCCAATAAAGTAGTTAAACAATTGATGAATCAACAAAAAAATTATTCGAATACAGATTCAAAACAAGTTATACGATCTTATGTCGATAATCAATTAAATAACGCGACTGGAATTGCTCCTGCAACAAACCTACCACTTCTTAGCACTTTAAATAATGCTGAAAGCTACTGGTCATTGCAGAATGGTTCAGTTAGTAAGGGATTAAGCGCACTTGCTATCAATTCAGCTAATCCTAACGACATCACTGGTAATCTTGATTCTCGTAATGTTCTTAGTAACGTATTAGGTATCTCAAAACGATTTGAAAATCCGGGTACTTTAACACCGAACTCATACCAAACACAAACCAATCAAATTATTAATGGACAGTCAGTTACTCAATCAAACAATGCATATCCGTTATTGTATTTTCCAAAATACTATCTCAGTAAAAAAAACTATGCTACATTGTCACCGACTGAGAAAGAAGCTACTCTAGCAGACAGTGTGGTTTTAACTAATCATTCATCTACCGATAAATCAAAATTTGGTGAACAGGTTGTTACTGGTCAAATTAGGACTGATTTAACAAAAAAAGCAAAGAAAACACAGCATATCACTTATAAAACAAATGCAGATTGGTTACCTACTGGATTCTACCTTAGCCCTTCTAAGGCATTGAAAGGTACAGAATTGCACTTAGAAATATCGAACTTACATTTTAAACCATACACGTTGAAACAACAGCAACATGTCGCTTTGAATCAGTATCGATATAAGCATGTCCAAGATGCAAGAAATGCACAAAAATTAATTGATCGTCAATACAATAGTCAAGCATTTACTTGGAACTGGTACAAAACACACTTTAGCAGTATGGGTAAAGAAACCGGTAATTATACTATCTCAACTACTTACAACAATAAGGTAAATACATTTACACAAACTGGGCAGTCAAACTTATCATTTTATAATCCACAGACTACTATTACATTGAATCTTGGACAGGCTAGTAACATAAATAAGAAAGCCTTTATTCCACTTACTTTTAATAAAGTTGGACAGTACGACTTTGATGTACAAATTAAAGCCATTCCTACTGACAATCGGTTTAATAAAGTCGCAAAACACATTAAAAATACAGCCCCAAGTTACAAAATTGGAAATAATAAATTAACAACATCTGTTACTGTTAATAATCCTAAAATACTTGCAACCACTATTCCTTATAGTGATGGTTGGCGCATCAAAGGAAATCATGCTAATTTAATTAAACTTGGTAATGGATTTATTGGTATTCCACTATCTGTAGGTAAAAATAATATAAGACTCTACTATCACACTCCTGGCAGCCATATTGGTAAAATCAGTTTTCTGCTTGGTGTTATTATTTGCTGTTTAGTACTGTTTATAAATCTTTTTAAACCTATACGAATCAATCAAAAATATAAATAATTTTTTCATGTAAAAAAGCTCTGAACGAGCCTCGTAAGTTGGCATCATTTCCAAAACTTACGAAATTCGATTCAGAGCTTTTTTATACATCATTCATAAAGCTTAGAACAAAAGAAAATGTTCCAAACTTTTCTTGCTAAAATTGTATTAATTATAAGCTTGTAATTTTTATAATATAAACGTGTTCCAAAAGTCTGAAGCCACAATGTAACGCAATTGACACTACCTACTCCTGCCTTTCGCTTTGCTACGACAAAAACTAGCGCAAATCACGTGTCACACTGGTTTCAAAACGACTTTTGTCTCGCTTTCACATATAATAATTTACTACAATTCTTCAGAAGCAAACCATTCTCCAATACTGACCCACTGATCACTTTTTTTATTTTTAATTTCATAACTTGTGATATCATACAGTGTCTTACGATCACCATCTAAAGGTGACCAATAAGTTTCATCTGCACGATGAATGACATCCCAATGTGTATAGTTCTTTTCTGTTCCTGATTCATCTCGTACCAGAAAGCCCTCTTTTAATGAGATATTTTTTTCACCAACTTGTGGGCCATCCACACCAAAATCTATCATTAATTGTTGATGAGTATCACTAGTAATTGGACTATGTGCCATATTTATATCCCCTTCAATTAAAATTCATACTATGCCAGTATGACACCTATTATCTTTTTCTTCTATATTCAACTAATTATAAACCAAAATTTTTTAAATACTTTATAATTTATTTTTCTAATAAAATAACAAAATAAAACCCTAGGGATTCTTCAATTTAAGAATTCCTAGGGTATGTTATGCCGTCGATGGGGGTCGAACCCATACTCCCTTGCGGGAACTGGATTTTGAGTCCAGCGCGTCTGCCAATTCCGCCACAACGGCATCATATTAAATATTACATCAATTCAGGGCGGTAGATGGGGATCGAACCCACGCGTGCCGGAACCACAAACCGGTGTGTTAACCACTTCACCACTACCGCCATGGCAGGGGTAGAGGGAATCGAACCCCCGCCGACGGTTTTGGAGACCGTTGTTCTACCGCTAAACTATACCCCTATAATGTGATGTAATACTTAATTTGAAACGGTCACAACGGGATTCGAACCCGTGATCTTTCGCGTGACAGGCGAACGTCATAACCAACTAGACCATG